>CBDULZ010000006.1:0-91133 GCA_965368185.1 uncultured Kriegella sp.
AATTTTCAGCGATTTTCAAAAATCGTATCGAATTACGCAATATGTAATTTTCATTTGATTGTATTTCAAACAAGAAATCACAAAATAATATTCATGTCTGAAGGACTGTATTTTTAAAGGGTAGAAAATACCTTAATGATAATAAACACAGAGGGATCCCTAAGAATTAACGGAGAAGTTATTTGTTGTACCTATGTTGTACCACTTCCATAAAAAAAGGCTCCCGAAAAATCGGAAGCCCCATAAACATTGGTGATCGCGGAAGGATTCGAACCTTCGACCGTCTGCTTAGAAGGCAGATGCTCTATCCAGCTGAGCTACGCGACCTAGTCGTCCATTCTTGGAAAAAATCCAAAAATGTGCCGCGAAGTTACTAAAAAATATAGATTCGATAACTGCAAAATCAATCAAAAAAGAAATTATTGCTAAACTTCCCCATATGCTATGGCCGATTGCCTGGAAACACCAAGTCCTTCAATACCCAATTCGACCACATCGCCAGCTTTTAAATAGCGTGGTGGATTAAAGCCCAGTCCCACACCAAAAGGCGTTCCCGTTGAAATAATATCACCGGGTAACAATGTCATAAACTGGCTGATATAACTTATCGAGGTCGGAATATCAAAAACAAAATCGGAAGTGTTACTATGCTGCAATTTTTCTCCATTTACCATTAACCACAAATCTAGATTGTGCGGATCACTAATTTCATCGGGAGTGGCAATAAATGGACCTAAAGGAGCAAAGGTATCACAACTTTTTCCTTTGACCCATTGACCGCTGCGCTCTATTTGAAATGCCCGTTCGCTATAATCGTTGTGCAACACATACCCTGCAACATGATCCATGGCGTCAGCTTCGGAAACATAAGATGCCTTTTTACCGATCACCACGGCCAACTCGACTTCCCAATCGGTTTTTTCACTTCCTTTTGGAATAATAACGTCATCATTCGGACCTACTATGGCCGAAGTTGCTTTAAAAAACAAAACCGGCTCCTTGGGCACTTCCATACCACTTTCAGCGGCGTGCTTGGCATAATTCAAGCCAATGCAGATTATTTTTGAAGGGCGACAAAGCGGTGCGCCTAAACGAACACCGGCATCTACCACCGGACAAGTATCCGCGTTCCCGCTCAACCAATTTTTCAGCTGTTGCAGTCCATCACCTCCAAAAAAGGCTTCATCATAATCTTGACCGAAACCAGAAACATCAAGTCGTTTCCCATCTTCCAATTGTACTCCGGGTTTTTCATTTCCTTTCGCTCCAAATCGTATTAATTTCATAATGTTTTAATTATATAGATTGTTCTAGTCTAAATTGGTCAAATTTCAATTTTAATATACTAGGTTATTAGTCACTCTTGGCACCTTGGTAAATTACAAAAACATATCAAATCCATTAACGAATACTGTATTGAAATCGAATTTGGCCAAAAATACGGGTGGACTTCGCGCGGCCTACGTTTTCCCGCATCGATCTACTGGATTGACTTGTCCCCGTCGTCGGATGTTGGAATGGAATCCGCACCTACAAAAAATGGTTGGATTGCCGCATCGATCCCGTTATCTATCAAAAGCGCCGGGGCCACATTCCGTAAATTGTCCAAAGCGCTTTGCGATATGTTGGTATCCCATAGATACAAACTTTTCAATTTTGTCAAATTCTTAAAAACGGCAGCACTTGGGTCCCCGATATCGGTACCGTATACTTTCAGGGTATGCAGGTTCGAGAGGTTTTTAAGACCTTCGATCTGGGTATCGTTGATCGGGGTACGATCGACCTCAAGCCATTCCAGATTATCACAGCTTCCGACCAGTTCCATCTCCTGTTCACCTATGGGCAGCCCACTAAGGTCCATCTGCACGATGTTCTTGCTGATGGCCTTCAGGTCCAATATCAATCGGGAATCGTATTTGGGTGGTTTGTACATATTGATGTGCAGCGCATCTGTATTTCCGGCGATCCGTCCGATGGTCAGGTAATCAGAACTCAACCGTTGAATGGTACTATCGGCCACCTTGGGCAGTTTGGCCCATTTTTCCATGGGGTCGGGCACCATCATTTCCTTGACTAGGGAGGCCAGGGGTTCGTTGGCACCCAAATGATTCAGGCGTACCGTATCGGAAGCCCCGAGGGCGATCCAACGTTCTAAAATTTGTATTTCGTTGGTGCTCAATGGCTTTTCCCCCTCAGGCGGCATATGTTCCTCATCGGCCATGGGAAGGTGCAACCTTTTAATAATCTCGCTTTTTTCAGGGTCTCCGGGGACCAAAGTGCTCCCGCTCTCCCCCCCCTTCAAAAGTCCGTCAAGATCGGTCATCAACAATTCGCCTTTCTGCTTGTTTGGATTATGGCAGGAAACACAGTTATTCTTCAGTATTCGTGCCACTACGTGTTGGTAGATCAACGGATTGTCGGGTATCGGTCCGTCCATATCCTTTTTAGTGGGTAGCGCCAGGAAGTTTTCCCCGTGGGTAATCATACCCCCGAAATGCCCCGTGAATCCGACCAGAACGACCAGTAGTCCCTGAAGCGCTTTGGTGTAAACGGTCTTTCCAAAACCTTCTCCGTCGAGCCAATACCACACGACTGCCACTAGGGCGGTACCGGCCCCCAGCCATTGGTGCCAAAACAGCAGATTGCCCTTTTCCATGACCTCCTTGCCCAGAAAAAAACCTGAAATAGCTGTTACCAAGGCGGTAATAGTTGCTACGGTAAGCAATGCCCTGGGTACATTTTTTCCAGTTAGCCCCAAAAAAGCTGCGATCAACAAAAGAACAATGGGAAAATGCAGAATCAACGGATGCCAACGCCCCAACCAAGCAATGAGGTTCGGTAGCCGTAGGAACGACTCGAAGATCAAGCAGAACACGAGAAATACGGAAAGGCCAAAAATGAGTAAATCGACCCTTCGATTTTTTGTAGCGGTGGATGTCATAGGTTATGCCAACAAATCTTTTATAACATTACCCGCCACATCCGTCAATCGGAATCGGCGCCCTTGATATTTATAGGTCAACTGCTCGTGCTGTAGGCCCATAGTATGTAATAGCGTAGCGTGAAAATCATTTATATGTACCGGGTTCTCAACGACGTTGTACCCGAATTCATCGGTCTGGCCATAGGTAATCCCCGGTTTGATGCCCCCACCGGCCATCCAGATACTGAATGCCCTGGGGTGATGGTCCCTTCCATAGTTTTCTGGGTCGAACTTCCCCTGGCAGTAGTTGGTGCGCCCGAACTCGCCGCCCCAAATGACCAGGGTATCCTCCAGCATGCCCCTTTGTTTCAGATCGAGTATCAATGCCGCAGAAGCCTGATCGACATCCTTTGCCTGACCCGCCATTTCATTGGGCAGGTTACCGTGTTGATCCCATCCTTGGTGGTACAATTGTATGAACCTGACCCCGTTCTCGGCCAACCTTCGGGCCTGTAGGGCATTTGCGGCATAGGTGCCGGGTACTTGGCAATCTTCACCATATAATTTTATAATCGATTCCGGTTCTTTCGAAATATCCATGACATCGGGTACGGACATCTGCATGCGGTAGGCCATCTCATATTGTGCGATACGCGATTCTATCTCGTCGTCGCCCGTTTCTACATGGTGCAATTTGTTCAGCGACGATACGTTGTCGAGCAGATGGCGCTTGTCGGAACGGGATATACCCTCGGGATCGTTAAGGTAAAGTACCGGATTCTTTCCTGCACGCAGCAATACCCCCTGATGTTTAGAATCAAGGAACCCGCTCGACCATAGCTTGGAATACAGACCTTGGCTATTGCCTTTTCCACGGGATGTGAGTACCACAAAAGAAGGAAGGTTCTTGTTCTCGCTGCCAAGCCCATAGCTCATCCACGACCCCATACTGGGCCTGCCCCCCTGTTGGCTTCCCGTTTGAAAAAAGGTAATGGCCGGGTCATGGTTGATTGCCTCGGTATGCATACTTCTTACGATACAGATCTCGTCAGCGATTTTGGCGATATGGGGGAAAAAATCACTGACCCAGGCCCCGCTTTTTCCATGTTGGTTGAATTTCACCGCAGGGGGCATCAGGGGGAACTTGTCCTGTCCCGAAGTCATTCCCGTCAATCGCTGTCCGTTCCTAATCGATTCGGGCAGATCCTCGCCCATCCGTTTTCGCAGCGTAGGTTTGTGGTCGAAAGTTTCCAGTTGCGAGGGCGCCCCGGCCTGGAATAGATAGATAACGCGTTTGGCCTTGGGCGCGAAATGGGGTATTCCCAAAGCCCTACCGGTCAGAACATCCTGTTGCCTTTTAAAAAGGTCGGGTATCAATAACGACCCTAGTGCCAAAGAACCGATACCCACGCTCAACTGGGAAAAAAAATGCCTCCGGTTTACCTTTAACGGGCTTTCATTGTTTGTTTTGTCTTTTTCCATGATTTTATTCTATCGTAATGGTCTCATCCAAATTATAGATGACCTGTGCCGTAAGCATCAGGGCAGCGGTCTTCACGGGATCCGTATCCCGCTTTTCGTAATTCCCGACGGCCAACAATTTTTCGGCATCTTCCTTGCTCTCCAAAAACTTCTGGAATGCATCTTCATAGTACAGTTCCAAAGTTTGCAGTTCCTCCTTTCGGGGCTTTCTCACCAATATATTCCTAAACACATCCTGAACTAGGGAGTCGGAATGGGTACTTGAGGCCACTTCGTTCTGTGCCAAAACCCGTGCGGCTTCCAACATCTGTACATCGTTCTGCAGGGCAAGCGCCTGCAATGGCGTATTGGTCTTCTGACGCCTCACTTCGCAAAAATCGCGGTTCGGGGCATCGAAGATCGACATGGTGGGAGGCGGCAATGTGCGTTTCCACAGCGTATACAGGGAACGCCTATACAACTTTTCGCCCTCATCTTCCACGTATTTCGTCAAAACACCCCGATTGCCTCCGGCATTGGTCTCCTCCCACAGCCCGGCGGGCTGATACGGTTTTACACTTGGCCCTCCAATTTCGCGATTTAGTACACCACTGGTAGCCAGTACATAATCACGAATCATCTCACCGCTCATTCTGAAACGCGGTGCCCGTGCCAACAATTTGTTTTCAGGGTCGGCCTTTTTCAGTTCGGGCTTGAGCTCTGAACTTTGTTGGTACGTGGCAGAAAGCACTATTTTCTTCAACAAGTATTTGATGTCCCAGCCATTCTCCATAAAATCCTTGGAAAGCCAATCCAACAATTTGGGATGGGTAGGCAAACTGCCCTGTACCCCGAAATCCTCTTCGGTTTCCACCAACCCCTTACCGAACAACATCGACCAGGTACGGTTTACAAAAACGCGGGCCGTGAGCGGGTTATCGGTACTGGTCACCCATTTTGCGAGGCCCAATCTGTTCTTGGGCAGGTCTTCTGAAAAGGGGTAGATGCGTTCCGGGGTTCCCGGTAACACTTCATCGGTGGGGTCATCATAATTGCCACGGTTCAACACATAATTTTCCTTTGGTGCCGAATCGTTCATGACCATTACGTTTATTTTTTCGTTCTCCTTCATATTGATGAAGTCGAGTACACCCTTAGTCTCCTCTTGGGTTATGGTGATATAGGGTGCATCGGCAAAATATTTTTGGTTCTTGGCCTGAACGGCATCCATTTGCAGACCCTTTTCATTCACTTGGTTGAAGAAGGAGTAGACCTCGAAGTAATTTTTCTGGGATATGGCATCGTATTTATGGTCATGGCATTTGGCACATTCAAGAGTGATGCCCAAAATGCCCTTGCCCAAGGTATTGGTACGGTCCACTACATAATTGGACCGGTATTCTTCTTGGATAACCCCGCCTTCCTGGGTAATGGGGTGGTTGCGGTTGAAACCGGTGGCCAAGATTTGTTCTTTGGTGGCGTTGGGCAAGAGATCGCCCGCCAATTGCCAGGTAAGGAATTCATCGTAAGGAAGGTTCTCGTTGAACGCATGGATCACCCAATCGCGCCAGGGCCACATGGTACGGTAGCTGTCGTCTTGATAACCATGAGAATCGGCATAGCGGGCAACGTCAAGCCAGGTCTGGGTCATACGTTCGCCATAGGCCGGGGAGGCCAGAAATTCATCGACGAGGCGCTCAAGACCTTCCTCCGACGGATCTTTTTCCAGTTTTTCTATTTGATCCTCCGTCGGCGGAAGACCAGTAAGGGCCAATGCTATTCTGCGCAAAAGAACGTCTTTTTCAGCACGCTTGGAAGGCACGAGCTCGTTCTCCTCCAACTTCTCGAGTATAAAGGCATCTATCTCATTATGCCCCCAATCGGTCGTTACCGTTTTGGGAAGTTCGGATTTCTCGGGCGGAATATAGGCCCAGTGCTTTTCGAAGTTGGCGCCCTGTTTGATCCATTTCTTAATCAGTTCCTTCTCGTGGGGTTTGAGCTTCAATTGTGAATCGGAGGGTGGCATGACCTCGTTCGCATCCTCCGAAACAATACGCTGGTATAGCATGCTCATATTCGGCCTGCCGGCTACAAGCGCATGTTTGCCAGGGTTTTCAGGCAGCTCGGCAAAGGCATTTTCTTCAAGGTCGAGCCTCAGGTCCGCCTTGCGCTGATTGGCATCGGGGCCATGGCAGGTATAGCAATTGTCGGAAAGTATGGGCTTAATATGGAAGTTGTAGTCGACCACATCGGGTATCTTCACCTTCGTATATTCGCCGCTCTTAAAGGTGAACACACCTTGCTTCAGGGCAAAGAGAACCCCGACCAAAATTGCAAGAATGACGAAAATGCCTAGCTTTTGTTTCATTAAAGTAAAAATTATTGCCTATAAAGTTAGTGATTTCCTAATGATAAGCCTAGAAACCTTTTTGACTCTAAATAGTTATTATTTTGCCAACGACGCAGTATATTTCGGCTTTGAATAGGAAAAAATAATACTTTCAGGCAGTACAAAAGACAGTATTCAATACTTCTATTATGATAACAATTAATTGGAGAAAAAGTTCACAGTCTGCAAACCCACAACAATTGCAGATTTAAAATTATAGAAAGCCTCTAAAAATGGTTCTTTATTCTTTAGTGAAGGTCAAATCAAAGTTTACGGTTACATCTTCACCTACCACAATAGAACCGAACATGGCCGTGGGAGGCTCCATATTAAAATCTGCCAATTTTAGTCCTTTGGCCCCGCTTAATTTCAATTTACCATCTGCTTGCACCACTTTCGTCTCAATTTCTACCTCTTTTTCAACACCTGCGATGTTCAACACACCTGAAAGTGTTTGATTTTCCTCTCCCAGATTGCTAACATCCTTTAATGAAAAAATCACCTTTGGATGTTCTTCTTTTCTCAAAGCTTCGTGCATTTTTTTGTCCATAGCCGCCCCTCGCTCGCTTATAATATCTTCTACAGGCACTTCAAAAGAAACCTCATTTAGTGCAGCGGTAGTAGCCTTTAAGGTTCCGGACAAGGTATTAGCGGTAACCGTCCAATCATGAATGGTCGATGAACCATCAATTGTCAATGTACTCTCAGATGAAAGTGAGTACGTATCTTGTGCCAACGCATTCAACGTTAGACCTAGGAACATAAAAATAAAAGCTTTTTTCATTTGTCTACTATTATATTTAATTTAAAAACCGCAAGACATTGATTTCTATCAATTGTCGGATATTTTTATAGCCTCAATTAAAAATATTAACTCCAAAGGAGTCGTTCACCATCATTCAACAATCGGCTGATCTCGTTGTTCTCGAACTTTAAACCGGTTACTTTCCCCTGATCTTTATACCAAATTGAAAAATCATTTCTTATTGCAGGTCTATTCGTGGGCAACCAATTTCTTCCTTCCTTCACCACAATAATCACACCGTTGTAATCTCCTACCCAACAAAACACGTCATTGAAACCAATTTCATCTAATGGTTCAACGTTGAACTCGTGCACTAGTCTTTCGGCTGCTTGCAACGGATTTTTTACAGGAAGACCTATTTCATTTACCTTAATAATACTATTGGCCGAAAATGTATTTTGCGACCTATACTTCAACGTAGGCCTTTCGATAAATTCAACAATATTTGCGTCTTTATCATAGAAATAAATAGCCTTTCCGGAATCAAAATAAATAACTTTATCATTCCTTAATCTCAATAACTCGATAGATCTATCTTCTATATAAGCTATTGCCGATTCTAAAGATTTTGGAGGTATTAGAAAGGCAAAATGATAGTAAGACATGGTGTCAGACTTCTCAAATATCAACTTGTTTTCTTTGGTAATTACCTCCAATGTTGAAGCCGAAGTGCGTATACAATCGAAACCCAATACATCTGAATAGAAACTTTCTTGCTCATTTATATTCTGCGAGAAAATTTTTAATTCTTGGATTTCCATCTTTTCCCAATAAACCTACTCGTCCAATACGGTCTGCCAGAATTTTGCTTGTTCTTCAGCACTTGGCTGGGGTTCGGGACTTACCAAACGAAATCCCACAAAATTGGAATCAGTGAACCACCAAAAACTTTTTGGGATTTGAGGGTCGCGTTTCTGCAACTTCAAACTCGATGCCGATCTAGAAGCCGAACGAAGTACTTTGGCATCATCATCCCACGAACCACCACGATATACTCGCGGGTGGATAACCTTAGGGGTCAACCATGGATTTTTGTTTTCCAAAGTTGCATAGGCATCTTCCTTATATTCGTCCAAAGTCCATTCTGCGGCATTTCCGTGCATATCGTAAAGTCCCCATGGATTGGGTTTTTTTGTCCCGACCTTTGCATATTTGCCATCAGCATTTTTATAATAGACCGCATAGGCATCTAAATCGACAGTAGTATCTCCAAAACTATAGGCCTCATTTGTACCTGCCCTTGCGGCGTACTCCCATTCGGCCTCTGTTGGAAGCCTGTAAAACCTTCCGGTCACCGTGCTTAGCCATTTGCAAAAAACCAAGGCCGAATAAGCAGACATACTCACCGCAGGAAACCCTTTCTTACCCATGCCGTATGAAGGGTCTTCGTATGGCGGACTTGGCCTAGTAATGGCATCTATTTTCATTACCCTATCATTCTCTAGCTTTACAAAAAGCTCTTGGTTCTGTTTAAAGAAAAGTTCAAAAATTTCCCAAGTAAGTTCATACTTGCCCATATAAAAAGCATCTAGCTCAACTTCCCTTTGGGGTCCCTCATCCGCTTTTCTCTCTGCTTCTGACTCAGGACTTCCCATTTTAAAACTTCCTTTAGGAATACCTACCATTTCAAACGAAACATCGGTTCCCGGAACTTGTTGGACGAAATCTGCAGGTCTTGGCAGTTCTTTTACCGCTACTACACCCGTTGCGCTTTCAGCCGCTGCCGGTTTTGCAGATTTACAGGAGACCAATAGGAGTCCTCCCGCAAAAACCAAACAACAAAAACCCTTTAACCTTTTACCAATACGATGCTTCATCTTCTATTTTTTAATTCGCGTCCCAAGATATGGATTCTTTGTGCATTGCAAAAACTTTTTTAATACTGCCCCTTAATAAAGTTTTAAATGAAGTTTAAGCTTCTAATATCGATTTTTAGGAAAATATAGTACTTTTGATATGCTAATTTTGCCAGTCGCAACTTAGCGCTACCGTAATACATATATCAAAAAAATGAAAAACAATATTATTTTATTTATAGCAGTTATTTCCCCGATATTCTTACTAGCCCAAAAGAGAAATATTAAGGAACTCGAAAAATTTACGGAAATCAAAGTGTATGACCGTATTATCGTTACGCTGGTAAAAAGTAATGAAAATAGATTGGAAATTACAGGAGATGACAAAGATGAAGTAAACATTTCGAATAAAGACGGGCTATTAAAAGTACGTATGGAATTCGATAATTTCATGGATGGGGACGAAGCCAAAGCTACCCTCTACTATTCGGAAACCCTTAAACTCCTAGATGCTAATGAAAATGCAAAAATAGACTCAAAAGAGACAATTACAGGTGAGCGCGTCGAAATAAAAACCCAGGAAGGCGGGCAAATCGATATAAAGGTCGACATTAAGGACCTCTATACCAAATCGGTTTCCGGTGGCGAAATCACCTTGACCGGAAATGCCAAAGTGCAAGAGGTCATGGTCAATACAGGTGGAAAAGTGTATAACAAAGCCTTGGACACGGGTACTACCAAAGTAACTGTAAGCGCTGGCGGTCGAGCTGATGTAAAAGCATCAGAAAGGGTTGAGGCCAAAGTTCGCGCCGGCGGATCTATCTATATCTATGGCAATCCGAAACAGATAGAAAAGGACAAAGTTTTCGGTGGCAAAATAGAGGTCGTGGATTAAATTCCGTCTAGTCGGGCCAATTAGAAAGCTGAAATTCAACAGATCAAATTTAAAAATATCAAATTGCCAGTTTTGAATACCTTGCTAGAATAATCGTTATTGGCCGGTGCCATTAGCCTCAAACCCAACCAATTCGTTATTCACAAATTTAGGCGAAACCGAAATAGGGTTACAGCACACTTCGCAGTCTTCAACATAAGTCTGTTCAGAAACCGACGGATCCAATAGCATCGATATTTCTTCCCAGCAATAAGGACATTGAAAAAAGTGTTCGTACATATTTAACACCAAAAGTTATTTGCCCCCCAAAAAATCGAAGGGTCGTAATCGGATTATAAAGAAACAACTCGTGCTTCGTCTGACGATTTATAAATGGAAGTAATGACCTCGACCGCTTTTCGCGCCTCGGCACCATCGACCATTGGTGAACGACTTTCCCGTACTGCAGCCATCATATCTTCTATAACTTTTTTATGATTTAAATGGGTTATCGCCATAGGGTCGCTTGCCCCGCTACCCATTTCACCTGTTGGAGTGGATGATGGTCGCGGAAGCCCCTTAACGTTCCATTGTACAATTTTTCCACCTTCCATAAGAATACTGCCATTTTCGCCGTATACCTCCAATTTTTCCGGATATCCCGGATAGAGTGCCGTACCCCCCGTTATCGTACCCATTGCCCCGTTGGCAAAGGAAAGTATGGCCGAACCAACATCCTCCCCCTCAATATCATGAACCATAGTCTTTACATTTCCAAAGACTGAACTAACCGGTCCCATGACGTTCAAGAGCAAATCGATCGTATGCACTCCCTGGTTCATGAAAGCCGCACCTCCATCCAACTGCATAGTACCCCGCCACGGATTGTTCTTATAATATTCCGTTGGACGATACCAATTGATATGCGCATTCCCCATCAACAATTTACCCAGCTTTCCTTGACTCACCACATTGTAAAGTTCAACGTACTCAGGACTACATCTATTCTGCAACGTGCACCCTAACTTTACTTTTTGCTGTTCACATACTTTGATTATCGCATCTATTTTTTGCAACGTAACCTCTATAGGCTTTTCAGAAAGCACATGTTTACCAGCTTTTGCAGCCGCTTTGATTGCCTCCCCATGGTTGCCACTTTCATTGCACACGCAAACGATATCAATATCCGATTGTTCAAGAAATTGCTCCATATTATCAAAAACCGGTACACCGAATTCTTTTTGCGCGCTTTCTATTCTAGCGCTAGATTTTGTATAAAGACCAACCAATTTAGCCTGAGCCAACTCACTAATACATTTCACATAGGTGTTCACAATCGACCCTGTACCAATAATACCAAAACCTATTTTTTCCATCTTATATTATTAATGTCATTCAAAAATAAAAAAACAAAGGCCAATACTAGTGTATCGGCCCTTTGTTTGCTAATCAAATATCAATTCTTACTGAGGATATCCCGGATTCTGTGGATAACCGCCCACCGTTCTATCAATTTGATCTTGACCGATAGGCCTCAACACGTGATAGTCTTGAATGTTCGGTGCAGCCTGCACATTATGCAACCTAACCCTTTCCACTAATTTTCCTGTGCGCGTTAAATCCCACCAGCGAGCGTGCTCACCATACATTTCCCTAGCACGTTCGTCCAACAAAAAGTCAAGGTCTACATCACCTGCAGATATCTGCATGGCAGCCTCCTGACCAGGAACTGCAGCTCTCTCACGGACCACGTTTATATCAGCGGCCGCCCCCGCTGCATTGTTTTGCTTCAATCGAGCTTCGGCACGCAACAAATAAGCATCGGCCAACCGCATCAATACCACATCACGTTGCCCTGGCGTATGTTGTCGATCTGGTCTTGTAGGGTCGATCCATTTATTTACCGAAGGATAAACTCTTTCGGTATAATCGTCAGCAGTATACACCTCATAAGGTGCCGCATCTTTTCTAGATTGTGGCCATTCGATATCTTTTCCCGGACCCGGAATATACAAAGCGGTATCACCTATTGCCAAAGTCCCCCGTTCATCACTTACTTCGTTATTGGCATACCAGACATGTTTAAAGCCAGAATCATACCGTGTATCAATAGTTCGATCCCAAAGTCCTAACATAAAGGGTGTTGGTCTAAATCGTTTCCAAGGTCTACCATTGGCAACATCCCTGCTCATACCCCGCCGTACATCATATTCCATTAAAAAATACAAATGCCCCCTATGGCCCTCACCATCAGTACCGTCATCGACCAATGCCTTAGCAATGGTCAAGTTCCATACGATTTCAGAATTCTCTTGGTTGTTGATATCCCATAAATCACCATAATCATCTAGCAATGCAAAACCGTAGTTATTGATTACATTACTAAAAAGAGCTTCGGCCCTAGAGGCATCATCACTGGCTGCATACGAAGTATAACTGCGCCTTAACAAAACTTTGCCCAATAAAAATTCGGCAGCTGCCTTGGTCGCACGTCCATAGTCATCTTGAACGGCCGGCAGGTTTGCTATGGCAAATTCCAGATCGGGAACAATGGCCTGGCTATATATTTCGGAGGCTGCAGTTTTATTGGCTTCGACTTCTACACCTTCGGTTTCTTCCAAACTCAAATGGGCATCACCGTAGGTTCTAACAATATCGTAGTAATAAAAAGCCCTTAACCAACGAACTTCCGCCAATCTCAAAGTCTTCTTAGCTTCGTCCATTTCTACTTGCGCAGAGCGATTTATCACGGCATTTGCCTGATTGACCCCACGGTACCAATCTCTCCATGAATCATTAACATAGCTTTCAGTCGCATTGAATGAACCGTCATAGAGATTTACCCGCTTATGGCTACCATCCGCACCATTGGTAAAGATATCCGTTCCAAAAGTCGTCATTGTAAATCCTCGTTCAGGGCCATAGAACCCCTTGAGCCAAGCATAGGTAGCATCGACGGCATCTTCCAATCCGTCTTCGGTAGTATAATAGGTTCCCGAAGAAACGTCGGAAACCAATTCTTCTTCTAAAAATTGCTCACACGACTGCAGTATAAATAGCAGTACCAAGAGCAAAAGTGTATATTTTTTTCCTTTCATAATATTTTATTTATATCGTTTTTCAACACTATTTTTTTAAAAAGTTACGTTCAAACCAACAGAGAACATTTTGTTACTGGGTACCGTACTACTCGAAACACCATTTCCACCATCATCATCTTCTTCCGATACTTCAGGATCAAAAGTCTCAAAGTCGGTCAAGAACCATAAATTTTGGCCTGCCAAATACAATCGTAAATTAGAAATATTTAATTTTTTGGTCAACGAACTTGGAAAATTATACCCCAATGTCAAATTACGAAGTTTTACATAACTACCATCAAAGTAAGACATGGTAGAAGCGTTTTGAGGGCTTTCTTGATTTTCGTTAGGTCTTGGCGAATCGTTTGTCGGATTATCTATAGTCCAGTAATCGACATCTAGATTGTTATAGCGACCGAAGAGCCCGTTATTGCTATCATGAAAACGTGAACGTATCATCTGACCTTGACGGAAATAAAAGAAGAAACTTAGATCCCAGCCCTTGTAATTAAAAGTATTGGTAATTCCACCATAAAAATCAGGGATATCAGTTCCTAAAATAATTCGATCTTCATCGGTAATTACACCATCACCATTTTGATCTTTTAACTTGATTTCCCCGGGCACTTTACTTTCGGCGCTGCCGGCCAAAGCCTCCTCACTGGTCTGATAGATACCTATTTTTTCATAGTCGTAGAAGACATTGACGGGCTGCCCGATAAACCATCTATTTCCAAGATCATCCAAAGAGTTACCGTTCTCATCTTTCAACGGTAACTCGGTAATCTCTTCTTTATAACTGGCGATATTGAACCCTATATTCCAATTGAATCCTTCGGGAGTCTGATTTCGTACGACATCGCCATTGATACCAAATTCCACACCCCGCGTCGCTGTTGACCCGACGTTTTGAAAAACACTGGAATAGCCGGAAGATGGTGGCAAGGTTCTATCTAAAAGAAGTGCAGAAGTCTTTGTAGAGAAGTAATCAAAAGATCCACTTATTCTGTTACCAAGAAAACCATAATCAAGACCAACATCTATTGTTTTAGAAACCTCCCAGCCCAAACTACTATTCGGGATTTCACTCAAGGTAAATCCTAAAGCGGATTGTTCACCGAAGGCATAATTAGATGCCCCCAACGTACCTTGGGTTTGATAAGGATTCACGGAAGTATTACCAACCTCTCCGTAAGACAGTCTCAATTTTAAATCGGAAATAGTATTCGAATCCAATAAGAAATCTTCCTGGGAAATTCTCCAACCAGCTGAAACTCCTGGAAAGTAATTCCATTTCTTACCCTCTGCCAATCTGGAAGACCCATCTGCTCTCAGTGAAGCCTGGAAAAGATATTTACCATCAAAATCATAATTCACCCTTCCCATGAACGAAGCCAAGGTCCATTCCTCCAAATCGGAATCGATATTGCCTTTTACAGAAGCCGTAGACATGTTATAAAACTGTTGTTCTTCATAGGGAATGTTGGATACTTCCGTAAGAAACTGCTCCCTCCTTGAACTCTGTATACTTTGTAGCAAGGTCACACCAAAATTATGTCTATCGTTAAACAACTTATTATAATTTAGAATATTCTCTAGGGTATATCCAAAGTTTTGTACGTTTTCAACATCGGCGTCTCCCGGGCCTCCCCTGTTATCGTTAGTCAAGCTACCCCTAAATTCACCTCTTCTATAATAACGGATATCAGGACCGAAATTGGTGGTCCATTTTAGGCCCTCAGCGATATTGATATCTAAATAAACCGGAACGAAGACCCGAGTGACTTTACGCTCATCAATAAAAGCACCATCGACCAATTCACTTAAGGGGTTCGTACGGATACCGTCATTGGTAGGTAAAAATATTACTTCCCCGTTGGCATCATAAGGAACTCCAAGCGGGTTATTCGAAAGCGATTCTCCCATTACGGCATTCGAACCGTAGTTTTGAATGGAGTGCGATACGGTAAAAGACATACCTACTTTAAATACATCGCTAATTTTGTGATCAAGGTTCAACCTACCCGTAAAACGTTCGAAATCCATATTACTGATAATACCTTGCTCGTTAAAATAACCCACAGAAGTATTAAAGTTCGTTTTTTCCGAACCACCACTGACACTGACCTGATGATTAGTCTGCCAACCATTGTTCAAAACCAAATCCAAATAATCTGTCGAACGCCCTAGAGCTATCGACTCTAATTCAATAGGATCTTCGAAAACAACATCGTCAGCGGGAATAGTCCCGTTCCAACTAGGGTCTCCCTCATTGGCGGGCCTTCTTCTCGATTCACGTTTTAGATCTGCGAACTGCTCACCATCCATCATGTCGACCAATCGCGTAGCCGAAGTAACACCATAATGCGTGCTATAGGTAATCTTAGTATCCCCCACGCGGCCCCGCTTTGTTGTAATCAAAATGACACCATTCGCGCCCCTAGATCCGTAAATCGCTGTTGCCGCGGCATCTTTCAACACGTTCATAGATTCAATATCTTGCGGATTGATATCGGCTACAGCATCATTACCACTAATCTGCGGAATACCGTCTATGACGTATAATGGATCATTCGACGCCGAAATCGAGCGTCTACCTCGTATACGAACTGTTGAGTTTTCACCGGGCCTACCCCCGTTTGCCTGAATATCGACACCGGCCACTTGACCTTTAATCGCATCAATACTACTTGAGGTAGCAATCTTTTCGATTGATTCAGCCCCAATGGTCGCAATAGAACCTGTTACTGACCCTTTCTTTTGGGTACCGTAACCAACAACTACAACCTCATCAAGCAAACTGGCATCGGCCTCTAACGAAGCATTTACAATCGATTTACCATTTACAGCAATTTCTTGGGCCTTAAAGCCCACATAACTGAAAATTAATACGCCGTTCGCGTCGACATTAATGGCATAATTACCATCGAAATCGGCTACAGTTCCAACGGTGGTTCCTTTAACAACAATACTGGCACCAGGCAATGGCACACCGTCACCGTCAGATACGGTACCGGTCACTTGCCCCAATATTGCGTTAAATGATAGCATAGAAATAGCCATCAGCAGAAAAGTAATTTTTCTTCTTAGCATGTGTTTGAGTTAAAGTTAATTTGTTAATTTATTGTTAAATGTTAATTTTTTTAACAGTTTCGAAAATAGAAAAAATAATTGTAAATAACACACAATATGAAAATTTTATCGCCCAATGGCTACTAATTTATAATTTCTGTTCAAAAAAATTAACTAATAGTATAATTAAATGCAATCGATTACAACTTGAAGGTTTGGTGGAGGCCTCAAGGTTGTTCGTCTTGGAAGTATTTTAATTTAAAAAGCGCTTACGGTTATGCTCGTTCTAGCATGAAGTGTTTTATAGCTATACTCAGAAGATTATTATAATTCCACATTTAGCAATTGACCTGTAAGCTGAAGCAATTGCAGTTCGGCCAATTTTGCGTCGTATTTGGCAAGATTCTTATTTGTCTGGGCATTCAATAAATTGATTTGGGCTTGCCGGAATTCAATTGAGGTAATACGTCCCAATTGGAACTGTTCTTTGGATCGCTCAAAATTATTCTGGTTGGTCAATACATTCTGTTCTTGAATCTGGAAAATAGTCAGCCGATTTTCATATATAGCCAGGGCATTGGCAATATCCCTATCTACCTCCAAGGCCACTTGCTTCTGAAGTAATTCTTGGTTTTCATATGCAATTTTAGCATTTTTCACCCGAACTGTAGTGCCACCGCCGTCAAAGAGGTTCCAAGTAAGGCTTGCACCCAAACCGAAGTTAAGACTATTTCTATTACTTCCGGGAATGATCTGCCCGGGAATGAACGAAGTAGCTGCACTTTGGTTTAAATTCCAGCCATAGGAGCCATTTAAACCAACCGTAGGTAAGTATCCCGATTTATTAACCTTAATGTCGTACGCATTGATTGCTATATTCCGCCGAGTTTGGAGAATAGCAACATTATTCTCTTTGGCCTGAGTCACTAACTCTTCCAATTGTAGTCTGGGGATAAAGCGAACCAGGGTATCCACTTCGTAAACCGCATCGAGGCTTTGATTCAAAACTACATTTAAATCGCGCTTTGTATTTACCAGTTGTTGTTGTGTATTTAAGAGGTTGATGCTGTCGTTGGTCACATCTACCTGCGCATTTAAGATGTCGAGCTTTGTATTTTGGCCATATTCAAAAGAATATTCGGCCCTTTTGATACGATCAGTGGAAATTTCCAAGGCCTGTTGCAGAACATTTTCGTTTTCCGAAAGTCGAGCTACCTCAAAATATACACTGAAAAGCTGAAGTAATGTATTCTCTATAGTTTCCCTTGCTTGTAGCTCACTTAAGGCGTATTGTTCCTTCAGCCTCTTATAATTATAAAATCGTCCCATACCATCGAAGAGGGTATAACCAACATTAAGGCCAGCATTAAAAGACTGTGATTCGGCATGATTGATATCAAGATCTGGCCGAGCTTGGCCATCGGAATCAAATTGGCCTGGATAGGCTGTGCTACTATTCAACTCATTATAATTCGCCCCCGCAGTACCCGTTAGGCTTGGCAAATAACCTGTGTTCAACAAACTTTGATTATTATCTGCAATCACCACTTGATTTTTGGCGACTTTTATACCATAATTATTTTCGAGTGCCAAACTTACGGCATCTTCTTTTGACAATACGTTTTCTTGGGCAAAAAGGTTTCCAAAGACCGTTAGTAAGAGGCCAACTATAACAATTCTCTTCATTCTTAGCACTATTCTTTTCCTTCCATTTTTTTGAAGGGCTCGTTCAATTTCACGGAAGCTCCATTTAGGGCGTGTACAGGTTCCTCCTGCATGTGACGCTCCTCTTTTTGTTCCTTTATGGCGCGTTCCACTTCTTCCCTTGTAACCCTGTTCCCCGTTGAAAGCCATTTAGTACCTACTTTAATCCTATTACTAAACGAAAGAAACAAGGGTAGTAAGAGTAGCGTCAAAACAGTAGCAAATGCAATACCGTAGGCTATCGATATGGCCATTGGTTTTAAGAATTGGGCCTGTCTACTCTTTTCCAGAAGTAAAGGGGCAAGTCCGGCTATGGTAGTAACCGATGTCAAAAAAATTGCCCTGAAGCGCGAGCGTCCTGCATCGAAAATGGCGTCGTCAAACTTCATTCCTTGGCGCAGATTACCATTGAACTTACTTATAAGTACCAAACCATCGTTAACCATAATACCTACGAGTGCAATAATGCCCAGCATTGATAAAACATTAACAGGAAAATCATGTATCCAATGGCCCCATGCGACTGCTGTAAGACTAAAAGGTACCAAAATCAATAGCAATAGGGGTTGGCTGAAACTACGAAAAGTAAAGGCAATTGTGATATAAATTAACAACAACACCGACAAACCAACCGCCTGAAGCGAAGCGGTCATTTTATTAGCCTCTCTATTTTGACCTTCATAAGAGGCAGTTACCGTTGGATATTTAGACTGTATTTCAGGCATTATATCACTTTTTATCTCGGCCATGATATCGGTACCACTGGTGACTTTATCGTTCTTTATATCGGCAGAAACTTGAATTTCACGTTGTCCCAATAGATGATTTATAGCAACATCGCCTCTTTCTATAGTGTAGTTTGCAATTTCCTTTAGGGGAACTTTATCCCCCCCCGGGGTGGCAATCCGCATTTCATCCAAATCCGTTATCGAAGAGCGGTTGTCTCGATCATAGCGCACCCATACCCTGATTTCATCCTGACCTCTTTGAAATCGTTGTGCCTGGGTTCCAAAAAATCCTGCTCGAACTTGATTCATTACCGTTCGAAGATCTAATCCCAGCAAATAAGCGTTTTCTTTAAGTTCTAAACGTATTTCTTTGATACCCGCTGGATCGTTATCGGCCACATCTTTCAATAGTGCATTGTTCTCCAATGCGGTCTTCAATTCTACTTTTGCCGCCTTAAGTTCTTGAATATTATTCCCTAATAAGGATACGGATACCGGGCTACCACCAAAGTTACCACCTGAACCATAAATTAGACTTTCGACCCCGATTACCGGACCGACCAGCTCTTGAAGCCTATTTGTTATCACATCGGAGCGTATGGCATCAGGTCGCTCTTCCCCCGGTAGTAGGTTGATGACCAAAGTTGCCGCTGAGGAACCTGGCCCTATTTCCTTTATGGTATTCTCGAAAACTTGTTTACCGGTCCCTTTCAAGTACTTTTCCGTCAGTTCTTGATTGACGATTTTCGATTTTTCCTCAATCAGACTTATAATCGAATCAGTAACTTTTTCGTTCGTACCATTCGGCATCAACAACTCTACTCCCACACGATCACTCGCTATTCTGGGGAAGAAAGCCGTTCGAACAATACCACCTCCCAAAGAACCTAGGGTCAACACCAAAGCCATGACAAAAAAAGCGAACGTCAAAATTTTGTACCGAAGGGCAAAGTGCAAAGCTGGGCTGTACAAGTTGTCACGCATCCAAACCATAAAACGGTCACCCAATTCATTAATGACCCGAAGTTTTGCAAAAGCTTGGCCAATTCTCGTTTTAGGTTTTTTCTCTATTGGCTGCATCGCCTTCGAATGCGCTAGGTGAGCCGGTAAAATAATCAGCGCTTCCACCAAGGAGACTACGAGCGTCAAAATAACTATCACTGAAACCTCACCAAAAAACTCGCCTATCCGTCCATCTAAAAATAGAAAAATAGAAAATGCCAAAATGGTGGTGATTATAGCCGATACGATAGGTGGAATAACCTCCATCGTACCATCGATTGCGGCCTGAATCGGCGATTTTCCCTTTTCATAGTGCTGATAAATATTTTCGGCAATCACAATTCCATCATCCACCAAAATACCGATGACGATAATCATTCCAAAAAGGGAAAGTACATTGATGGTCACGTCAAAATAACCTGCAAAAATGAACATTCCCAAAAAGGAGATGGGCAAGCCGAAGGCCACCCAAAAAGCCAAACGTGTATTAAGAAAAAGTGATAAGAAAATAAGTACCAAGATCATACCTATAATGGCATTCTCAGTCAAAAGTTGTGTTCTTTGGTTCAAGGTCGTGGACTGATCACTCACCACGCTGAGTTTGACGTTATTGTGTTTTTGATTGAAATCTTCTATATATTCCTTTACTTTCTCTGCTGAACCAATTAAATCTTCGGTATTGGTACTTGTAATTGAAGCGCTAACCGATAGATTGCCGTCGAAATACGATGCACTGGGGTTTTCAGCAAAACGGTCACGTATGATAGCGACATCTTTCAACCGAACGGTCTGCCCCGAAGCATCTGCCCTGATAATCAAATGGGAAAGTTCATCACCATAATACGAACGGTTATTCGCTCGAATGAGGTACTCTTCGGCATCTGTTTTAATATTACCCCCCGTAACCAAAATATTGGCATTCGCCACTGCTTGAGCGACCTCACTGAAAGACATATTGTAGGCTAAAAGGTTATTCTCATTAACGGCAATTTCTATTTCTTCTTCTGGATAGCCAGACATGCTTATTTGAGAAATACCATCAATGGTTCGTAACTCGTTTTCTACTTGTCTTCCGATTTGCTTTAAAGTTCCGAGAGGTATGTGGTCACCACTTATCGCAAAACTAATGGTTTGCCGTATGGTCTCTAGTTTTGATACGACCAAAGGCTCCATGCCTGTAGGAAAAGATGGAACGCGATCCACAGCATTCTTTACTTCCAAGAGCATGAAATCAATATCCCTTCCTTTTTCAATCTCTACATTTATGACACCACTGTTTTCGCGTGAGGTAGACGTGACACGGTCAACACCTTCAAGACCTTTTAAATTATCCTCAATCTTTAGAACTATGCCTTCTTCCACCTCTTGCGGAGAGGCTCCAGGATATGTAATATTTATAGATATATTCTTCGAATCGACTAAAGGAAAAAAGGACGATTTCAAAGATAGCGCACCTGCAATACCGAAAACAACGAAGGCCAATACAAATACATCGACGGCCACATGGTATTTGATAAAATAAGAAATAATATTTCTCATTATTGCTGAGTATTTGATGCTTGTCCTTCGTAAACTTTGACCAACATGCCAGCGTAGGCGCCCACTACGGGTTTGGAAACTATGGTAAGTCCGTCTGGCACATCTTTGAGAACCACTTTTTTATTGGAGAAATAAACGGGTTTTACATCGATTAAATCTAAAATGGAATCGCGCACGACAAAAATTTTGTCGTTTTCAAGTAACAGACCTCGATCCACTTCAATAGCATCGCTTTCTTCTTTGGCATTCAAATTGGCCTCTAGGTACATACCTTCCCGTAAACCTTCATCTTTCACTTCTATAAAAGCCTTTATAGTTTGGGAGGCTTGATCGACCCTTCCATTGATGCGTGCCACTTTTCCCGTATACTTTTTTGTACGATTTAAATTAGACAATTCGACCGTTTCACCGACCTTTAATAGATCACTATACGTTTTACTAACGGCAACCTCTAGTTCGTAAACCTCGGTATTGATGAACTCGCCTAATTTTTGACCTGCCCTTATCAAGGTTCCCTCGGTCACCAATGCCTCGGCCAATACACCCTTAAAGGGGGCTGAAATACGATATTTTGAAAGCCGCTGCTCGAGGTTCTTAATATTGTAATAATTAGTCAAAATACCACGACCTGAAATAAAATATTTTTCCTTTTCAGATGTCATTTCAGGCAATGATGGTGTGCTTTTTTTGATATCAAAACCATTGAGGTAATCTTGCCATTTCGAAAATATTTCGGGATAGTCAAGCCGCAAATCGGGCATTATAGAAGTAATCAAATTGTATAACGTACTCTTTGCCGATTGCACACTGGCCGCATACTCGGAGGCATCGATACTAATAATCGTCTCGCCCTTATTATACACCTGTCCGGCCCTATAAAGTTTACTCCCGCTTGTAAACACCCCTTGCACTTCGGCATATAGTTCAACCCGCTGTTTAGCCATAAGGTTGCCGTTGGCGGGAACTACAATGGAAACCTTGCCATTTTGAACGGTGTCGACAAAAACTGTTTTGACTACCTTATCAGGCCGAGGCTTTAGCATTTTTTTACTATTTACTATTGCCAAAGCACCATAAATGGAAGCCCCTATCAACACCACCCCTAAAATTGAAAGGATTATTTTTCTTGTGTCCATTAAAATTGATTGGTCGTTAGACTACAAAACTATCTATTAGTTTAGGCTAGTTTTGTTAAATATATCCTAAATGTTAAGCGGATAACACCCTAGCAATGTAATCAAAATAAACAGGGTTATCCTCGCCCTTTGATCTCATAGGAAATTGGGCTTCCTTAGATTGGTATAACCAATTGATTAACTTGTAAATGATACTCGAAGCATTCACAAGATGGAACAAAAAAAAGGGATGCATACTGCATCCCTTTTGTTAATTAACCAAACTGATAAAATTAAAAACTAATAGCTACTCCTCATTATCATCTTCAAATTTCGTATCGGCCATTCGCGTTCTACTAAAATCAACATCTTTAAAGTTTTGAATATCCTCTTTTTTATCATAATCGAATACCGTAAACCGCCCTTCGTCCATCGATTGCAAACTTTTGAAAGAATTAAATCTATTGTTCTGAATCTGTAGAATACGTAGGCTTGCCAATTGACCAAATTCGGTTGGGATATCGCCTTCAAGTTGATTGTTGGCCAGCACCAATTCCCTTAGCGCCGTAAGGTTGCCCACTTCGCCAGGTATCGCACCTTCCAAAGCATTTTCAAAAAGGCCCAAACTTTGCAGATGTACTAGATTGCCAAGTGAACCCGGTATTATCCCTTTAAGTAGGTTACTCGATAAATTAAGCACTCTCAAGTTCACCATGTTTCCAATGCTTTCCGGAATGCTACCTGTCAAAAGATTGTTGAACATGACAAGCTCTTCCAGTTTTTCCAATTTTCCTATTGCTTCAGGAAGTGACCCTTTTAGACGATTCATTTCCAGTCGCAACACTTTTAAATCCTTTAGTTTCACCAAATCTTTCGGAAGCTCCCCGGAAATTGAATTAAATGCTAGGTTGAGAATCTCAAGGTGTTCTAGCCGACCAATACTTTCCGGTACTTGGCCCATCAAATTATTTCGGAACAAATTTATCTGGGAAACATGGCCGTTGGCCACAGTAATCCCATACCAACTTTCGACAGGTTCATTAAGATTCCAAGTTTTCGCCCAGTCCTTCCCGTTGGTGGCATTATAAAACTCGACCAATGCCTTTTTTTCTTTACTGGGAACTTCGGCAAAAACCTGATTTCCCGCTATTACTGACAACATCAGAAAACAAATAAGTCTTTTCATAGATTGTAGGTGCTTTTGATTTTAGTTAGTCACTTAAAGAATTTACCTACAAATTAACGATAAAACCCCTTGAAACGAAAAAAATATCGGTGAACCGCCCTATTATGTTGTGAAAGGGCAAAATTCTGTGGTTTAGTGGAAAATAGGCTTGTAATCACCAGGAAATCACGATGCCATTTCCTCTAAACTTAATGTTATCTCCTCCCAATTTTTCATTTGATCCTCCAAGGTCTTTTTTTTCTTTTGGTACTTGTCAAAAAAACCTGGATTAGCAATCGTAGCATCATAATCCATTAAGAGTTGGTGGTCAATCTCGGCAATCTCCTTTTCCAACTTTGAAATCGAGCTTTCGACAGAACTAAGCTTGTTTTTCAGCGACTTAAGTTTTTTTTGATCTTGGAAACTAATCTCTTTAGTTACTGACTTTTCCTTTTTACCCGTTTCCTTTTTCTTTTTTTCTATAGCCCTAAAGTCATCCACTTTACGTTGATCCAGATAATAGTCAATGTCACCTAGATATTCCTTGATCTTACAATCTTTGAACTCATATACCTTATTGGTAAGCCCTTGTAAAAAGTCCCTATCGTGAGAAACCAAAATCAAGGTACCTTCAAAATTTTGCAACGCTTTTTTCAGCACATTCTTTGATTGAATATCAAGATGGTTGGTAGGTTCATCCATAACCAGAACATTAAAGGGCTGTAAAAGCATTTTTGCTAAGGCCAATCGGTTTCGCTCACCACCGGAAAGCACTTTAACATATTTCTCTACTTCATCTCCCCTAAACAGAAAAGACCCTAAAATATCCCTGACCTTGCTCCTGTTTTTTTCATTAGCTGCATCGATCATGGTATCTAGAACGGTTTTTTCCCCATTCAAATATTCTGCCTGATTCTGGGCGAAATAACCAATTTCGACATTGTGCCCTAATTTTAATTGTCCGTCGTATTTCAGCTCCCCTACCATAATTTTGGCCAAAGTTGATTTTCCTTGACCATTTTGCCCAACAAAAGCGGTTTTACTATTGCGTTCAATAAGTAGATCTATGTTTTGAAGCACCTGATGATTTCCATAACTTTTGGATAGGTTTTCTATTTCAGTTACCACCTTTCCCGGAGTCACCGAAATAGGAAATCGGACGTTCATAGCGGCATTATCATCTTGATCAACCTCGATGCGCTCCATTTTATCAAGCTTTTTTATCAGGGACTGTGCCATGGACGCTTTTGTAGACTTTGCCCTGAACTTCTCTATTAGCCGTTCTGCCTGCTGAATTTCCCTTTCTTGATTTTTTTGTGCGTTTAGTTGCTGTTCTTTTATTTCGGCCCTGAGGGTCAAAAATTTCGAGTAGGGTTTGTTATAATCATAAATTCTGCCCAAAGAAATTTCAATAGTTCGATTGGTCACATTATCTAAGAACATCTTATCGTGGGATACAATTACCACGGCTCCTGGAAAGTTTTTAAGAAACTGCTCCAACCAAATAATAGATTCAATATCAAGGTGGTTCGTTGGCTCATCTAAAAGCAAAACGTCGTTATTCTGTAACAACAGTTTCGCCAATTCGATCCGCATGCGCCATCCACCGGAAAAGGTGTCGGTTTTTTTATCAAAATCATCACGTTTGAAACCTAGTCCTAAAAGTATCTTTTCGGTTTCTCCCTGATAATTATAGCCGCCTAAAATTTCATAACGATGACCGACATCGGTCAGGTCGATCATTAATTGGTTGTAACTTTCACTCTCATAGTCGGTTCTTTCTGCCAATTGATGGTTGATATCATCCAATTGAAGCTCCAAGGCCTTGATTTCTTCGAACGCCTGATGCGCCTCTTCTAAGACAGTCCTTCCCTGCTCAAAATCAATATCCTGTCTTAGAAACCCGATCCGAACGTCCTTTTCCATTGCTATAACCCCGCTGTCAAGAGGCATATCTTTAGTAAGTAATTTTAGAAGGGTCGATTTTCCTGCACCATTTTTACCAATCAACCCCACGCGGTCCCCGGCATTCAGTCGAAAAGATATTTCTTCGAAAAGATATTCGCCTCCAAAGGAAACGGACAGATTGTGAATGTTGAGCATGTTTTTTTAATTATAGTTTGGTCAATTCTGGTGATAACTTCAGATTTAAAGTGCTCGATGTACAACACCTATATAAACCCTACTATTTCCTATTCCTAGATATTATAAATCTGTATCACCAGACAACCAATTTTTATGTTGTTCAATTATTTCTTAATACAATGACAAAAAAATGGACAAAGCCCTATCTTTGTCGAAAGATTTTGCAAATGTTAAAAAAAGGAAACAAACTGTACAGCATTTTAACAGGAACTTGCCCTAAATGCCATTTAGAAAGCATGTATGAGGATGAAAACCCATATCATCTGGGCAATATTTTTAAGATGCAGGAGCGTTGTTCACATTGTGGAACAAAATACAAAATAGAACCTTCCTTCTTTTATGGTGCCATGTATGTTAGTTATGGAGTAGGTATCGCTTTTGCCGTAGCCGCCTTTGTAATAGCTTTTTTGTTCATCGGAGCTTCTTTAGTAACCGCATTTATCGCCATTGTAACAACATTGGTAATTTTTATGCCGATTATCATCCGTTTATCAAGAAATATTTGGATCAACTTTTTTATCAAATATGACCCAAAGGCTATCAAGAGTTAAGCTGAGTCTTTTGCAAATCGCCTTATTTTATTTCTTGGACAATATTTTTGCGATCGAACCGTACCAACAATAAATTGCTTGCCATAATCAGAAATCCACCTAGGACCATATTAACTCCCAACACTTCATTAAAGAATAAATAGCCGAAAAGTATGGCACTTACGACCTCAAGGTACATTAAAGTAGAAGCGGTCGCTGCATTCAGATATTTCAGGCTGTGAAAAAATAGTCCAAAGACAATGATTCCGGCTATTAACCCAAATAGGGTGCCTAGGCCTATGTCTGCTATTTCGGCATGTGCAACACCTATAATAAAAAAAGGTAAAAATATAAATACTCCTGCAATATTTTGGTAAAACACCATCTCAAGACTGTGGTAGTTTTTAGCCTCTGATTTGAAAAGTACCACTGTGGCCGCGTTGGTCATTGAAGCTCCAAGTGCGGCAAGCATTCCCAGAAAGTCTTGGTTCTCAAAAGTGAACGGCTTGTCGGAATATGCCAATACGATGCCAATAAAAGTTAAGACGAGAAGAAACGATTGATATTTATCTACTTTTTCACCAAGAAACAGAAATCCCAAAAGCGCGACCATAATAGGCCAGGTATAGAACAATATCACCGCATTGCCTATCGAAGTATAGATAAAAGCCATAAGATATAAATAAACGCGAAGGGCATTGATAAGAGCTCCTACCATCATTTTTTGGTAGTTGCCACGAAAAGGTTTTACACCTTTCAACAGCATCCAAACAAAAACGATGACGGTTGGTACTGTTGTACGAAACCAAGCAATCGAGCTAGCGTCGATGCTATCGATACTTTTTATAATGACACCGCTTGTACCGGCGATCAAGGCCCCTAAAACAACACCGTATGTAGCCTTACTTTTCAACGTATTGCAAATCGTTCAATATTCATTTCTCTATCAATGGGCGTCTCATGCTCAATAAACCCATACAATTTTTGAGCTGCATAGGGGCCGATCATAACTCCACGAGAACCTAATCCATTCAGCACATAAAGGTTTTTGTGCACGGCATGCCTTCCTACCAAAGGTTTTCTATCCTTAACCGTCGGTCTAATTCCAGCGGCATGATGCTCCACTTGATAATCACAGCTTACAAAGGCTTCAAATTTTTTCAACATCTCTGATTTAGCCTCTGCGGATGGAGTGTTGGTCTTGTCATTTCTTTCGTAAGTGGCGCCAATTCTATATAAATCGTTCCCTAAAGGAATTACAAATACGGAGGACTTAATGACATTTTCCTCCTTTAATTCGACCGATTTTATGGTTAAGAGTTCCCCTTTGGTTCCATTTAACGGCAAGTATTTAAAATACGGATTTTGTCTTAACCCAAAACCTTCGGCAAAAACAATTTGCTTGGCCTCCAGCATTTGGTAAGTCACACCATTCGGATGCATACGCAATGCATCAAAATCAAAAGTTTCGGAAACAAGCTGTCCTTTTTCCCTCAAATAATTGGTATATGTCAAAAGTAGTTTCTCCGTGTCTATTCTTCCCGTATGCATTACTTTACCATAGCCATAGGGCGCATCTATCGACGTATTTTTGTTTTGCTGGATTTCCGTGGACAAAAAGTGTTGCAGCCCTTTTTTATCAGATGCCTCGAACCAAGCATTTTGTTCTGCTATCGATCCGAACCGTCGTAACACGGGAACCTTATAATCTAATTGCAGCCCCAATTTACTTTCCAAATTTTTATAATGGTGATAGGCAATCTCTAACTGCTCCTTGGCATTCCAGGCCAATGTAAATCGTTTTAGAATTACCGGGTTATACAATCCGGCAGCCACCACGGAAGAAGTTTGGGAATCATCACTTATGACTCTAAATGATTTGTTATGCTTTTCCAATTGCTCACAGAAAGAAATTCCTGCAAGACCAAGCCCAACTATAATATAATCTACCATGGGCGCAAAGGTAGAAAATTGGATTTCATACTACGAAGCAGAACAACATATATGGTATTAAAATTACTTTATCACAAAACATAGCGTGAAGTTTACATAAAAAAACATCCTGATGGCTAACCATCAGGATGTTCTGTACTTTTGAATTGGAATGTACTATTTTTTTGTTGGATTTATCATCCTTCCTGTTTGAAGTGGCTTTCTGCCTTTCAAATCACGACCTCATCAATAGGCCCACATATCTTGCTCCCTATCTCTGATGACCTCCTTAATACGCTTGGCTTCCAATAGCTGGAACAAGGAATTGTCGGATATGTAATCATTGATTACACGATCGCCATGAACGTTGTCCTCTCGGTAAATTATACCGTTGAACCTTCTTGCGTTCAATAACATATCAAAAGATATGGGCTGTGCCGAATTGCGTTGATTAAAGACCTTTGCCTCATGCAACACTTGTCTTGCACTTGGGTACCATACCCAAAATAATTCGACTTTCGCATCTTCGGGATCCATTGAATCATCATCAATGAAGTTTACATCTGGCGCAACAGGGGCAATACCTAACAAACGGTACTTGAGTTCCCCTAGACGTTTATCGAAATACCACATGCCTTTGATACGGTACTCTTCAATGTCGGCTGCGGTCAAATCTCTACGGTTTACATATTCCATAGAAAGTTGTTCACCCGCATTGATCTGTTCATATCCAAGATCGGTTGTATCTACTTTCTGCAAAGTAGCTTCCAAATCACTGAAATTTCTTTTTTCACTGAAATAAGAGTCTACATATACATCCTTAAGTTTTCCGTTTTTGATATTTTTCATAAAAACATCGTACAAGGATCTTCTATCGGCACCAATATCAATGGTATCGATCGGATAGTATAGCGGAAAGTTAACACGCTCATCGAGATCAATGGTTTCCCAAACGGTCTTTGACCAGAGAATATCCCTGTCATCAACATAACCATATTCCAAGGGGGCATCATTGTCAAGCGCTTTTTGAGCTTCCGTTTTCTTGCCAATCTCCTCTGGCTTCTTGGCGTTCAAAATATTCGCCTGGGCCATTAAGGATACCGGCATTAAGCTAACGGCTCCGATTAATAAAACATTCTTCCAATTCATAATCATAAATTATACTAGTTACTAGTTTGTAAGCTCTATAAAAACGTTTGAAACTTTCTTTAGTTTATAGCTCTTATTATTTGTAATGTATGCCTGAACATCGAATATTTGAACGGCATCACCACGCTTAGCCCTTTTCAAGGCGGACTTGGCCCGACTATCCAATTTATTACCGTTAACCTTAACAGTAGGTTGACCAGGTACTTTGAAGCTAAATCCACTAACCGCAAGTTTCAAATCAAAGTCAAAGTCTTCAAGAATAGCTCCGATAGTTGAAATCTCAAGGTTATTTCTTGGCATTTTAACACTACCACTTTCTCCTCGAATCGTACTTGCAGGTCTTGGGATATCTTTAATCCTAAATTCAGCAGGAGTAGAAATACGTTGACCATCGGGCAATGTACCGGAAGCAACAATCTTCACCGTTCGGCCTGTACCCGGGTTCATAATATATTTGCTCGAGCTAACTTTCTTAAGACCAGGAGCAGATGCGGTAACCTTATTATCTGGAATACCAGGAATAGAGATACTCATCGGGTTAGCTACCCCACGATACACAACATTCATCTTATCAGCAGCTATCAAAGCAGCGTTAGGCTTCGAAATTGTTGCAAAGGAGTTCTTTACAGGAACCTCAATTTCTTTACCATCTTGCATAAAATACAATGTACCCGCAACTTCATGGTCACCAGCATTACCCGAACTGACAAGCATTTTAATACCACCGGCTTCTATCTTGTAATCGGGGCCTTCAGACAATTTTCTGCCATCTAATGTCAACTCAGCCCGTACCGGAGTCGAAGAGTTATCGGTTTTGCTAATGATAATCTTACCATCATATTTTTCTCCGGTATAATACGCTGATTTTTTAGCAAATAACGAAGTAGCAAAATTCTTTAAAGATACCTGCTCTGTCAACTCACCTGCCAACATTGATTTCAAAGCATCTTCCTCTGTCGCTTTGATATCAGCTTGTAATGCGGTCAATTTGGTCAATGAAGCTACCAATGGGAATCTTTCATAGTGATAATTGATCCAATCAACTTTCTCTCCGCTTCTGTTTTCAACTTTACCATTCTCATCGCCTGTTTGGAAACGAGCTACAACAGATTCTTTAACATCTTTCATTGTCGCTGGTAAAATATTGATTACACCATCTCGATAATTATTGATTCTATTTAAGAAATCTTCACCTTCAGGAGTTAAATTGTCTCCTTGGAAAAACTTTCCATCCAAGAAATCAGATTTGTCCATTACCTGGTAATCGGTGGGATCCTCAACATCTTCCAACATACCGTCTTTCAATGATTGTAAGTAATCATAATACTCTTGAGACATCTCTTTGATTTGGCCAGCTTTGATATATAAATCACCATATTTAGCCTCATCTTCCGATGCTTTAGTACTTAGACCATCTAAGAAAGCAAGATTACTTTCTGTGGTTTTCGCGTTAGAAGTCTCCATTTTCACGTTCATCAATCCGAACGCAGCTAGTACTTCTTTACTCATGTTTAACGCCAGCATTGCGATGAAGATCAAATACATTAAGTTGATCATCTTCTGACGTGGTGTTGCTTTTCCTCCTGCCATGTTTTCTAATTAGTTTTTAATTAATAATTGATTTGGGGTTAACTAAAACTAATTAGTTTCTGTTCATGGCCGTCAACATACCACCATAAACACCATTCAATGAAGAAAGGTTCGTTGCCAAAGATTCCATTTGATCCTTAAGTGCAGAGGCGTTCTGTACTACTTCTTCATTAACTGAAGCTTGTTTGCTTGCGCTTTCTAACTGAACTTTGTATAAGCTGTTTAATGACTCCATTTGAGCAGCAGCATGAACCATCTCATCTGAATATTTTCTTGTAGACTCCATTGCATCAACAGTTGGGGCAATACCTTTGGCAGCACCTTCGAAGTTTCTGATGCTCGTTCCAAGACTTTCCATTAAGTTGGCGTCAACACCGGCTTCCTGTAAAAGCTCATCTAATTTTTTAGACAACGAAGTCTCGGCTTCCTTTATTTCAGCAAATTCGTTACCCTTTTTAGCTGAAGAAGCACCACCACCCAATTCTGGATAAACCAAAGACCAATCGTATTCGTCATCTACAGGTTCAAAAGCACTGATTGCGAATATAAGCGCCTCTGTTATAAGACCTACGGCAAGAAGCAATCCTCCCGTAAGGGGGCCAAATTCCCAGTGAAGGATCTTGAATAATGCTCCAATGATTACTACCGATGCTCCAAGGCCATAAGCCATGTTAAATAATTTCTTTGTTGATTTTGACTGTGCCATAATTTTAAATTTAATTTAAGGTTCGAAATAATTAAAAAAGATTTGGTTAAAATTTGATTTTCCGATTTTTAATCGGTGTGTATTTAATTGCGTATTTACTATTTATTGTATTCGTGTATTTCTATTTATTGCGTTGAATCTTCTTCACCCATATAATCCTGAACTGTTCTGAAGCCCACGTAGCTACGTGCAGAATCGGCATATTCGTAATCTCTGGTACTAACCTGTAGGAAGTAAGCAACATCTTTCCAAGAGCCGCCTCTGATGACTTTTCTTGCATTACTACCATCTCCCACATTGGGGTTCATGGTAGAAACGTATTCATATGCATTGGGATCATAGCTTGAATTCGTCCATTCAGATACATTACCTGCCATATTGTACAGGTTGAAATCGTTAGGCTCGTATGACTTCGCCTCTACGGTATAGAGCGCCGCATCGGCAGCATAATCACCTCGTTGGGGTTTAAAGTTCGCCATAAAACAACCCGTATCACTGATTACATAAGGGCCTCCCCATGGGTATGTACCTCCTTCGATACCTCCCCTTGCAGCGTATTCCCATTCTGTTTCGGTCGGCAACCTGAACTGATTCACAAATTGTTTGCCACGACTTTTTTGATCGTCATTCTTAAATTTGGTCCGCCAATTACAGAATGCCTTTGCCTGCTTCCACGAAACACCTACCACAGGGTATTCGCTATAGGCATCATGCCAGAAATAATCATTGTGCATGGGTTCATTATACGAGTATTCAAAATCTTTAATCCAAACTGTTGTATCAGGATAGATTTCCAATTCTTCATGTCGGATAAAATCTTTTCTTCTACCACTTCTAGCTCGAGCGGCGGCATCGATATCCATCCAACTATATTTATATTTTAATTGGGTAACATCGACGGTGCGCTGGCCGTTATAAGATTCTTCTTCAGGAATATATAATGAATCCATTACCTCGGTGTAGTATTCATCAGGGTATTCGGAAATATCCCAGACCAATTCCTCGTCTTTGTTTAAAGCTCTGCCTTCATATCCCGTTTCACCCATACCGGCATAATTGTCAAGCATATATTTATCGTAAACAGAAGACTTTGTCGTATCGGCGTCTTTAAAAGCATAATCGCCAATACCACCATCTTCTGGACCCAAGCCAAGTTCATCTGCCAAAATAGCTAACTTGGTTCTGGTTATAGAGTCTTTGACCCATTCAACGAACTGTCGATACTCGCTGTTGGTAATCTCAGTATCGTCCATATAAAAAGATCGCACCGTTACAGTCTTGGTCGGTGCATTGAGAACTTTCGCCTGGTCTTCTTCACTTTTCCCCATAATAAAAGCTCCTCTGGGGATTAGCTCCATTCCATAGGGTTTTTCGGGGTACCATCTTTTTCCCTTGGCTCCGACTAGCTCTCCCTTTGTTTTGGACCCACAACTCGTGAGCAAAAAAACAAACGCTATAGATAACAACAATAGCTTTTTCATACTTTAGGTTAAATTTCGATTATGGTTATAAACTACGAACACATGTATTTATTCTATTCTCTAAAACTACGTTTTGCTTAAATTATTGTATTGAAAGCAATTATACCTTAAAAAATATTTCAATTAATTAAGCCCTTTTTTATAGGCCTTAAACCACCGTTCAGGAATGTTTTGGTTGCATGCTTCCAAATAGTCCTTTTCGGCGCATGGTAATAACGCAGGTGAGTTTGTTTTATTATGCGTAGTTAGAAGTGAAGGCACCTCAACCCACCACCTTTCGGTAAGCAGGCTTTTATAGTAGACTAATTGTTCTGTTTCTGTTGGTACTATGTATTTTGTGAAATCATTACTCTTGGTATGCGGAGATTCTTTTATCCTAAAATTAAACCCCTCGATAAAATACCAGATTATTTGGGCCATAAGTTGACTTGATTGGTTCGCATTCTCCATTTCATAGACCCCAAAGACCATTACTTCTTCACTGATGCCTGCATACCTTGCAATGGCACATATTTCCCGACCTGTAAAACCGTTGGGAGAAAAATTATCTGAAAAACCGACTTCGCTGGCTCGAATAGAACGAGCGTCCATACTTATGGCATGGGCATTTCTTAACAAAGGCTCTACGGAAGAAATATCGGCAGTGACTTCGCCTAGACGATACGAGTCAAAAAAAAGACGTTCCATTAGGTCTAGCTCTTCTTGGGCGTTATAATAGCTCTGGTAGCCGATATTGGAGAAATTAAAAAGGTTATTCGGTTTATCGGTAATGATTCTGCTCATATAAGAGTTAGAGGAAATAAGCTCCTCATCCATACCAAAATCAAAACGGTTATCAATTGCAACTAGATTAATACGGTCTTTAATTCCGTCGAAGGCGCGATAAACGGCATAAGTAATGTCTTGAGTGGCACCTATAATGATAGGCACAATATTCTCTTTTAAAAGACCGGCCACAATCTCCTTCACCACAAAGTAGGTATCCTCTACAGTTTCACCTTCCTCCACATCACCAATGTCAATAATCGAAGAATTCCAATTACCCAGCAACAACTTGTATAATTGGATTCGGATCGCGGAAACATCTAGTTTTTCTGGTTTCTTTTCGAAGGCATTTCTAGACTCCCTAACTCCAATAAGCGCTACGGAAGCATTATTTAATTGGGGCAGGCCATTATTTGTGGAGTGTTTGCTAATATTTCTACCCAATGCCTGGGCAGGTAATAATTCACAGTGTGCCAATACCTTATCGGCAACGGGAACTAAAAAATCAAATGCTGCGATCATTATTTACGCTTCGATTTTGCCGTAGTCTTTTTCTTTTTGGGAGCCTTTTTTTCAATGAGGGCCTTAGCCTCTTCCAACGATACCTTTGTGGCATCTACCGATTTGGCTATTTCTACCTTAGTTTTACCCTGTATAATATTATGTCTTCCCCATCGTGCCTTCTCAATGCGAATACCTTCCTCAGGCCACTCTTGCACCAATTTGTCTATTTCCTTTTGTTTCTTGGCTTCAATCAGTTCTTCAATATCTTGATGTGAAAGATCATCAAAGTCATATTTCTTATTCACATTAATGAACATACCATCCCATTTGATAAAGGGCCCAAAGCGCCCAGTACCCTTGGTAACTTCTTTACCTTCATAATTGGCAATCGGGGCATCTGCCTTTTGTTTTTCCTTAATAAGCACGATTGCCCTGTCAATATCAACATCGAAAGCACTTTCCCCTTTCTCTAGGGAAACGAATTTTTTACCAAAACGGACGTAGGGCCCAAAACGACCTACATTAGCCTCGACCTCTTCACCTTCATAAACACCCAATTTTCTGGGCAATGTAAATAACTCCATCGCCTCGTCATAGGTAATGGTATTTAATGATTGGTCAGGCAAAAGGCTGGCAAACAACGGTTTTTCTTCTTCCTCGACAGTGCCTATCTGTACCATGGGACCAAACCTACCCAAGCGTACCGCAACTTGTCGTCCGGATTTTGGATCGGTACCCAAAACACGTTCTCCACTTGCCCGATCGGCATTTTCTTCAACATCAAGTACCACTGGATGAAAGTCTTTGTAAAAATCTTTCATGACTTTCTGCCAATCTTCTTCTCCCTCGGCAATCTCATCGAAATCTTCTTCGACTTTCGCTGTGAAATTATAATCGAGAATGTTCGCAAAATGACTTACCAAAAAGTCATTTACGATGATGCCGATATCGGTAGGCACCATTTTTCCCTTATCGGAACCGATAGTCTCTGAAAGACCCTTTTCTTTTACGGTACCCGACTCCAATACCAATTGCGCATATTTGCGCTCAACACCTTCGACAGAACCCTTTTCGATATACCCTCTATTTTGAATCGTAGAAATTGTAGGGGCATAAGTGGATGGTCTGCCTATACCTAATTCTTCCAACTTCTTTACTAGTGAAGCTTCCGTGAAACGGTATGGTGGTCTTGTAAAGCGTTCGGTAGCCGATATATATTGATTCAACAAAGCATCACCTACTGACATGGCCGGAAGCATTCCTTCTTGCTCCTCTGCTGTATCTTCCTCATCCAATCCTTCCATATAAACCTTCAGAAAGCCATCGAACTTAATAACCTCTCCGTTCGCGGTAAATTCTTCCGAATGTGTACTTGCCTTAATTTTAACATTGGTACGCTCTAACTGGGCGTCACTCATTTGCGAGGCTATCGTACGTTTCCATATCAGTTCGTATAATTTAGACTGATCACGATCCAGCGAAGGAGACTGTCGTGTCATATCGGTGGGGCGAATGGCCTCATGTGCTTCTTGTGCCCCTTTCGTCTTTCCCTTAAAGTTACGCACCGAACTGTATTTTTCACCATAGGTATCAATGATGGCATCTTTCGCAGCATTGATCGCCTCCCCCGAGAGGTTAACGCTATCCGTTCTCATATAAGTTATTAATCCCGCCTCGTACAATCGTTGTGCCACTTGCATCGTACGACCGACAGAGAAATAAAGTTTTCGAGACGCCTCTTGCTGTAGCGTCGATGTAGTAAAGGGCGCTGACGGGGATTTCTTTGCCGGTTTTTTATCTAAACTTCCGACCGAAAAATCAGCTCCAATATTTTTTTTCAAAAAATCCTCAGCCTCTTTTTTAGAAGCAAAGGTCTTATTTAGTTTCGCCGTAAAGATGTTCCCATCTTCTGTTTTGAACTCTGCTGAAATTCTAAAAGACCCTTCTGGCACAAAGGCATCAATATCTCGCTCACGCTCTACGATCAATCGAACAGCGACCGACTGTACCCTACCGGCCGATAGGCCTGGTTTAATCTTTTTCCACAGTACAGGAGATAGTTGATACCCCACCAGTCGATCCAAGACCCTTCGGGCTTGTTGGGCATTTACCAGATTGTAGTTTATTTCCCGTGGGTTCTCAATCGCCTTTTGTATGGCCGATTTCGTAATGGAATTGAATACGATGCGCTTGGTCTTGCTTTTATCCAGTCCCAGCGTTTCTACCAAATGCCATGAAATAGCCTCTCCCTCCCGGTCTTCATCACTGGCCAACCAAATAGTTTCTGCTTTTGCCGCAAGTTCTTTTAGCTTTTTGACCAAAGCTTTTTTGTCTTTATCGACAATATATTTTGGTTCAAAATCATTATCGACATCTACGCCCAGTTCTTTGGATGGTAAATCGGCTATATGCCCAAAACTGGACTCTACTTTATAATCTTTTCCTAAAAATTTCTCGATAGTCTTTGCCTTTGCGGGCGACTCTACAATTACTAAATTCTTGGCCATTCATGGTTTTTTGATGCAACAAAAGTAGTTGAATTTTTTAATTTGGTGCTACACCTTATTTATATGTATAAAAAAACGCCCTGTTTCAGTAGGGCGTTTCAATCGAAATTTTCAACGTTTTAATTTAGTTGCAAAGTGCTTAGTAACGCTATATCATTCTCAAGATAAGTATATTGATAAAGCACGCCATCACCGACCATTAAAAGGTTATCGTTCAATGGTATCACATCAAATGTATTGATGTTTTCGAAATGATTCAAAGTTATCAAATCATCAACATTTGTTTTATCGTAAACTTTCAACCCCGAGTCACCATCACAAACAAATAACTTTTCTTCTTTGATGCCGAGCCCATAGGGTCCGTCCATGGCATAGCTTACTTTAAGGACTGGCTCAAAAATGTTCGAAATGTCGATAATAAAAAGTCCGCTTTCCGTAGCGCCACATTGATTGCCGCCCCTCAGCGTGACATAGGCATAATCACCGTCGACCACAACGGGGTCGCAGGCGGTGCCGTGCTGAAATTCAGAAACGAAGGTCGGATTTGCCGGAGAGGCGATATCATATATATACATACCGCGCATACTGCCCAAAAACAAATAATGTCCTTGGTTAAAAATAGTCTCAATATCGAACCCTGCATAGACATCTTCCAGATCTTGAGGGTTTTCCAAATCGGAAATATTGAAAATATTAATATTATGGCTATCTACGGCATAAAGAAAATTATCGACTATTTTAAAGCGCGCCAATGAACCCCCTTGACCTACCGAAGCATCATTGGCCGCCTCGGCAAAAAAAACATCATCCATTCGATTTACAAATTGGCTTTCATATTCCTCGATCGAACGTCTTTCGGTCACCAGTTCCCAACCAACGATCATCTCATTTTCATAATCAATGTCTTCCCATTCAAAAAAATCGGCCTCTGCTGGCCAGACCACATTGTCTCTAAGCACATTTTCCAATCTGTTTACGATTGTTATATCTTCGAGGTTTGAAATATCGAGTACGACCAAATCGGTAAGACTATCGGCATATAGATAGTCGTCTTTTACTGAAATATCTACATTGCCTGCTATTTTGATAAAAGACACCTTTTTGGGATTTTCGGGATCGCTATTATCGATTACATGCACACCCCTAAATTTGTCATTTACAAAAATGTAGTTTTTGTAGGCATAAATTTTTCCTGAACTTTCAATAGGCGCAGGTGGTACAATTGTAACACTATTCTTAAATTCTGTCTTGGAAATTTTCAAGGGGCGGGCCACCTGATAATCGGCATATTTGTCTTGATCCTCGTTTGTATCACAAGAAACGAAAAGTAGCGCACTGACAAACAGAAGTAGCAGCATTTTGTTTTTCATAACTATTTTAATTGTAGGGTTTTATATTAGCAAGATGTCAAAACTCAATTGAAGTTGCGTCTAAAAGAGGCAAAAAATTGATATCCTTTTCAAACTTAGTGGGTCATTACCTAGCTCTATTTCAAAATATTATAACGGAAATTAGCCGTTATGAATCAAAAGTTTTGATAGAGCGTGGTTGTAATTTGGCTTCGCTGCCTAAAACCTATCGTCAAAAGGTTTTCTTCCTTTAACGGATTCAAATCAAATGGAGGCTGGGTCAATACCACTCCGCTTTTCTTTCCCAACCGGATGTCATAATCTGTTGGCTTATCTATATTGGGAACGAATTCGGCAAAGGGCAAATGCTCGGTAACCACCAGAAAACGATATTTTCTTAATTTTGGTATTAGGGCCAAAATTTCTTCATTGGATAAATGTTGTAGCACTTGTCGTAGGATAGCACAGTTTCCGTCGGGTAGTGTATCTTCAATAATATCAAGACATTTAAAAGTCAACTTATCCTCATTGAACAAGGTTTGATTTCGTTGAATCAAGGCATCGACTACATCGATACCGATATAACCTTTTGAGAAGGGTACCAACTGCCGACCCACATTAAAATCACCACAACCTAAATCGCAAATAACCAATTTCTCATTGAAGGAAGCAAGCCATTTAGTAATTGCTAGAATATAGGGCTCCACTATTTTTCGCTTATGCGAACCTGAACCCGAGTAAAATGATTCGTTTTTACCTCCCCAAAGGTTTTCTTTGTAGATCTGGGCCATCACCTCCTTGATAGTGCTAACTTTTTGATCTTTTTTTTCCATATCATTCTCTGGCATAAACGAGAATATCCATTATTTTATTTTTCGTATAAGGTTCTTATCAAAATAAAGGAATGATTTGTGGGCAATTTAATCATTCCCTTTAACTCTCTAGAGCGGCCTTTAGAAATTCATCGAGCCCCATAATACAACCGGTTTAACCAAAATTTATAACTGCCATATTGTCACTATCTTAGAATTAGCATTATCTTTGTCTCCCCGAAACACATTCCTTTTTACGTGAGGAGATAAAGGAAAGTAGAAAGAACTAGTAACTTTCGGGTAAATTCAATTGACTGCAAACAGGTTTTAAATGGAGAAAACAATAGACGAATCTTTACAAGGTTCTGTACTCACCTTGGAGGATAACAAAAAGAACAACCGGAAGCTTTACATTGAAAGTTACGGATGCCAGATGAATTTTTCCGATAGTGAAATAGTCGCATCCATTTTAGCAAAAGAAGGTTTTAATACCACCCAAAGTCTTGATGACGCCGACCTTGTTCTCGTAAATACCTGCTCCATTCGAGAAAAAGCTGAGCTTACTGTGCGAAAACGGCTCGAAAAATTTAATGCGGTAAAGAAAAATAGACCCCATCTAAAGGTGGGTGTTTTGGGTTGTATGGCCGAACGTTTGAAAAGTCAGCTGCTCGAAGAGGAAAAAATTGTGGATATGGTCGTGGGGCCCGATGCGTACAAAGACCTGCCCAATCTTGTTCAAGAAATTGATGAAGGCAGAAATGCCGTCAATGTAATGCTCTCTAAAGAGGAAACCTATGGCGATATCGCCCCGGTACGCCTAAATTCAAACGGGGTAACCGCATTCGTATCTATCACCCGAGGTTGTGACAACATGTGTACTTTTTGCGTCGTACCCTTTACCCGAGGGCGCGAGCGTAGCCGAGACCCACGTTCTATTATTAGTGAGGTGAATGATTTATGGCGCAAAGGATTTCGTGAAATAACCTTATTAGGGCAAAATGTAGACAGCTACCTATGGTATGGTGGAGGATTAAAAAAAGATCTGGACAAAGCTACCGACATGCAAAAGGCCACCTCGGTAACCTTCGCACAATTACTTGAACTGGTAGCCACTGCACAACCGAAGATGCGAATTCGCTTTTCGACCTCCAACCCGCAAGACATGACGCTTGAGGTAATTCATACCATGGCGAAACACAAGAATATCTGTAATTATATTCATCTTCCGGTGCAAAGCGGAAGCAATCGAATTCTGAAAGAGATGAATCGTTTGCACACCCGTGAAGAGTATTTTGAGCTAATTGATAACATCAAAAAAATCATTCCCGATTGCGCAGTATCACAGGATATGATTACCGGTTTTCCTTCCGAGACCGAAGAAGATCACAAAAATACTTTATCGTTGATGGAGTATGTGAAATACGATTACGGATTTATGTTCGCATATTCAGAAAGACCTGGAACCATGGCGGCCAGAAAACTAGAGGATGATGTTCCAGAAGAAATCAAAAAACGTAGGCTGTCGGAAATAATCGCCCTACAAAGAGAACATTGTCAAGAAAGAACCCAACAGCATGTTGGAAAGGTTCAAGAAATACTTATTGAAGGTTCATCGAAGAAATCGGATGCCCATTGGATGGGTCGCAATTCACAGAACACAGTCGCAGTATTCCCAAAGGAAAACTACAAAGTAGGAGAATTTGTCAACGTAAAAATGCTCAATTGTACTTCGGCCACCTTGATCGGTGAAGCAGTGGGCTATTCCGAAAACAATTAAGTGTTTCACATGTTTATAGAAATTATTTAAAGCAAGTAGAATCTCTGATTGTTATTCAAGAGTAAAGGGACAAGAAAAATAAATGGAATCTATACAAGCTATAAAACAGCGCTTTGAAATCATTGGTAACGATGTGAAGCTTAATCGCGCCATTGAAAAGGCCATGCAAGTTGCCCCTACTGATATTTCAGTCTTGGTAACTGGCGAGAGCGGGGTTGGAAAAGAGGCAATTCCCAAGATCATTCATTCCCTTTCCCATCGTAAACATGCAAAATATATTGCTGTTAACTGCGGGGCCATTCCCGAGGGCACTATAGACAGCGAACTTTTCGGTCATGAAAAAGGAGCCTTCACCGGCGCTACGCAAACCCGTAGTGGTTATTTTGAAGTTGCCGATGGTGGTACTATTTTTCTAGATGAGGTAGGAGAACTTCCCCTGACCACACAAGTACGGTTGCTTCGGGTTCTAGAAAATGGCGAGTTTTTGAAAGTTGGATCTTCCCAAACACAAAAGACCAATGTGCGCATTGTAGCAGCCACTAACGTAAATATGTTCGAGGCAATTAAAAAAGAAAAATTCAGGGAAGACTTGTACTATCGTCTGAGCACTGTTGAAATTAACATTCCGCCGCTACGCGAACGCCGCGACGACATTCATCTCTTATTTCGGAAATTTGCTTCCGATTTTGGACAGAAATATAAAATGCCCACAATTCGTTTAGAAGACGATGCCGTTCAGGTGTTATTAAAATACCGTTGGCCGGGAAACATCCGTCAGCTTCGGAACATTGCCGAGCAGGTATCGGTATTGGAAGAAAGTCGGGCCGTTTCGGCATATACATTGAACAGTTATTTACCGAATTCACAGGGTTCTAATCTACCGGCAGTTATTAGTCGCGAAAAGAAGGAAAGCGATTTCACCAACGAACGCGAAATACTCTATAAGGTATTGTTCGATATGAAAGGTGACCTTAACGACCTTAAAAAACTGACCTTGGAATTACTGAAGAACAATGACTCTCAAAAGGTACAGGAAGAAAACGAGAACTTGATCCAAAAAATTTACGGCGACAACGAAGAAGAAATAGAAGAAGAACAAAATACCAATACGACCATGGAAGTAATGCAACTTCCTGAACACGAAAGCGAAAAGATAATGCCTAAATCCCAGGAAGACAAATATCATTTTGCCGAAGAAATAGAAGAAGAGGAAACCCTATCTTTACAAGACAAAGAAATAGAACTAATTAAAAAATCGCTGGAACGCAATCGGGGAAAACGAAAAGCCGCCGCATCGGAACTCGGTATTTCCGAACGAACGCTTTACCGAAAAATAAAACAATATGACCTTTAAAATCAACTTCACAAACCAAGTTTCCGATTTTGGTCACCATCAAATATCACAAACCCAAGTCTTTTAGATGACACTTAGATTGAATAGATTAAAAACCTTGTTTGCCTTTTGCCTCCCCCTTTTTTTGTTTTGGGGCTGTGGCATTTATAATTTTACTGGTGGTAATGTGGGTACGGCTACCTCGTTCACGGTTCCCACATTTCAGAACTATGCCTCACAAAGTCCAGGGTCGACCTTTGAACCGGGTCTTGAACGAGATTTCACTTTGGCATTGCAAGACCGAATATTGAATCAGACCAATCTCGATTTGACCCCTAATAACGGCGATTTGTTATATGAAGGCGAAATCGTGGAATACCGTATATCGCCAATGTCAGCTACGGCCCAGCAGACAGCGGCACAAAACAGGCTAACTATGGCGGTTAAAGTGAGATTCTATAATAAAACAAAAGAAGATGCCGATTTTGATCAGCGCTTTTCCTTTTTCTATGATTATCCCGCGGCCTCACAATTATCATCGGTCAAAGACGAGGCTTTGCAAGTTATTTTTGAACGTATAACACAAGATATTTTTAACGCTTCACTTGCAGACTGGTAAAATATTTTCGACATTTTACGGTACCGAGAACCCATGAATTCTCAAATATGACGACCGTTATTTAAAACTGAACAGCGTGTAGCAGCTAATAGTACAAATGAAAGTACAAGATTTTACATATCTCTTACAAAACCCCAACAAGGTAATTTCCCCTGTTCAAACCAAAAACTTGGAAGATATACTTGAGGAGTATCCCTACTTTCAGGCGGCAAAAGCACTGCATCTAAAGGGACTCAAAAACCTGAATAGCTTTAAATACAACAAGGCCCTCAAGATTACCGCAGCTTACACAACAGATCGCGACATTCTATTCGATTTCATCACCTCCGACACGTTTTTACAAAACACGATTGCAGACACCATTGCCGGTAAGACCACCCCTTTGATCGACAAGGAAATTATTTCAGAGGAAGTCGTAACCACATCAGAGAGCACTTCAACGCCTACTCATACTACCCCCGCCGCATCATTGACATTGACTTCCGAGGATGCCGATCAAATTCTAGACCCAAAACTTTTCAAGTCGAAAGACCCGGAAATAGATAAAAAATTAGCTGAAGAATCAAAGGCCAAACAGCAATTAGAGTTGGGCAAGCCCTTACCCTTTACGAAAAAGGAAAAGTATTCTTTTGCAGAATGGCTTCAACTAACATCACCCAAGGCAATTCAAAGAAATAAGCAAGTTGCAGATACAACTTCCGATATAGAAGAAGTACAATTTTCAATGGAGGAAGAGGTCTTAAAAAAGAAAAAATTCGAACTAATAGACAAGTTCATTGAAAACAAACCGAAAATAGCCCCAATCGACAAAGAGGACGTATACCCAAAAATAGATATCAAGCCTTCGATTGAACTTGATAGAAAAGAGCTGATGACAGAGACCTTGGCCAAGGTCTATTTGGAACAAAAAAAGTACAAAAAAGCCATTCAATCCTACAAAATTTTAAGTTTGAAATATCCGGAAAAAAGTGGTTTCTTTGCAGACCGAATTCGAGCGGTAGAAAAATTACAGAAAGAAAACAAATAATATAATGAGTACTTTTTCAATATTCTTAATTCTCATAATCGTTGTATGTTTCCTTTTGGTTTTGGTCATTATGGTTCAAAACCCAAAAGGCGGCGGTTTATCATCTTCGTTTGGCGGAGGTGGCAGCCAAGTAGTTGGCGGTGTTAAAAAGACTGGTGACTTTTTAGACAAAAGCACATGGACATTGGCCATTCTTCTGGTCGTTTTGATTTTGGCTTCCAATATTGCCCTTAAAGGCAATTTTAGCGATGCCGATTCCAAATTATTGCAGGGTGGTGACGGTATTGAAACAACAGTTCCTGAAACCGTACCCGAAATGGTACCACAAGAAGTTCCGGCTCCGGCAAATAACGATGCCGATCCGACCGATAGTTTATAATCTATTACAAATATCATATCAAAATGCCAGCCAAAATGACAAGCTGGCATTTTTGCTTTAACATTATGTCAGTTTTCGCATCATGGCATAATTTCTGTCAATGCAATCGTGGAATTATTAAAAATCAATTTAAAATTTAAATTAATATGGCTAAAGTAAACATTAAACCATTGGCAGATCGGGTTCTTATAGAACCCATGGCAGCCGAAACCAAGACAGCATCTGGTATCTATATTCCTGACACTGCAAAGGAAAAGCCCCAACAAGGCAAAGTTGTTGCCGTTGGTCCTGGAACCAAAGATGAAAAAGTCACGGTAAAGGTAGGTGATACCGTACTATACGGCAAGTATGCCGGTACCGAGCTTAAATTGGAAGGCACCGATTATCTTATGATGCGCGAAAGTGATGTTTTGGCGATTATTTAAACTATTTTAATTATTCCCATAAATCTTGATGTCCTTCAAGAGGGAATCCCAAAAACTTAAGATTAATTAAAACAAGTTCTCGTCAATACGGGAATGAAAATGAAAATTTATTATGGCAAAAGATATAAAATTTGATATCGATGCACGCGACGGTCTCAGAAGAGGCGTCGATGCATTGGCAAACGCAGTAAAGGTCACTTTAGGACCTAAAGGAAGAAACGTAATTATAAGCAAATCTTTTGGAGCCCCACAAGTTACCAAAGATGGAGTAACGGTTGCAAAAGAAATAGAATTGGCCGATGCCCTTGAGAACATGGGCGCCCAAATGGTAAAAGAAGTTGCATCTAAAACCAATGATTTGGCCGGTGATGGAACTACAACTGCCACAGTATTGGCACAATCTATTGTTAAGGAAGGATTGAAAAACGTTGCTGCCGGAGCAAACCCTATGGATTTGAAAAGAGGTATTGACAAAGCTGTTGAGGCCATCGTGCAAAACCTAAGCAAGCAATCAAAAAAAGTAGGTGACTCTTCGGAAAAAATCAAACAAGTTGCCGCAATTTCATCGAACAACGATGAGACTATTGGTGAACTTATCGCCGTAGCTTTCGGAAAGGTAGGTAAAGAAGGAGTCATCACTGTTGAAGAGGCAAAAGGAACAGATACTTATGTTGATGTTGTTGAAGGTATGCAATTCGATCGTGGCTATCTTTCTCCTTATTTTGTTACCGATTCTGAAAAAATGACTGCCGATTTGGAGAACCCGTACATCTTGTTGTTCGACAAGAAGATTTCTTCTATGAAAGACTTGCTTCCCGTTTTAGAGCCCGTAGCGCAATCAGGCAAGCCTTTGTTGATCATCGCTGAAGATGTCGACGGTGAAGCTTTGGCTACATTGGTAGTAAACAAATTAAGAGGTTCTTTGAAAATAGCGGCAGTAAAAGCCCCTGGATTTGGAGATCGAAGAAAAGCCATGCTTGAAGACATCGCTATCTTGACCAAAGGTACCGTTATTTCAGAGGAAAGAGGCTTTTCACTAGACAATACGACTATTGATATGTTGGGTACTTGTGAAAAAGTAACTATCGACAAAGACAATACTACTATCGTTAACGGTGGCGGTGTTGCTAAAGACATCAAGACCCGTGTTAGCCAGATCAAATCGCAGATTGAAACTACGACTTCAGATTACGACAAAGAAAAGCTTCAAGAGCGCTTGGCCAAATTAGCCGGCGGTGTAGCAGTACTTTATGTAGGTGCCGCTTCAGAAGTTGAAATGAAAGAGAAAAAAGACCGCGTAGACGATGCTTTGCATGCGACTCGAGCAGCTGTTGAAGAAGGTATCGTTGCCGGTGGTGGTGTTGCATTGATACGTGCCAAATCAGCTCTTTCTAAAATTAGCACAGAAAACGCCGATGAAGAAACCGGTGTACAAATCATAGCCCGGGCAATAGAATCACCGATCAGAACTATTGTCGAAAACGCAGGAGGTGAAGGTTCTGTGGTAGTTGCCAAAGTAAATGAAGGCAAAAACGACTACGGATATGATGCTAAATCGGAAACGTATGTTGACATGCTCAAAGCAGGTATTATCGATCCAACCAAAGTAACAAGAATAGCATTGGAAAATGCGGCCTCTGTTGCCGGTATGATTCTAACTACCGAATGTGCGTTGACCGACATTAAAGAAGAAGCCCCTGCTGGTGGCGGTGGTGGCCACGCCCATGGTGGTGGCATGCCCGGAATGATGTAATTCAAGTATAAATAAACTTATACTTACCAATAAAAACCACCATGGGCAGTCCATGGTGGTTTTTACATTTCAGGCAATTTTACGATTTGGGGTTATTCTTATTACTGACCATATATTACCGTGTTATAAAAGGCCGGTATCGAAAACCAATACCCCATCAACGATTCAGAAGGCTTCAACTGACCAGATCCTGAGATAGCTTCCCCAAAAATATTGTACTGTGTGCCTTGATCGTCTTGCAAAACGGCCTCAGAAGTGCCATCAAAAATATATTCGAATTGCAACACATTTTGTGAAGCTTCCAACTCAAATGAAACTATAAAATTGGCATTGCCCACGACCAGATAATTCCTTTCCCTAAAAGCATCTATGATAACATGAACCGTTTGAAAATCAGAAAATTGGTACACCTTGGCAAAACCCCCAATGATAATAGCATGTACCCTATCCTTCAAAGTCAATCTGGTATCTTTTGGTGTTGGAAAGAAAAATAAATTATTATTGCTTTTGTAATCGGAATACGGATATACGCCATAAGTTCTTGAAAAACCCGTATCCAAATCGACAACAGTAGTATTAGGAAACATGGTTTTCCAAGTTTTCCAATCCGTTTCAACAAGAGTAATCAAATCTGCGTCTTTACCCGCCAAACTGCCATTAACAGATTCGCCCAAGATTTGTGACCAATTACTTTTCGTTGCCCTATCAAAAGGAATCAAGTTCGTTTGGTACAACAATCCGGATACCCCGAAAGTGGTCTCGATTCCATCTATGAATCTACTCCATCCAATACCCGTTCCTGTCAACGGGCAATAGGTTATCGCCAATGATACATCCCCAATATTGTCATTTACGATTTCATGCCAGTCAAGCACAATATGTTGATAGGCTCTAGTATCGTTGCCGTTCTTATACCCTAAAACAAGATCAGTATCGGACAAAAGCGAGGCGTTTTCCGCATTTACCATAACGGGATTTTCCAAAGCTGGTATACCGTCCCTGCCGGGACCGCCATCCAATACTTCACTTACAGGAATAAGCCACTCCGTATAGGTGTTTTCTGTTTCACTTGGATCAGGGTTAGTATTCGATGGCTGTGTGCCCGATGTACTTTGGGTTTCTTGCGTGCTCGACGAACTACAGGAATACAGGGAAAAAGTGTAGACCAATAAAAGCAAAATGTTCCTTTTCATAGCGTTCAATTTAACATATTCAATTTTTTCTTTTTTAAGACAAAGGAAATACCCGCAGTGAACCGAAGGGTAGGTGTCAATTGTGTGCCATCGACATAGCTATAAAGGGGCAGTTCCAATCGTGAACTAATACTAATATTCGGGGTTAACAGTGCTGAAAATTCCGGTCGTATGAAAACCCATTCACCGCCTGTATTGGGCACTCTCGAACCATCGATCTTATCGTAGGATGCCTTTCGATATTTAAATATTAGACTAGGATTAAAAATAGTGTTAAACAAAAGAAATTGATCCGCATAGCCCACATTAGTTTGTACTACGTCACCAAATTCATAGCTGGACGAATTGCTCAAATACGAAGAATTCTTACCGGTCAATCGATACGTAAGACTACCTGAAATAGTCGCCGAAGGCCTAAAAGAGAGTCCTTTAGAAGCTGACAACCATCCCAAAGCATCCCAAGCGCCACTACCGGGTTGCAAATCTGCGATTAGTTGAAAGCCCTCGGCAGTAGTCAAATCAGATTTGCCCACTGGCACTTTTGCTCCCAAACCTATATTCAAAACTGAACCTGTTCCCAAAATATCTGGAATGGCATATTTTACTAAAATTACCGCATCACCAATTCCTTTTGTATCTGTTAAGTTTTCATTTCCGAATTGTGATATTGTACGTTTCTGGTTGACCCATGTAAAAAGCCCTTCCAAAGAGAACTTATCGGAGATAGCATAGCCCAAATTCAATAAAATGGAATTTGTAATTCTTAACCGCGAATCGTCGTTTAGCTTCTCGTTACCCGCATTTAGGGTATTCAGGTTGTTATAGTCATAGTTCAACCCGATATGTGCTGATCCCTTGCCCTCGTTGGGCAGGCCCAAATTATTGGATAGCGGTACGCCTCCGGAGCAACATGTTTGTGAAAACAGTACTTGACCGCAATGAACAATTAATATAAAGGTAAAAATCCGCACTAGTTCTTGTTTAGAGCTTGTACGGATTTAGTAATGAAAAAAGAGGTTTCCTTACAAAACGGGAAGTTTGCACACCTTATATCATCAATTATTAATGAATTGACCTGATATCAATGATCAGCACCATCATCTGTATTATCTTCACGATACTTACAACAGGGATGCACACTTTCATAGGCTTCTTCGGTAGCTTTTAATTCTTTGGTATCATGACCTACGGCAACAATGGCCGTTTTAATCTTCATGGCATCCGTTTTACGCTCATCCATAATAACCGATAATTGATGTGTTGGAATATCCCATGATGCATATTTGACTCCTTTAACGCCCAATGCTGCTTTTTCTATACGTTCTTTACACATGACGCATTTTCCGTTTACATCAAAAGTCATTTTTTTGTTTTTCTCTTGTGCAAAAATTACAAGTGTAAAAAAAGCCATGGCTATTGACAAAATCGTCGTTTTCATTTTTTCTATTATTTAGTTGTTAAATTTTAAATCTGAATCCCCCATAAAACATTCTGCCCATAATGGGTGCATATACGATTGTCGTATCAAAATTAGGGCCAAAAGGGTTATCTCCTCCTAAAACTGGATTGTCTTGCTGTACATCAGAAAGGTTCTCGCCACCCAAATATACTTCAAACGTACTCGAGAACACTTTTGTTATCTGTGCGTTCATATGATTATACGGCGATGAATACGCTGCCAATTGATACGCTACAGGATTAGAACTTGTATCGGGCAACCTCTTTTCACCTAAACTGTGCAACGTATAATCAAACTTCCATTGGGAACCATTTTCCTTTGCCTTGGTTTCATACCCAAAGTTAGCAAAAAACCGATGTTGAGCCTGTAAAGGCTTCTGTAAAGTACCACTTTTATAATCTGTAGAAACATCGTAAAATTTATAGGCGGTACGCAAATTCAGTTGTGGTAAAAGTTCATAATTTACCTCAACCTGAAAACTACTTGCCTTACTATCTCCTTCCAAATTATAGAAAGATACTTCCTGCGGGTTTTCCCAATCGACAACGACCTGATTTTTAAAATCAGTGATGTAATAATCGAACACGATATCCCCTTTTCGATTTAGAAAATTAAACCCTTGCAAAAAGCTCACTCCATAATTCCAGGCATCTTCTGGCTCTAAGCCATAGACATCTCCTTCTGAATTCAAGATCTTAATTTCTCTTGAGGAGGCAAATAACTGCTGATTTTCGGCAAAGATATTAGCGGCACGCTTTCCTCTACCAAAAGAACCGCGCAAGCTGCCTTTTTCCCATGGTGTATAACGAATATGGAATCTCGGGGTCACAAAAGCCCCCAATCGGTTATGACTATCGACCCTAAGACCAGCGGTTAGACTTACCTTTTCTAGATTTTCAAAGCTATAATCAAAAAATGCACCTACTGATTTGTCTTCGCGAGAATAATCCGTTGTATTTACCAACTCATTATATCCGTCGTAGGCGAATGTAAGCCCGGTTTTGAATTTACTTCTGGTATCGCCGATAATAGAATTGAAAAGCAGGTTCGTATAAATGCTTTCATGGTCTATGTCGTAGGTTCTGAGTCCGAAATATGAATTTTGTTTATGCAAACTGTACGCTGTTTGAAAGCCAAAACTTTGAAAGGGAAGTTCAGGAAAAACATACCCCAATTTCAACGAAGTGTCAAATCGCCGTGTATCGATTTCACTTCCCCAAACTTTGGATTCGTTGGGTGTACCAAGATTACCATCCATTCTATGGGAATCAGGGTCGAAATCAGTCTGCCCAACTTGCTTTTCATCGTTCAAAAATCGCGCATTAAAAAAACTTACCCATCCCTTTTCAGGATTTTGGAACTGCCAGCGGTTCATTATATTGATTTGATTAGCAATCGGTGCATCTAAAAACCCGTCATCATTATCATCTTCTATTTGGTCTCTCTTATTTCCATGGATATACAAGCCCGTACTCCATTTATCGGTCAATTTTTTATTAAGATGGGCATTTAGTTCGTAACGCCCATTTTCATTTCCGTACCCATTCACAAAAATGGGATTATCGGTGAGCGGTTTTACCAACTCGGTATTTATCTGACCCGATATACTTTCGTAACCATTAACCACACTACCTGCACCTTTTGTGATTTGGATGCTTTCTACCCAAGTACCGGGTGTAAATGTTAATCCGTAGGCCTGGGAAGCGCCACGGACCATGGGAATATTCTCTTGTGTAATCAACAAATACGGACTCGTTAACCCCAACATCTGAATTTGCTTCGTACCCGTTAGGGCATCGGAAAAATTTACGTCGATTGCCGGGTTGGTTTCAAAACTTTCCGCCAAATTACAGCAGGCCGCTTTCAACAATTCTGCACTGTTTACGGTAACCACATTTTGTGGACTGAAATACGTTTTCTCAATAGCGTCCCGCTCTTGCTGCACCACTACTTCATCCAGTTCATTGGAAGCTTTTAATCCCAGACGAATAGTTTTAGGCTCGTTTACCGTCAAAGTGTCCGACTCAAAGCCTACGTAACTAATTATTAACCTGTTGAATTCCTTTTTAAAAGGTATGGAAAATTTTCCATCATTATCGGTAACCACTCCCGTTTGGGAATCCTGCCAATAAACATTGGCGCCCGCAAGCCCCATTGCATTTGAATTACCTGCTTCTACCACTATTCCTTCGACGGTTTCCTGAGAAAAAGTAAGCCAAGGCACTATTGCTAAAAGAACTATTATAATATGTTTATCCATTTAATTTTTTCTACTCAATTTGAACTAATTAATTTTTGCCGCTCGTAAACGCAATGCGTTGGCAATAACAGAAACAGAACTAAAACTCATGGCCAATGCTGCAATCATTGGCGACAGCAACAGTCCAAAAAACGGGAACAAAACTCCCGCCGCTACCGGAATACCTACGGTATTATAAATCAAGGCAAAAAATAAATTCTGTTTGATGTTTTTCATTACCGCATTGCTGAGTCGATATGCTTTTACAATACCATGTAAATCGCCCTTGACCAAGGTAATCGAAGCGCTTTCGATGGCCACATCGGTACCTGTACCCATGGCAATGCCCACATCACTTTTTGCCAATGCAGGTGCGTCATTGACACCATCACCAGCAACAGCAACTTTTTTGCCTTCGGCCTGTAAACGTTCGACCTCGGTAAGTTTATCTTGCGGAAGCATTCCCGCCTTAAAATCTGACAAATTGAGTTGATCGGCAACGGCCTTTGCCGTATCATAATTATCCCCTGTCAGCATGACCACCGCAATACCAGATTTTTGTAATTCTTCAATAGCCTTTTTACTTGTTTTCTTAATCTTATCACCAATAGCAACAAAACCGACAGCCTTTCCATCGACTGCCAAGTACGAAACTGTTTTTCCTTGTTTTTGATGAACGACTACGTCAGATCTTAAATTATCAGGAATGGTCACTTTGGCCTCGACCATCATCTTTTCATTACCCAAAGCCATGGTCTTACCATTTATTTTTCCCGTAACCCCTTTTCCCGTTACAGAATCAAAATTTTCAACCTTTAAAAGGTTTACATCCTGAGCTTTCCCATATTTTACAGTAGCGTCAGCCAATGGATGTTCACTATATTGATTTAAGGAAACGATATACTGCAACACCTTTTCCATATCAAAATCGGCAATGCTTCCCACTTTTTCTACCGATGGTTTACCTTCTGTAATGGTACCTGTTTTATCGATAACCAGTGTATCAATTTTGTCCATCCGTTCCAAAGCCTCCGCATTCTTGATCAAGACTCCCGATTGTGCCCCTTTCCCCACACCGACCATAACCGACATTGGGGTTGCCAAACCTAAAGCACACGGGCAGGCGATTATCAGCACGGCAATCGCATTTACTAAAGCAAAAACATAGGCGGGGTCAGGACCAAAAATAACCCAAACAATAAAGGTTACTACCGAAATAAAGACTACTGCGGGCACAAAATAACTTGAAATTTTATCCGCTAATTTTTGAATGGGAGCCTGACTGCGACTCGCCCTGTTCACCATCTCGATAATTTGGGAAAGCAAGGTATCTGCGCCGACTTTTTCGGCTTTCATCACAAATGAGCGTTTGCCATTGATAGTACCCGAGCTTACGTTGTCTCCTTTTGCTTTTTGGACAGGAACGGGCTCACCTGTAATCATAGATTCATCCACCGCGCTTTCACCTTCTGAGATAACTCCGTCAACGGGAATTTTATCCCCTGGTTTTACGCGCAGTAAATCTCCTTTTGAAATTTGGTCTATCGCAATGGTTTCTTCTTTTCCGTTTACGATTCGAATTGCCTTGTTCGGAGCTAATTTAAGCAGCTCTTTTACTGCAGAATTGGTTTTGCTGTGTGCACGGGCTTCCAACAACTGACCAAAGAGCACTAGTGTAAGAATAACAGTAGCGGCCTCAAAGTATACATGAACCGTACCATGCCCCGTTTTAAATTGCGGGGGAAAAAAATCGGGCACCGTAATGGCAAAAACACTGAACAGCCACGCCACACCGGCACCTATACCGATTAAGGTAAACATATTGAGATTCCATGTCTTTACGGAACGGTAGGCACGTTCGAAAAACATCCAAGTGGCATAAAAAACGACCGGAATAGATAATGCAAACTGAACCCAGTTCCAATGCTTCAAACTTAATAGATCATAAAGTGGGTTATTAGGTATCATCTCCGACATCGCGATGATAAAAATGGGCAATGTAAAAACAACGGCAACTTTAAACTTACTCAAAAGCTTAGAATAACTCTTTTCTTCCGCAGAAACATCGGCCTTTTTTGGAACCAATTCCATACCACAAATCGGGCAATCCCCTGGTTCATCACGAACAATTTCCGGATGCATGGGACAGGTATATTCTTGTGCTGCGTTACTCGAAGTATTCACTTCTTCGACCAAATCCATCCCGCAAACCGGGCAATCGCCAGGTTCGGCATAGGTTTTGTCGCCTTCGCAATGCATGGGACAATAAAAACTACCGTTGCCATTTTTTTGTTTTGTCGGTTTTGCAACCTCGTGATGATGATGAGAACCTCGCTCGTGAATGGAATAATGCCCCCCAGCTTCTTTCATCGCATTTTGCAGTATTTCTAAGGGTATTTGCTTGTCCATTTCTAAGATAGCTTCTGCTTTTTCTAAATTGACCGACGCATTGGCCACGCCCTTAATATTTGCCAAAGTCTGCTCGACATGGGTTCTACACCCATTGCAGGTCATTCCGTGAATATGATATTTATTTTTCATAAGTATTGCCTTAAAATACACTACAAAGCTACTCAAGAACGCTGTCGGACATTTGACTTGTTATGGTTAAGACTTATACAATTCGGTCTAAGGGTTTGCGACCCCACTTTTGCAAATTCTTGTATTCGGACATTGACAGCCCTGTTACCGATTTAAACTGTCTTGCAAGATGACTGCTACTTTTATAGCCCAGCGTATATGCTATCTCAGAAAAACTCAAATTGTTCATTTGAATCAACTCCTTGGCCTTTTCCGTTTTTAAATGGATAACATATTTTTCTATGGAAATACCTTCCGTTTTGCTAAAAAGTTTGCTCAACAGGGAATAGTCACGATTTAGGTTTCCAGCTAAAAAAACGGAAATATTCTCTTCTCTACTCAGCTTTTGGGGATTGACAAAATCGATAAGATTCGATTTTATCTTTTCTATTAAAATTTCATTTTTATCTGCAATCAGCTCAAACCCCCTGCTTTCCAAAACAAGCCTCACTTGTTCATAATTCAATGGATTATCGGATCTTACTGTTACAACACCTAATTCAACATTCACAGGTGAAGCCCCAATTTCATTAAACAATTGGGAAACAATCATTTTACATCGGTCGCAGACCATATTTTTTATATGGAATGTAGTTCTCATTTGATGATTTTTAAAAAGCTGAAACAATTTAAATGCATCGATTTATTTAAGCCGAATACACTTCGAAAAAGGTGGCAAAAAAAAATAAAAAGAAATCAAATGAGGAAGACATCGTCAAGCAACTGAATATTCTTGACAATTTTAGGAGGAATATACCGCGAATGTGGAACGCCCTGAGCCGTCAATGGTTCAAACAAACCAATATAAGAATAGGTGAAGGCGACCAAGAACGAATGATGCTCGAGATCAAAATCGTTAAACGAAGGTTTGGCGTCACTCTGACCTTCCACAGCTATTACCTCAAGGTCGCAGCAAGATTTTTTTTCCTTGGACGCTTCCAATTCAGATCCAAAGGACATGTCCATTCCACAATCATGTGCATCGACAAAAAAAGCAACATCGACTAAATGCCCCATGCAATAGTGCTTCTCTACTTTCCAAGAAGTAGTGGAAAATAATAGCACGACCGCCATTAGGCAAGAAAAATAACGATGTAGTTTTTCTTTCATCAATGCAAAATTATGAATAAATCTAATTTTAAAAGAGGCCAACCCCATGTTTAACTAAAAATTGGATGTCTCGGTGCCAAATCTTCTATTTCTTTTTGGTCACCTTAGGCCGGTGAAATCAACACAACTGAACTTTTGTTACTCATTAAATTCAAGATATTTCGTAAGCATGTTAACCTTGTTATTCCGTAATCATTAAAAGGAAAATAAAAACATTTATTAACTTTTAAATTTCATTATTATGAGAACAACAATTTTAGTTTTAGCCTTTTTGGCTTTCAGCGCAAACACCATGATGGGTCAAACCCGTTGTTGGGATGAAAATGGCAGACCTTTTGAATGCCCTAAAATATATCAGATAAAACCTGATTTAAACCCGCTTGGCCCAGATTGTAAATCATGTCCCACAAATTTGGATCTTAGGAAAGATTGGATATTTAGAAATAATTTTTTCGGAAAGATAATAGGGTTACCCTTCGTGATTGCATCTAGCACAATCAAAATTTTCGATGGTACGCAGGTAAAAGCAGTCAACAAAAGCCTTTAAAGGGCAGAATGTCGGCTTTTTAAAAAGTTGAAAAATGACTTGTCCGTTATTGTTATCGGGCAGGTCTTTTTTTGTGGCTTCTTTCTAGCACCTTCCTTTTTCAATCAATGCATAAATCAAATTTCATTTTTGTTTTAAATTTTAAATTTTAAAGAAGAATACAACAAAAGTCTACAAAGCACTACTTTTGCATAAATCCAAACATTATGTTCAGTGAGCTACAATTGAAAATCAGTGCGATTTTAAGTGCATCAGACGCTACTATAGAAAATCGTCTTCAAGCGGTATGCGAACTATTAAAGACCACGGTACCCCACTATGATTGGGTCGGATTCTATTTTAAGAACGGTGATAAAGAAGAATTAAAACTTGGCCCCTATGCCGGAGCACCTACGGATCATACCATAATCCCGTTTGGCAAAGGCATCTGTGGACAGGTCGCGGTGAGCAACCAGAATTTCGTTGTGCCCGATGTAAGTGCCCAAGATAATTACATCGCATGCAGCGTTGCCGTTAAATCTGAAATTGTAGTCCCCTTGTTCTTAAATGGTAAAAACGTAGGGCAAATTGACATTGACTCGAACACTCCAGACCCATTCACTGAGAAAGATGAGCGGTTTCTAGAATCTGTAAATAAAAATGTGGCAGAAATCATCAATGGTTACCTAGAAAAATTGAACTCCAGTATCAATAAATAAACATTTTTTGGAAAGCCGCCATATAACCCGTCAAATATGATGAGAACGGTTTAAAACTTTAACGATTTTGTTGATAAAGTGGCCGTACTTTTCCCTGTAAAAAAAGTACTTTTGCGTTGTTATTGGTTCAGGCTATTGCAGTTGGGTCCGAATAACCATCAAAACATTCGAATTTTAGAAAATCAAACAGTAAAGTATCCTCAAAATCGGTAATCAAAATCGAGGATTCATCCCACAATTCCAAACACAAAAAAAATGAGCAGTACCAAAAAAGCCACATCGGCCTTAATTTCCGTATTTCATAAAGATGGATTGGAACCCATCGTAAAAAAATTCGCTGAACTTGGCATTACCATCTATTCCACAGGAGGTACCGAAACATTTATTAGGGATTTGGGTATTGACGTTGTTCCCGTCGAGGAAGTAACCAGTTACCCCTCCATTTTAGGGGGTCGGGTAAAAACGCTTCACCCCAAGGTTTTCGGGGGCATATTGAATCGCCAAGACAATGAAGGCGATGTAGCCCAATTGGAAGAATATCAAATTCCACAATTGGATATCGTTATTGTTGACCTATATCCTTTTGAAAAAACCGTAGCCAGTGGTGCGCCCGAACAAGATATTATTGAAAAAATAGATATCGGTGGTATTTCACTGATACGAGCAGCGGCAAAGAACTTTAAAGATGTTCTTTGTGTTAGTTCAATGGAAGATTATGGTGATTTTCTAACCGTAATTTCTTCCGACAATGGAAACACAACACTAGAAGATCGCAGACGCTTTGCTGCAAAAGCATTTAACGTCTCTTCGCATTATGATACGGCAATTTTCAATTATTTCAATAAAGATCATCACGAAACCGTTCTCAAGATTAGCGAGACTACCGGACAGGTACTGCGTTATGGTGAAAACCCCCATCAAAAAGGTTTCTTTTTCGGCGATTTTGATTCCATGTTCACCAAATTGCACGGCAAGGAACTCTCCTATAATAATTTACTCGATGTAGATGCGGCCGTAAACCTAATGAATGAATTCAAGAACGACGACCCCACATTTGCCATTCTAAAACATAACAATGCCTGTGGATTGGCAACCAGGGACACGATTCATACCGCTTACGTAGATGCCCTCGCAGGAGACCCCATTTCAGCTTTTGGAGGCATCCTGATTAGTAATGTAGAAATCGACAAAGCTACCGCTGATGAGATCCACAATTTGTTTTGCGAGGTGGTTATCGCGCCTAGCTATTCGGAACAAGCCCTGCAGGTGCTAAAGGGTAAGAAAAATCGTATCATACTTATACAAAATGAAATCGAATTGCCAGAAACTATTGTCAGGTCTTGCTTAAATGGAGTCTTAGTACAAGACAAAGATTCCAAGACCGACGCTTTGGCCGATTTACGGTACGTAACCAACAAACAACCTTCCAAAAGTGAAATTGAAGACCTTATTTTTGCTTCAAAGCTATGTAAACACACTAAAAGCAACACCATTGTCTTGGCAAAAAACAGGCAATTGTGTGCAAGTGGCACCGGACAAACTTCTCGCGTAGACGCTCTGAATCAGGCAATTCACAAGGCAACATCCTTTAAATTCGACTTAAATGGAGCCGTTATGGCAAGTGATGCTTTCTTTCCCTTTCCAGATTGTGTTGAGATAGCCAATAAAAGTGGTATTACCAGCGTTATACAACCCGGTGGGTCTATTAAAGATCAATTAAGTATAGATTATTGCAATGAAAATGGCGTTGCCATGGTAATGACAGGCACCCGTCATTTTAAGCATTAATTTTACTACTTTTGTCGATGAAAATACACCCCTTTCAAGCTACTAACATAACCAAACGAATTAAAAATGGGATTTTTTGATTTCTTGACAGAGGAAATTGCCATCGATTTAGGTACGGCGAACACCCTCATCATTCATATGGACAAAGTCGTGGTCGATAGTCCGTCTATTGTTGCCAGAGATAGAATCTCTGGTAAAATTATCGCTGTTGGCAAAGAGGCCAATATGATGCAGGGCAAGACCCACGAGAACATAAAAACGATCCGTCCCTTGAAAGATGGTGTAATCGCTGATTTCGATGCTTCTGAAAAGATGATCAACATGTTCATCAAGAACATTCCCGCGTTGAAGAAAAAATGGTTTCCACCCGCATTGCGTATGGTTATATGTATTCCTTCAGGAATTACTGAGGTGGAGATGCGAGCAGTTAAAGAATCAGCTGAGCGTGTCAATGGCAAAGAGGTTTATCTTATTCATGAACCTATGGCCGCGGCCATAGGGATCGGATTGGATATCATGCAACCAAAGGGTAATATGATTGTCGATATTGGTGGTGGTACCACAGAAATTGCAGTTATTGCTTTAGGCGGTATTGTTTGCGATAAATCGGTCAAAATCGCTGGCGATGTGTTCACCAACGATATTATATATTATATGCGTACCCAGCATAATTTGTATGTTGGTGAAGCTACGGCAGAAAGCATCAAAATCGAAATAGGTTCTGCTACTGAAGATTTACAGACACCCCCTGATGAAAAATCGGTTCAAGGCCGGGATTTACTGACCGGAAAACCAAAGCAAGTTCAAATTTCGTACAGGGAAATTGCCAAAGCATTGGACAAATCTATTTTAAGAGTGGAGGATGCCGTAATGGAAACCCTCTCTCAAACACCACCCGAACTGGCCGCCGATATTTATAATACAGGTATTTACCTTGCAGGGGGTGGATCGATGCTTCGCGGACTTGATCGACGATTGTCACAAAAAACAGATTTACCTGTTTATATTGCGGAAGACCCGTTGCGAGCGGTCGTTCGGGGTACCGGAATCGCCTTGAAAAACCTTGAACGTTACAAGAGTATCCTTATCAAGTAGACTTTGTAAAAGTCACGGAAATCTTAATAATTCAAGTATGTCGATATGCGGATGATGATGCTTTCACAGCTCACATAAAAACAATAAAGTGAATGCAACAGATTATAAATTTTGTATTACGGTATAAGAGCTTTCTACTCTATTTTTTCTTACTAATAATAGCTTTGGCATTTACCGTACAGTCGCATTCGTATCATCAATCGCGGTTTTTTAATTCATCCAATTGGATTACTGGTAATATTTATGAAACATCCCATGGCATTTCGTCCTACTTTGGCCTCAGGGAGGAAAATAAAAAATTAGTTACCGAGAACAAACGGCTACGAAGTTTACTTTTCAATAGCGAAACAACTGATTCTATAGCACTTGACTCGACCATCAACTACAACGTGGTCGCCGCTAGAGTTATTAAAAATAGTTATACCGACCAACGAAATTACATCACTATAAATAAAGGGGAGATTGATAGTATCAAACAAGACATGGGGGTTATAACTACCGAAGGTATTTTGGGCATAGTTGAGAATACCTCTGAAAATTTTGCAACGGTTCAGAGCATTCTGAACGAAAAATCAAATATAAATGCCAAAATTAAAAACAGTAATCATTTTGGGTCATTGGTTTGGGACACCAAGGCATATAATGTGGTGCAATTGATCGATATTCCAAGATTTGTTCAATTAAATGTTGGTGACACCATCGTTACCGGAGCCATGAGCAGTATTTTTCCCGAGAATGTTCCTATCGGCAGGATAAAAAAATTCAATCTCGATACAGCCAAGAGTTTTTACAGTATTGATGTCGATCTTTTTAATGATATGACAAATATCAAAAATGTCTACATTGTCAACAACGTATACAAATCGGAGATTGATCAATTGGAAGCCAAGACCATAAACAATGATTAGTAATTACTACTTTTTAAATATCATTCGATTTATACTACTTGTACTTGTACAGGTACTGGTCTTCAATAGGCTTAATTTCTTTGGGTTCATAAACCCAATGGTCTATATTCTTTTTCTATACTGGTACCCCATCAAAGAAAACCGATCTGCTTTTATAGCATTGAGTTTTCTTCTCGGGCTTGCCATTGATTTCTTTTCGGACACCATGGCGCTGAATGCCGCTTCAACGGTGACCATTGCCTATTTGCGCCCTGCGATAATGCGCTTTGTTTTCGGAGTCAACTTCGAATTTCAAAGTTTTAAGCTTAGTAATACCACTAAGGCACAACAAATTACATTTTTAGCGTTACTAATAATAGTACATCATCTGGTTTTCTTTACCCTAGAGATTTTTAGTTTGGAAAACTTTCTATTAGTTTTGAAAAAGACGGTGTCGATAGGTTTAGCGACATTGGTACTATGTTTGTTGTTCGGTTCATTATTCAGCGCTAGCAAGGAATGAAAAAAATTTTACTTTCATCGATAATAATCATTATAGGAATCACCTTTATCACCAGGTTGTCATACTTGCAGATATTCAGTTTTTCCCCTGATGAAGTACTGGAAGATCCAGCCATAAAACGAGTCTACGATTATCCGGAACGCGGCTATATTTATGACAGAAATGGCAAATTATTGGTGGCAAACCAACCGGCCTACGATGTTATGGTCATACCACGAGAGGTAAAGGCCCTTGACACTTTGGAGTTCTGTGGCCTGTTGGGTATTGAAAAGGAAAAATTTATTAAAAGCTTGACAAAGGCTAGAATTTATTCCCCAAGGCTACCTTCAGTTTTGGTTCCCCAGCTTTCCAAGGAAGATTATGCCAAACTACAGGAAAAAATGAGGCATTTTCAGGGCTTTTATATTCAAAAGCGCTCTTTACGTGATTACGATACTTTTAGTGGGGCGAACGTATTGGGTTACATTAGTGAGGTAAACGAACGTGATCTGGCCAAAAACCCTTTTTATATACAAGGGGAGTTGACTGGTCGCTCGGGCGTGGAAAAACAATATGAGGATATTCTCCGTGGCAGAAAGGGAGTGCAATATATTCAAAAAGACCGTTTTAATCGTGATATTGGTCCGTACAAAGACCATATTATGGATACCTTGCCCGAACAAGGCAAAGAAATAAGTATTACTATTGACAAAGATTTACAAGAATACGGTGAGCAGTTGATGCATGGCAAGCACGGGGGTATCGTGGCCATTGAACCAGCTTCCGGCGAAATTCTGTCGATGATTTCAGGACCAACTTACGACCCTGCTCTTTTGGTTGGTCGTGAACGTTCAAAAAATTACAGTGAACTACATTATGACACTATAGCCAAGCCATTGTTCGATCGATCAATATCATTTGAGAAAGAACCGGGATCACCATTTAAGACATTAAATGCGCTGGTGGCATTACAGGAAGGTGTAATTACTTCCGAAACTTCCATTCGATGCTATAATGGCTTTTTTATCGGAAGAAAAAAAAGAGGTTGTCACTGTGGTGGAGGTCTAAGAGATTTAAATAGTGGTATTTACCATTCATGCAATGCCTATTTTGCAGGTGTGTTTCAAAAAATATTTAGTAAGTACCCCACTCCTGACGAGAGTATGGATGTTTGGGAAAAACACATGAAAAGCTTCGGACTTGGCGGTTACCTGGGCTCTGATATTTATACAGGACGGCCTGGGAGAGTACCGAACAAAGAGTTATATGATAAATGGTACGGTGATGGACGATGGTCATGGTCTTATATTTACTCTAATTCTATAGGGCAGGGTGAAATTGCCGTAACTCCGCTTCAGTTGGCCAATATGACTGCGGCCATAGCAAACAGAGGCCATTACTATATTCCCCATATCCTTAAGAAAATCGAGGGCGAAGATATTACGGACCCGAAATTTACCGAGCCTCAGCATACTACTATTGATAAAAAGCATTTTGACCCCGTTATACAGGGCATGACCGATGTATACAACAAGGGAACCGCTCGATGGGTTCAGATACCTGATATTGCCATTGCCGGTAAGACAGGTACCGTTGAAAATTTTACAAAAATAGACGGGGTAAAAACCCAATTGACCGACAACTCTGTCTTTGTGGCCTTCGCCCCTGTTGACAATCCGAAAATTGCCATTGCCGTCTATATAGAAAACGGCTACTACGGATCTCGATACGCGGGACACATTGCTTCCTTAATGATTGAAAAATACATCAAAGGATTTATTACCCGAAAAGATCTCGAAAAACGGATGCTGGAAAAGACTTTGGAACATGAATATGCCAAACCTTACAGCGGAAAAGAGTTTAAGATCAACGAGTATGTCTGGTAAAAGTATCTTGCGTCGACTTGATTGGCTAACCGTACTCTTCTACTTGCTTCTGATAACAATTGGGTGGGTCAATATTTATTCAAGCACTTTTACCGAATCTGAACCCTCGATTTTTAATTTCGGGACACTGCATGGCAAACAGTTATTCTTTATCGGTGTTAGTCTAATGGCGGTTATAGTAGTGCTGGCTTTAGAGGCCAGTTTTTATGAGCGCTTTGCCAGTGTTTTTTATGTTATTGCCATGATTACGCTCTTAGGGCTCTTTGTTTTTGGGAAGACCGTGGCAGGAGCTACCTCCTGGTACGACTTGGGCTTCTTTAATTTACAACCTACCGAACTTGCAAAAGTCGCTACAGCCTTGGCATTGGCAAAATATCTAAGTGACATACAAACTGATATTAAACGGCGCAAGGATCAATTGTATGCATTCCTGATTTTGCTTATACCCGCCTTATTGATTATTCCCCAACCTGATCCCGGCAGTGCTTTGGTATTCTTTTCACTGACCTTTGTTATTTTTAGAGAAGGTTTGCCCCTCTACTATCTAGGAATTGTATTTATTGCAATATTGGTATTTGTAACAACCTTGATGTTCGGAACCATCTGGGTAGTCATCGCATTGGCATTAATGGTCATTCTATTCTTTCTGCTTAAGAAAAAAAGATTCAGGGTGCCGATCATGCCTTTGGCAACGGCATTGGTGATTACCATACTGTTCTCCCTATCGGTAAATTTTGTCTTTAACAATGTGTTCGAGCAAAGACACAGAGACAGATTTGGTCTTTGGTTACGTTTGGAAAAAGACCCAAAAAAATTAGAAGAAATACGCAAAACAATAGGTTACAACACCTATCAATCTGAAAAAGCTATAGAATCGGGCGGTTTCTTTGGTAAGGGATTTCTGGAAGGCACGCGTACCAAAGGCAATTTCGTTCCCGAACAACATTCAGATTATATTTTCACCACTGTTGGCGAAGAATGGGGGTTTGTCGGTACAACTAGTGTAATTCTTCTTTTCACGCTTATGTTATTACGCCTTGTTTATTTGGCCGAACGGCAAAAAACAGATTTTGCGCGTATGTATGGCTATGGCGTAATTTCTATTCTATTGATCCACTACTTCATAAACATTGGTATGGTTATCGGATTGCTGCCCACCATTGGAATTCCGCTGCCTTTATTTAGTTATGGTGGTTCAGGTATGATTTTCTTTACCATACTGATTTTTATATTTTTAAAGTTGGACGCGAACAGGTTAAAGGAAGGAGTTTAAAATCCGACTTGTCAATGATATTTAAATTACGGATGGCATTTAACACCATTTAAGTTTAAATACTACTAAAAATTCCATCCTTTTAAATTCACATTTTTTTCCAATTCGGAAGTTAGCTCGATAGGAAGTTGTTCAAAAAAATCGATACTTGTCAACCTTTCAATTTTATCGATGGGGACGGTAAATTGTTCAAGCGGTTTCGAACTAGATCGACTGGGCATCAAGAAAGCTATTACTTTCAAATTTGTCTTTTCTCCCTTTGCAACTATTTTGTAATAATAGTTGGGCACATCTACGTCTTCTTCCCCGATCTCTTTGAGTCCGTTTTCCAATACTCCGCCGGTCACCACAAATAGCTTATCATACCTCTTGGCCCATCGTCGCACCTGCATCTCCAAACGGTTCCAAACACCGGCATTAAAATCTCGGTCTTGCGGACTTATGTTACTGGTGTAAAATGTTTCGTTATAGGCCTGTTCTGAAAACCGCCGATCACCAGCAGGACACAAATGCCCCCTATCATAACCCGAACCACGGTAGTTTCGCCAATCCGCCGATTTGGTCTTTACCTTAGGGTCTTCAATAAAATATGGACGTTCGCGATTATCGTTGGTCAAATGTTCTTTCTTGAGTTCATAGGCAACCCATTCTGCCTGTTCAAAAGGCTCGTTATACGATAAGGTGTAATGATTATGTACAACAATGTCTCCTGTGGTCGAACTGGGCAACAGAGTTAGTGACATTTCCGATTTAATGTCACCTTCCCCCGCCATTGAATAGGTGGCAGGGGTATAGAAATTTTCAAATAACCAAAACCCAACCACACAAATAAGCAATAATATGGTGAATACCGTTCTATTTCTTTTTATCGACTTTGCGCTTACCATACGTCAAATTTAGCTTAAATTAGTGGTATTGAGACGAGGATGCTTTGTAAGGTTTTAGGAAAAAACACGACTTAATTTTGGAGCTTTTCCCACGGGATTCGACTAGAATTTTTTGATAACATATTAAGAAACTATTAAAACAGAAAGGAAACAAACAATGCTTACATGGAATAATGTAATCAATTTTACGGTTAAAGGTAACCCTGAACCGAACCGAAGAGTAGAAAAAACCGAATCCGAGTGGCGCGCCCTTTTATCACCCGAACAGTTTAGGGTTACCCGTAAAAAGGGCACTGAGGCTCCACACACGGGTGCCCTCTGTGGTATTCATGAAGCTGGCAAATATAATTGCGTATGCTGTGATACCCCTTTATTTGACTCGACGATTAAATTTGAATCAGGCACCGGGTGGCCCAGTTTTACCCAACCGATAGCGGAAAATGCTATAAAGTATGAAAAAGATACCGCTTTCGGCATGGTTCGGGTCGAGGTTATGTGCAATACCTGCGATGCGCATTTAGGCCATGTATTTCCCGATGGACCAAAGCCTAGCGGATTGCGCTATTGTATTAATTCTGCATCAATGCAGCTACAAAAAGAAAGAACAACGAATGAACAATAAAAAAAAGGAAATAGCCACACTAGGCGGAGGTTGCTTTTGGTGCATGGAAGCCGTTTTTCAAGAAATCAAAGGTGTTGAAAAAATAATATCGGGCTATACTGGAGGTTCCGCCCCCGGGAAACCCACATATAGAGAGGTTTGCTCTGGTCTTACTGGCCATGCCGAAGTGGTACAATTGACGTTTGACCCGGAAGTAATTTCGTACCAGGATATACTCCTCATCTTTATGACAAGTCATGATCCAACCACTTTGAATCGTCAAGGTGCAGATGCAGGCACCCAATATCGATCTGTAATCTATTACCACGATGAGCGTCAAAAAGAGATTTCGGTAGCTGTGGCGAAAGAAGTGGCACCTTATTATGAAAACCCTGTGGTGACAGAGATAAGTCCGTTGGAAACATTTTACCAAGCCGAGGATTATCACCAAGATTATTACAGAAACAACACCACGCAGGGATATTGCAGCGCTGTGATCACTCCGAAATTAGCAAAATTGCGTAAGATGCATGCCGATAAACTAAAAGGAGTTTCTGCCTCGTAGTACCTTCATTATAAATTTTATTTTTAGCGAGGCTATTTGTTGAAAGGGTATATTACCAATACGACTACGAGCGACCTGACCACTATTATTTACAGTAGGCAGTCTCAATCGACTTTCTCAACAAATAATTAAGATAAGACACTTATGAGCAATACGACGAGCTATGGCATTGGCGGCTACAAAGCCCCTCAACTTTTAGTAGATCAGTGGATCAACAGTATTGGAGACACTACGCCACCTATTGAGCTTTCCGATTTTGACGGAAAGTTTAAAGTCGTCTATTGCTTTCAAAGCTGGTGCCCTGGCTGTCACAGCAGGGGCTTTCCTGCCTTACAGCAAATGACCAAAGCTTTAAAAAACAATCAGGCTGTTGTCTTTTTGGCGATACAAACCGTATTCGAAGGCTACGAGGCCAACACCTATGACAAAATGGTGGAAACACAAATAAAATACAATTTAAACATCCCTTTTGGTCATGACCCGGGCGATGAAAGTTCGCACAATCGGTCTAAGGTTATGTACCACTACAGAACGGGTGGCACACCATGGTTTATTTTTATCGACAAAAAAAATAATGTAGTGTTCAATGATTTTCATTTGAATGTCGAAAAGGCCATCGAGTTTTTAAAATCGATTCAGTGAATGGGCCTTCACCCTAAAAACAAATTATATGGAACAAAAAAACGCAGCAACCGAAACTTCCGGTTCAGAAATAATACATGACAAAGAAAACAAACGGTTTTCAATGAAAATAAATGGCCAAACCGCCAAGGTCGACTATTCCCTTAGAAATGAAAAGATGTATTTGGTTTATTCTGAAGTACCCTATAATTTAAGAGGACAAGGAATTGGCAAGGAATTGGTTGAAAAAACCTTTGAAAAATTGACCAAAGAAGGTTATTCCGCAGTGGCGGTATGCTCCTATATTAGGGCGGTAGCTAAAAGAAGTTCAAAATGGAAGTCGATAATTGACTACAACTAAAATTATGTAGCTGTAGTTTAAACCTATTCCTGAAAAAAAAACACTGATTTTCGCCATGTTAAAACTAATAAAGGCTTTACCTATAGGATATTCCGAAGTAACTTATCAAGCCAAAAAATATGGTGTGACACGTACCGATTTCAATAAAGGAAGCAGCCATAAAGTATATGCCGAAGAATTGGGTGGATGTAATTTTATCAGTTTCAACTATTATATAACGTATACATCGGAGAAGCTACAACCTTGTGAAATGCCTGCCCAGAAGGTTATTGATTTTCTAAACAATTACCAATGCTTAACCTAAAGTACAAAGTACCTGAGTCGTTAATTAAAATCGCATTTGGCGGTGGTTGCCACTGGTGTACCGAGGCGGTTTTTCAATCATTGAAAGGTGTTGTAAGGGTTGAACAAGGTTTTATTGCATCCACCGCCAAAAATGACACATTCTCAGAAGCGGTCATAGTTCATTTCGATGATAATTTAATTTCGCAGCGAATTTTGATTGAAATTCATTTGCACACCCACAACTGCACATCTTATCATTCCATGCGCAATAAATATCGGTCTGCCGTATACACTTTCTCGGTGAATCAGGCCATTGAAGTACAACAAAGCCTCACAGATTTGCAACCCGCATTTAACCATCGATTAGTAACTAAGGTGTATCCGTTTGTTAAATTCAAACCTTCAGAAGAACGATTTACCAATTATTATGGTAAAAACCCTTCTAAGCCCTTTTGTAAAAATCACATTGACCCTAAACTGAGCCTACTATTGACCCAATTTACAGAACAGGTCAATACGAAGAAATTTGGGGAAGCCATCCCATCATAGAAAATTCTGTTTCTTTTATCAACAATATTCAAAACAACCTAATTCTAAAACGGGAAAAAATAAGGGATAATAAAGGAAGCCGCAATCCAACTAATAAAGTTTAACGGAGTTCCAAATTTCAAGAAATCATTGAATTTATAATTTCCCGGTGCATACACCATCGTGTTGGTCGGATAGCTCATCGGTGTCATAAAAGTCAAAGAACAGGCAAACATCACGGCCACTAAAAAAGGACGTTCACTGATTTCCATAGCCGAAGCCAATCCGATAACCACCGGGGTCATTAATGCGGCAGTCGCTTTACTTGAAATAAGATTAGTAGAAATAAAAGTAATCAAGTATATCAGACTTAAGGTAATACGGGCATCATAATCCCCCAATGTCGTTTCTATAAACTCGGCAACGAGCATTGCCCCCCCTGTTTTCTCGAGGGCCGCACCCATAGAGAGTACCCCAGCCATCATAAATATTACTTTCCATTCTACTGCATTGTATGCCTCGGTAGGCTTCAATGTTCCGGTCAATACCATTAACAATGCCCCCACCATTGCACTTATCAAGATTGTGGTTATATTAAGGGCGGCCACCAGCACCACCCCTATTGCAATTAAAATCGCTGGAATCGCCTTTCTAAAGTTGGTCTTTTTTTGAGCATGCTCGGAAAGAGTGACAAGTAGTTTTTCGGATTCCAAACGGCCAACCTGTTCTTTTTTCCCCAAGACTAATAGCATATCGCCTTCTTTAAGTGCGATTTTTGCAAGTTTATCAAAAATAATCTCATCGCGATGTCGAATGGCCAAAACCGACACCCCATAATTCTGACTAAACTTCAACGACTTTAACGAATTTTGCGCCAAATTAGAACCAAACGGAATTATCACTTCATAGAGTTGGTAATCGACATCATGTTCTTGGCCTATTTTTATCCGTTTGTCCCCCTTTATTTTATACCCTTGCAAATCTAACAGCCTGTTAAATGTAACGGGAGGCACCATCACTTTTAGAATATCATCTTTTAGAATAAAAGTATCGGGGCCAACAGTATGGATTAAATTTCCATTTCTTAAGATGGAAAGAATACGAACACCATAGTCTTTTACTAATTTGGAGGCAATTACCCTCTTGTTGCAGTCAGGGGAACTCTCTTCTATGGCAAGTTCTGTAATGTATTCTTCCGCCGTTTTAGTAAGCTCACTATTGGTTTTGCCCTTAGGGAGTAAAAATGGTCCGACTATAAAAATATAAGCAAATCCAATTAACAGCAGACAAAAAGCGGCGCCCGAAAATTCGAACATGCCAAATTCTTCCAAACCATATTTTTTGGCTTCACTACTAACCAAAATGTTCGTTGACGTTCCTATAAGCGTACAGGTGCCCCCAAAAAGCGCAGCAAAAGAAATCGGCATCAATAATTTCCCAGGACTTATATTCGTTTCCCTGCAAACCGTTAAGGCAATTGGCAGCAACAACGCAACCACGGCCGTATCGTTTATAAACGCCGAAAAAACGCCAGAAATACCACAAAACACTATCAGTGCAATGAGGTAGTTGATTTTTGCCAATTTTATAATCTTATGGCTCAATCCGTTCAAAATCCCTGAACTGAATACTCCTCCACTAACGACGAATATACACCCCAAGGTTAAGGTCGCAGGATGGTTAAACCCAGAAAAACCTTCTTCGGGGTTGAGCACCCCAGCGACTATAAAAAGTGCCATAATCAGAATAGAGGTGGTATCAATTGAAAAATAGTCCTTTACGAACAGGAACACCCCTACACCAATAATACAGAAAGTTAGAATTAGATCGATACTCATAAAACTTTCTATTTAGGAACAAGTTCCATTAGTTAAGAACCTGGTTTAATTTTACTTAAATATAATAGAATGTAAGTATAATACGACATAAAGCACCTTATTTAAAACCATATAAAACAACTTCCCAAAGCGTAGCACCTTCATCAAGCGCTGATTGACCATGAACTATTCATCTGGCGAGCAAGCAAATAATACTGAAGGCCCTATTCATAGTATTTGAACTTTTCCAAAAAAAAACCCCGACATAAATGCCGGGGCCTAAGTTTTAAAAAGTGTATAATCTATCCTTTAACACTTGCCAATTTACCATTTTTAATATTGTTCATCTTTAAATCCTGTAGTACGTTTACTGCTTCTTCAACATAGACATCTTTAGCCAAGTTTTTGTGCCAGCGATCTCGTTTTTCACGTAAGACGGAGTCTTGCGTAAAAAGCTCTTTTTCATATTTCAAGGAAGTAAAGTTTAATTTTGAATCATAATCAGAAAGCTTTTTAAAATAATCGGATTTATCTCGATCCTTTTTATCTTCAGATTTATAAACCTTGTAATTCAAGGAAATCTCTGTTTCGTCTTGTTTCAGCTTAATCCATTTGGCATTCTCTTCGATCAATTCGAACTGTGGGTTTGCCGCCATACGCTTTTTGCTGTTTGCAATGGTCTGTTCGTAGTCGATATAACCATCCCAGGGCTGATACTCGGCCGGTGTAATTTTATCCCACTTCAAAGGATTATGCTGATCACGCTCCCCTAAATCGATATAACTGTACTTGTCTGGAACCACTACATCACTTTTCACACCTTCAAGTTGTGTAGAACCTCCATTGATTCTATAAAACTTTTGGGTCGTTAATTTTATAGCGCCTAAATCACCATGGTCATTGGCGTTCACAAGATTATCCAAAGGAATAACATTTTGAACCGTACCTTTTCCGAAGGTCTGTCTGCTTCCTATTACCACCGCCCTTTTATAGTCTTGCATTGCTGCCGCCAAAATCTCGGAGGCGGAGGCCGAAAGTTCGTTCACTAAAATAACGAGAGGACCATCCCATTGTATACGCTCGTCTTTGTCGTCATACACATCTTTACGTTTGCCATTTGAACGCACCTGAACAATTGGCCCATCTTTTATAAAGAGTCCGGCCATTTCAACGACAGTTTTCAACGAACCGCCGCCATTATCCCGCAAATCCAATATGAGTCCCTCTGCACCTTCTTCCTTAAGGCGCTCTACTTCTTTCGCTACATCGGAAGCGGCATTGCGCTCGCTATAATCGTCAAAGTCTACATAGAACTTGGGCAAGTTGATCAACCCAAATTTCTGATCCCCTTTAATAACGTTCGCCGATTTGGCATATGATTCTTCCAATTCCACAACATCCCTTGTCAAAGAAATCACTTCTATCGAACCATCTACCTTTCGAACGGTTAGATCAACAATCGTACCCTCAGGGCCTTTTATTAGTTTAATGGCATCCTCTAAACGCATACCTACAATATTAATAGGCTCTTCCCCATCTTGCCCTACTTTCATGATCTCATCACCTACTTCCAAACGTTGATCTCGCCATACGGGGCCACCGGAAATAATCTCAACAATTTTAGCGCCCTCAGGTTTCTTCTGCAACCGAGCACCGATACCCTCAAATTTACCTGACATGCTCATGTCGAACTTATCTTTATCATCAGGAGCAAAATAAAATGTATGGGGATCAAACTCATCAACGATAGTGTTGATATACTGAACGAACCAATCTTTTCGTTCCAAATCCTTTACAAAATCAAAAAACTCATCCAAAGTCTTACGTGTCGATTCACGGGAGGCAATTTCGGCCTCTTTCGGAGACATGGGCTTGTCGGTATTCTCTTCGGTTTCTACAGAGGTGTCACTTTCAACCTCAATACTTTTACCGTCTACATCTACTAGTTTCTCTTTCTTAGATTTTGTAGTCGAACGCGAGACTTTCGTATCATAAGTAGCCATCGTAGCATACTTCAATTGCTTCCTCCAACGCTCTTTTAAATCAGCTTTAGATTCAGCAAAAGGCACTTTTTCATAGTCTATATTAATAGTCTCATTAACATCATAGTCAAAGGGAGTAGAAAGCACCTCTTTATAAATATCTTTTGCTTCTTCCATCCGTTTCATTAAGCGATCATAAACAATATTGAAGAACGATATATCAGTATTCTTTATCTGGTCATCAATCTGAAATTTATACTGCTCAAATTCTTGGATATCCGATTCAAGAAAATATCGCTTGGTTGGATCGATAATGTCTATAAAATCTTCGAAAATACTGACAGAAAAGTCATCATTTATTTCCTTCGGCTCATAATGTCCTTTCTCGAGCACGTACGTAATCAAATCCAATAAAAGTTTATCCTTGTCATCATTATCAAAGGACTTATTGGTGAAACTACATGAAGCTACGGCTACAAGGATAAGTAATAAGGGGTAAGCAAAATTCCTTCTCATATAATCTATCATTAAAAGTTTTGCGATTATAATTGCCACTGGGCCATAAATCGCCTGATCTATTCTTAAATATAACGAATTCCCTAAGTTACTGAAAAAACCATGCCACTCGCTTAACGTAGGGCATTAATTTAATGTTAAAGCCAATCTTGGGGGAACATATCTTTTTTAAAACGTACTTTTATGCCATAAAGTATTCCAATGGGCAAACCTTTAATTTTAATCACCAATGACGATGGAATTACAGCCCCAGGCCTTCGGGCTTTGGTTCGTTATATGAAAACATTGGGTGAAGTCGTGGTAGTCGCACCTGACAGTCCGCAATCGGGAAAAGGACATGCCATAACCCTTGATAACACACTGTTTTCGGCAAAAATAATGGTTGATAAAGAACATGGGGCTCCCGAAGAATATAGCTGTAGCGGCACTCCTGCCGATTGTGTAAAACTGGCCTTACAGGAAATTTTAGGGCGACGGCCCGATATTTGTGTGAGTGGTATAAACCATGGGTCCAATTCCTCCATCAATGTCATATACTCCGGCACCATGAGTGCTGCCATCGAAGCGGGGATCGAAGGCATTCCTGCCATTGGCTTTTCCCTATGTGATTATTCGTGGGAGGCCGATTTCGCACCTGCCGAAGCGGCAGTAAAAAAAATTGTCGGTGAGGCACTGGCAAATGGTATTCCTAAAGGAGTCGTGCTCAATGTAAATATTCCAAACCTCAAAAAGGAAGAATTAAAAGGAATAAAAATATGTCGACAGGCAAGGGCCAACTGGAAAGAAAAATTCGATAAGCGCACTAACCCGATGGGCAAAGATTATTATTGGCTTACCGGTGAATTTGAGCTTTTGGACAAGGGGGAAGATACTGACGAATGGGCTTTGGCCAATGGTTATATCTCCGTTGTACCCACCCAATTCGATCTTACTGCCCACCACACCATACAACAGTTGAATTCTTGGAATTTTTAACCAATAGACCATACCTTTTTAAAGAAACGATAAACTCAAATTAAATATGAATCAGAAAAAGGAACTTTTCATAGGATTTTTGGTTGGTATCATCGCCAATGTCTTGGGCACGTTGACCTACATTCTCTTGTTTTCTGAATTTGGGGTAACAGAAACCTTCAAGGCTGCAGTACAGCAAGGCCATGTGGGCAGTTTGTTGGCATTAGGGGCTATCTTGAACCTGGTTGCCTTTTTCGGGTTTTTGAGACTGCGAAGGGACCAAAGGGCCAAAGGCGTTTTGATTGCTACCCTACTGACCGCTTTGGTCATACTTTACTATAAAGTTTTTTAATCGCAAAGCCTGTTTGTAGTGTATCGAATTTGAATGAAATATGAAATATTATATCATAGCAGGAGAAGCATCCGGTGATCTTCATGGGTCAAACCTCATCAAGGCACTTAAGATCGAAGACCCACAGACCACTATACGCTGTTGGGGCGGGGATCTTATGGAACAAGCTGGTGGTACTTTAGCAAAACACTATAAAGAAATGGCCTTTATGGGCTTTCTGGAGGTGCTGTTGAATTTGAATACGATTACCAAGAACATTGCATTCTGCAAAAAAGATATTCAGCAATTCAAGCCTGATGTTATAATCTTTATCGATTTTTCCGGATTCAATTTACGCATCGCAAAGTGGGCCAAAGAAAAAGGCTACAAGACCAATTATTACATTTCGCCCCAAATTTGGGCATCTCGTGAAAACCGTATCGAAAAAATAAAAAGGGATATCGATGCGATGTATGTCATCCTCCCCTTTGAAAAGGAATTCTATGAGCAAAAGCATGGGTTTCCCGTACATTTTGTAGGCCACCCCTTGATCGATGCCATAGAAAGTCGCCATAAAACCGACGAACCAACCTTTAGACATGAAAATAAGCTGAGTGAAACAAAGCCGATAATCGCCCTGCTTCCCGGAAGCAGGAAGCAGGAGGTTCAAAAAATGTTGCATATTATGTTATCGGTAATCGATGATTTTCAAGACTACGAATTTGTTATAGCTGGGGCACCAAGTCTCGACAAAGCTTTTTATGCCCCTTTTCTAGATCATCCGAATGTCAGTTTTGTATCGAACAAAACCTACGACTTACTAAGTCATTCTTATGCCGCGATGGTGACCAGCGGCACCGCCACATTGGAGACAGCATTATTCAAGGTTCCACAGGTAGTCTGCTATAAAGCCAATTGGATATCATACCATATCGCAAAAAGGATCGTTACTTTAGAATATATATCATTGGTAAACTTGATTATGGGCAAGGAAGTAGTCAAAGAACTGATTCAAGATGACTTGAACACCAAAAACCTGAAATCAGAGCTTGCCAAAATAATATTGGGCCCCTCACGTGCCTTACAGATTGAGGAATATCTTGAACTGGAAAAGAAATTAGGTGGACGGGGAGCTAGCAAAAAGGCCGCCAATCTAATTGTTCAAAATACCTAATTTTGAAATTACCGCGATAAACTATAATGTCGAATGATTCGCAATATTAGTTACATATTACTTCTTTTTTTTGTGGCCAGCTGTGGTTCCGCTAAAAAAAAAGTGGCCCATGTTCAAGAACGCAAAGTTACTGTAGAGGCATCGCCTAAAGTCCCCGAGCCAAAAGAAAAGCCGACTGAAAAAGTAACAAGGCCTTCCAAATCAAAAGCTGAAAATATCATCAATACGGCTTTGACCTTTTCAGGGGTACGTTATAAATATGGAGGCACTACCAAAAAAGGAATGGACTGTTCAGGACTGCTCTATGTCGCTTTTGGAGAGCACGAGATTAGTTTACCGAGAATTTCTTATCAAATGGCCGAGAAAGGCAACCCTATAGGATTAAAGAATATTGTAAAGGGAGATCTTCTCTTTTTTAAAACGGGAAGGGCCACTAAAAGAATCAACCACGTCGGTATGGTTGTGGCCATTGAAGGAGATGACATCAAATTTATTCACTCGACCACATCTAGGGGGGTTATTGTATCATCTTTGCACGAGGGTTATTGGAACTATGCTTTTGTGAAAGCCACTCGAATCCTGTAACTTTCTGTTCCATATAAAACTGGTGCTCATGCGGCTCCTTAGATTTATTCCCATACAACTAACCCTATTTTTGGTAATCGGCATTCTAGTCGGTCGTTACCTGATGGTTGAAAGCACGACAATGTTCGTTTCTACATTTTTTGGAATAACAATTCTAGGGATTCTCTTTGGGACGCAAAAGCGGAGAAATGCCTTTGTCTTCACTATTATCTTAGCCTTTACTGTTCTCTTTATGGGAATGCTCACGGTTTCTTTGACAATGCCAAAGAACCAAATGCATCATTATTCCCATTATAACACAAATCAAAAAGATGTTTGGTCACTAAAAGTGCGGGAAGTTTTAAAACCAACGGCATTTTCAATGCGATATGTAGCCGATGTCAAACGCATGGACAGCCTACAGGTTACGGGAAGAATCATTGTTTCCATTTTATCGGATAGCACCACCACATCACTCGATGTCGACGACGAAATTTTGACCTACGGTATTCTTGATACTATAAAAGCTCCTTTAAACCCACATCAGTTCAACTACAGGGAATATTTGGAAGGCCTGGGCATATATCATCAAATTCAACTTAAGAACAACCAATATTCGATAGCTAAAAAGACATCAACAACCTTGCATGGTTTAGCTGCCAAGGTCCGAGGCCTTATAATAACCAAACTCAAAAGGGAGAGCTTCGGAGATGACGAACTGGCTATTATTCAGGCGTTATTATTAGGTCAACGAAGTGACCTTTCGGAAACCACCTATTCCAATTATAAAGATGCCGGCGCCGTACATATATTGGCAGTTTCCGGTCTTCACATTGGCATTATATTGCTCTTACTTCAATTTCTTTTGCGGCCCCTAGAACTTTTACCGCATGGCAGAACTTTGAAGCTCATCCTAATTCTAATACTTCTTTGGGGTTTCGCCTTCTTGGCAGGGTTATCAGCTTCGGTCACGCGGGCCGTTACCATGTTTTCTTTCGTCGCCTACGCCTTATATTTGAACCGTCCAAATAACACTTATAATATTTTGGCGCTCTCGATGTTTGCCATCTTGCTAATTGTAGACCCGAACCTCTTGTTCCAAGTAGGTTTCCAAATGAGCTACGCAGCCGTATTTTCAATTGTATGGATTTACCCCTTGCTTCAAAAATTGTGGTTTCCCAAAAACACTGTGCTTCAAAAAATATGGCAGCTACTTGCCGTCAGTATAGCAGCACAAGTAGGTGTCTTGCCCATAAGCCTTTTTTATTTTCATCAATTTCCGGGGCTATTCTTTATTTCGAACCTTTTGATCGTACCTGCACTAGGGTTGATTCTAGGGATGGGAATTTTGGTCATTGCCTTAGCCCTGATGAACTTTTTGCCCGAATTTTTGGTCACGATCTACGACACCCTGATTTTTTGGATGAATGCTATTATAGCATGGGTGGCACAACAGGAGGCATTCATTTTTAAGAACATTTCATTTGACGGCGCACAAATGATCTTGGCCTATTGTATCCTAATAAGTTTGGTGTGGTGTCTCAGTAAACCTACTTTCAAACGAATACTGGGATTGGGCTTAAGCATTATCGCTTTCCAATGCTGGTCATTTTACGTCATATATCAAACACAAAAAAGGGAAGTTCTTTTTATAAGCCATCAAACCCGCAATGCTGTTTTAATACACCAAAAGGGAAGCCGTCTCATAGTTATGGCCCAAGATACCAATAAAACCAAGCCAATGGTCACAAATTACAAAATTGGCGAGCACTTAAAATCAATCCAATACAAACCTCTAAAAAACAGCTACGAGTGGCAAAATAGCCAAATACTTATTATCGACAGCTTGGGTCTTCACGCCCCAAGAGAGCTTCAACCCGAGTATATTTGGCTGACCCAATCACCTGAATTAAATCTTGAACGGCTAATCGATTCGTTGCAACCTCGATTTATCATTGCCGATGGCAGCAACTACACAAGTTATGTTACACGGTGGGCAGAAACTTGCAATAAAAGAAAGCTCCCTTTTCACTATACCGCTGAAAAGGGAGCTTATTATTTTAAAGAAAAACCGTGAACATCGAACTTTTAAAAGCAACCACCCCAAATTAATTCGTTATTCTATGTTCATCATCTTCGGCACCATGGGTCAACGCTTTCAATTTTTTAAAGAATGCCCAAATCAACAACCCGAAAAGAATACAGAACAAGGCGATTCCAGTAAACACCTTATATTCCCCAAACTGAGAAGCAGATTCACCTAAAAGCCCAGCAACCTTATTACCTAAACCTGTGGTAGCAAAATAAAGTCCCATCATTAGAGAAGCATATTTAGCTGGGGCTAGCTTGGTTACAAAAGAAAGCGACACCGGTGAAAGACTAAGTTCGCCAACGGTATGAAACAAATAAGCTAAAATCAACCAATACATAGCTGCAGAACCAGATTCATGGTAATCAGCTGTAGCCGCGGTCATAAATAGAAATCCTGTGCCCATGATAATAAGCCCCATAATCATCTTAAAAAGTGACGAAGCTTCTTTACCTTTTAGTTTCCGATTGGCCCAAAAATTTGCGACCAACGCTCCTAGGGTTATTATAAAAAAGGCATTGACCGACTGGAACCATGAAGCCGGAACCTCCCACCCCAATACCATTCTATTGGTATAATCTTTGGCGAAAATATTCATAAGTCCTCCGGCCTGTTCGAATGCCCCGAAGAAAACGATAACCATAAGAAAAGAAAGGATTAAGACTATGACCCGATCCTTTTCTATTTTTGTAAGCGGTCTTTTTAGCGACTCTCGATCTTCCTTATTTTCAGATTTCCCTAAATAATCTCCAACTCCCTTTAGGTGCTTTTGACCGAACAAGAATTGAACAAGACCTAAAAGCATACAAATACCTGCAAGGCCAAAACCATAATGCCATCCATAGACTTCACCTACATAACCTACAATCAAACTCGATAGAAAAGCACCAATATTAATGCCAATGTAAAAAATAGTGAACCCCTTGTCCCTTCGAATATCACCCTTGGGATATAAACCCCCAACCATTGTTGAGATGTTGGGCTTTAACATGCCCACACCGGAAATGATAAAACCAAGCCCTGTGTAAAAAGCCCACAATTCCTCAATAGCCAAAATGCTATGGCCTATTACCAAAAGTATGGCGCCAACAATTACCGATTTCTTTTGACCCAGCACTCGATCTGCAATCACGCCCCCCGGAATGGAGGCTACATAGACCAACATCGTATACCAACCATAAAGTTTAAGCGCTTCTAAATTCGACCACCCCAATCCAGGATTGCTCTCCGTAGTCGCCGTTACCAGATACAACACCAAAATGGCCCGCATTCCATAATAAGAAAAACGCTCCCACATTTCGGTAAAAAATAAAACATACAGCCCCACGGGATGTCCAAAAAGTTCTTTGCGCTTTATAGGTTGAATTGTATCCGTCATAAATATTTAGATTAAATTATAAGTTATCCTTAATGAAATTAGTCATCATATTATAAAGATGAATGCGTGTGTTTCCGCCGGAAATACTGTGATTTTTATCGGGATAAATTGCCCAGTCGAACTGTTTGTTAGCCTGTACCAATGCAGCTATCATTCGCATACTGTTTTGCACGTGTACGTTATCATCACCCGATCCATGTACCAAAAGATAGTTGCCTTTTAGTAATTCTGGATAATTGAAGGGTGAATTATCATCGTAACCACTGGCATTTTCTTGAGGCGTTTGCATATATCTTTCGGTATAAATCGAATCATAAAAACGCCATGAAGTGACAGGGGCCACGGCAATAGCAGTCTCAAAAACATCATTCCCCTTCAAAATGCAATTGGTCGACATAAAACCCCCATAACTCCAACCCCAAATTCCAGTACGGTCGGCATCGATATACGAAAGCTCGCTTAGCTTCTTTGCGGCGGCAATCTGGTCTTCAACTTCATACTTGCCAAGTTCTTTTTGTGTAATTTTCTTAAAATCCCGACCCTTGAAACCCGTGCCTCTTCCATCTACACAAGCGATGATGTAACCTTGCTGCGCTAACATCTCATACCAGTAGTCGTTGGCGGCCATCCAATTGTTGGCTACACTCTGCGAACCAGGCCCACTATACTGGGTCATGAACAACGGATATTTTTTGGAAGGATCAAAATCTTTAGGCTTGATCATATACATATTTAGGTCATTCCCATTAATGGATAATGTGGAGAATTCCTTATAACTCATGTTGTAATCATCCAACTTCCGCATTAATGCCGAATTATCTTTGATACTCTTGAGTTTTTTTCCCGTAAACGCATTATGCAATGTGTAAACCGGAGGAGTGTCGGCACTGGAATACGTATTGATAAAATAGGTGAAGTCGGCACTAAAATCGGCAGTATTAGTACCCTCTACAGCCGCTAGTACCTTTTTTATCTTACCACCGCTCGATATACTATAAACGCCTCGATTGATAGAGCCATTTTCGGTCGATTGGTAATATACCCGGTCTTCATTTTGATCGTAGCCATAATAATTGGTTACTTCCCAAGGACCCCTTGTAATCTGATTCATTAATTGACCTTCATTATTGTACAGATAAATATGGTTATTGCCGTCTTTTTCGCTTGTCCATATAAAACTATCATCAGCCAAGAAAGTTAAATTGTCGGTAACATCAACATAAGCATCGTCTTTTTCCTCCAACAATACTGAAACAGAGTTGTCGGCCACATTCACCTCAAGTAGCTTCAAATGATCTTGATGTCGATTCAGGGTCTGTACACTCAAATAGTTCGGGTTGTGCATCCATTTGATACGTGGAATGTAGTAGGCCTCCCCCAAATCTACTTCCGATATATTTTCACTTTTAACATCGAACATATGTAAGGTTACCCTAGCATTGTTTTCGCCCGCCTTCGGGTATTTGAAGACATGAGGGTTAGGGTAAAGCTCCGTTCCATATACATCCATGGAAAATTCAGGTACGTCTGTCTCATCAAAACGCAGAAAGGCAATTTTACTTCCATTCGAATTCCAGGCAAAGGCACGCACGAAAGCAAACTCTTCTTCATAAACCCAGTCAGTCACCCCGTTGATAATTTTATTTTTCACCCCGTCATTTGTAATTTGCTTGGTGTTTTTTGAAGTGATATCGAAAAGATAAAGATTGTTGTTCGATACATAGGCCACCTGTGTACCATCAGGGGAAAGGGAAGGTTCTTGAATTTTACTATCCGAAATCTTTGTCAATGTTTTAGCATCAATGTCATAGACATAAAAAACACCCAAGGTAGAACGTCTGTATATGGACTCCATTTCAGTGGCAAGCAAAATTCTTGATTCATCATCACTAAAAGAATAGTAGGAAAAATTCTGTATGGGCTGTAAATCGGCTGAAGAAACGATAGTTTCCACCTTTTCCAAAGTATTATAGGCATACTTGTCGATACGGCTACTGGCATTCACTCTGTCAAAATTAAGAATGGTGTATTGTTTACCATTCCGCATCGACCGAAGTTGTGGCAGGCCCTCCGTTCCAAATTCTCCCGTGTAAATCTTCTGCACGGAAATTTGTTCTCCTTGCGCATTGATGACTGCGAAAAAACCCAATACAAAAATCAAAAGAACATAAACTTTCCTCATCAAAATAAATTTTCATGGCCAGCAATCTTTCTACACATCACATTGCCCAATGTCGGCCCGTTTTATCCAAATACCCTAAGGGTTTTCAAAAACCTCAAAAATCGGTTCATTTTGTCAATTTTACTAATTATTCTCCTAAAAATGTAGGGTACGGCAAAAAATCGCAGTTTTCAGAGCGCTAAACCGTCGCCCACATTTTCGGTATAATGCGTATCTTTACCAAAGTAACCACCAACCCTATGAGTTCTCCTATCGAAGGTTTTTCAAAACTTACCAAGAGCGAAAAAATAGATTGGATCGCTGAGCATTATACCGATAATTCAAAAGCGACCAAGTCCACTTTGAAGCGCTATTGGAACACGGAAGATAAGTTACAAAAACTTCATGACGAATTTATTGAGAATACCATAACCAATTTCTACCTTCCTTTGGGTATTGCACCAAACTTTTTGATCAACAACAAATTATACGCCATTCCGATGGCCATTGAAGAAAGTTCGGTGGTTGCCGCCGCCAGTAAATCGGCTAAATTCTGGCTAGATCGGGGAGGGTTCAAAACCAAAGTTCTGGGGACCCAAAAAATTGGGCAAGTACATTTCATGTACACCGGCGATATCGACAAACTGAACACCTTTTTCACAGCTGTGAAGTCAAAGCTTATTTCGGATGCGGCCCATATCACCAAAAATATGGATAAACGCGGTGGGGGTGTTACTGAGATAACCCTTAGGGATAAAAGCAACCAGCTCGAAAACTACTTTCAGCTCCATTGCGCTTTTGAGACCTTGGATGCAATGGGTGCCAATTTTATAAATTCATGTTTAGAACAATTTGCGAAGACCTTTAAAAACGAAGCGCAGAAATTCTCCGTTTTTACCGAATCTGAAAAAAATATCGAGATTGTGATGAGTATACTTTCAAACTACGTACCCCATTGTTTGGTGCGTGCGGAAGTGAGTTGCCCCATCGACAAATTAACCGCAGATCCTTCGATACCACCTCAAGAGTTTGCAGACAAAATGGTGCGGGCCGTGAATATTGCCCAAATCGAACCATTTAGGGCGGTAACGCACAACAAGGGTATTATGAACGGTGTCGATGCCGTTGTATTGGCTACCGGCAATGATTTTAGGGCCATTGAAGCAGGAGTCCATGCATATGCAGGCAAGGGTGGATCTTATACCAGTCTTTCATATGCGAAAATCGAAAATGATATTTTTAAATTCTGGATTGAATTACCTTTGGCTCTAGGTACCGTGGGAGGGCTGACAAGCCTTCATCCTTTGGTCAAACTGGCCTTGGAAATATTGCACAAACCATCGGCGAAGGAATTAATGCAGATAGTTGCGGTTGCCGGATTGGCACAAAATTTTGCCGCTTTAAGTTCTTTGGTAACCACAGGGATACAGGAAGGGCACATGAAAATGCACTTAATGAACATCCTTAACCAATTGGGAGCAACCAATGAGGAGAAACAGGTATTAACACGGAATTTCAAAAAAAATACCGTTACTCACAATGCCGTGGTAAAAGCTTTTGAAAAGCTTAGAAAAAAACAATGAGCCAGCACTTCTACAGCAACGGAAAACTGCTGCTGACCGGCGAGTATGCCGTTCTCGATGGCGCATTGAGCTTGGCCTTACCCTGCCGATATGGGCAATCACTTAATCTCTCTGATTTCACTAATCAAAAACTTCAATGGAAAAGTAAAGACGACAAGGGATATGTCTGGTTTGAAACAGTTTTTGAACTACATCCTATAGGGAAACAACAATCTGAGTTTACGAACATCAAAAATCCCAAAGAACAAGAGGCAATAGCCATTGAGGATATGCTTCTCGGAATATTGATAGAAGCCCAAGCCTTGAATCCTGAGTTTCTTTCCGGGAAGCAGGGATATTCTATTGAAACAAAACTAGACTTTCCGATAAACTGGGGATTGGGATCCTCATCTACCCTGATTAATAATGTGGCGCAATGGGCACAAATCGACGCGCAAGTGCTTTCACAACGCACTTTTGGCGGTAGTGGGTACGATATTGCCTGTGCACAACACGATAAACCGATTCATTATCTGATCACCCCTAATAACAAAAAACCGGAAGTAAAAACGGTAGATTTTGACCCTCCCTTTAAGAATCAATTACATTTCATTCATTTGAACAGGAAACAAAATAGCCGAGAGGGCATCGCACAGTATCAAAAACAAAAATTCAACACTTCGGAATTGGTGGCAAAAATCTCTAACTTAACGCAAGACATTACCACATGCACTGATTTGGAGCAATTCAACACCTTAATTAACGAACATGAGTCGATACTTGCCCATGTACTTAAAATACCAACGGTAAAAGAAAGTCATTTTTTCGATTTTGAGGGGTCCGTAAAAAGTCTTGGTGCTTGGGGCGGTGATTTTATTTTGGCGACAGGCAGCAAAAACACGCCAGGATATTTCAAAGAAAAAGGGTATGAAACTATCATACCCTATTCAAAAATGATTCTATAACTGCCCGTCAAGTTCTAAAACGACAATAACAAACCCTTAAAAGAAGGTTGCCCTTTTATCCACTATTTCAGCACCGTCTTTTAAAGCATTATAAACTTCTGTATTTACCCTGGCCGCATTGGTTGTTTTTAATGTATTGGCGTAGGTACTGTAATTCTCTAATTTTGGAGCTTCCGTTTTCTTTGTTAGGCTTATCATGAAAATTCCGCTATTGCCCTCTATTAAATTGGAGGTATCTCCTTCTTTCATCGTAAATGCCCTTCCTACTACAGTAGGTTCACTACCGGCACCAGGAATTGTCGGAGACTTTACCGAAAGAGCCGAGGCTGAGGAAACGGTAACGTTATTATCTTTTGCCAATTCATCCATCGACTTTCCTTTGTTCGCCGCGATAATCTGGGCAGCCTTGCGCTCTTTACGTATTTTAGGCAATACCGTAGCGGAAGCGTCATCGGCAGACATAAGTCCTTCTTCGTATTTTGCCGTCAATTGAACCACTGCATATCCTCCATTGATATCAAAGCGTTTGATATCTCCGATTTCAGAATCAGCATTAAATGCCCATTGTACTATGCTACGCTGGGCACCTAGCCCCGGCAGGTTTTCGTCCATAGTGTTTATCTTGTTAACGGGGCGAACCACATAATTGTTTTCTTTCGCTAAATCGTTAAAAGACTTTTCAGAAGAAGTCGATTCCATTTCAAACTTTGTGGCGTCGGTAAACAAACTGTTACTTGTTTCTTCGGAAGGCTCTATTTCCCTTGCCAAAGTCGCAATTTGAACTACATCCTCCTTATCATCAATTTTTATTACGTGGAAACCGAAATCGGTTTCTACCAAGCCAATTGTACCCACCGAATTGCCAAATGCAAAATCGTTGAATTTAGGGACCATTCTACCTTCTTGAAAGTAACCAAGATCACCTCCATTTGGTGCAGAGGGCCCATCAGAGTTATCTCTGGCCAATTCAACAAAGACCGCATCTTTTTTCTTGGCTTCACGAAGCAGGTCTTTGGCCTTTTTCTCAGCTTCTTCCTTGGTTCGTGTTACATCGGGGTTTGCCCGCTCTGCCCCTTCGTATTGGATTAGAATATGACTGGCCTTTACGGATCCATTCGGTTTTCTGTTTACCATTTTCGAAACCTTAAAGAAATCACCATCCCGATATGGACCGTAAAGTTCCCCGATTTGCAAAGTCATCAAGGTGTCGGCAAAATTAGATGGCAACTCCTTTTTGGACCTATAGATGGTGTCGAATTTCAAATCTGAATTCCTATCAAGAAAATCAGAAATATTAGTAGTATTCTTTAAGCCTCTTAATGTATCGTTCTGATCTTTTTGAGCGTTATATTCAATAGTGTCATCCATTAATTTGACAATCTCATCTTTAACAGCCTTCTCATCCTCAACAGATGGTTTCTCTTCAAAATAAACAAACTGTATATCTCTCGCCTTCTCTTGTTTGAAATCTTCTTTATGTTCTTGAATATAGGCCGAAATGTCACTTTTGGTTACCACAATCGAACTATCTTGTATCGACGTAAATGGTATTCTCACATATTTGATATCCATCTTATCATTGGCAAGTCTATAATCCAGCTCCCCCTCTTTCAAAGTAGCGCCGACACCGGCCTTGACCAAATTGAAATAGGTCTGCTCTTTGGCCATTTGAATTATGGCCTTTTCTGTCTGTAACCAGCTATCATAACGAAGTGGATTGGTGGCTTTCCAACTGGCAACGGCATCCCTGAACATATTTTCATCGAATACCCCACTTTGATTTTGAAATTCCGGACTTTGGGCGTATCCGCTTGTCTTTAAAAAATTGATGATCTGATCTTGTTCGATATCTACCCCTAAATCTTCGAATTGTTCTTCGAGAATACTGTTCCTTACCTGTTGATCCCATACCTGGTTAACAGTTTGCATCGTCGAACTTGACGGTGGAGCATTTCTTGTGGCTATCTCAAGGTTCTGTCTAAACTCATCAATGGAAATCTCATTCCCATTTATCTCCGCTACCGTCGAGCCAATTTTCTCTCCCCCAAAACCAGAGCTTGTAAAAACCCCTGATATCACAAATGCGAATAGGGCCAAGCCAATGATTAAAATCAAAACGGTTGTACGTTTTCTTATCTTTTCTAAAATTGCCATTTTATGGAATGTTTAAAATCAGGTGGCAAAACTACCACTTTTCTTTCATCTATTTAAAATTTTTTGCCGCAGGAATAAAAAACAAGCACCTGATTTTTATCCTCTTACTTTTTTGGGCATTTGATTCGCTACGAAATATTGTCTAAAACCGTTGGCACTGCATGGAACAGACTAATCTTTTTCAAGCACTTCCAATTGTACCAAGTCTATTTTGGTGTTGGAGACCTCAAGTACCGTAAACAAAAAGTGTTCTACCTTTATTTGTGCATCTTTTTCAGGAATCTCTCCCGTTTCATTTACGATCAAACCTCCAACAGTCTCGTACTCGTCGTTTTCCGGAAGCTCAAGCTTGTAATTTTCATTGATATAATCAACCTCTAAACGTGCTGAAAATTTATAGTGGGTTTCATCGATTTGTTCCTCCAATAAATCTGTAGAATCATGTTCATCTTCAATTTCACCAAAAAGTTCTTCCACAATATCTTCAACGGTCATTAATCCGGATGTTCCCCCATACTCGTCTAGTACAACCGCGATACTTTTGCGCTTTTTTGTTAACACGTTCAAAATACCGTGAATAAGCATTGTCTCAGGAACAAATTCTACCGGAAGGAGAATACTTTTTATAGTTTTTGGCTTCTTAAACAATTCATAAGAATGCACATACCCTATGATATTATCGATAGTATTCTTATAGACCAATATTTTGGAATAGCCTGTTTGTGTGAAAAGCTTCGCCAGATTTTTAGGGGTTTCATGAAGCTCTACGGCGGTAATTTCAGTTCTTGGTATCATCACCTCCCTTGCCTTGACCTCAGAGAATTCCAACGCATTTTGAAAAATCTGGATTTCAGAATCAACCACATCTTCTTCCTCTACTGTCTCCATTTGTTCTGTAATGTAGTCTCCCAACTCAATTTTACTAAAGGCCAATTGCACTTCATCTCCATCAGTCTTAAAAATTGTTTTCAAGATGAAATCAGAAATCTTAATCACAAAATCCGAAATCACAGAAAATAAAATATAAAAGAGATATGCAGGCAGGGCAAAAAACTTCAGTAGGGTATTCGCATATACCTGAAATAGTACTTTCGGCAAGAATTCGGCCGTCAACAAAATAATCACGGTTGAGATAAGCGTCTGAAAAAGAAGGCTAAAATCGGTAAGCATCACATTGAGTAGGCCATAGGGCGACGGCAATAAGCTTTGAAACCATACCATCAACAGCTCACCCATATAAAGCCCATAAACAACCAAAGCTATATTGTTACCAATGAGCATGGTAGCAATAAACTTAGATGGTTTTTTGGTTAGACGTGCCAATACTTTGGCCAAAAATCCTTCCTGCTTCTTTACAATTTCGATATGAATTTTATTGGCTGAGATAAACGCAATCTCCATTCCGGAAAAAAAAGCGGAAAGCAATAGACAGGTTACAATAATAAATATAGCAACTCCCACAATTACTGTTGATTATCCTTTTTTCTTTGTTCAAATTTCTTGCGATAATTTCTTCGAAAAAGAAACATTCCGACAGAGACTACGGCGAAAAACACAAAAAGGTAAGCATTTTGACGATCAACATTCCAATCGGTGTAAATCCGATACAGCGAAAAGAACGCTACTGCCAAGTATAAATATTCGGTGTACTTTAAAATCTTAATCATCGGCTTCTTCTTTTATCATCATTAAACCATTAGTCTTGTGTGCCTTTAAAAGACTAAGATCTTTATAAAAATCCATTCCCTCCCCATCCATTACGGTACCATCTTCAGGATTGGTGTATGTAAATTTTTCCTGCGTAAAAATCCATTCGTTATCTTGATCGTAGTATAATTGAGGGGTTTCCAGCTTTTTCCCATCATGAGATTCTATTACCACATTACCTTGTAAATCTATCAGATTGGATATGGAATAAACAATTCCGTAATCGGCCCTAATAATACTTTTGCGATTAGTATCATCAAAAAAATCAACCTGCAGCCCTTCAGGAAAAGTCATGTGTGGAAAAGAAAGATTCTCATAGTTTTTGCCAACCGAACTTTTCAGAACCGCAATAACCTTCGACGATGCGGAATCTTCACTCTCAAGATCCTTTTTGGCTTTGGTCCGTACCAGCGTAAAATTTTGTGCGATGCCTCTTGGGTACATTTGCTTTTGGGCTTCGTCACCGACCCTTTTATAATTATCTTGACACGAAAAAAAAAGCATCGCCGTTAAAAACAAAACGGCAATGCAATTCAATTTATTTCCAAAAAATAGTGTCACATCTTATAAATTGGGCACTTTTACGCTTCCGCCGACCCAACAGCTGAAAGATATTGTCTTACCGGCATTACCTGAATTGAAAATATCGGTCTTAGAAGGTGCTTTAGCCCTATAACTGGCAGCAGCCTGATTAGCACTCGAGCTCAATGCAGGATCTACCCGACCAGCCCTAACAGCCATATCAGTGGCTTTCCAGTAAATCGCCCTTTTCTCAAAAGTAGTAGATCCGCAATCATTTGCGCTACTTGCGTAGAGGTTGGCAATCAACAAATAGGCCCGACCGTTCGCAGGATCGGCATCTATTGCCATTTGCGCATATTTTCTAGCTGTAGATTTGCTTCCTTTTCTTTTATTAATAACAGCAACTTTGTAAGCTATGCCAGATCTCTTTTTAGAATCCGTCTGAAGGCTCATCGCCTTGTCAAAATCGGCCAATGCGCCCTGTGTGTCACCATTTTTCATTTTAATCGTTCCACTATAAACCCATCCTTCGGCAGATGGATCCAATGCCATTTGAGTTTCAAACAATTTTTGAAACATTGGATCGTCTGTACATTCTTTATTGAACATTCTACCAACGGCACGCTTTACCCAAGTAACATCACCCTTTTTGTCTTCGTAACTCTTTTCATACAATGGAATCAAATTGCTGCAATCTGCTAAACCACCTAATTTCGAATCAATGCTACCAGCGATTTTACCATACGATTCAGAATTCGTAGTAGCTATTTTCAGCGATTTTTTCTCTTTGGAAGTTATCGTTTTTAATGAATCTTTAGGCAACAATTTGGTGACAATGTCGGTCAATTGACTATTCTCTTCCTCTATTTTGTCATTTACGTCATCATAGACATCGAATACTTCTTGTAAATCTTTTTTGCCAGCTTTGTGCAAATCGACCAAACTCGAGAAATAGAGATAAAGTGCCCTGGGGTTCTTAAAGTTCTTACCGTCTTCTTGAAAGGCCTTATGCAACATTTCATAAATTTCTGCATCAGAACCCATTTTGTTCTCATACTTGAATAACGCTTTATCAATGGCAACCCCGGCTTTTGAATACTTATTAGGAAAATATTTGATGCTATTATCATATAGCTCCATCATATCATTTATGTACCCATCTTTTTCCGTACCCGATGATTTCTCTATTTTATCGGCAAGTATTCGCTCACCATATAAAATATTAGCCCTGTTTATGTCGGGACAATTATCATACACCATTTTCCAAGGTGTATATGCTGCTTCATAGTTTTTTACCTTAGCATGCTCTACATAAATCGAAAGGTTGGTCATACATTCCTGATTTTGTGCTTGTGCATTACTAACTCCTATGAACCCCAAAAGCATTACGGCCGTGAAGTAAAATTTCCTTTTCATTTGATTACATATTTTATATTTGGTTAATGTACTAAATTTTTCTTAATTTATTTTCCTTTTTCGGAACCATAAATCATTCAAAGACAATCCTACATTGACTTTAAAGTAACTTTCTTCGATTAAATCGGCAGATGTTGTGCCCCTTCTTCCCAATTCAAAACCAAGGTTAAGGTTTGATGGAATCAATCTACTCAACGGTAGTCCAACTCCAAAAGTTATGCCAAAGTTATTAATTTCTTTGTCATTGACCATCATACCGGTCTTGTCATATCGCAGCCCTGCCCGATATGTAACCCTTTTAAGATAGTTATCGAAAGAGTCGTAGTCGGGAGTTATGAAACCTCCCAAGGCCAGCGTACTTGCATCTTCATATACCAAATTTTCAGTATCCAAAAAATTATTCGAATAATTGCTCAACCCTTGAAAACTGTACTCGGCCCCTAAGAACCATTTTCTATCTTCTCCATAGCCCAAACCTAGCGTCGTCGTCGTGGGTATCTGAAAACCTTCTTTCTCAAGACCTTGTGCAGCCAAATCAACTTCTACAACCTCTATATCTCCACCATTCTGCAGTGAAAAAGAACCGATTCTTCTCGTATTTCTAGTAACCAAATTTGCCTGGGTATTGATACGCAAATTGGTATGAAGCGTATGTCTCTCACTTATTTTTGGTGTGTAATTCAAAGCATAGATGAAATCTACCCCATTTACCTTTGACAGTCGTTCGTCTTTCGTGCCGAACTGCACATCTTCCGTCATTTGTAATCGGCTACTTTCTATGGTCCCAAAATTCAAATTCGCCGTAACACCGACACTTAAGTCTTTAATTACTTCGTAACCTATAGAAAAGTATACCTTGTTCAAGCCACCTTCACCAGTATATTGATTGGTGACCACCTCCCCATTGCTGTTCGTGGTCTCCGATACCAGATTATAGCCCACTGAAGAATAAGGCAAAACCCCAAAACCAATCCCTACACCCTTGCGCCAACTAAAGGCCAAGGAAAGATAATCAAGATTCGTTATCGAACTACTTTGCTGTTCAGTAAAGCTTTTTAGACGCAATTCTTTACGGGAGACCCCTGCGGCATATGTAGTGATTCCAAAATCACCCCCTGCCGGTATTCCCAATTTGCTGTAGGCAGCTGGGTTTTTAAGGTTTATATGGATACTATCAGCGTAGACAGCGATACCCCCCATCATTTGATTCTCAGCGGTACCCGTAGTTCGCAAGTCTCCAATTCCGAAGTAGGAATATGGCGAAGCAGTACCATTTTGGGCAAACAGGCCGGTTACGGCACCGTATACCAACAAAATAACAATTTTTTTAATCATTCAAGGTTTGTTGTACTCCAACAAATGGTTTAATCCTTCTAGGAGAAAATTGGAATGCGCAAATATGGTATTTTTTAATCGTTTAGACAAAAAATGGACATCACCGCCTGTTAAAATAACTGTTAAATCTGTGAAACGGGAATTATATTGATCTATGACCCCATCAATTTCATGACAAATGCCGTTTATCACTCCACTTTGAATACTACTCTCGGTAGAGTTGCCAATAAAGTCAAAAGGGGCTTCAAATTTGAGCAAGGGCAAATTCAAAGTCTGTTCGTGCAATGCCCTATAGCGCATGTTCAAACCTGGCGAGATTGCACCACCCAAATACTCACCATAGTCGTTGATCATATCATACGTAACACAGGTACCCGCATCGATGACCAAAGTATTGCCTTTTTGATTGTAATAAAAAGCGGCGGTGGCCAGAGCAATTCTATCGGCACCAAGCGTTCGCGGTGTTGCATAGGAATTTTTAAACGGTGTCTTGGTTTTGTGATCCAAGATATGAACGAAACAAAAAACGGATAGCACCTTGACCATTTTTTCATCAAGTTGCCCCACTACCGAAACGATGGCCCGCTCCAATGCGGGGTAGCGATCGCAGACTTCCTTTACCTGTTCGGCCTGCTCTTCACCATGCAATTGTTGCTGATGCAGCAATGTACCCTTATCAAAAACGGCCAGTTTGACCGAACTGTTACCGACGTCTATAATTAAGTTCATAGAGCAAAGATCAAAAAATGTTGGGTAACGAACACCTTTTTTTGATTATTTGTTTGCAGTTCTTAAATTTGAAATTATATTTGCACCCGCCTTAGCAAAGCCGTTGGCTTAAAATGGCATGGTGCCTTAGCTCAGTTGGTAGAGCAATGGACTGAAAATCCATGTGTCCCTGGTTCGATTCCTGGAGGCACCACAAGAATCCCCGTACAAACGGGGATTTTTTGTTTATGGCACAT
>CBDULZ010000007.1:0-89019 GCA_965368185.1 uncultured Kriegella sp.
TTTAACTAAATATAATAGGAAATGAAATCAACGAGAAGGTCCTTTATTAAGAAGACGGCTGTAGCTTCGTCGGCTGTAATAACGGCGCCGACCATTATCTCAGCGAATGTTTTTGGCGCTAACGATCGAATCAATGCCGCAGTGTTAGGTGTTAATGGTCGTGGTAAAAGCCATATTAAAAGTTTTATGGCACAGGATAATGTGCGCATTGCAACACTATGCGACCCTGATATGAATCTGCTTAAAGAACGTCAAAAGTCTTTTAAGGAAACATATAATAAAGATGTAGCGCTCGAGCAAGATCTTCGTCGTGTTTTTGATGACAAAGATATCGACGTTGTCAGTATAGCTTCCCCTAATCATTGGCATGCTCTTTCAGTGATATGGGCTTGTCAGGCCGGTAAGGACGTCTATGTGGAAAAACCAGGTTCACACAATATTTGGGAAGGACGTAAGATGGTCGAAGCTGCGGCTAAATACGATCGTATCGTACAGCATGGAGTGCAATTGAGAAGTTCACCTGCGGTCAATGAAGCTATCGAATTAATGCGTGACGGATATATCGGACGGGTGTATATGGCACGAGGTCTTGTTTTTCGTTGGAGAGGCGATATCGGGGATAAAGGTACCTCCCCTGTTCCCGCTGGCCTAGATTATGATTTGTGGACAGGTCCGGCTCAAAAACAGCCATTTACCGAAAATCTGGTACATTACAATTGGCACTGGCATTGGGATTATGGAAACGGTGATGTGGGCAACCAAGGTATTCATGAAACGGATCTCTGTATGTGGGGATTAGATGTTGGTCTTCCAACCCAAATAACCTCTATGGGAGGTAAATTCCTTTGGAACGACAGTAAAGAGACTCCTGAATTGCTTACATCCATATATAATTACCCAGAGGAAAATAAGATAATACAATTTGAAGTGCGTCCTTGGTGTACCAACACCGAAGAAGGTGCTACTGTTGGTAATATTTTCTACGGCGATAAGGGCATACTAGTCGTAGATGGCTATGACAAGTACAAAACGTATTTGGGTCAAGATCGTACCCCGGGTAAATCTGGTGAAGATGGCGGAGAGTCTGGTACGGGAATGGATAGAGGAGACGGTGGTACCGATGGCCATTTTGCCAACTTTTTAGAAGCTGTGCGAAAGCGAGACAAATCGATCCTTAATGGGCCGGTCGAAACGGCACACCTTTCTTCGGGCTTGGCACATTTAGGTAACATTGCCTATCGTACTGGTCGTGTTTTGAACTTTGATCCTAAAACCGAAAAGTTTGTAAATGATGCCGAAGCTGATAAATATTTGACACGAGACTATCGAGCAGGGTTCGAGGTCCCGCATACGGTTTAAGTTCAACAAATCGATGTGGTAGATTAAACTGAGCCGGCTCTATAAATTTAAAAACACCGTCCACTGCATTGCGCAGTGGACGGTGTCATTTTTTATTTAAGAAGGAAAAGGGAGCGATTAAAGCCATAAAAAACCTCCTTAATATTAAGGAGGTTTTTTATGGCTTATTAGTCACCAGCGCTTCAATAACGCTGAGGGATTAGATAATTTAGTACCTGTAATATTCTGGCTTGTACGGGCCTTCAACGGTCACACCAATATATTCGGCCTGATCTTCGCTAAGCTCGGTAAGCTCGGCTCCTAAGCGCGATAGGTGTAGTTTTGCTACCTTTTCATCCAAATGCTTTGGCAACATATATACGTCGTTTTTGTATTTGTCGCTAAATTTCCAAAGTTCGATTTGCGCCAACGTTTGGTTGGTGAACGAGTTGCTCATAACAAAACTAGGATGTCCTGTAGCACAACCCAAGTTGACCAAACGGCCTTCCGCCAGAATGATAAGGTCTTTACCGTCAATGGTATATTTATCTACTTGGGGCTTTATTTCATCTTTGGTGCTACCGTAATTTCCGTTTAACCAAGCCATATCGATTTCATTATCAAAATGCCCGATGTTACACACGATGGCTTTGTCTTTCAATGCCCTAAAATGTTCAGCACGAATGATGTCTTTGTTTCCGGTAGTGGTAATTACTATATCGGCAGTGCCGATGACATTTTCCAACTTCTTTACTTCAAATCCGTCCATACAGGCCTGAAGAGCGCAAATTGGGTCAATTTCGGTTACCGTAACGATGGAGCCTGCGCCTTTAAAAGAAGCAGCGGTGCCCTTACCAACATCACCATAGCCGGCTACCACAACTTTTTTCCCGGCTAACATAGTATCGGTTGCTCTACGAATTGCATCAACGGCACTTTCGCGACATCCGTACTTGTTGTCAAATTTAGATTTTGTAACAGAATCGTTTACATTTATCGCAGGCATTGGCAATGTGCCTTTCTTTACCCTTTCGTACAAACGGTGCACCCCGGTGGTAGTTTCTTCGGAAAGTCCTTTGATTGCCGTGGCCAGTTCAGGGTATCTGTCAAGAACCATATTGGTAAGGTCACCACCATCGTCTAAAATCATATTTAAAGGTTGGCGATCTTCTCCAAAGAACAGGGTTTGTTCGATACACCAATCGAATTCTTCCTCGTTCATGCCTTTCCACGCATAGACCGGAATACCGGCTGCTGCGATTGCCGCTGCCGCATGGTCCTGAGTGGAAAAAATGTTACAAGAACTCCAAGTAACATCGGCACCTAAAGCGACCAAAGTCTCAATCAATACCGCTGTTTGTATGGTCATGTGAAGACATCCGGCGATACGGGCACCTTTTAATGGTTGCTCGTTTTTATATTCTTCCCGTAACGACATCAAGCCAGGCATTTCAGCTTCAGCAAGGTCGATTTCCTTTCTTCCCCAAGGGGCAAGCGAAATATCTTTTACTTTATAAGGCACATAGGCAATAGTTTTGGTGCTCATATCCTTTTTTATTTTTATTTTCGTATACGACAGTTTTTCTGTCATTTTTAGCGCTTACAAAGTTACAAATTACTTAACAAACGGAATGCCACTATATAAGACAATAACAGTAAGTTCATCGATCAAAGTATATATTTGGAAGATCGAGGAGTCTGAAGCCGATCTTTCAGAAGGCATCAGGTTGACCCCACATTGTCAGGCACGTATGGACGGCATGAAGTCTGAGCTACATCGGCGCGGATTTTTGAGTATCCGTCATTTAATGGCAGAGGCAGGCTACGTGGATCAAGACCTGTATTATGATGAAGGAGGCAAGCCTCATTTGCAAGATGGAAAATTTATATCCATTACACATTCCCATGAATTTACAGGTATCATTATTAGTGATCATCAGGAAGTTGGAATCGATATAGAAATGCAACGGGAAAAAATATTGCGAATCGCCAATAAATTTACGCCGATCGAAGAGTATAAGACCATTGCCAATACCGACGCCCTAATTCAGAAGCTGACGATTGTCTGGGGTGCCAAAGAATCACTTTTTAAGATTTATGCCAAACAAGGACTCAGTTTTTTACACCACGTCGATGTAAAGGATTTTTCGTTTTCCGACAATCGTACCACAGCTGAAATACTTTATCACGGTGATTTATCATCTTATGATATTCACTTTTTAGAGTTCGAAGGTTTTACTTGCGTTTATGCCATCAAAACCGAGGTCTAGTTTTTTAGACTTGCGATTAAAATATTTCAAAATATATTTCCAAAACTAGGGCAGTTCCCTTTTACATTGATAATTTCAAAGAACCATATAATAGCCATACATGGATGTTTCCGTAGAACTTACTTTTTCTCCGTTACAAGATAATTTTGAAGAACGCATTATCGATTTTATTACAAAACTTAGGGCGTCTGGCCTTACCGTTCTTGAAAACCCTTTGAGTACACAGGTCTATGGTGAGTATGATGCCGTGATGAAATTGCTTCAAACCGAAATAAAAACTGCTTTCGAGCTAATGGACCGGGGCCTACTTTTTATGAAAATAGTCAAGAGCGACCGAAGCGGGTATGAGCCACATTTTTGATTGGATTTTTTCTCAATACCAGGGTATTCCGGCACATTTGATTGTGTTGGAAATGCTAGGTGTGGTTTTTGGGTTTTTAAGTGTATGGTATTCTAAGCAAGAGAATATTTTGGTCTTTCCTACGGGCATTATCAGTACAGCTATTTTTGTATATATTCTGTTGGTTTATGGACTTTTGGGCGACATGCTCATTAATGCTTATTACTTTTCTATGAGTATTGTAGGATGGTATATCTGGACAAGAAAAACCGATGAAGTCCATTTCATTCCCATAACCAAGACTACCGTAAAAGAGAAAAAGTGGTCAGTTGTGTTATTTGGCGGTACAATTGTATTCGTTTGTTTGGTTTATGTTTTCTTTGATAAGTTTGACAATTGGACCGCCTACGTCGATGCACTAACTACGGCCATCTTTTTTTTGGGAATGTGGCTTATGGCAAAGAAAAAACTGGAAAACTGGACGTATTGGATTATTGGCGACATCATATCAGTTCCGCTTTATTTGTACAAAGGACTTATATTTACCGCTATACAGTACTTTTTGTTTACCATAATCGCCATTTACGGCTATAATGCATGGAAAAAGAGTTTGAACAAGAGCCCTCGAACATTATTAAAGTAGTACTCTTCGGTCCTGAATCAACAGGCAAGACAACCCTATCGGAACAATTGGCGCGCCACTATAATACGGTTTGGGTGCCTGAGTATGCAAGGGCCTATCTTCAAGAAAAATGGAACAACGAGCGCAAGACCTGCGAACCTGAAGATTTGCTCCCGATTGCCAAGGGTCAAATGCAACTTGAAAATGAATTGACACAAAAGGCGACAGACGTTTTGATTTGTGATACTGACCTGCTGGAAACCAAAGTATACTCAGAAGCTTATTATCTTGGTCATTGTGACCCGATTTTAGAACAGCACGCTTTGAAAAACAAGTATGATCTATATTTTTTAACCGCTGTCGACATACCTTGGGTAGGAGACGATTTGCGTGATAAACCCAATGAACGCGAAAGAATGTTTGAGTATTTTAGACTTACTTTGGAAAAGTATGAACGAAATTTCGTTATTTTAAAGGGCGATAAAAAGGAGCGAATGGCCAAGGCCGTTAAACACATTGATAAACTATTGAGCAAATGACACAATTTTCAGAAAACGATTTAGCACAGCTTTCAAAGAAGAAAATAGGAACGGAAAAAGTAGCAAACCAGATTAAGACCTTTGAAGAAGGCGTGCCGTTTGTTCATTTATTAAAAGCGGCCGTGGTCGGTGACGGTATTTCCAAGTTTTCGGAAGCGGTAGAGGATGTATTGGTACAACGTTTCGATAGTTCACATCACCGATATTCACTGCTAAAATTTGTTCCTGCTTCGGGGGCGGCATCGCGTATGTTCAAAGCGCTGTTCAATTTTTTGGACAACTTTGATCCCGCCAAAGAAAGTCTTGAAGCCTACATTGAACGTACAAATGATAGCGATATCAAGCGATTTTCTGAAGGAATGCCCAAGTTTGCGTTTTATAATCTTGTAAAAAATAGAATAGCTGGTAAGGCAAATTCAAAAGATGAAGAGGTATATCTATTTGTAAAGGAACTTTTATCTGAGAATGGACTAAATTATGGTTTTTATCCTAAGGGGTTGTTGCCTTTTCATAACTATGGTGATTATGCGGCCACCCCTTTTGAAGAGCATTTGAAAGAAGGTACGGCATATGCCAAAAATGACGATTCGGCCAGACTGCATTTTACCATTTCTGAGCAACACGGTGAATTGTTCAATAATGAATTTGACAAGGTAAGGCAAAGAGTTTCCGATGCAACCAAAACATCATTTGATGTTAGTTATTCCTTTCAAAAACCTTCTACAGATACTATTGCGGTAGATATGGATAACAAACCCTTTCGAAATTCAGATGGATCTTTGTTGTTCAGGCCGGGCGGACACGGTGCACTCATTGAAAACCTGAATGAACAGGATGCCGATGTTATTTTTGTGAAAAACATAGATAATGTAGTGGCTCCGAAGTTCGCTAGTGCTATTGCAAAGAATAAAAAAGTACTTGCCGGTCTCTTGTTGCGCGTGCAGGAAAAAGCATTTGCTTACGCCAAACAATTGGATGAAGGCGAAATGACAGCCGAACTAATGGAAGAAATCGAGCGTTTTCTGAAAGACGAACTGAACGTTCGTTTGTCCGAGAGTTTTTCAGGTTTCAGTCTTCAGGATCAGTTAGATATATTAAAAGACAAAATCAATCGACCCATACGTATTTGTGGTATGGTGAAAAATGAGGGAGAACCCGGTGGTGGACCATTTTGGATACTTGACCAGAACAACCACGTATCGTTACAGATTGTAGAGTCGGCACAAATCGATATGAGCGATGAAAACCAAGTGGCTATTTTAAAGAATTCTACCCATTTTAACCCTGTAGATCTTGTCTGTGGTATAAAGAATTATAAGGGAGAGAAGCACAATCTATTGAACTTTGTAAACCGAAAGCAGGGCTTTATTACGAGTAAGACCAAGGAAGGTAGGGCTTTGAAGGCACTTGAACTACCAGGACTTTGGAATGGCGCCATGGCTTTTTGGAATACTATTTTCGTAGAAGTGCCCTTGGTTACTTTTAATCCGGTTAAAACTGTAAATGATCTCTTAAAACCGGCCCATCAGGTAAAGTAGGTGGCCCCCATGTAAATTGTAATTTATTTATCAAATACTAAAACCCGAAAAAGTGTGTAAATCTTACACACTTTTTCGGGTTTTTACACACCTGTATACAAAACGTGTATCGCTTAAAAATTACATAATAAGCTGTTAATCAGTTTAATAGAGTTGAATCGTATTGGAAATATAAATTGGCATTATTTTTCCAATGTACTAAGTGATTTCAAAACAAAAACAATAATTTTAAAACACACACAAGATGAAAAATTTAATGATTGTAGCAGCAATGTCTTTAGGAACAATGACTGCTTTCGCACAAGAAGAAGCACCAGCCGTTGAAGAAGCAGCAACTGAAGTTGTTGAATCTCAAGATGGGTATAATGAAGTAGCTATCGAAGAGTTGCCAGAAGCAATTGCTACTGCCCTAGAAGCTGCTCATCCTGGAGCGACTATCTCAAAAGCATATATGAACGAAGAAGCCGAATACAAATTGGAAGTAGCGAAAGAAGACGGTGAGGAAGTTGAATTGTATGCCGATGCTGAAGGTAACTGGATAGACAAATAATTAGGCGTCTATTGATTTTCTACGATGTAGTAGTTGTAGAAATGAAAAGGAAAGCCCCAACGGAAACGTTGGGGCTTTTTTAATGGAAAAGAATTCCTAACAACCTGAAGTGGGGTTTCCTGAGTAATTATCATTAAAGGGAAAAGCTGTGATAATAAATTACAGTACCGAAAGGTGATGGAGTGATTTTTTACCTTTTGGTCGAATGAACCTGGCAAGGTACCTCTTAACTTGTTACGGTGATAGCCAGTTTCACGCATTTTATTTATTGCTCGCTATTTAGCGCAGGTCTTTTTATAACAAGTATTTGCTGGCTCATGGTCGGTAAGTGTTGTTGTAAAGTGTATGGTTGTTTTGTTTAGAATTTACACAGTTTTATATCAATCTCCCCAACATTACACACATTAAAATAAATCGGAATTACACAACTATTTATAAATCAACTGTTTAATGGTTTCGTTAAGAATGGCATCATTTTTCCAATGTATATAGGGAGTTAAATAATTAATAACATTATTAAAAATAAGAAACATGAAAAAATTAGTTTTTGTATTAGCATTGTCACTAGGAAGTTTTACTGCATTTGCTCAAGACGCTGAGCCTGCTCAAGAAGAAACAACTGAAGTTGTTGCAACTCAAGATGGCTTTAACGAAGTAGCCATTGAAGAATTGCCAGAAGCAATTTCTACTGCCCTTGAAGCTGCCCATCCAGGTGCTACTATTTCAAAGGCGTATGCCAATGAAGAAGCACAATATAAGTTGGAAGTAGCTAAAGAAGACGGTTCTGCAGTTGAATTGTATGCAGATGCCGAAGGCAACTGGATTGATATGTAATTTAGCATAGCATAATTTTCCACGATTGATCCTTGTGATTGTTTCGTGGAATGGAAAAGCTCCAGCCTAACCGTTGGAGCTTTTCTTATTTTTGACTGATCATCCCTAGAAATAAATAAGGGCGATTATAGTTTTTTGATTTCTAAATTCTGAAGTACCCCTTCTAAGTTTCCGATTTACCTTTCCTTCCTAAAGGCCGGAAATATACAAAAACCAGTTTCATAAGAGGTGAGATACGGCCCGAAAACTTTTGGGAGTTGTTGACCTCCAGATTAACATTGAAGTGTTGGATTAATTCTGCTGCGTTTTCCGAAGTGCTCCTGAAGCGCAATTTCGGGAATCGTCGGTTTCACAAAAAACCTATCTTTCTGTGGTATGACCGATTGCCTATTTAGCGTTTATATTTTACACAATTTTTCACGGTAGTTCACAGAATTACACACATTAAAATAGAATAAAAATTTTTAAATACCTGTAAATCAGTTAGTTGATATTTATATTGAGAATGGTATCATTTTTTCAATGTATAAAAGGAGTTTAACTATTAATAACACTATTAAAAATAAGAATCATGAAAAAATTAGTTTTTGTATTAGCATTGTCTCTAGGAAGTTTTACCGCATTTGCTCAAGACGCTGAGGCTGCTCAAGAGGAAGCAACCGAAGTTGTTGCAACTCAAGATGGTTTTAACGAAGTAGCTGCGGATGAATTGCCAGAGGCCGTTACTGAAGCCGTTTCTAAGAATTATCCTACGGCCAGTATTGATAAGGCTTATGTAAACGAAGAAAAGCAATATAAGTTGGAAGTTTCATTGGAAGATGGTACTGCCGGTACTTTATATGCTGACGAAAGTGGAAACTGGATTGAAATGTAATAACTTGAGTTATTTGTTTTGTATCAAGTTGGTTTGGTCAGAAAGGGGTTGTAGCGATACAACCTCTTTCTTTTTATATGGTCTAGACCGATGTCAATATTTGCTTCTTCATAAATAAAACGAACTACGGAACTAACCCACTCCTTTTTGGGGCCGGTATTAGTTATCGAGACATCGAATTTACAATGCCTTTTCGGCATTTTTTTCTTTTTAAATGGGTCTTTTGGATCGGGGTTTTTAAGTCTTTTTAAGAAATATTTTAAAGTATTATTGGGAATAAACGGCTTTCTTATGGTATTTTTACGTACATACGTATATACTAGAAATTTTTATGCCAAACGTCTTGATAATTGAGGATGATGCCGCTTTTTGTCAAATGCTCCAGAAGTTTTTGATCAGAAATGGATATGACACAGAAATCAGTTTTACTGCCCCGGATGCCAAAGAAAAAATTAAAAATATCAATTTTGATCTGGTATTGACCGATTTGAGATTACCCGATTTTGATGGAATTCAACTGTTGTCTTATATAAAGGAAATCGATCCAACGATTCCTGTTATTGTAATGACGGGTTATGCCGAAGTCGGTTCTGCTGTCAATGCGATGAAAAAAGGGGCGTTTGATTATATATCCAAGCCATTTACTCCCGATGAAGTTGTAATGGTCATTAAAAATGCATTGAAATCAAAACAGGAACGTCAAGATTTACATGAGACGATCGAAGATAGTCCCAAATCATCTTCAAAATCGGCAACACTTACGCCTACGGCTGCTTCCCTAAAAGGAACTACCGTACAAGGTATAAGCGAGGCTTCCAAAAAATTGGAAGAGTATATTAAATTGGTTGCTCCGACGGATATGTCCGTTTTGATTACAGGTGAGAGTGGAACCGGTAAAGAAGTTACCGCCAAGGCCATACACGACAATAGCAAGCGAAAAGAGTTTAATTTTATAGCGGTAGATTGTGGCGCTATTCCCAAAGAATTGGCGACCAGCGAGTTTTTTGGACATATAAAAGGGAGTTTTACCGGAGCAATAGAGGATAAGGTTGGTAATTTTGAGGCTGCCAATGGCGGAACCCTTTTTTTAGACGAAGTCGGTAATCTTTCTTATGAAAACCAGATACAGTTGTTGAGAGCCTTACAAGAAAGGAAGATAAAGAGGGTAGGTAGCAACAAAGAAATCAACGTGGATCTCCGAATTATAACGGCAACTAATGAAGATTTGACCGAGGCTGTTGAAAAGGGAACTTTTCGTGAAGACCTGTACCATAGGTTGAACGAATTTTCAATAGAGATTCCTTCTTTGGAAGAGCGCTTTGAAGATTTAGCCCTGTTTGCAGATTACTTTTTAAACAAAGCTAATCTTGACCTAGATAAAGATATTAATGGCTTTTCGAACGAAGTATGGGATATTTTTAGGAGATACCACTGGCCGGGGAACTTAAGGGAACTACAAAATGTCATTAAAAGGGCGGTTCTTTTGAGTACTGGAGACAAAGTGGAGGCAGGTGCGCTGCCCAGGGAAGTTACCGAAGCGGAAAATGCTGGTGGTAAGTCCAGTGAAAATCTCTCAAAATCGGAATTCGAAAAAGATCAAATATTAAAAGCCTTAAAAAAGACAAACTTCAACAAGTCGAAAGCCGCCAAATTATTGCAGGTTACCCGCAAGACGCTTTACAATCGAATCAATCACTATAACTTGGACTTGTAGCTTTTCGATTTTTTAATGCAGCGACCAAATCACTTACTTCCAATTTTAGTTTTTTAAGGGCAACATTTAAAGATTCCGAATCCATTGTTGTGCTTTCGGCCAATTCTAGCCGTTCCAACGTTGGTATAACACTTCGTACCCTTAATTGTCTGAACATGGGTAGCATGCGATGGGCAACATGATTGATCTGTTTGTAATCGGAAGTGCCGATGGTTTCATCGAGCAACTCCATATTGGTATAGGTATCCCGTAAAAAGGTATCGAGCACTTCTTGTATCGCATCTTCGTTCTTGCCCAAAAAGGAATATATGGTATCTAAACTATACAGTTCCGATTTTTCATTTTCGGTTGTCTTATGTACTGGGCTGTCTGGAACACTGATGGTTTCTACCCCCAATAATTTTAAAATACCGATTAACTCTCCTTTCGAAAACGGCTTCTGGATTACTTGGGCGAATCCGAGCTTCGAATAGGCCTCAGGCTCAAGGTCACGCCTTCCGGTCATGGCGATGATCGGTTGGTTTTTGTAATGCTTATAGGCTCCCGATTTGAGTTTTTTGAGTACTTCAAAACCAGTAATCTGTGGCATTTGAATATCTGTTAGTACAATGTCATAGGCCAAATGTGCATCCGCTTCTACACGTAAAAAATTGGTAAATGCATGTGCGGTAATGCCCATGCTTTCTGCCAATTCTTGCAGCATACGTAGCAAAGAAGTGTCATCATCGATAATGAGCATGCGCAATTTTGGCGCCATGTAAGGCATATCTTTTTGTTTAGCCTCTGCCGCTTCAGCTATTTTTAAAGGAATTTGCATTGTAAAAGTGCTGCCCTGGCCTATAGTGCTTTGTAAAGTCAAAGATCCCTTTAAAAGCTCAGTAAGTTTTTTAGATATGGTCAGACCCAGACCATAACCCCCGAATTTTTTTTCGGTATCGTGGTCCGCTTGGGTAAATTCTTTGAAAATATGGTCTTGCTTCTCTTTGGCGATTCCGATTCCGGTATCGATAATATCGATTTTGGCGACCATCGATTTGTCCTTCCCAAGAGTTGCCGTTGCCTTTATTTTTATATGTCCTTCTTCGGTGAATTTAAATGCATTGCCAATAAGGTTTGTCAATATTTGGCGTATGCGGAAAGGGTCGCCCAAAACAGTCTGGTGGAATTCTGGGGCAATCTCCAAAAATAGCTTTAGATTTTTATTGCTATGAAGGGCTTGAAGACTCTCGGCCGTTTCTTGAATGAGGTGGGCAGCTATAAAAGGCACTCTTTCGATATTTAGTTTGCCTGCTTCCAGTTTTGAAAAATCGAGCAGGTCATTGACCAAATTCCCCACATATTGAGTGGCAGATTTGACGTTTCTTAAATAGCGCTCCTGTTTCTTGGTAAGCTCTGTGCTTTCCATTAATTCCGTATAGCCCGTAATGGTGTTTAAAGGAGTTCGAAGGTCGTGGCTAACGGTAGATATAAGCTGCTCCCTACTCTTTAAGAGTGACTCCGAATACTTCTTTTCCCTTTCCAATTTCTGGCGGTATGTCTGCACCTTCCAGAAATCGCGGTTTATCAGAAAGGTAAACAACCCGACAATGATAAAACCTAAAATGGCGGTGATTCCCGCAAGGCGCATTGTTTTTTTAAGGGCAGCCTCCTTTTTAAGATTGTCGTTATAAGTGCTAGCCATTACTTCTTGCTCAAAGGCCGAGATTATAGCGCGTAACTGTTGGGATAGCTCGAGGTCATTCTTGCTGATTTCGAGCTCTTTTCGGGCCAAGGAATTCTCTGCAGCGGCACTTTGACGTCTTGCGCTAAGCAACTGCGCTTTCGAAGCGTTTAAAATTGAATCGATATAAGCGGCATCTTCCCTGCCCTTTGGGTTTTTTGGTGAGTTCTCGGTGAATAGCAAGGCATATTCCCGTAGCGATTGCTGTATTTTGGGAGAAAATTCGTCAAAATTGGACCATAGGTTTTCGGCCGAAAATTTCCCGTAAGACTCCTCTATTTTATCGAATTCCTTAAGTGCCTTGTCAATGGAATTGGTGTTCTTACTTTGTGCCTTAAGTGTAAAAAGCTGTTTGCTATTGGCTACTTTTTTCTGCAAAAGCATTTGGAGACTATCTAAAAGATCTTTTTGTGAAGCATATTCCGTAAGTAGCTTTAAAGAATCTATTTCAGCAAATATGGTATCTATTTTTTGCTCGTAAGCCGCAAGACTTTCTTTTGTTTTGACTTGTGAAACACGTTTTGATACGCCTTCTACTTCATATAGCTCTGCGATTAAAGATCCTGTTTTTAATAGTTTATTGTCATTTTCCTCAACAGTTTCGTTGGTTATAAAGACCCGTATTTCAGAATAAATAAAGTACCCGGCAACAAATGCAAGAACGCACAGCACCAGATAGCTGAATATGACTTTGGCGTTAAACTTGTTCTTAGATTCTTCTCTCATAAACTGCCCCCGTTAAACCGTTTAGTATAGATACGTATTCAAGACCGATATTGACTATAAAGAATAGTTAATATTTGTTATGATATTTAAATTTCCCGTAGTAGCTTTGCCCCATCTCAAAGGGGTGCTGAATCCCAAACTTGACTCGGGAACGTTCTGAGTGCAGGTTTAGGAATAGGCTGAGATTATACCCAATGAACCTGGGCGGGTAATGCTGCCAAGGAATGCGGAAGTCGCTATTTGGAAATTCAACCGTCCTTAATTGGGCAAAAATCATGTTTTAACTTAGAATAATAGCCCCTTTTATTCGTAACAAATGTATTACGAATGAAAACTATATTCACAACCACGGTCCTTTTCGGGCTGACCATGGGACTCTGGGCCCAAGAGCAACCTTCAGATTCACTGGAAGGAAAAAAAATCGTTCTCGATGAGGTGTTGGTATCGGCAATTCGAGTCACGAAAGAATCGCCCGTCACTTTTTCCAACTTGGGAAAGGAAGAGATCAAACCACGAAACTTAGGGCAAGATATTCCTATTCTTATGAATTTTCTACCTTCGGTAGTCACTACTTCCGATGCTGGAGCGGGAATAGGATACACAGGCATTCGGGTGCGCGGTAGTGACAACACCCGGGTCAACGTGACCATTAACGGTATACCCTACAACGATGCCGAATCACATGGCTCGTTTTGGGTAAACATGCCCGATTTTGCATCTTCGACCGAAAACTTGCAATTACAACGTGGCGTAGGTACTTCCACAAATGGGTCTGGTGCTTTTGGTGCAAGCTTGAATATCTTGACCGATGCTATATCAGAAACCGCTTACGGACAGATTTCTTCATCGATGGGTAGCTTCAATACCTTAAAAAACAACATCAAATTCAGTACCGGATTATTGAATGACCATGTTGAGGTTTCGGGGAGATTGTCGCGTATTACTTCTGACGGCTATGTCGATAGGGCGGCTTCTGAACTAAACTCCTATTTTTTGCAGGGGTCTTACAAAGACAACAATACCTTGATAAAGGCGCTTTTGTTCGGGGGGCACGAAATTACCTATCAAGCTTGGAACGGAATCAATGCCGATAGCTTAAAAACAAACCGAACCTATAATTCAGCAGGGGAATATACCGATGAAAACGGTGACATCCAGTATTATGACAACGAAGTAGACAACTACAAGCAGAACCACGCCCAACTGTTGTGGAACGAAAGACTAACACCTTCGTGGAGTACCAATATAGCACTGCACTATACCCGAGGCCGTGGTTTTTTTGAACAGTATAAAGAAGAAGATGATTTTACCACTTATGGCATTGCGCCGGCTGTCATCGATGGCGAAGAGGTTGGCACGACCGATTTGATTCGAAGACGCTGGCTCGATAACCATTTCTATGGAGCTGTCTATTCGGTCAACTATGTAAACGAAAATCTGAACTTGATTTTAGGTGGTGGATGGAACAAATATGAAGGAGGACATTTCGGAGAGATTATTTGGGCCCGATTTGCCAACAATACCGATTATCGAGATCGGTATTATGACGATAATTCCACAAAAACCGATTTTAACTTCTATTCCAAGCTAAACTATACCTTAGACGAGCGTTGGAGCCTATTTGGAGACGTGCAGTACCGTTCTGTGGGGTATAAAGCGAATGGCGATGATACGGGCCTTGTCGATGATACCTTTGATTTTTTTAACCCAAAGGCGGGAGTTACCCTTGATCTGAATCCGAACAACAACCTGTACTTTTCGTATGCGATGGCCCACCGGGAACCGAATAGAAATGATTACGAAAGTGGCAACCCTAGGCCCGAGAAACTGAACGATTTCGAGCTGGGCTGGCGCTATGTTTCTTCGGATGTTCAAGTAAATTCAAATCTCTACTACATGCGTTACAAAGACCAGTTGGTCTTGACCGGCGAGTTAAATGATGTCGGCGCCCCCCTTCGTGCCAATATAGGTGATAGTTATCGTTTGGGATTGGAAATAGACGCCAACCTCAATCTGGGTGATTATTTTCAATGGCAACCTAATGTGGCTTTAAGTACGAATAAGAACGTAGATTTTGTTTTTGAAAGAGATGGAATACTCGAAGCGTTGGGGAATACTAACATAGCCTTTTCCCCCGGTATCGTAATCGGGAACAAACTTAATTATCTTCCTACTGAGAACATACAATTATCATTGCTTACGAAATTTGTTGGCAAACAATATATGGGCAATATAGACGCCGACGATTCGGTGCTCGATTCGTATTCGACAACCGATTTTAACGCACAGTATGAAATCAGGCCCGATTCCTTTGTCAAGTCTATTGTATTCTCGGCACTGCTCAATAATATCTTTAATGCCAAATATGTATCGAACGGCTATTTTGGGTCTTTTGACTATGATGATGCTACAAGTGCTACCGGAACGACCACTGGGTTCTATAGTGGATATTACCCACAAGCGGGAACCAACTTCTTGTTAGGAGCTACTATAAGCTTTTAGATAACTTGAACGAACTATGAGTCCCCGGTAGTCGGGGTTCCCGGGGACTTAAATAGTTTAGTAATTCTATTCGAAAGAGATTATGAATATAGTTCTCGAGGTTACTGGTACTGCTTTGGGTTTGGCCTTTCTCTATTTTTTGATCAAGGAGAAAAAAATATGTTGGCTATTCGGAATTCTCGGTTCGCTATTGAGTATTTACCTATTTTATTCGACTAAATTGTATTCTGAATGCATTTTGCGTCTATACTATGTCTTTATAGGTTTTTACGGTTATTATCTTTGGAATAGACGTAGTGGAGCTACTAAGGATTTGGCGGAAATCATTAAGTGGAAGCTTTCAAGCCATGTTAAGATTATTTTGGTTGGAGTTGCTCTGGCACTGGTTCTCGGCTATGTTTTTGATAATTTTTCAGATGCCAGGAAATCGTATTTTGATGCGTTTACCACGGTATTCAGTTTTTTGGCCAGCTATCTTGAGGCAAAAAAAATACTACGCACTTGGGTCTACTGGATTATATTGAATGGCCTTAGTATTTTTTTATACACGGGCCAAGGGTTGTTTGTCTATGCCGTATTGGCGGCCATCTATTTTGGTGTTTCCTTTTACGGGTATTTTTCATGGAAACAGAAATACAGCAAATTAAATTCAGAAGGTAATTTGGTACATTTGCTTTAAAATCGAAGGCAAAATGGCTAAATACGATAACGAAAACGTGAAAATCGACGGTATTGATAAAAAAATACTAAGATTCTTGATGCAAGATGCGCGAAAACCTATTTTAGAAATAGCCCGAAGTATTGGTATTTCAGGTGCGGCGATACATCAGCGGCTTCGCAAACTAGAAGCATCAGGACTACTTTCCGGGTCGAAATTTATAATCAATCCGAAAGCGATGGGGTATAGTACAATGGCCTATATCGGCATTTTTTTGGACAAAGCGATGAGCAACCCAAAAGCCGTAAAGGCCTTGGAAAAGATTCCTGAAGTACTCGAATGTCATTATACCACGGGAAATTGGTCTATTCTTATTAAAGTGCTTTGTCGTGATAACGAACATCTTATGCAGGTACTGAATAAAGAAATCCAACAAATCGAAGGTGTATCGCGTACGGAGACCTTTATTTCATTGGCACAACAAATTGATCGACAAATTCAGGTTTAATATTTGTATTAAATCTAAATAAGGATTATTTTTGTCCCCCAATGGAAATAATACATTCATCACGATATTATTCATTTTTCCAGTCCGATAAGGAAAGATGCTTCTATATTGATTTAGGTCAAAAAATAGTACGCTTGTCTTTCTGTCAATTGTTGGCCCTCCGCCAGAAAGTATGGAATATTCATATAGAAGACCATTTTGAGGACGATGGCAATAAGCATGGTTTTGAGATTTTGGTGCTTTGTAACAAAGAGCATCTTTTTATTTTGAATACCCTCGAAATTTTAGACCTGAAAGAATTACTTGTAGGTGTCTTTTTATTCCTGGATATGGGCATATCTACTTCTTCTATTACACAGAAAATTTAAGTTTTTCGATTATTTTTAATCAGTCTAAAACCAGTTATAAATTGGTTTGAACCTTTACCTGCACACTATTTTTTGGTAGCTTTACGGAAATAGACTACAACAATGGAAACGAGCGGTGAAAGAATTTCATGCGCTAGGTTTAGGTTAGTACTATGCTCAATTTTTATTATTCGTTTCTAAACATTCAAAGACAAAAAATATGAAAGATATAGCAAGACAACAAATGAGTATTAAAGTGGAAAGCATGGACATGCTTAACACACAGATACAGATGGAAGCCAAGGCCTCTGCATCCTATTTAGCCATGGCCTCATGGTGTGATCAGCATGCATACCTTCAAAGTGCCGAATTCTTCTACCATCAGGCCGCTGAAGAGCGAGAGCATATGATGAAAATTTTTAAATTTATCAATGACTGTGGTGGCAATGCGCTATCGCCCGAAATCACTAAAATAAACCATGATTTTTCTTCTTTGGAAGAGATATTCGAGACGGCATTGAGCCAAGAGGTAGAAGTTACCAAATCGATTAACAAAATTGTTGCGGCTGCAAAGAAGCATAATGATTATGCAGTGGAAAACTTTTTACAATGGTTTGTAAAAGAACAATTGGAAGAGGAGAAAACGATGCGTGATATTCTGGATCTTTTCGAAGTGATGGGAAGGGATGGAATTGCCCTAAAATTTATTGATGAACGAATTAAAGTGGAATAAATATCATTTAGTTCTTTAGTTCCACTATAAAATAAAAGACCGGCTAAATGTTTAGCCGGTCTTTTTTGTTTTCTGATTTTGGTGGAAATTAATCCCTTCCACCAAAGACCTGTAATCCCCAATAGACCAACGTGGCCAAAGAGCCTATTGCTGCAACAAGATAGGTTCGCGCGGCCCATTTTAAAGCATCTTCCGAGCCTTTAAATTCTTGTTGGGTCACCATATTTTTCTGCTTTAACCACACCAAGGCGCGTTTACTGGCATCATACTCTACGGGTAGTGTAATAAAACTAAAGAGCGTGGCCAAGGCCATCATCACCAGCCCGGCAACTGCTACCCAATAGCCAAAACCTACACCGGCAGCGGCACCCAAAATTAAACCGCCAAAAACGACCCACATGCTCATCCCTGAAGTGACACTCACCACAGGTACTAATTTAGAACGCATGGTCAACCATTCGTAGGCTTGTGCATGTTGTACCGCATGCCCACATTCGTGCGCAGCCACAGCTGCCGCAGCGGCATTACGTTGACTGTATACGCCTTCGCTAAGGTTCACGGTTTTGTTTTTCGGATTGTAATGATCCGTCAGCATACCCGCCGTAGAAATAACCTTTACATCGCGAATACCGTGGTCTGCCAACATCTTCTCGGCGATTTCGGCACCGCTCATACCATTTTGTAAATGTACTTTTGAGTAATACTTGAATTTGCTTTTTAATTTGCTACTGACCAACCAACTAATAAGGGCAATGGCACCGATCAATATATAATATCCCATCATAACATGTACGTTTTAAAATTTAAAATTAAAGATACTAAAGATCGCCTCTTGGCCAAATAACTTTATGATATGCCCAAAGCGATACGTTAACGTAAATAGCAAAAACCCCGCCATATTATGTCGCCCGACTTAAACTGACAAAATGTACTGACAGTTACTTATATTTTAGTTTAAGCCCGATAACGAGAACAATTAAAGCGGAAGTGATACCATTGGCCAAAATCATCGAAACACTTGCGAAATGTAGCCCATAAACGAACCAAAGGGAGGTGCCTGCCAAAAAGACGAGGTACATTACCAATGAAATATCTTTGGTCGACTTGTGTTTCCAGATTTTAAAAACCTGTGGTACAAAAGCAGAAGTGGTGCAGACAGCGGCGATCAAGCCCAATATTTCGATGTTTTGCATAATTTTTTGAACCTTGGTCTCTTGTTAAATGTTATAACCCTCCGTCTCCCGACTGAAAAAGTCGGGATCCACCTCCCTTCCCCGATAGCTATCGGGGAAGGGAGGAACCACTTGCTTTTTAACATTGTGCCGACTACCCTACAACATTCACGATTTTCCCAGGTACAACGATAACTTTCCTAGGCGTTCGCCCCTGTAACTGGGCTTGGGTCTTTTCGTGGGCCATGACTTCGGCCTCGATTTCATCTTTTGATAGATCCAATGGAAGCTCCAGCTTAAACCGCATTTTGCCATTAAACGAAATGGGGTATTCTTTACTGCTTTCCACCAAATACTTTTGTTCGAATTTTGGGAAGGGTGCCGTGGCAATCGATTCGCTATTTCCCAATTGTGCCCAAAGTTCTTCTGCGATATGCGGCGCATAGGGCGATACTAGAATAGCCAAGGGTTCCAGCACAGAACGGCTGGTACATTTTTGGGCGGTCAGTTCGTTCACGCAGATCATAAAGGTGGAAACCGAGGTGTTAAAACTAAAGTTTTCAATGTCTTCCTCAACCTTTTTGATGGTCTTGTGCAAGGTTTTAAGACTTTCCGCCGAAGGTGCTTCATCGGTAACTTTTATGGCACCTTCCTCAAAATAGAGTTTCCAAAGTTTTTTTAGAAACGAGTGTGCTCCCGTAATCCCAGCGGTGTTCCAGGGTTTGGATTGCTCCAACGGACCCAAAAACATTTCATAGAGGCGTAGGCTGTCAGCCCCATACTCCTCACAAATCGCATCGGGACTTACGACGTTGTATTTGGACTTGGACATTTTTTCGACCTCACGCTCCACTATAAACTTCCCATCTTCATTAAAAAAGAACGCTACATCATCTTTTAGTCTACTCTTTTTACTATTCTGAACGAAATCTGTATCAAGTACATTTTCACCTAAAATCACATTAACATCAAAATGCCAACGAAGAACCTTTAAGCCAAGTTGGTACTTTATACCATTTTCATCGTAATAATATTTACTTAAATCTGTTATTTTTTCTTTTACAAAATCAAAAATAGGTTTTGACTTTTCCGTTTCCAAAAACCCAATAGCATCTGGTTTATAACCTATCAGTTTTATTTTATCCGCTGATACTAATAAATTTGAAATTCCCTCGACATGTTTTGCCGCGAACTCTTGAAAGTCAGAAGTCATTATACCAGGTATAAGCTGATACAAAAAAGCACTTGTCCCCGTAATCATCCCTTGGTTGATCAGTTTTTTGGCAAACTCATCTTTGGGGGCTACTCCTCGGTCAAACAAAAACTTTTGCCAAAAACGGCTATACAGCAAATGCCCCGTGGCATGTTCGCTACCGCCGATATACAAATCCACATCTTGCCAATAATTGATGGCTTCTGGTGAATAGATGGCGTCTTCATTATGCGGGTCCATATACCGATTAAAGTACTGTGAGCTACCCGCCCAACCCGGCATGGTATTCAATTCCAAGGGGAAAACCGTTGTATGGTCGATCAAGTCGTTGCTGACCACCTCGTTCTTCTGAACATCCCAGGCCCAAACCGTGGCATTCCCGAGTGGGGGTTCGCCCGTTTCGGTAGGAAGGTATTTTTCAACCTCCGGTAATTTGATGGGTAGGTATTTTTCGTCGATCATCTGTGGCATACCTTTCACATAATATACGGGGAAAGGTTCGCCCCAATAGCGCTGACGGCTAAAAACGGCATCGCGCAAACGGTAGTTGATTTTACCCTCGCCCTGACCTAATTTTTCGAGTTCGGCAATGGCTTTTGTTGTTGCTTCCTTATAGTTCAGTCCGTTTAAAAAATCGGAATTGGCGATAATGGTTTTTTCCTTGTCGGCAAAGGCTTCCTCCGAAATATCGATGCCCTCGAAAATATTGGGAATGGGAATATTGAAATGCTTCGCAAAGTCATAATCGCGTTGATCGCCACAGGGTACCGACATCACCGCTCCCGTACCATAGCCGGCCAATACGTAATCGCCGATCCAAATCGGTATGGGTTCTTTTGTAAACGGATGCTCGGCATAGGCACCTGTAAACGCTCCCGTAATAGTCTTTACATCGGCCATACGATCGCGTTCCGAACGTTTGGCGGTTGCTTCGACATAGGCTTCGACCTCGGCTTTTTGATCCGGTGTCGTGATTTGCGCTACTAAATCATGCTCGGGAGCCAAGGTCATAAACGAAACGCCAAAAATGGTATCGGGGCGTGTGGTGAACACTGAAATCCCCCTACCCCCCGAAGGGGGAATACTTTTCTTCACTAAAATTTCCTTTATTTCTTGTAAGACAGCATCAATATCACCAAGAACCTGATTGTTTCTAAAGCGAACAACCTCAAAACCACGTTCGTTCAGAGCCTTTGTGCGTGCCTCATCTTCTTCTTTTTGAGTATCATGAATATCCCCATCTACCTCGACAATCAGTTTTTTGGAAAGACATACGAAATCGACTATGAAGTCATCTATAAGATGTTGTCTTTTGAATGTATCACCTAGGTTTTTTCCTTTTAAACTTTCCCAAAGGGCCGCTTCTGCTTGTGTAGGGTTATTTCGCATTTTCTTTGCTTTCTCAAGTAGTAAATGAGAATTGTTCCCTCCAGTCATATAACCCGGAGTTGTTCCTTCCCCCTCGGGGAAGGCTAGGATGGGGAAAGTTACCTCTGCACCTTCACTTCTTCCGATCCAATTCGTTTGAGAGTCTTTTAACGGCTGGGGCCAATCCACCTTATCCAAACCATCGAGCAAGCGTTGGGCATAAGCCGTGATACGCATGCTCCATTGGGTCATTTTTTTGCGGATCACCGGGTGGCCGCCACGTTCCGAAACGCCATTGACGATTTCATCGTTGGCCAGCACCGTTCCCAACGCAGGGCACCAGTTGACCTCGGTATCGGCCAAATAGGTCAATCGATATTTTAAAAGCAGCTGTTGCTTTTCAATATCGGAATAGGCTTTCCAATCCTCATGGGAGAAAACAGGGGTATCGTCATCACACACCGCATTGACTACTGCATTTCCTTCTTTTTCAAATTTTGAAATCAAACTTTCGATGGCTTCCGCCTTATCGGCGTCTTTGTTGTACCACGAATTGAAAAGTTGAATAAAAACCCATTGCGTCCATTTATAATATTTGGGGTCTGAAGTACGTACCTCTCGGCTCCAATCGAAAGAAAAGCCCAAGCGATCAAGCTGTTTTCGGTAACCTTCAATTTTGTTTCCTTCTTTATCAACTCCGCCTTCGATATTGACTTTGGTCGTGTCAGCGGGGTGTTGCCCTGTCTGTATGGCGTACTGTTCTGCGGGTAGTCCGAAAGAATCGTAACCCATCGGGTGCAACACGTTAAAACCTTTATGTCTTTTATAGCGGGCATAAATGTCACTGGCAATATAACCCAAGGGGTGTCCCACGTGTAACCCGGCACCTGAAGGGTAAGGAAACATATCCAATACATAATATTTGGGTTTATCAGAATGGTTTTCTGCCTTAAAAGTTTGGTTGTCGGCCCAAAATTTTTGCCATTTCTCCTCTATCTTTCTAAAATCGTAGTTCATGCCTGATTTTTGCTATTCGGCAAAAATAAGTTTATTCAATTTACTTTCCTATTTTTACATCTTATACCGTATAGCGTACCATGGGTAAATCATTTGAACAGTACCAAAAACGAAAGTTGATATCGTCATATTTCTCGGTCGTATTGAGTATTGGCCTTGTACTTTTCCTTTTGGGTGCCCTCGGACTTCTATTGCTCAATACCAAGAAGATGGCGGATCATTTTAAGGAGCAGATTACCATATCGTTGTTTTTGAAAGACAGTGCCAAAGAAGTAGAAGTCGACCAATTGCTGAAAAGCTTGGAGGTTATGGAATACACGAAATCGGCTACCTACGTCTCTAAGGAAGAGGCTGCCGAAAAGCATAGTGAGGAAATCGGCGAGAATTTTTTGGAGTTTTTAGGGTACAATCCGTTGAAAAATTCAATTGATATTCAATTAAATGCCGATTTTGTATCTCCTGAACAGATTGAAGAAATTGCGGCCGAGCTTTCCAAAAAAAAGCATGTTGACGAAGTCAGCTATGATAAACCCCTTGTTGGGCTGTTGAGTGAAAATGTCAAGAGAATTAGCTTTTGGATTTTGGTGGCTAGTGCGGTTTTTACCTTTATCGCCATGCTGTTGATCAACAGCTCTATTCGATTGTCGATATATTCCAAGCGATTTATTATCAAAACGATGCAAATGGTCGGGGCTACCAAAACCTTTATAAGACGGCCTTTTATTTGGACAAACGTTAAACTCGGTATGCTCGGCGCCATACTGGCGCTACTTGGTTTGGGGGGTGTCTTGTATTATTTGGATAAGAATTTTCCTGAAATGGACCTTTTTGAAGATATTCCCCAATTAGCTATACTTTTTGGAGGTGTTTTTGTCTTGGGGGTCTTGATTTCTTGGATTAGTACCTATTTGGCGGCCCAACGATTCTTAAATTTGAGAACCGATGAACTGTACTATTGAAAGAACTCATAAATTTGGCGTAAGGCTACCCGTTTTGTTGCGTGTTTTAAGGTAAAAGCGTTAAGACTTGGTTAAGGTTTGTAGTTGCCGAAAAAGAACAGCGTAATACCCATTAACTTTTTTCCTAAATTTGCGGCATGGGAAAAAAAAATAAAAATAAGAGCGGTCAACAACCCCAGCAAGAATTTATTTTTCAAAAAAAGAATTATATGTTCATGTTCTTGGGTGTCGCTTTCATTGCATTGGGTTTTATATTAATGAGTGGTGGAGGAAATGATGATCCCAATGTGTTCAACGAAGATATCTATAATTTTAGACGCATACGCTTGGCACCGACTTTGGTTCTGATTGGCTTGGGAATCGAAGTATATGCCATATTGTTAAACCCCCATAAGAAGCGTAATTAATTTGGATACTTTAGATGCGATTATTCTTGGTATAATTCAAGGATTGACCGAGTTTTTGCCTGTTTCTTCCAGCGGGCATTTAGAATTAGGAAAAGCCATTTTAGGAGACCATTCCGTACCCGAAGAGAGTCTATTGTTTACGGTGATACTGCACTTCGCCACGGCTTTGAGTACCATAGTAGTATTTCGGAAGGACGTTTGGGAAATACTCAGGGGGCTTTTCAGTTTTACTTGGAACGAAGAAACTCAATTTTCTTCAAAGATTATTGTTTCCATGGTGCCCGCAGTACTGGTAGGTCTTTTTTTTGAGGAGCAATTGGAAGCTTTTTTTGGAGGAAACATCCGTTTTGTAGGCTTTATGCTGCTGATTACGGCAGTACTGCTGTACTTTGCCGACAAGGCAAAAGATACCGATAGAAAAGTAACATTTTCAAATGCATTTATAGTAGGGGTGTCGCAGGCCGTTGCCATGCTTCCGGGCATATCGCGAAGTGGCGCTACCATTTCGACCTCGGTTTTGTTGGGAGTTGATAAGACTAAGGCGGCGCGTTTCTCCTTTTTAATGGTGGTGCCCTTGATTTTCGGAAAAATTGCCAAGGACCTTATGAGTGGGGAGTTGAATTTCAATGGAGAGAACAATTTTGCCATGGGCGCCGGATTCATTGCCGCCTTTCTTGCTGGTCTAGCCGCTTGTACATGGATGATCCAATTGGTCAAAAAAAGCAAGCTTACTTATTTTGCGATTTACTGTTTGATTGTTGGCTTTATCGCCATCGCCTATAGTTTTTTGGGCTAAAAGTGCCTTTTTCTACCTTTTTTCATAAAGGGTGACATAGTTTTCTATATGGACGTACGAACAAAAGAAGATTTTCTTAACGGACAATTGCTATTGATTGATAAACCGCTCGGTTGGTCTTCTTTTCAGGCCGTGAACAAATTGAAATGGGTCATTCGTAAGAAGTTCGGACTCAAAAAAATAAAAATTGGACATGCAGGAACTTTAGACCCTCTGGCAACCGGACTCTTGTTGATATGCACGGGTAAGTTCACAAAGAAAATCAATGAACTACAGGGGCAAGAGAAGGAGTATACCGGTACGGTTACGTTAGGGGCGACTACGCTTTCTTATGATTTAGAAACCGAAGTGGATCGCACTTTTCCTATAGACCATATCACCGAAGAACTAATTCAGAGGGCCGCAGCCGACTTCGTGGGAGATATCGAACAAGTTCCTCCCATTTTTTCCGCCCTAAAAAAAGATGGAAAGCGGTTATATGAATATGCGAGGGAAGGTAAAACCGTCGAAATAAAAAAAAGGGTTATCACGATTTCAGAATTTGAAATAACCCGTATAAAACTTCCGGAGGTTGAATTTCGTGTTGTTTGCAGTAAAGGAACCTACATACGGTCTTTGGCACATGATTTGGGGGTAGTTTTAAAGAGTGGAGGACATTTATCGCAACTTAGAAGAACCAAAATAGGCCTTTTTAACGTAGATAAAGCGCTGGATCCTCTTGTTTTTGGGGAAAATCTGCTTGGAGATACCACAGGTTCTTAAAAAGATAGGGTGGAGCGTTCCATTCAACGATAAATTAAAATATATTTATAAAATTAGGGTTATAGCACTATGAATCTGAATCGCAAACAACTATCACTTGTGATTACTTTTTTTTCGATGTCCATTTTGGTGTTGATTATGTTCAACATTCACTTGGGTAAGAAAGAGAAGAAGGAGGAGTATGTGGTAGAAATGGTTTTAGCCGATGATGAGGAAGAGCAAAAAGAAGAGGAGAAATTATTGGAAGAGATGGCGAATGCGGATCCCATAAAGAGCCATATGGCCTTTAATGAAACCGCAAAGCCGAGCTACGGCAATCCTGAGCCCCTGAAAACTTTGGAAGAGCTAATGGAGGAGAAGGAAGCTACTAGCGAAAGTGAAGAAAGCACTGATGTACTAAGCACTGATAGCGATTATGTGGCCCGCGTAAAGGAAATGGCCAAAAAGCGAAGGGAACAAAAACAATTGTTGGGAGAGAAAGAAGCCCAGAAAAAGGAGTTTACCAATAACCTGGCCAAGCGAAGAACTTCGGTTTCCTATTCATTGGTCAATCGGAACAACTACAAACTTCCACCTCCAATTTATACTTGTATCGAAGGTGGAAAAGTAGTCATCAATATTACGGTTGACGGATTGGGCAACGTGCTTGAAGCACATTTTAACTCAAAAAGTTCGGGTACTTCGAACGGTTGTTTGGTTGACAACGCCATAACCTATGCCTATAAGGCGAAGTTCAATTCTTCCGATAAAGGCCAGCAAAAAGGTACGATTACCTACTTATTTCAACAAAAGAGCCGCTAAGAGCTCATGGGCTATACTTTGCCCTTTGTCTTTATTGTACCATAATTGAAGTGTTTCCTTAAATTCGGGTGTTAAACCTTCCGGTTTACTTTTTTGAGTTACCACCATTTCAGCGGCTTTTTTAGGTCGAGGGCCCCATTCATCCAAAATAGTATCCGTTGCATCATCGATGATGATCAGTTTTGGAATAGACATTGACCCATTTGTCAAAAAGCGGTTCATCAACTCGCTGTTTTCATCCCGTAATAAAATTTTAAGGGTAATATTCGAATTTAAAGAGGCCATTTTATGCATTACGGGTAAGGCCGGGGCTGCATCGCCACACCAACTTTCTGTCAAAACGATCCAAGTTCGTTTTTTATCTAGTTTTGAAACTTGGTAGATAGTATCCTCCGATAACTTTAGCGTTTTGTCCCAGCGCCTCATGCGGTTGTGGTTTAAGAGGGTGTAATTACTTAAAGCCTCGGTTCGATCTGTACCTGTCGATTTACCTTCCAATACCAATTGGGCGACCATCTCACGGTAATCGATATAGGTCATTGCCTGGGGGAGACTTTCCTCTAATAATTCTTTGGTTGTTTTCTCTAAAATCTCTTGCGTTGAGGAATTCATAGTTTATTTAAATTTTTAATGTAAAAACCCATTGGTAGCCTATGGGCATGAAACCTTACAAACTTTTCGACAAGAGGTAGTATTTACGTTATGAGGCCGCGTTTATTGAAATTTTGGACTCGTTTGCAGTGTATTGAAGACAAGCTGAATAAAATACTGTGTAGGATGATTGTTTTCGTGACAATCGGTTAAAGAGGTGAAATGGTCTTTTAGAAAATGTTGATGTAAAGAACCTTCTAAAATTGTACTGGCCAAACTCGCGGGATATATGAAATCATTATTTACCGCAGTTATCATAGTGCTCAAACGCTTTACCAACCGCTGGTAGATTATAAAATAACCATCTTTGTTTTCGGCATCGACTTCTTGGGTCAAATATGATTTTGAATTTTCATTGATGACAATTTTATTCAAGAATACCTCGTTAATATGCGAATAGGCCGAATCCTCTTCGGTAGATTTTGTAAGGATTTCGATGGCCCTTTTTAGCTTTTTTTCTGGGTCGGCCATACCATTGGTTGTAAAAACAAGTTGGTACTCAAGCCACCCCCAATACCAAGAGGTAAGATAAAGTAATAATTTATGCTTGTTCTCGAAATAACGATAGATTGAACTTTCATTTGATCGAATGCGTTCACCCAATTTCTTGAAGGTAAAACGTTCGAATCCTATTTCGAAAATCATGATAATACTTTCTTCGATAATGCGCTTGCCCAGCTTTGAAGATTCGGGATCTTTGATATAGATTTTTTCGTTGATTTGAATCCGTACGGATTGTAATAGCTCGTCCATAATTCAAAGTTAATAGTATTACTATCATATTCTAATATATTAACTAATTTTTAACGATGGTGATACTTTTTTAAAAATCAAATAATAGTATTTTCGAGTAAATCATTAAATACAAAGGTTATGAAGAAAACATTTTTAGTTTTATCACTATTTGCCTCGTTTGCGATGCTGAATGCCCAAGAGAACGAGCATACTATTAAAGAGGGAAGTGTACTGACTTTAGGTGAACCTTCGGCAAATGGGTATCAACATATTGATTTTCCCCGCAAGAATATGATAATAAAGCGAGGTGCAATTGCAAATTTTAATGGTCTTATTGGTCAAAAGGTAATTGTTAAAAAGATGGGTTCACATAATTCTAGTACGCTTTTGGAACGTCAGGACGGACGGCCTTTCTTTAGATTTTATCCCAAAGTTGCCTCCAATGTGGAAAAAGCATTGGCTGCAGGCGAATTGAAGTATGTAAGCAGTAAAAAACAGGAGGCCATTGTTCAGCCATAGGTAATTCAATTGCTTTGTACGGGTTTTCATTGCGGTTCCCATGGCCATTCCGAAACTTCGAATGCCTATGCCAACGGTTCCGATTTATTGCTATATCTTTAATTCCAAAATAAAACTCATGCAAAAAAAACGCTGTGGCTGGTGCGAAGGTGATGAGGTTTATGAGGCCTATCACGATTTGGAATGGGGCGTACCTGTTCGAAACGATGAGACCATTTTCGAATTCCTGGTTTTAGAGACTTTCCAAGCCGGTTTAAGTTGGATTACCATTCTTCGAAAAAGGGAAAATTTCCGTGAAGCCTTTGATCATTTTGATTATGAAAAGATTGCCCTATACGATCAAGTGAAAAAGGATGAACTACTTCAGAATGCCGGAATCATTCGGAATAAACTCAAAGTGAATGCCACAGTGACCAATGCGCAGTTGTTCTTAGCGCTACAAAAGGAATTTGGCAGTTTTAGTACCTATATTTGGAATTTTGTTGGAGGAGCCCCCATCACAAATAAGGTAAAAGACTATCGGAAGGCTCCCGCAACAACTGAAATTTCAGATAAACTCAGTAAAGACTTAAAAAAAAGAGGATTTAAATTTGTCGGTAGTACTGTGATGTATGCATTTATGCAAGCCACCGGATTGGTAAACGATCATGAAACCAGTTGCTTTAGGTATGATGAGGTATAAACTTTGGGTACTTCTATTTTTATTGGCTAGTGTGACCGTTTTTTGTCAGAACGGTCCCGAAAGAGAGCATCGAATTAAAAAAGCACAATTTCCATCCATTTCAATGGATACCCTTTTCAAAGTTGTCAAAGACGCAGAACTAAAAAAAGTTCGCTACTATAAAGCTGTCGACAGCACAGAAACCATTTATATCTTAAAATTTAAAATGCAACGGCTAGACTATCAAATGCATTTTAATTCCAATGGAAAATTGCAAAAAGTAGGCTTTGGGGTAAAAGAAGTTGACATTCCTTCAGACACTTTTACTGCAATGCAGCGTTATCTTCAAGAACGGTATGATAAAATAAAGGTTCGTAGAATGTTTCAGGAATATAACCTCAACTCTACCGAAACATCACAAACTACAATTAAAAATGCTTTTCAGAATTTGCTATTGCCGACGAATCGCTATCGTCTTTTGATCATAGGAAAAAATGCCAGTGACCGACAGCCCTACGAGGTTATATTTAATGCCGAAGGAGAAATGGAGACATTATCGCACACCTTACCTCCTAATTACGACCGAATATTGTATTAGCGCAAAGGTTTGGCTTTAAGTATGTCAATAAAGGTAGCTCGTGGTATTTCGAGGGCACCGAGACTCGATAAATGCTTTGTATAAACCTGACAATCGATAAGTTGATAGTCTTTTTTCTGTAGTTCCTGGGTCAATTTTACAAAGGCAAATTTCGAGGCATTGCTCGATTTGCTGAACATACTTTCTCCACAGAAGATATGGCCGAGATCAATGCCGTACAATCCCCCGACGAGTTGGCCTTCCTCCCAAACTTCATAAGATTTGGCGACACCTAAGGCGTGCAACCGCATATAGGCGGCTTTCATTCGTTCCGTAATCCAAGTACCTGGCTGACCAAGTCTTTCAGCAGCTGCACAGGCGGTTATTACCGCTTCGAATTGTGTGTTTTTAGTTAAAGTAAACTGATGTTTCCTTAAAACCTTTTGCATACTTTTTGAAATCCTAAGCTTGTCTGGGTATAAGACCATTCTCGGGTCAGGACTCCACCATAATATCAATGCGTCGTCATTGAACCAGGGGAAAATACCACTTTTATAGGCCAACAATAATCGCTCTGGGGATAAATCCCCGCCAGCCGCCAACAATCCTTCGGCATCGGCATTTTCTACCGGTGGAAATTCGAGCTTATCGGTTAAAAAGGTGAGGGGAGTGTGTTGGTTCATCTCGTTTATGGGCAAAAAAGGATACCGCAGCAAAAAGTATGTTTAGCTAAATTACTAAAAGGAACGAAAGTAGCGGTTAGATTTATAACCAGACCTTTAAAAAATAGTTGATGTTGAACAAATCTGTTTATGTCGCAAAAAACATCTAGAAGTTGAATATCAATAATCCTAAAATATAACAGGTCCCACCTGCGAACATAAAAAGTAGTGTGTAGGGTAAAATTTCTTTCGCTTTTAACTTCGTAATACCTAACAACGGTAGGGCCCAAAAGGGTTGTAGCATATTGGTCAATTGATCTCCATAGGCCAAGGCCATGACAGCCTTTCCTAAAGGTACTTTTAAAGATAGGGCCGATTCCAACATCATGGGGCCTTGAACGGCCCATTGTCCACCACCACTAGGCACAAAGATATTGACCAATGCGGCACTGAAAAAAGTAAAAATAGGAAGTGTAGTCGTATTCGAAATTGACACAAAAAAGTCCGATATACCATTGATCATACCACTATTGGCCATAATTCCCATGATACCAAAATATAGCGGAAATTGAATGAGAATACCCGAGATATCACCAATGGCTTCTTGCAAGGCATGCAAAAAACGAGCGAAATTACCGTGCATTATCAAAGCCAGTCCCAACATAAAAAAATTCAACATATTCGGGGTAATGTTGAGTGTCTTTAACATTGTTGAGTATTGAAGTGTAAATGTGGCCAATATCAACACTCCAAAGCCTATTGCAATGGGCTTGGAGTAATCTAGACGTTCTGCACCTGTGGCAGATTTATCTTTATTCGTTTTGAATTGATAGTGGACTAAATTTATTGGCGAAGATTTTGTGCTTCTCCCCAAGCGATACGCCAAAATGCAGACGATAGCCACAACGGCAAAAAACACGATTAGATTTCCAGAACTGAGTACGGTCTGGGAGCTAGGAAGCGAATCGGGGAGTTGGGCCAAGGCCTCTGGGCTCAATATATTCTGCATTAAATCGGTCAAATGCCCAGACTCCGCCACTTTTAGGGGTGCTGATCCGCTGATACCACCATGCCACACCATAAGACCGGTATAGCCCGAGGCCCCGATTAAAGGATAATTAATGAGGATGTTATTTGTTTGGGCATATTCCCCTACTTTACGGGCTAAAATCGCTCCGAAAATCAAACCCAGCCCCCAATTGAAAAAGGAAACCAGCATGGTAGGCAATGCCACCAATACGGCTGCGTTGGCAGAGTTTTTAACATATTTGGTAAGCGATAAAATCAATCGTTCCATAGGTTTACTAAGAACAAGCACATGGCCCAAGACCAATATGAGCATCATTTGATAGGCGAAAACGAGTAGCCCGGAATTCCATATGCCATTTTCCCAGTACGAGAGAATTATTGCTACATGATTTTCTTCGGAAGTGCTTTCCGTAAAGAGATAAGCCAATAAAATGGTTAGAAATGTAAGCAACACGGCAATTGCGAAAGGGGAGGGCATGTACCTCTTGAAAATATTTTCAATAACCTTGGTGCCATTCATGCATTTAAAATAGTGAAAAAACCACAAACAAAAAGACCTACCAAGTTTTGGAAACCTGACAGGTCTTTTACCTCAATCTAAAGAGGATTTTATTTCGAATTATTTTTAGTTAAAAAGGCAAATCGTCGTGATCCTCTTCGTTAAGGTTGTCCACAGGTTCGAAAGCTTCTGCCGGAGGAACTGGCGGGATATTGCCACTAGTCGCTTCGGTTTGCATATTTTCAATGCGCCAACCCTGAATAGAATTGAAATATTTCGTTTCACCTTGTGGGTTGGTCCATTCCCTTCCCCTTAAGTTGATGCTTATTTTTACCTGTTGACCTACGCTGAAATTATTGAGTAGGTCGGTTTTATCCTGTACGAATTCCACCATAATAGGTTGAGGGTATTGTTCCTCTGTGGTAACGACTACCTCTCTTTTACGAAATCCGTTATTGCCAAATGTTTGGGTTTCCCCTATTAATTTAATCTTTCCCTGTACTTCCATGTTACTGTTTATTACGTTCTACTTTCTCTTTTTTTTAATTCCTCAAACTGGAACTCCAATCAAATAAGTTCCCTGTTTTTTGCCATTACTTTTTTTGGCTTGTCCTTTTTTCCAAATATAAGTACTTGATCCTAAACCGTCGAGCAGTACATCAAGGTCTTTGAAAGTGTACATCCTCGGTAATGAAGCTTGTCCATCCCAAGCAAAACATATCGGGATTACGGGAATCAAATAGGTAAATATAATTTGTTGCCAAGTTAAGGGTTTTACCGATGGTGTCATAAAAAGAACCATAATAATTAATATAGTCAACGAAATTGGTAGTAAAAGCCACCATATCAGCAATGGAATATTATTTTCGCCCATTTCATAAATGAGCAGCGGTTGTCGATTTTCTTGGGCCGACATCAGAATTTTTCGGGCTTCTTTAGGGGGTATATGGTGAAAGCTATTGACCATCGTTTTGAGGCCTTCCGGGGCGGTGGCGATATCTGTGGCATCTACGGAAATATTGTGATAAATAATGGAATCACTTTTTTCTGCCCCGTATTTTTTAACCATCTCTGGGTTCGGATACAAATCGGTCATGATGAGTTTGACCTCTCCCAAACCATGAACGTCGCGCAGTGTATTGGATACTTCGGGCATGGCTCCGCCCGATCCGGATCCCATATCGACTATTTGCGTTATTTCATTTTCTTTAAGAACTTCGGCAATTAAACCCGCCAGTACCTCGCCAATACCCAACTTTCGCTGAAGATGAACTATTAAGCTCGTCATGTAGCTGCGAATACTGGTCGGAAACCAATGGAAATCTTCAAACTCAAACAATTGTATTCTTTTCATTGCGCTAATAACAGTTTCCATGCTGATAGCACTTCGTTATTCCGTATGAATTCTTGGGCTTTTTCATGAATTTTATTCAAATCACCACTATCTTGGATTGCTTTTATTTCGGCATTATTAGCCCTAAAATCGGCTACTTCTTCGGCATCGGGAATCTTTGATACATTGCCCAAGAGTCCTAAATCATTACCGGTAAGTATTTTACTTGAACGAATGTTTTCCGGTATACCATCGACCCCAATTCCCATGCTCGAAAGGGGTTTTGGTATTTCAAACATCCCTTGGTTGGCCCGGGTATACCAATTACCACCCATGCGGGCGACTTGATCGATTTTCGATTGGTCGATAATGCCATTCTCATCCAGCACGTTGGTGTTAATATGAATTTTAACGACTTGGGAAAAAATTAAATTTCCCGCACCACCTTTAGCGCCCAAAGGTTCTATTTTAATAACCTTACATTCGAATTGCACGGGCGATTCCCCAACACGAAAGGGTTTTACAATATCCGATGGCAACATGGTCAATCCTGCTTTGATGAATTCGTTTACCCCCGAGTCATATTCGGTACTTGCCAAAGACATTTGTTGCACCATGTCGAAATTAACTATGTTGATAACTACCTCTTTGGTTGCCAGTACATTTTCTAACGTATGTTTGGTTGTATTGTCACGAACCCTTCTGGCGGGGGAGAAAATTAAAATTGGAGGATTAGAACCAAAAACATTAAAAAAACTGAAGGGTGATAGATTAGGCCTTTCTTGGGCATCTACAGTACTTGCGAAGGCAATTGGTCTTGGTCCTATGGCTCCTAAAAGGTGGCCGTGCAATACGGTGGTATCGATTTCATTGGGTAGTATGGAAATCATTTTTGCCATGGGTCACAAAGGTAAATAATTTGAATTCTATTTGAAATACGTACGAGTGTGGGCAAGTACGAATTTGTATCATTTTACGTTATCTTTAATGCAAGAACGCATTTGATGAATTTTACTCCTAAAGGAAAGACCTCCAACATTTTTTTATTGATAGCATCTTTTGTTATCGTAAGTCTTATTCTTTGGAATACGAACAGTTTCTTTAAAAAGTTCAAAGAAGAAGAACGGCTCAAGATGGAGATTTGGGCCACGGCGCAACTCGAGTTATTGCAATCTTCCATTGAAGACGACCCAGGGAACCTCACTATCAAGGTTTTGCAGAACAATACCTCTACACCAATGATTTTGGTCAATAAAGATGGTTCTACAAAAACAAACAACATACCTGCAGAACTGTCCTCTGACAGTTTGTACATTCAAAAGCGAATTATACGATTTAAGAATGAAAATACACCGATCTCCATAGACCAACAAGGGGAACATTTGGCCACCCTATACTACGGAAATTCAGAGGTGTTGACCAAACTAAAATATTACCCCATTGCTTTGTTATTGATTATTTTTCTTTTCGGGGCGGTCATTTTCTTCTTTTTTAAAACAAGCAAAGCTTCCGAACAGAATAAACTTTGGGCAGGAATGGCAAAAGAAACCGCTCATCAGATAGCAACACCCCTTTCTTCGCTATTGGGTTGGAACGAATTATTGAAGACTGAAAAAATAAGTCCTGATATTACAAAAGAAATTGAAAAGGATATTTCGCGCCTTGAAACGATAACAGAACGATTTTCAAAAATAGGGTCGTTGCCCAAGCTTGATGGGCGCGATATTGTCAAAGAAACGCGGGATGCCTACGATTACTTGAGACACCGAAGCTCTAAATTGATTCATTTTTCATTTGATTCGAAAATCGACAGTTTATATGTTCAAATGAATAGCCCACTGTATAATTGGACCATCGAGAACCTTGTTAAAAACGGAATCGATGCGATGAAAGGCAAGGGTAGTATTGCCATTGAAATTGTTCCAGAAGGTAAATACGTGAATATTCTGATTACCGATACCGGTCATGGCATACCAAAAAGCAATTTTCAATCGATTTTCAATCCTGGGGTAACCTCTAAAAAACGGGGGTGGGGTTTGGGCCTAAGTCTTGTTAAAAGAATTGTAGAGGAATACCACAGAGGAAAAATAAAAGTGCTTTCATCAAGTAAAGAAGGTACTATTATGCAGATTTCGCTAAAAATAAATACGTAGTTATGGCAAAGGAAGAATTGGAAGTTATCAAGGAAGCTAACATCACTAACAACTGCCCTGAATGCTTTAACCAAGATATGAAGATTATCTTCTATCAAAAGCACAAACACAGTAAGTTTTTCCATCAAACAACTGATGAGGTCAGCCATCAAATCAAATGTAACAAGTGTGATTCAATTATTTATCCCGTAAATTGGACGGAGGATATCGAGCGCACATTTAAGTATTATCAGAAAATGGCGGCCCCTGAGCGTTCTGCTATGCGGTTTACCCTCTTGTTTTACGTATTAGTATTATTACTGGTTGTCGTCGTGGGCGTCGGAGTCTATTTCTTTATCCAAGGAAGCCAGATTTAGTCGGTTTTTTTAAAATGTAGCAACTATTGGTAGCAATCTTTTAACTATCGAGGTTGTCTACATTATTTTAAATGTGAACGAATTTTTTCTGCGGTAGCTTCAAAAGCTTCTTTCGTAAGTGAAACTTTATTTTGGAAAGTGGCATCGCCCATACCGTTAAGGGGTATTAAATGTACATGAGTATGGGGTACCTCCAAGCCAATGACCGAAATCCCCACACGCTGACAATCTATGGCTGCCTCAATGGCCAACCCTACATTTCGGGAAAAGGCCATAAGCCCGATATAGGTATCTTCATCAAGATCTAGAATTTTGTCTACTTCCTTTTTGGGAACACATAGTGTATGGCCCACGGCATTGGGGTTAATATCTAAAAACGCAAAAAAATTTTCGTCTTCTGCGATTTTGTAGCAAGGAATTTCACCGTTGATAATTTTGGTAAATATACTCGACATAAGTTTCAATATAATTGCATCATTAGCTTTTTTGATTGTAGCGTGCCGCTGTTACTTTCTGGTGATTTCGAGAATGTCAAATTTTAAAGTGCCGTTTGGAACGGTTATTTCGGCCGTATCTCCCACCTTTTTACCTAGTAAACCTTTACCTATTGGGGAACTCACTGATATCTTTCCGTTTTTTAGATCGGCCTCGCTTTCTGCTACTAAGGTGTATTTCATTTCCATCCCATTCTGTTGATTCTTCAATTTCACGGTAGAAAGTACCAATACTTTAGAGGTATCTAACTGCGATTCGTCAATTAACCGGGCATTTGACAGGGTTTCCTCCATCTTAGATATCTTAAGCTCTAAAAGACCTTGCGCTTCCTTGGCGGCATCATATTCGGCATTTTCGGAAAGGTCTCCTTTGTCCCGAGCCTCTGCTATGGCTTGTGAAGCCTTGGGGCGTTCAACATCTTTTAGGTGATTTAGTTCGTCCCTTAATTTTTTAAGTCCCTCAGGGGTATAATACGATACGTTACTCATGATTTCTACGTTTAAAACAATAGTCAAAAATCCTTGTCGTGTAGTGTACGCCTCTTGCTATACCATACCTTAAAAGCCCATCACTATTCGTATGAATGATTGCTTTACTCGCGCACTTCTAACAGAATTTCATTAATACGAAAATCCTCTGCATTGCACGTGGTTTAATCGGCTTTTTAGAGAGGATTTAACGCAAATATACATAATTTTTGTTCAACTTTGTCGAACTATTGGGCAATAGAAATTATACTATGAAACATTTTTTTGTACTACTTGTCATACTGCTTTTGCTTTCATGTAGTAGCGACCGAACGGTTAGAAACCCCTACTTGCAGGAAATTGGGTTTCGGTTTGATCTTAACCTTAATTTGCCGTTATACAGCCCTTTGACGAATGTGGGCAATGTTGTGTTTGTTGGTAGTCAGGGCGTGGGTAACCGTGGGGTGTTCGTAATCAATTCTGGTTTTGATCAATTTCGGGCATTTGAGGCTAGTTGCCCGAACCATGCACCCAATGCCTGTTCGACTATGGACTACGAAGGGCAAGTGGCGACCTGCTCTTGTGAAGATTATGAATACAGTCTCTTTACAGGACAACAGCTAAACCGCCCCGATGATGGTAACCGGTATTACGATATGCTAGAATATCATGCCAGGGCAAGTGGAAATTCGGTGATTATTTCCAACTAAAATTTACAGTACCCCTAAAATTTTATCCATTACCCAACTGGTGTGAAGTCCTGAATCTCCCAGTGACGGATGTGTTTGTGCCCCTAGTAAATGATTTTTGATATTTTCAACATGAAACTCTTGTATATGTTTCGGATGTGGTATCTCCAGGGTTTCGGTACCATCTTTGTGCTGAATTTTGATGGGGTTTTCATGAAAAACGGAAAATGAAATTTTTCCTGTGCTTCCTATTATTTCCACTTGATCTTTGTGTTCCCAACTACCAAAATTCCAACTCCCATCACCCGTGATCCCGGTATCATGTAACCAGCAAGCGGTCACTGCGTCTTTGGCCGTATACAAATTTTGTTGGTTTAAACTTATACCGTGAACCTGTGTGATTGAGCCAAGAAGGTAGGTGAACAAATCGAGTCCGTGACTGGCTAAATCATCAAAGTAACCCCCCGGGGCAACTTTCGCTTCTGTGCGCCAATTTTTCTTTCCGCTTAAGTCTTGCTCGGATGCAGGCTTGCTTAATTGCCATCTGACATGCCTGATTTCTCCGATTTTTTTGGCATCCAGCCATTCTTTGATTTTGGTGAACCGAGGCAATGAGCGTCTATAATAGGCTATAAAAAGCGGTATTTCCCGTGTGCGAAAAGCATTATAAACTTCCAGACTATCGGCATAACTAGGGGCCATGGGCTTTTCAATACAACATATTTTTCCGGCCTCGGCGACTTTAATCCCATAATATTTATGGGAGTCGGGAGGAGTAGCGATATAAACGGCATCTACCTCGTCATCATTGATTAAATCATCGGCATCGGTGTAAAACTTGGCAATTTGATGTCTTTTTGCATAATCGGAAGCTTTTTCCTCATTTCTCCGCATCACGGCAATAATTTCAAAGCCTTCTATGTTTTGATAGGCCGGACCGCTTTTTACTTCGGTTACGTCACCACAACCTATGATGCCCCAACGTATGTTTTTTTCAATATTCATGTATTTGCCAATTTTTATCGGTATGATACAAAAATAGCGGTTTATTTAGAGAAAATGACACGCTTTATAACTGGAATGAAGTACTTAACCGGCCACGGAATTCGGATTATAACCTAAATAGGGTACACTGTATTCCTTAAAGTTGATGCCAAAAGATTTTAATTCTTCCAAAATCGGTTCGTAGACTTCGCTCTTAATAGGAATTTGTACTCCCGGCGTCGTGATTTTTCCCTTTAAGATAAGTAAAGTGGCAATAGCCACAGGTAGTCCAACGGTCTTAGCCATTGCGGTATAATTGCGGTTTTCTCCGATGACGACCATTTTGGCATCCAATTGTTTCTTTTTGCCCTGAATTTCATAACCAAACTTATGGTACATGACAATCATGTCTTTATCGCCGTCGCAGAGTGTCCAGCTTTCTTCTAGAATTTCTTGAAGTATTTGTGCTGGAGTTGCGTTTTTTAAAGAAACGGTCTTGTTGGCGTCAAAAAGGTGCAGCTCCAATAATTTGTCCCACATGATATCATCTTGGTCGATCTTCAAATAATGGCGCAGTTTCAATTCTACCGAATCTGTTGGGGAATATGGGAGGAAGAGATTGGTGAATTCACGATATGACATGCCTTCAGAATTTTCAATGGTATAACTGTCATCGGTCATACCTAATTGTACAAACATGTTCCATGCTTTTGAAAAGCCGACTCTGCGCATCGTTCCGCGGTATAACGTGAGTGCATCTTGAAGTCCGTATGCTTCCCGATAGTTCAGCGAGTCGCGGTTGGCATAACCCTCAAATTTGCCATACCCTTCGATTTCGAAAAATTCGGTACGACGAAAAAGTTTATGATAGGGTATATATTTGTAGGTGCCTTCTTGAATAAACTGTGCCACGCCTCCCTGGCCGGCCGTGACAACGTTTCGGGGGTTCCATGTGAATTTGTAGTTCCAAAGATTGGTGTCACTTTCGGGTGCTACCAAGCCTCCACAAAAAGATTCGAATAAAAGTATTTTCCCGCCTTCGCTTCGAATTCTATCTAAAATTTGCATGGCACTCATGTGGTCGATACCGGGATCGAGTCCTATTTCGTTCATAAAAACAAGTCCCTTTTCCCTTACCTTTTTGTCCAGGGCCATGAGTTCTGTACTTATGTAGCTCGCCGTGACCAAATGAGCTCCGAATGCTAGGCAATCCTCTGCCACTTTTAAATGAAACCGGGCGGGAAGCATAGATACCACGATGCTGGCCTTTTTGACAACCTTTCTTCGCTCATTGTCATTAAAAATATCTAACGTGATGACTGTACAAGAGGGATTTGTTGCGATTTTAACGGGCAAGTTCTCCGGATGTAGGTCAGCTATGGTAAGATGTAGCTTTTCCTTTTTCAGTTTCTCCAAAAAATAATCGAATAGATAAGCAGTCGATTTGCCAGCCCCTATCACAAGTATATTACGCACCATTGATTTTGTTTAGTTTTGCTGTGAAACGAGGTACTAAGATATCAAAACGTTACATTTATAAAAAAGAAAGCGTATAATGTTATGAACAGAACAATTTTTCTTTCTGGGATTTGCCTAGGAACTTTAGCCATAATTCTTGGCGCTTTTGGTGCCCATGGACTGGAAAAAATAGTGGATGCCAAGGCGATAGGAACATTTGAAACCGGCGTAAAATATCAGCTGTACCATGCGCTTTTTTTAATGATTTTGGCAAATGTGAAGCAATTGACAGCGCAAAGTAAAAAGACTGTTTTCTTTTTGATTATTGCCGGAACAATTTTGTTTTCTTTCTCTATATATTTATTGGCGACCAATACTTTGACCGCTTTTGATTTTAGGGTTATTGGACCTTTGACTCCTTTGGGAGGCCTATTTCTAATTTCGGGCTGGGTATTGTTGGGCTATCGCACTTATAAGCAGTATGTCTAATATATTCTCATTTTTTGGACTATAATTATATATTTATGATAATTTTGTGCCTTTAATCATTCTATTTGATGCTGATATCGTAAAAATGAAAAAGACTATCACACTTGCTGCATTGGGAATCAAGAATAGTGAAGTACACTATCAACTAACACCAACGGAACTTCATAGAATTACTCTGGAGAAAAAAATGGGTCTAGAAACTGCCTCTGGTGCATTGGCTGTAAATACGGGTGAATTCACGGGAAGGTCGCCTAAAGATCGTTTTATTGTCAAAGATGATGTGACCTCTGAAAAGGTCTGGTGGGGGCCTGTAAATATTCCTTTTGAACCAGAAAAGTTTGATAAACTTTATGAAAAGGTCATTTCTTATTTAGATGGTAAAGAGCTTTTTGTACGCGATTGTTATGCCTGTGCCGATGCGAATTACCGTATGAATATTCGGGTAATTAACGAATATCCATGGTCGAATATGTTCGCATACAATATGTTTATTCGACCTACAAAAGAAGAACTACGAAATTTTGAACCCGAATGGACCGTGGTCAATGCACCTGGATTTATGGCCAATGCTGAAATCGATGGTACCCGCCAACATAATTTCGCCATCTTGAATTTTACCAAAAAGATTGCACTTATAGGTGGTACAGGGTATACCGGAGAAATTAAAAAAGGAATTTTCTCTGCGCTGAATTTTATACTTCCGGTCTATAAAAAAACCTTGCCGATGCATTGTTCCTCTAATATTGGAAAAAATGGGGAAACAGCTATTTTCTTCGGGTTGTCAGGTACAGGAAAAACTACCTTGTCGACTGACGCTTCCCGAAAATTGATCGGGGACGATGAGCACGGGTGGAACAATGAGAATGCCGTATTCAATTTTGAAGGAGGTTGTTATGCCAAAGTAATTAATCTATCCGAAGAAAAAGAACCTGAGATTTTTGCCGCTATAAAGAAAGGGGCAATTCTTGAGAATGTTATTCTCGATGCTGGGGCGAACGTTGCTTTTGGCGATACGTCTATCACACAAAACACCAGGGTCAGTTACCCCATTTATCATATTGATAACATTAAGCAGCCTTCAATCGGCAACAACCCTAAGAATATTTTCTTTTTGACCGCCGACGCCTTTGGGGTAATCCCCCCGATATCAAAACTTACACCAAGCCAAGCTGCGTATCATTTTATATCGGGCTATACGGCCAAGGTAGCGGGCACTGAGGCAGGGGTCGTCGAACCGGTCCCGTCTTTTTCGGCTTGTTTTGGGGCTCCTTTTATGCCTTTGCATCCAGCTGAATATGCCGAAATGTTGAGTCGAAAAATGAAAGATGCCGGGGTAAATGTGTGGCTTGTAAATACCGGTTGGACCGGCGGACCTTATGGTGTAGGTAAACGAATGAAGTTGGAATACACGCGTGCCATGATCAATGCGGTCTTGAATGGCGACTTAGGATTGTATAATTATGATGAATACCATATACATTCCGTATTTGGCGTGGCTCAGCCTAGATCTTGCCCTGGAGTGCCTACTAGTGTATTGAGCCCGCGTGCCACATGGAACGATGATGAAGCGTACTACACGATGGCATTTAAATTGACAAATGCTTTTCGAGAAAATTTTAGACAATTCGAAAGCTACGCTAGTGAAGAAATTCGGCGTGGTGGGCCACAGCGCTATGCATTTTAACGGTTCGAGTGGGGGAACTTTGAACCGGATTAACCTGAACTACTTTTTGTTCGCTTGGTTAATATACTTTTGCAGCGCCATAGTCATTGAAGGTGTCTCGGGCGTGGGCGCCTGAATATCGATACGAAGGCCTGCTTCTTGGGCTGCGTCTACGGTAGAATTACCAAATACGGCTATTCGTGTATCATTTTGTTCAAAATCGGGGAAATTCTTCAGCAGCGATTCAATGCCCGACGGGCTAAAGAATACCAATACGTCATAATAAACGTCCCGAAGGTCTGAAAGGTCACTTATAACCGTTTTGTAAAAGATCCCACGAGTCCAAGTAACTCCTGTTTCATTCAAGATTTCAGGAATTTCAGGTTTTAGTGCATCCGACGATGGAAGCAAGAATTTTTCATTCTTGTATTTTTTGAACATCGGCAGCAATTCTCGGAAAACTCTTTTTCCTACATAAATTTTACGTTTTCGGTAGACCACATACTTTTGAAGATAATAGGCAACGGCCTCTGATTGGCAAAAATATTTCATGCTATCAGGAACCTTAAAGCGCATTTCTTCGGCAATTCTAAAAAAATGATCTACAGCGTTTCTGCTAGTAAGAATAATGGCCGAATAATTCTTAAGGTCAATCTTTTGTTGCCGTACACTCTTGGCATCAACTGCTTCCACATGTATGAATGGCCTGAAATCTACTTTTACTTTCTCCTTGTCAATAAGTTTTGAATACGGAGAATTTTCCATTTTCGGTTCGGGTTGCGATACCAAAATCGTTTTTACTTTCATAAAACCTAGTCTGTTAGATAGCTTGCGATAATGATGAATGGCGCAATTTCAAGAGCGCAAAGGTACAAAATAAAATAGAAAAAGTTGTTTGTAATGAATTTTTGATGATTCTTCACGATTGTGACCCAACCAATCCCGTTAATTAAAAGAATTAAGAATGTAGCGATATAAATAACAACTTTTGAATCTCTTGCGATATAACAAAGTATAATATTGGCCAAAAGCATTATGATGCCGCTGTGATTTAAATACGTAAGCTTTTTAAAAACCAAATCACTAATAATTTTATTCGAACCGAATATAAATCCATTGCCTAGTTGCATAAAGATCTTTGTCAAAAGGAAAAATAATAAACCTCCAAGAATGATAGGAAAGATAAAAGGGTATGAAGTATACTCAGGTTGAAAAAATGCGCGCCATGATAAGAAAACAAATAGTGAAAAATTAGTGATCATGAAAACCGTAAAGAAAATATGAAACCAGTTCAACAACTTTTCTTTTTTGTTATACATAAAAATGTACTTGTTGTTGAACGGAAGTATTATGAAATTTAAGAAACGGGTATAAAACAAGCTTTTAGCAATAACCATGAACAATAAACTGCCAAATATGAGTATGGTCATCCAATCAGCGGTGGGTATGGCTCTTAGCGTAGGCTCCATTACTGCATTAATTTAATGTTTTCTCCATTGAGTCCGTAACTCAGTCCATTCTCTGAAATTCCAATTCTAAAATAACTCGGATCCTTCATATGGGGTATTGGTAGGGTAAACGTAAAATTAGTAGTATCATTTGATTTTAAGGTCAGAATGTTTTCATTTCCCGGTTCGGCGACAACGGGAAGTACGTCTTTTACCTGTTTATAACCATTGAGATATGCCAATCCGAATTTTAATTTTTCTAAGGGGATATCGGTATCGTAGGGGTTGAACACCTTAAAACCGATTTCTTTTTTAAGGTCTAGCGAAAGAGGCTCTTCTTCGGTCACATAACATCTCAATTTTCTAAACGATTCAAAATCATCAATAAATCTGCCATGATAAATGGTTCCGTTCATTCTAGTGAAAGAAACATCTCCGCTTTCGGCATATTTAGAAATGTATAGAACCCTTTTATGCTGAACTGCGTACTCTGAGCTATCTATCGAGTATTGATTACGTCTGTAATGAATATTGTTCAAAGAAAATGTTGGATCTCCGGAATAGAAGGCGTGCATTGGCGCATTTCGATATGAATTTTCAAAAACTATCGGAATATCACCTGCTTCTGATCGTATTTCTTCGGTCCACTGTTTGTTTCCGTGCGTTTCGTAAAAAACAGGAAAAAATGGTTCGTATATCAGGCCGATACGAAGGAACACTAAAACGACGCAATTTATAATCCCCATGCGGTAAACCCATTTTCTAGTATTGGAGCTCTCTAGCATATAATTGAAAACGATTATAGCCAAAGGAATGGAGATTGCAATAATCCACTGTGTTTGTACCCGACGGTTAAAACTAGATATGAAAAAGAACAAAATTACGCCATAGGTCAGATATAACAGAGCCTTCGTAAAAAGCGTCGAGGACTTCGTTTTATAAAGTGATTTGTAAATCCATGGAAAAGTAAGTCCGAAAATGGCGACCAGATTAACGAAAAACCCTAAGGTGTATTTGTTAAAGTTATAAGCGCCGTTGGGCCGTTCAAATAGATGGTATTTTATCGACACAAAATCATTTTCGTACAGCCAGAAAAAGTGTGGGGTGTAACATAGAAGCGCGACAATCACGGCCAACCACGCGTACTTGTTCTTGACTAGGGCGAGATTGGAAAGCAATACAAAAAGAATGACCAAAACGGCATGATACTTACTATACATTAAGGCGGCCATGACAATACCTAGGAAAATAGCAGACAGCATATTGGGGCCAGTGATAAATTTTTTATAAACCCATAAGAAAAGAGCTGTGAAAAATAACAGTGGGGTATCGGGTAAGGTAAAAAATCCATAAGCATTGAGCAGGGTCATGGAGAAGGTCAAAACAAAAAAATGCGGTATATAGTCTCGTTTTTTCGGATTGTCAATCAGCAACCATAGCACAACAAGTGTGCCGACGGATAGAAGGCAACTCATAAAACGAACGCCGAGTTCCCCATCAAAAAAGAAGCTGCTCAATCGTATTAAGAAGGCTACCATCGGAGGGTGGTCGAAATAGCCCCATGCCATATTTTGGGCATAATGCCAATAGTAGGCTTCATCAAAAATAAGTTCAGTAAAATAAGCCTGCAACAGGTTGATCGCCAAAACGGCACCCAATAGGTAAAGAAAAAGTCTTGGTAATTTCAACGGCATTCCAATTTGCTAGTTTGAACTCGCTCAACTTTTAATTTACCTTCAAGCTAGAGATTGTTGCTTTTCGGTAAAGAGCCAAACATGTCTTTGGCGTCAAAATTACAAATTCTATGCGTTTTTTTGGTTTTATAATCCTATTGACGGCATAAGTGACCAAAAAAAATGCTAAATCACAAAAATGTCTTCTTTGTCAAGTTATGAAAACACTATTTTTGCTAAAATTCAAATGGATCAATGTCTGACAGTTTAGTTATAATTCCTACCTACAACGAAATTGAAAATGTCGAGGCTATTATACAAGCTGTTTTTAAACTGGAGAAGAATTTTCATGTGTTGATTGTTGATGATAATTCTCCTGATGGTACGGCAGCGCAAGTTAGCAGCATGCAGAAAGACTTTCCTGACACCCTTTTTTTGGAAGTAAGGAAAGAAAAGTCAGGTTTGGGTACGGCATACATTCATGGGTTTAAATGGGCCATCGCCAAAAAATACGATTATATTTTTGAGATGGATGCAGATTTTTCGCATAATCCCGAAGATTTGCAACGGTTGTACCGGGCCTGCGCCGATGGTGCGGACGTGTCTGTGGGGTCACGTTATAAAAAAGGCGTGAATGTTGTAAACTGGCCATTATATCGCGTTTTGCTATCTTATGGGGCATCATTTTATGTAAAGATAATTACAGGTATGCGTGTGCATGACCCTACTGCTGGTTTTGTTTGTTATAAGCGCCACGTGCTCGAGACTATCGATTTAGATTCCGTGCGTTTTGTAGGTTATGCTTTTCAGATCGAAATGAAATTCAGGGCGTATCTTCAGAATTACAAAATTCAAGAGGTCTCGATTATTTTCCGTGACCGAGTACTGGGTAAATCGAAGATGAGTTCATCAATTGTTAGTGAGGCTATTTATGGGGTCTTTATGATGAAAATGCGTAGCCTTTTCCAGAAAAGTAAATTTTAAGCATGGGGAAAACATTAATAAAAAATGCGGTCGTAGTTAATGAAGGCCGCATATTCGAAAGTGATATTCTGTTGGGTGATGGAGTTATATTGGAACTGGATAAACATATTATTGAGCCCAATGCTGAGGTTGTTGATGTGAAGGGCAAGCATGTTTTTCCCGGTATAATAGACGACCAAGTGCACTTTAGGGAGCCCGGACTCACCCATAAAGGCGATATTGTTTCGGAAAGTCGGGCAGCAATTGCAGGTGGTATTACCTCCTTTATGGAGCAGCCGAACACCATTCCGCAAACGACTACTATCCAAAAATTGGAAGAAAAGTTCGAAAGGGCAAAAGAAACCTCTTACGCAAACTATTCATTTTTATTCGGAGGCACCAATGATAACTTGGAAGAGCTAAAACGTTTGGAGAAAAATACTTGTTCGGGCGTGAAATTGTTTTTAGGGTCTTCGACGGGGAATATGTTGGTCGACGATGCCGATGTCATCGAAAAGATTTTTAGTAGTACTGAAATGGTGATTTCGGCGCATTGTGAAGATGAAACTACCATAAAACAAAATCTTGAAAAGTTCAAAAGTCAATATGGTGATGATATTCCTATAAAATGTCATCCATTGATTCGAAGTGCGGAGGCTTGCTACTTGTCTTCGTCGAAAGCAATAGCGCTTGCCAAGAAAACAGGTGCTCGCCTACATGTCTTTCACGTTTCAACAGGAAAAGAGACCGACTTGTTTCGCAATGATATGCCGTTGTCCGAGAAAAAAATAACGGCAGAGGTTTGCATTCATCATCTTTGGTTCTCGGATGCCGATTACGATAGTTTGGGAACCCTCATAAAATGGAATCCGGCGGTAAAGACGGCAGAAGATAGAAAATTATTGTGGGAAGCGCTGCTCGATGACCGTATTGATGTGGTCGCTACCGACCATGCTCCGCACACTTGGGAAGAGAAAAATAACATATATACCAAAGCCCCTTCCGGTGGCCCGTTGGTGCAACATGCGTTACCGGCTATGTTAGAGAAATACCATGATGGCACTATAGCTCTGGAAAAAATTGCCGAGAAAATGTGTCACAATCCCGCAATTCTCTTTCAGGTAAAAAAACGCGGATTTATAAGGGAAGGATATTATGCCGACTTGACCGTCGTAGATTTAAATAGTCCTTGGGAGGTTGAACAGGGTAATGTGGCCTATAAGTGTGGCTGGTCGCCTTTTGAGGGAAAAACCTTTGGGTCGAAAATAACCCATACTTTTGTGAACGGTCAATTGGCCTACGATAATGGTAAATTTTCAGTTGGTCGATTCGGTCAACGTCTAACATTCGATCGATGAGCTTAAATAAAATAGTTTTTCTGGTTTGTTTAATCTTGTTTTTTTCTTGTAATGAAAAACTCATTGATAAGCCCGAGAACTTGATTGCCAGGGAGAAAATGGTCGAGGTGCTGAAAGACTTGGCGATTGCGAACGCAGCCAAGAATACGAATATTGCTCTTTTAAGGGAACACGATTTAGAACCGACGGCCTACGTTTTTGAAAAACATGGAATAGACAGCATTCAATTTACCCAAAGCGATACCTATTATGCATCTTTACCGGGCGGAGAATACGAGTCAATTTATAAGGAGGTGGAGCAAAAATTAGAGAATGAATCGCAACGCTTGGAAGAAGCGAGGCATGTGAACGATAGCCTGGCCGCAGCAAAAAAGAGTGCTGACGCAAAATCCAAGTCTGTTGTCAAGGAAATCAAGGATTCTCTTCAATAAACCGGGCGCAGCTAAACTGCACCGTTTCCTCTAAGGGTTCAAATTCAAAATTCAATTCCTTTTTGATTTTAGTGTTGTCATAAAGGTCCCTGATTTTTAATGACCTGATCGAATTTTTGGTGATACGTCTTGCCTTTCCTGTAAAAAGACTAAAGACCATATCGAAAATACGTCCAATTTCCAATTGCCAAAAAGCAAGTTTTTTAGTAGGTTTCGGTTTCCCCAAATGCTTAGTTAACAGCCCCAACATATGCTCAAAAGTGATATTCTGGGCAACGGTAATGTATCGTTGGTTCACCAAGGAAGAATCCATAAGTCTTGTCATAATACGAATTAAATCTCCAATAGTTATAAAACCAGTTCCACCTGGAGGAAAATAGGCATAGCCTTTATTCGCCGTGGTAAATAGATTACCGCTTCCATCTTGCCAGAAGCCGGGACCCACTATTACGCCAGGATTGACGATTATTACGGGCAGTCCTTCTTGGGAACCGCGCCAAACCTCCATTTCCGCAGCATGCTTTGTCAATGCATATACATTAGTGTCTTCCTCGGCCCATTCATTTTCTTCGGTGGCAGAGTTGCCGTTCGAACTTTTGCCGATAGCGCCAATCGTGCTTACGTGACATAGTTTTTTAATATTCTTGACAAGGCACAGATTTACGATGTTGGCAGTACCTTGTGCATTGATTTTATGCAATATGTCATAATCTTTAGGATCGAAAGAAATTAAGGCGGCACAGTGATAAACATGGGTAATTCCTTGAAATGCGGTTTCCAAACTTGGAATATCGTTTAGGTCTGCCAAAACCCATTCGATTTTCTCAAAGAGCTCCCTGGCATTTTGATCATAGTATGCGAATATTTTCTCGATTCTTTTTAAGTTGCTGCTTTTGCGATATGTGGCGCGCACGTCGCATTCAGACCTTACCAATTGCAATAGTAGATGTGAACCCACCAAACCCGTACCGCCAGTTACTAAAATCATGGGGCTAATTTAGCCAAATGATATGGATAAATTCGAGTATTCTTCAAGACAAAGCCTTCGAATTGCCTTATATTTGCAGCGATTATTTAAAGAATAAAAACCAATGGCGACAAATTTTGTAGCAGAATTAAAATGGAGGGGAATGTTGCACGATGCGATGCCCGGCACGGAAGAACATTTGTTAAAACATATGCGATCAGCCTATGTGGGTATTGACCCTACGGCAGACTCTTTGCACATTGGTCATATGGTCGGGGTTATGATGCTACGTCATTTTCAATTGGCAGGGCACAAGCCATATGCCTTGGTCGGTGGTGCAACAGGAATGATCGGTGATCCTTCGGGCAAATCATCCGAACGTAACCTTTTGGATGAAAATACACTACGTCACAATCAAAATGCGCTTAAGGAACAATTGTCCCGTTTTTTAGATTTTGAATCCGATGCCGACAATGCCGCAGTTTTGGTGAACAATTACGATTGGATGAAAGATTTTTCCTTTCTTGATTTTATTCGTGATGTTGGCAAACACATTACCGTAAATTATATGATGGCAAAAGATTCGGTGAAAAAGCGATTGTCCGCCGAGGCCAAAGAAGGCATGTCGTTTACCGAATTTACCTACCAGTTGGTGCAAGGGTATGACTTTTTGCATTTGTATCAAGAGTACGATTGTACTTTACAAATGGGAGGTAGTGATCAATGGGGCAATATTACTACGGGTACGGAGCTTATTCGACGTATTGGCGGCGGAAAAGGCTATGCCTTGACCTGCCCGCTGATTACCAAAGCCGATGGCACCAAATTTGGTAAGACCGAAAGCGGTAACGTTTGGCTGGACGCACAACGAACGTCACCCTATAAATTCTACCAGTATTGGTTGAATACTTCGGATGACGATGCCGTGAAATACATCAAAATTTTCACGTTTTTATCAAAGGAAGAAATAGAAGGACTGATCAAAGAACATGAGGAAGCACCGCATCTTCGTGTTGTACAGAAGCGTTTGGCCGAAGAGATTACCGTGATGGTACATTCGCAGGAAGATTTAGATAATGCAGTTCAGGCAAGTTCGATACTTTTTGGGAAATCTACTTCTGAAGATTTAAAGAAACTGGACGAAAAAACGTTTCTTGATGTATTCGATGGCGTACCTCAAGCCGAAATTCCGAAATCTGATTTGGAAAAGGGACTAAATATGATCGGTGCTTTGGCGGCAAAGACCGGTTTTCTAGGATCAAATGGTGAGGCGCGGCGTGAATTGAAACAGAATTCCATCTCGGTTAACAAAGAAAAGGTCAAAGAAGATTATCTTATTTCAACTGCCGACTTGATCAACGGTAAATTTGTGCTTTTACAACGCGGGAAGAAGAATTATTTTGTTTTAACCGCACAATAAGTATCCAAATTTACTTTGGGCAAAAGCTTGTTTTTTTACAGTGCATGAATAAAAGTATACTTGAGTGGTTATTTTTTTGTTTTTTACAACCAAATATTTCCCGACTTGTCACGTTAGTAGTAAACAAGAGTTACAATAAAGCTACTATGCGTAAATATTTTTTGATCCTGAGCGTTTTTGCCGCCTTGATGGGCTGCGATAAAATTGATGAATTAACGAAATTTGATATCGAATATAACCAAAAGGTGGTTATTCCCTCAACGACGGGAATAAACTTGCCCTTTGATATGTATACTCCTGATACGGAAACGAACTCAGAATCGGAGTTTGAGGTAAACGATACGCGCAAAGACCTGATCGAGGAAATTCAATTAAAGAAGCTTGAATTAACGATTACTTCTCCCGAGCCGGCCGACTTTAGTTTTCTCGAATCTATTGAAGTCTATATCTCTGCGGAGGATGTTGAGGAAATCAAAATTGCTTGGTTGGATGAAGTTCCCGAGACTTCTAGCAACAAATTAGAACTGGATACTTCCGACATGGATTTGAAGGAGTATATCAAAAAAGACAAGTTCAATCTACGTTTGAATACGGTAACCGATGAAGTGATAAACCAGGATCACGAATTGGATGTTAACTCAACATTTTTTGTAGATGCCAAGATTTTAGGATTATAACGGAACCAGGACTAGAACACCATCAGGTTACAGCCACGAATATCTGAGTGGTCAAAACGACCTAGAACTTCAAAATTTCCGCCTTCGTAAACCTTGCCCAAATCTTGGGTGGCAATAAAGGAGCAAGAGTTTATATTAGCTAAATCGATAATATTGATCCCTCCCGTTTTCCCAATGGCTTGTAAAGTTAATGGGTCTTCAGTATCACGGGTCAAGACCTTCATCCAAGGCGGTGTGCTAAAAATACCTTCCCCCAGAGAATACCCCTGAGACAATAACTCGGTCATACCGTATTCGGAATGTATGCTCGAAACCCCAAATCCTTTTTTGAGCATTTCATGAAGTTCTTCCCGCACCATTTCCCTGCGACGCCCTTTCATACCTCCCGTTTCCATTATAATCGTATTTTTTAACTCAAACTGATACTTCTCGACCAAATCCAGTAGTGCAAAAGACACTCCAATCAACAGTATTTTGGTGCCTAGGGAGTCAAGTGTTATTAGGTTATCTTTTAATTGGGAAGTATTTTTCAGATAGAATCCGCTATCGAGATGTCCACTTTCTTTAATCAAATCGTCGACCATATAGATCAGTGAAGAACCATCGCGCTCTAAATAAGATGGAAGCAAGGCCAAAACACAATAGTCGGAAATCGGGCCATAAAAATTTTCAAAAGCAGTTTTGTAGCTCTTTTGGTAGATGGCTACATCGCTGACATAATGCTTGCTGATGTAGCTTCCGGTAGTACCACTACTTGTGAATATAAGGTCTTCCTTTATGTTCCCTGTTACTATTTTTTTTGTCTTAAAAAATTCAATAGGTAAAAAGGGAATATCCTCAATCTTATCGATTGCCTCATAATTCGTCTTCAGGAGATTGCAGAATTCGCGATAAACAGGGTTGTTCGTGTATTGATGCCGAAATACTTCGAGTGCTACAAATGTGAATTCGGTTGGTGAGGAAATAGCAAAGATATTTTGGGCGTTTACCATGACCCAAAAATAGCCAATTTCAATGTACTACTTTACCACTAATTTTCGGGTCAAGGTTTTTTTGTTTTGAACGACTTGTAACACGTAGACACCAGGGGTCAGTCTTGAAATATTCAAGGCGTTCGTGGTAATTCTATCGGTTAAAACTATTTTACCGAATACATCATAGATAGCAATTTCCTTTGGTTCTGTCTGCTGTGTGGTGACGTAGACCACATCATCAAAAACCGGGTTTGGGTATACGGTGAGTCGTGTCGGCTCTTTGTAACTTTGCGCTTGGCTATCTACTGTTTCTTGCGCAGATAGGCCAATGGAAAATACGATAAAAAATATCAAGCTGGTTAGTTTCATTTGGTATCGACTTGGGATCAACACTATAAAGATAGCCAAAGATGGTTTTTACTTGGAAAGAATGTTGTGAAATGAAATAAATTGTAGGTATAGGCGTATAGGCGACACAGTTCATCGGCTTTTTTTGCACTTTGTCATTAAGCAGGCGTTTGAAAAAAAAATGAGTACTACTTTACGATTAATTTTCTGGTAGCCACTTTGTCTTTTTCAAAGACTCGTAAAACATAGACTCCTGCGTCTAAATCGGAGAGATTCAATTCAGTTCCTAAAATTGTGGTTTCCAACACTTGAATCCCCAATACATCAAAAATTAAAATTTTCTTGGGAGCTTTTTCCGTGGTGTTTATATAAATCTTACCATTGGTAACGGGGTTGGGGTACAGTTTAAACCCATCAATATCACCGCCGCTCTTGGCATCTTGCCCATAAGCGATAGAAATAAAAAGAAAAGAAATTACGAGGTAAAGTTGCTTCATAAAGTATATGTAACAATAAATATACCACAAAGATAGGGAATTTCGCCATTCGTATCTTAAGGTGTACTCAGGATTGCGTATAAATTCGCTAAAATGCAAAAAGCCCCTTAGTGAGGGGCCTTTATAAAAACACAGAAGGCTCTTTAGAATTTAATACTATAGCCTATAGAAAACGCTCTTCCCGGACTTCTTTTAGAAAAAGTCTTGTTGGTAGCCCCAAAAGATTCATATTCACTTTCTACATCGTCATTCATAAGATTGGCGATTTTGAAATTGATGCTTTGATTGTTGTTCTCTCCAAATGACTTGGTCAAATTGAAATTCAGATTATGGTAGGGCATGGTGTAAACATCGGGTACAAACCCATTACCGACAACCTGTAAGGTTTTGCCCTGTACATTATAGAATAAGCCCATTTGCATACCTTTCTCTTCGTCATCATAATTTATTCCAGTGTTTATCAAAAAGGGCGATTGACCCTGTAACTCCCTGTCATTGCCCAATGTTTGTCCGTCGCGAAGGCCGAGTTCCCTTAGGTTTCTTTCTTGATCACTGTAGATTTGGGTAGATTTTATTATGGAAGTGTTCACGTTAAAACTGAAATTATTTAACAACGGGGTGACAAAGCCAAGGTTTTTCCGAATTTCGAATTCTAAACCCATTACGTCGGCGTCGCCTAAATTTTGAGGTTGAAAATTATCAGTAGACGACTCAAAATAGGTAAGTTCTATTGGGTCTTTAAACTTTTTATAAAAGCTACTCAATGCAATCATTTCAGCGCGCTCTCCAAACCATTCAATTCTAAAATCGAAATTATTGATATAGGTGGGCTGTAAGTTTATATTGCCGATGAACGTATTACTGGAAAGGGGATCGAAGATCTTGGCAATAGATGCTTCTTTGAACGAAGGCCTTGCAGTAGTTCTAGCATAGGAACCACGCAGGTTCACCTGTTCGATCAATTCATAGATAAGATTGGCCGTTGGAAAGAAATCGAACTTGTCAATAATGGTTTCACTATCAAAAATCACCTTTTCCGGATCATTTATGTCTTTATTGTCTTCTCCGGTATAGATTGATTCGAATTTTTCCATTCGCAGCCCAAGAATCGTTCGTAGTTTGTTTCCAATCTTAAATTCATTGGAGACATATCCCGCCATGTTTTGCTGAACCGCTTCATAAGTGTTGGCAGGCTCGGAAATTGAAATATCGGGATCAATGTGAGACCCTGAATTGTTGCTGACCGTCCATAAATTTTCTTCCAAAAGAATATTATTGGCATCACCTGCATAATCTACCGTTTGAAAGTTCGAAGATTGAATCTCAAAATTCAATATGCTAAAATCACGTGTTTTATATGATCCGTATGCACCAAATTTTAATTTAGCATCTTTTTGGCCAAGCTCATATTTTTTGGTAAAATCAAGTTTTGCGACACCATTTATTTCCTCGAGATCCCTCCAAATTCTTTTTGGCTGATTGTTTTGTGCAATTGCATAAATACCGTCTTCAACTTGAAATGAAGTTGTTCTGATATCTTTATCCTCAATTTTAGAAAGGGTAGGGGAAAGTGCCCATTCCGATGTCCAAGAGGCATCTTCGCTTGTATGTGTACCGGTTAATAAAGCATTGGTAATCGAGCGCTGCGTATATTCAATATTGTCTTTCGCAAAATTAACGAAATCAGAAAAATTTAAGGTCTGATTAAAAACACCTGCCGTAGATTCGCCATTCTGCAAGTGCAAAAGATTCAGTTTGTACTTTGAACGGGCGGTCTTGAACGATGTGCCCAATAATCCGCTTACGAGTACATTGTTTTGACCTATTTCTCCTCGCTGTGTTCGGTCGGTTTCCAGTTCAAACACCGATTTGTCAGCGTTTCTCCTGTAGAAGTTATTCTCCGCACCCTCATAATAAGTCGTGCTGTTTTTATAGGATACTGAAGCCAGAAAGCCAAGTCGGTTTTCCCCATCCCCCACATTGAATTGATTGCCCAAGGTAAATCCTAAACTATAATCCATACCGCTATTACTGCGCATCGCTCCAAGAATCGGATTGAATTGCTTCGTAATCGTCGTAAGTCTTGGATCGTAATCGTATGTATTTGGTATATCTTGATTCTTGTTGATCGGAACGTCTCTTGTACCGTCGTCAAAGCCTAAGAAATCGGTATCCCCTCCTTCATAATCAAGATAGTCTCCGTTAAAGTGCATGTCAGGGTTGTAGGTACCACTTAGTGAAAGACTGTATTCTTTTTGAGTGGGGTAATCTTTTGTAACGATATTAACCATACCTCCCGTGAAATCTGCTGGAAGATCCGCGGAGGCCGATTTTAGCACCAGAACATTATCGATAATATTGGTTGGAAAAATATCCAATTGAATGGTGTTTCTGTCTGGATCTAAACCGGGAATATCCACCCCATTAAGAATAGACTTGGTGTATCGATCTCCGAGTCCACGTACATACACGTATTTTCCTCCTTGAACCGAAACTCCAGGTACGGTCTTGATGGCACTAGCAACGTTGCTCGAACCTGATTTTTTAAATGTCTCGGCAGAGATGCCATCGAGTACGTTGACGGCTTTCTTTTGAATGCCAAGAACGGCCGTCTCTGTATTTTTCTTAACACTGACGGATACGACAACTTCATCGAGACCTTCTGCCAATGTTTCCATATTTACGTCTACCGTAGTAACTTCTCCCGGTTTTATGACTACTTCAGTAATCTCTACGGTTTTATAGCCCAAGAAAGAATAGGTTATAGTATAGGTTCCTTCGTCTAATGAAAGGGTGTAAATGCCGTCAAAATCTGAAGTCGTTCCATTCGTAGTACCCTTGACGAAAATGTTTGCAAAAGCGACAGGGTCTTGGAAATCAACATCGATTAATTTACCCGTTACTTCCCCTTTTTGGGAGAAAACAGATTGAAACAGAAAAAAGGTGACAACGATTAGTTTAAAATTGATTTTCATTTAATTAAGTAGTTAAATCGTAATAAAGGAATTGCCCGCCATGTTTAATGGCGAGCAATTGTAATAGTTTTAGTTTGTTAGTTCGATTAGAATCCAAATCCGGCTTTAGCGTTTGCATAAGTCCAGCTGAACTGGGAAACATCGGCACCAACAGTAGCTGCGCCTTCTGTTACTTGGGTGGTCCATGCAGCGGCTTGTTCTGTAAATGCCGGAGTTATGATAGGTGTTTCATTCACATCATTACTATCATCCTCGTCATCACAATTTGACAAGCAACCTACTTTTTCAGAAAAAATACTATGGTCGAAACCTACAACTTCCCAAGCGGCGAATGTCAAGAGACCATCAATATAGTTTTGGGCTACCTGGTTGTTGTCCAATTCTACATCCTTGCCATCTTGAAAACCGATAGCATAAATATTCTCGGTAGTTCCCATCGCATTACTTCTATAATCGGCATATTCGCCATTAGGAGCTACTGAATTTCCGAAGATAGTTACATTTCTAATGGTGAAAGAACCAGCGGCAGAACCTTCTGGGCCATCAATTTCAAAAGCGTGGTCAGAACTGTCTCCCGAAACTACAACCGCATTGTCTATAGTGCCAGAATAAGCCATGTCAACGTCTATGGCATCGTCTCCCTGTGCCCAAACCATTATGTTGGTGGCATTTACCGTTCCGCCAAAGAACTCGACACCATCATCTACATTGCCTACGACCTCTATATTGTCTATGGTCGTACCAGTACCAACGGAGCCAAGGGTGAGACCATTGATTTCATTCCCTTCACCTATTAGTGCTCCCCCATGACGGATAGAAACATATTTTAGAATACCTGAATCGTCAGCGTCGTTAAGCGCATCTCCAGGCCCGAATAATCCGAAAGTATCATCAGCAGGAATACCTTCGATTTGAACTTCGGTAACATCGCCTTTAAAAGAACCTGAAGCTCTTCCTAAAACAATAAGACCGCCCCAAAGTCCTCTTTGGTTTTCATCTAAATTAGTACCGGCCGTTTGACCTACAGCAATATTATCATCCTCAGAAGTAAAAATGATGGGTTTTTCGGCAGTGCCTTCTGCGTTGATTTTAGAATCTCTCTGTACAATCAGAGCTGAAGCCAAAGACCCGGACCCTTTCTGACCTTTAACGATAGTGCCAGGTTCGATGGTTAAGGTGTTTCCGACGCCAACGACAACCTTTCCGGCTAGAATATATATGTTCTTGGCTTCCCATGTCGTGTCTTCACTGATTTCGCCAGATACTGTAATGATCTGTGCACAAGACCCTCCAAAATCAACATCCGTCTCATCACCATTTTGGATACCATCGTTACAGGTGGCTGATACTTCACCGCCACAAGGCTGACAATTTGGGCCGCCGCAATCTACTTCTGTTTCTCCTTGGTTTTGAATACCATCGTTACAGGTAGCCAAGGGTTCGATTATGGCAATCTTGTCATCATCACCACAAGAAGTAAGGGTTAGTGCGACTATGGCCAATGTAGATAAAAGTAATTTTTTCATTTTTTCGTTCGTTTTGTTTTATTAAAGTTTAGTACGGGGGATAACCCTTATTTTGAAACACTGCAAATAAACCGCCACATTGTAAAAGTCGCATTACGCATATATTAAATGTGCATTGCAATAAGGTTATCTTAAGGTTACTAGATTAAATGAACGTTAAGGCGCTTTGTTATAATAGTATTATCTTTACATTTGGCGGATTAACCAATTTGAATACCCTCATGAAAAAGAAGGATATTAAGATACTACTGGTCGATGACGAACCTGATATTTTAGAGATTGTCAGTTATAATCTTTCGTCGGAAGGATATGAAGTATTTACGGCCAAGAACGGAACTGAAGGCGTTGCCAAAGCAAAGAAGAAAAAGCCACATCTGATCATCCTAGATGTAATGATGCCTGAAATGGATGGTATCGAAGCTTGTGAGACCATACGCAACACATCGGGGCTCGAGAACACCATCATTGTCTTTCTGACTGCAAGGGGAGAAGATTATTCACAAGTTGCAGGTTTTGACGCAGGTGCTGACGACTATATCACAAAGCCGATAAAGCCCAAGGTGTTGGTAAGTAAGGTAAAAGCATTGCTCAGAAGGCTAAAAGATGAAACTCCACAAGCTGAAGACATAGTTAAGGTGGGTAATATCGTTATTGATCGAGAAGAATATAAAATTATCAATGACGGTACCGAAATCGTACTGCCGAGAAAAGAATTCGAACTCTTGGCGTTGCTTACTTCTAGACCAAGTAAAGTTTTTAAGCGAGAGGTAATCTTAGACAGGGTTTGGGGCAATGAAGTTGTAGTCGGAGGACGAACAATTGATGTTCACATACGAAAACTACGTGAAAAAATCGGGGATGATCACTTTAAGACCGTAAAAGGCGTAGGCTATAAGTTTGTCTTATAATGGCCACTCGTTTAAAAAAGTCATACCGATTTGCTTTTCGTTCTGCACTTTTTATAATCGTATTCTTTGTTCCAGTATTGAGCATGCTAATGTGGCTTTTTGATATGGTCAATTGGTATTTGCTTGCCACAACCAGTATCACCGTATTTTTACTGTCTTTTGGTGCAATCCAAATTCGTATTGAAAAATTTATCTATAGACGGATCAAGAAAATTTACGATGATGTTTCGCTGCTAGAATCATCTTCTTTGACTTCCGACACCATAAATACCGATATGCGAACTTTGACTGCTGAAATCGAAAAGTTTGCCAAGGATAAGAAAATAGAAATAGATACCCTCAGAATTCGCGAAGAATACCGGAAAGATTTTCTCGGAAATGTCTCACATGAATTAAAGACTCCCCTTTTTACGGTCCAGGGATATATTCTCACGCTTCTTGACGGAGCGATGGAAGATAAAAATATCAGAAAAAAATACCTACAGCGCGCCAACAAAGGAGTGGAGCGGCTTATATATATCGTTAAGGATCTAGACCTAATCACCAAATTAGAGGTTGGAGACCTTCATTTAAACCTTCAAGACTTTGATATTGTGGAGTTAATTCAAAGTGTATTCGATCAATTGGAAATGAAAGCGGCAAAAAAGAAGGTTGTTTTGACCTTTGACATGGACTATGAAGATCCAATTTTCGTTAGGGCTGATAAAGAAAAAATTCACCAGGTGCTCACCAACCTTTTAGTGAACTCAATTAAATATGGCCATCGAGACGGTACAACGGAGGTCAGTGTCGAAAACTTGATTAAAAATAAAGTTATAGTGCGGGTAACCGACAATGGCGAGGGAATCGCGAAAAACCATATTCCACGACTCTTCGAACGCTTTTATAGGGTTGACAAAAGTGGTAGCAGAAATGAAGGGGGCTCCGGATTGGGGTTGTCAATAGTAAAGCACATTATTGAGGGACATGACGAGAAAATCTATGTAGAAAGTGTTGAAGGTGTCGGCTCAGAATTTTCATTTACCCTAGAGAAAACAAAGAACAAGATCGCATAGTCAATTTGAGAATGTATATTCTTCTATCTACTAAAATGGTCTACTCGGATTAAATCTTCGATTGTAAAATTTCCGTGTTTGTTCTGGAGTATCAATTGATATATGAAAGAAGTTCGAACCAAGCAAGTTACGGAAATTCCTTTCGTAAATACTGCCAAGGCGGTGCCATCCGAAGCTAAGATCGGGGTATAACTCTCTACAATTAAAGAATTAATAAAGGGAACCCAGCGGGCTGATGGCCTAGTCCCCAATTGAAATGGGCGACAAGAGTTTGTTTAGATTTATTCATATAAGATAAAGAAACAATGCCCGTTGGGTTTGGAGATTTCCTTAGCTTTGCCAAATCATTAAATTTGGTTTTTTGGGAAGCAAGAACAAGTTAAAGCGATTTAAGGAAAACGAGACATTTCGTAATGTTATTCAGCCCAAAAGGGATGAAATACAGAAGGGGTATCCTTTCAAGGGCGATTGGAAAAGTCATTTTGGCAACAATAATCCAATCGTACTTGAGCTTGGTTGTGGAAAAGGGGAATATACGGTAGGGTTGGCCCAAAAAAACAAAAACAAGAATTTTATCGGAATTGATATCAAGGGTGCCCGTTTGTGGCGTGGGGCCAAGACGGCTTTGGAAGAAAATCTGCCAAATGTTGCTTTTCTGCGTACCCAGATAGAATTAGTCGATGATTTGTTCGCTTTGAATGAAATAGCGGAAATTTGGATAACCTTTCCAGACCCACAAATCAAATACAAGCGAACAAAACACCGTATGACCAACCAATTTTTCCTTGAAAAGTACAGACGGATTTTGAAACCCGATGGAGTCGTACACCTGAAAACCGATAGTGAATTTATGCATGGGTATACATTGGGCCTTTTGCAAGGCTTAGGGCTTGAAATATTGTATGCAAATCATGATGTATACAAAAATGAAGGAAGTCCCGAGTCCGTTTTGGGTATACAGACTTTTTATGAAAGTCAATACCTTGAACAAGGAAAACCGATTACCTATATTCAATTTAGGGTTTAAATAATGCAACACCTGCTCATACTTTTTTTTGCTACTTTTTCGGCAGCTTTTATGGCCACAGTGCCCCCAGGCTTGCTGAATATGAATGCCGCCAAGACTAGTGTAGAAAAGGGTAAGTTGAACGGTATTACCTTTAGCCTTGGGGTTTCGAGTATGGTACTGATACAGGCCTATGTGGGTGTGTTGATCTCTAAATTCTTGCATAAAAACCCTGAAGTGGTCGAGGTACTGTTGAAGATTGCAGTTATCATTTTTTCTTTATTGGCTATTTATTTCTTTAGGGCCGCGAGGCGAAGAGCGGTGAATCCTTCTAAAAAAGTAACCGTAAGCAAAAGAAATAGCTTTTTTAAGGGATTTTTATTGGCCGCCGTCAATTTGTTGACTATTCCATATTACAGCGGTCTAAACGCTATGTGGAACGCTTCGGGCTGGATCAAGTTTCAGATTACCGATATCCTTACCTTTGTGTTGGCGGCTGGTTTTGGTACATTTTCAGTTTTGTATATGTACACCATTTATTTCAATAAGCTAGAAAATAAGACCAACCGCTTTTCAAAAAACTCGAACTATATTCTAAGTGCGCTGATGGTTGTTCTTTTGATAATTACGATTTTCAGAATTAGCAGTCAATAATGAAACCTGAGAACCAGAATTTCTTTCAAAAGGTATATGAGGTAGCCAAACAAATTCCATATGGCAGGGTAACCTCTTATGGGGCCATTGCAAAATATTTAGGGGCCGCCAGAAGTGCAAGAATGGTTGGTTGGGCTATGAACGGGGCAGGTACTATGGAAGATGTACCTGCACATCGAGTTGTCAACAAGGCGGGGCTGTTGACCGGTAAACACCATTTTGAGGGAACTAATCTGATGCAACAACTTTTGGAAAGTGAGGGAATACAGGTTGTCGATAATCAGATCGTCGATTTTGAAAAGCACTTTTGGGACCCTTGGAAAGAGTTGTAGTGTTTATGTCACCAGCTCTAATTTTAAGTGGAGCTTAGTATTTATTGAATTTTTAAGCATTTTGTTGGTAATACACCTTCTTATTTTAGCATATTTTATTTCAATACCTTCACTTTCTAATCTCCCCCCTAAGCCTTATCTTTGTTGTTTAGAATCATTTTATATAAAGCCTCAAAGCAAGAGTTAAATGAAGATTGATAAAAAAGAAGTTTTAAAGGCCTTGGAAAACATTACCGTGCCCGGGGAAGGGAAGAATATGGTCGATAGCGGTGCGGTAAAGAATATCCAAATTTTTGGTGATGAGGTTGAAGTCGATATTACCATTGGCAACCCGAGCTTACAAGCGCGTAAAAAAACGGAAGTAGAGATTTTAAAAATCATTCATCAAAAGGTATATGAAAAGGCAAAAATAAAAGTGAATATCAAGGTTGAGGCCGCCGCGGCTAAACCCAAAGTCAATGAAATTAAGGGCAAACCGATACCGGGTATTCAGAATATTATTGCCGTGGCCTCCGGCAAAGGAGGGGTAGGTAAATCTACGGTAACGGCAAATTTGGCGGTTACCTTGGCTAAAATGGGTTTTAAAGTAGGGTTGCTAGACGCCGATATCTACGGGCCATCAATGCCAATAATGTTCGATGTCGCCAATGAAAAGCCATTGGCCATAACTGTAGATGGGAAGTCTAAAATGAAACCTGTAGAAAATTATGGAGTCAAACTATTGTCCATCGGTTTTTTTACTCAGCCCAACCAAGCCGTTATTTGGCGAGGACCTATGGCTTCTAAGGCCCTCAATCAAATGATTTTTGATGCACACTGGGGCGAGTTGGATTTTATGTTGTTGGATCTACCTCCGGGCACTGGTGATATCCACTTGAGCATAATGCAGGCAATGCCCGTTACTGGTGCCGTTGTAGTAAGTACTCCGCAAGAAGTCGCATTGGCCGATGCCAAAAAAGGCGTTGCCATGTTTCAACAAGACTCTATAAATGTGCCAGTTTTAGGGATTGTAGAGAATATGGCGTATTTTACACCGGAAGAGCTTCCTAATAACAAATATTATATCTTTGGAAAGGAAGGAGCCAAGTATTTGGCAGAAGATTTGAATGTTCCCTTCTTAGGGGAAATTCCGTTGGTACAAAGTATTCGTGAGGCAGGTGACGTTGGCAGGCCCGCAGCTATGCAAACGGCTACTCCCATTGAAAAGGCTTTTGAAGAACTTACTAAAAACGTAGTTCAAGAACTGGTGGCCAGAAACAAGAGTTTGCCACCGACTGAGGCAATTAAAATAACAACCATGGCAGGATGTTCCGCCGTGAAAAGGAAATAGTTATGACACCGGAAGAACTTAAAACAAACGTTGAAAAAGCGTTGGAAGAGATTCGTCCTTTTTTACAAAGCGACGGAGGTGATATCTCATTGGTTTCCATTGATAACGAAAACTCGGTCAAGGTACGGTTACAGGGCGCATGTGTGGGCTGTACCGTAAATCAAATGACATTAAAGAGTGGGGTAGAAATGACAATTAAAAAGTACGCCCCACAAATCGAGGAAGTGGTCAGTGTGGGGTAAATTCGAACCACTGCTTTTCTTAAGAGGGAAGGCCAAGTGTATACTATTGTGGCACCAAATATTTTAATTTTACATGATTGAAACAGACATACTGATAATTGGAGCGGGACCTACGGGTCTTTTTGCTGTTTTTGAAGCTGGTTTATTACAGCTAAAATGTCACTTGATCGATGCGCTTCCACAAGCAGGCGGTCAGTGTTCCGAGATTTATCCTAAAAAACCAATCTACGATATCCCAGGTTTCCCTGAAGTACTTGCAGGCGACCTTGTTGACAATCTTATGGAACAGATAAAACCTTTCGAACCTGGTTTTACTTTGGGAGAAAGGGCACAGACCATTGATACACTTGAAGACGGTACCTTTGTCGTAACCACAAATAAGGGCACCAAACACCATGCACCGGTTGTTGCGATTGCCGGGGGGCTTGGGAGTTTTGAGCCGAGAAAACCACCTCTAGACAATCTGAAGAAATATGAAGAAAATGGTCTTGCCTATATCATAAAGGATCCCGAGATATATCGGGATAAAAAGGTTGTAATTGCAGGTGGCGGTGATTCTGCCTTGGATTGGAGTATCTTTCTAACCGATGTCGCTTCAGAGGTTACTTTAGTACATCGTCGAAGCGAGTTTCGCGGCGCATTGGATTCTGTAGAAAAAGTGCAGCAACTGAAGAATCAAGGAAAAATCACTTTGATTACACCGGCGGAAGTAACAAAATTACATGGGGCAGAGAAGTTGGACGGAATAACAATCAGCAAAACGACCAATGTCGAAGAAGATATGCTGGTCGAGGCCGATAGTTTTATTCCATTATTCGGATTATCACCAAAACTTGGTCCCATCGCAGATTGGGGACTCGACATAGAACGAAATGCCATAAAGGTCAACACCTTTGATTACCAGACCAATGTTCCCGGCATCTACGCTATTGGTGATGTGAATACCTATGCCGGAAAGCTAAAATTAATTTTGTGCGGTTTTCATGAAGCTACCCTGATGTGCCAAAGTGCGTATCAGCGTATTCATCCCGATAAAAAATACGTGATGAAATACACTACCGTAGGTGGTGTTACTGGTTTCGATGGTAGTAAAAAGGAAGCGCCAAAAGCAGTCGTTAAAGCGATTGAATAGGAAGTTGAGTGTTAGTGGTTAGGAATTTGTCGTTCTATTAGTTGTAATAAAACCTTGCTCCGCCTTATATGGCTATTCGAAAATTTGAAGATATAGTGGTTTGGCAAAAATCTCAGGATATTGCCGTCAAAATTTATGGGCATTTCCCAAATGCACCAGATTTTGGTTTTCGAGACCAAATAACAAGGGCATCCGTATCTATTTCCAACAACATTGCTGAGGGATTTGAAAGAAATTCAAATCCCGATTTCAAAAGATTTCTTTATTTTGCCGTTGCATCGAACAGCGAAGTAAGATCGATGTTATATCTTTCGAAAAAGATTAAACTTTTTAAACGACAAAGAAGCTAATTCCCTGATTCAAGAATCAAATGAAATAACGAAAATGCTTTATGGCTTAATAAAGGCCATGAAATAAATAAACTAATTCCTAACACACTAATTCCCATATCCTTTTGAAAGACATCAAAATAAAAATTACCGACCGCGAGGGTGTAACCCATGAAGTAGATGCACCGACAGATATGAATATGAACCTTATGGAGGTAGTTCGTTCGTACGAATTGGCCCCAGAAGGAACCATTGGGGTATGTGGCGGAATGGCTATGTGTGCTTCCTGCCAATGCTATGTAAAATCAAATCATGAACTCCCTGAAATGTCAGATGATGAAGACGCCATGCTGGCCGAAGCTTTTAATGTGGAGGACAACAGTCGGTTAGGTTGCCAAATTCATATGACCGCAGATTTAGACGGCCTCGAAGTGGAGTTGGCACCTGAAAGCTAAACATGGTCATAGCGAGCGAAGGGAAGCTATCCATTGCATTAACTTGTAGCAAAACTCCTCACCAAGAGGTGTAAACCAAATTAAATTCGCGCCTGGTAAGTGAACAAATTGTAGTAACGGCCTTCTTTGGAGATTAGTTCGTGATGGGTTCCCTGTTCGGCAATTCTTCCATTTTCAATAACTAATATTTGATTCGCTTTACGAATGGTGCTGAGGCGATGTGCGATGACAAAGGTCGTACGCCCCCTTGTGAGTTCGGCCAAACTTTTTTGAATCAAAGCCTCACTTTCAGTATCAAGATTTGAGGTTGCTTCATCCAAAATCAATATCTTCGGATCAGCCAATACAGCACGTGCGATGGCTATGCGTTGTCGTTGTCCTCCCGACAATTTTACGCCACGCTCACCGATAAGCGTATCAAGTCCTTTTTCGAACCGATCGGTAAATTCATCGACATAGGCAGCTCTGACAGCTTTTTGAACTTCAGTTTCTGTGGCACTTGGTCTTGGGAACATGATGTTTTCCCGAATAGTTCCCTCAAACAAGAATTCATCCTGTAAAACAACACCCAAATTTTTGCGATAACTGTTCAGGTTTACTTTAGATAGATCTTTGCCGTCAACGGTTATCTTACCTGATTGTGGATTCAGAAAGGTTGCTGCCAAACCGGCAATGGTCGATTTGCCCGAACCAGAACTTCCTACCAGAGCAACAACATTGCCCGAGTCGATACTGAAATTTATGTTATGAAGAACTTCTTTGTCCTCTTCATAGGCAAATGAGACATCATCAAATACAATATTCCCTTTAAGATTAGCGAGAGTCTCAGTTCGGTTTTCTTCATCAGCTTCGGGGGTCATGTTCATTAATTCCTCAGTACGATCCAGCCCGGCCAATGCCTCGGTCAGCTGGCTTCCGATATTGCTCATTTGTACAATCGGGGCAATCATTAAGCCGAGAAGAAATGTGAATGTTAAAAATTCACCGATGGTCAATTCGTCCATCATGATCTTGTAACCACCGATTCCCATAATACCGGTCGTGGCAATTCCAAGAAGAAAGGTAGAAGAACTGGTCATAAAAGCTGTGGCGGTCAAGCTCTTTTTTACGTTTTGAAAGAGTCTTTCTACCCCTTTTTCAAAAATTTCATTTTCCTGGGCTTCCGCATTAAAACCCTTTATAACGCGTACACCGCCCAAGGTTTCGGTAAGACGCCCGGTGACCTCGGCATTTATTTTCCCTCTGTTTCTGAATATAGGGCGTATGATTTTGAAGGCTTTCAACGCTATCAGCGCAAAAATTGCCATCGGAATAAGCGTGAAAAGTGTCATCGACCAACTGATTCGTAAAAGCAGAACAAGCGATACCACGGCGGTAATGGTGCCACCTACCAATTGCACCAAGCCGGTACCGATTAAGTTTCTAACCCCTTCGACATCGGTCATAATACGTGATACCAATGCTCCCGATTTGGCATTATCAAAAAACCGTATAGGGAGAGATAATACTTTCTTCTGTACTTGGGCCCTTAATTCTGAAATTAAGAACTGCGCCTGAACGCTCAATATTTTAGTCAATAAAAATGAGGTTACCGCCTGTACGAAAATAGCCAACGCCACAGCCGCAACAAGTAATTTGAGAAAATCAACGTCCTTGTTGGGGATGATATCGTCCATCAAATATTTAAGGGACAACGGGGCTACGAAGCTTGCAGCTTTGCTGATTACGATTAAAAATAAACCGATGAAAACCAGATTGCGCCTGGGCCAAATAATAGTTTTAAAGGCGGTAAGTATGCTAATTTTTTTTTCGGACATTCTATTGATAGAGATTCAGAATTAAAAGCTGCAAGGTACCGTAAAAATATATGTAATGGACTTAACTGATATATGCCGGCCAAATATTAGTGTAAAATTAGCATTTTGAAGCCAAGACCATTAATTTCGTTGATTGGGAGAAGTAAATTCCGTATACTATAAAGATGCAGCAAGAAAAGGCTTTGGCTCTTTTAAAATCAGGCAAAAATGTATTTCTTACTGGCTCTGCCGGTACAGGAAAGACCTACGTGCTCAATCAATATATATCGTATTTGAAATCTCGAAAAGTCCCGGTGGCTATAACTGCCTCTACAGGTATCGCGGCGACACACATGAACGGGATGACAATTCATTCTTGGGCCGGTTTTGGCATCAAAGACCGCTTGACCCGGGCAAATTTGGTTGCTATGCGGGCCAAGAAATATCTTAAAAAGCATCTTGAAGAAGCCAAAATCTTGATTATCGATGAGATATCGATGTTGCATAAGAATCAGCTGGACATGGTCGATGAAGTACTCCGGTTTTTTAAAGAGGATGATAGGGCTTTTGGAGGAATTCAGATCGTACTCTGCGGTGATTTTTTTCAATTACCACCAATCGGTCGACAAGGGGAAAGAAGCAAAGAGAAATTTGCATTTATGTCGGAGGCTTGGATCAAAGCCCAATTGAATGTTTGTTATTTGACCGAACAGTACCGTCAAGAAGGAGATAATATTCTAAATGGAATTTTGAACGAGATACGTGCGGCGCAAATATCCCATCATAGTATTCAAGAACTAAAAAGGGCAGAATCGAATAGTTTGAAAATTGATGAGAGGCCGACTAGGTTATTTACACACAATGCCGACGTCGATTATATCAATCTCATCGAACTTGAAAAATTAGAAGGAAGATCAAGAAAGTTCAAAGCAAATTCAAAGGGAAATCAAAAACTGGTCGAGACGCTTAAAAAATCGGTATTGGCTCAAGAAGAACTTGAGCTCAAAATCGATGCGAAGGTCATGTTCGTTAAAAATAATCCCGAACAAGACTATGTGAACGGTACTTTAGGGAAAGTTATAGACTTCACCCCAGAAGGTTTTCCTATGGTTAAAACGGTGCAAGGGAAAACGGTTACGGTCAAACAAGAGATTTGGGGGGTTCAAGATGACAATGGCAAGATGTTGGCTAGCCTGAGTCAAATACCCTTGCGTCTGGCATGGGCGATAACGGTGCATAAATGCCAAGGTATGACCTTGGATGCCGCTTCGGTAGACCTTTCAAAAACTTTTGAGCGTGGCCAAGGTTATGTGGCACTATCGCGATTGAAGAATATTGAAAACCTACAGTTATCGGGTTTTAATGAAATGGCACTCAAAGTAGATACATTGGCACATAAAGCCGACCTTCGTTTTCAAGAGTTGTCCGATGTGGTCGATACCCAGAATGAATTCAATATTCTAGAGGTCGAAGCTATGGCTTTTGTGGAGTCGTGTGGCGGACTTACTAATATTGAAGAAATAAAGAACCAATCAAAGAAACTCAAGGAAAAGAAAACGAAAAAGCAATCGACTTACCAAATAACTTTGGGTTATCTGAAGCAAAAACTGCCTTTGGAAAAGATAGCAGAGGAACGCGGTCTTTCTTCTGGAACGATTGCCGGCCATTTGATCAAACTTCGCACAGAATTCCCTAAAGAAGACTTTGAATGCTATAGGCCCGACGGCAAACTGCTTGAAAAAGTAGGAAACGCCAAAAAGGGACTTAAGGGAGATACCAACAGTTTAAAACCACTGCATGCTGCGTTGAACGGAACGATAGACTACGACGATATCAAACTGGCTTTGGCGTTTCTTGAAAAATAGACGCTCTATACCGAGGCTACCGTGGTTATTCTTTGGTAATGATCAAAGTTGCCTTTGAACCTCTAGAAAGCAACCATTTATTGGAATAAATCAATTGTCCTTGATCATCATATACATCTACTTGCGCCGTATTAGGGCTTGAAGATCCCTCGTTGAGCGCTTCAAATTCAAGACGATTAAAACCTTTTTCCAAATCGAGATTTACTCCTTTAAAGGATCCGGTCAATAAAATGTTGTGATCGACTACCTTGCCATTGGCATAGATTTTCACACGGTCGCCATCAACGAATTCATGATCGCGGCATACAATACCAACGAATTTACCGTTACTCTTTACATCGCCAAGGTACATATCGGAGAAATACTGCTTTGAACCTTCCTTGGGCTGTTTTGGTCCGACTTTGGGATCTATTTTCATACCGTGTCCCGCTTGTACCAGTTCCCGGTCAGGAAGCATTTGTACCGGTTTTTTGCCCGATAGGTCTAGATTGACTTCAGGATTATCATTTACTACAGAAGGGATTTTCAATGCCGTACCCTGATCGGTATTTCCTTGGTTATCAATTTTGTTTGCCGGCTCAATTTTTAAAGGTTTCACGACAGGTATATCGGTTTGGGCCATGCCCAAGGCCGAAACCAACAAAAAAGAAGCGAACGTAAAAAAATACCTTCCGGACATTTTTAATGCGATTTAAGATACATCCAAAGATAACAAATACCCTGCCACAGGTACTTAAGAGGCTGTTAAAATGAATAATAGGAGCATATATATCAACTGTTTTGAAGAACATGTTCCATTAGACTTAAGTAGTTAACGTCATTTTGTGTCAATAATGTATATCTAACCCCAAGTTCTTCGTAAAAAACGAATGAAATTCAAGTGCATGATATTGTTTATATCATTCATAGAGTATCCCTTTTCCCGTAATAATGACGGTACTTTCTGAAGATCGGCAATCGTATCTAAGTCAGCGGGTCCCTGTTCTTTTCCAAACCCGCCATCTAAATCGGTTCCTATGCCCACATGGTAGCTATTGCCCGACAGTTGACAAATGTGGTCGATATTGTCTACCATTTGTTTTAAAGACACGTTCATATCACGCGGGGTAGATATGCCACGAATCCAATTGGGTACCATCATCCAGGCATCGAGGGCCATCCCGATAACGGCATTTCTGGAAATTAGTTCATTGAGCTGTTCATCGGAGAATTGACGATTATGATCAACTAGGGTGCGACAATTGTTATGGCTTGCCCAAACGGGTCCGTCATAAACTTTCATAGTTTCCCAAAAGCTTTGATCACATAAGTGGGTTGCATCAAGAATTAAACCTAGACGCTCTATTTCTTTTAGCAGCTCTTTGCCCTTGTGCCCGATACCTCCGACAGCATCAGTACCATGGGCATAGGTACCTGGGCCATAGTGGGCTGGTCCGATGGCACGTAGCCCATGTTCATATGATTTTTGTAAATAATCAATAGTGATAATTGAATCGGCACCTTCTAAACTAAGTATATAGCCAATTGGTTTCTTTGCACTTGAAGTCTCCCAAAGTTTTAAATGTTCGTCGAGGTCTTGGATATTCTTGATTTGTACCATTTCGCCAATATTCTCCATGGCACGGTACCAAGCTAATTGCCCTTGAGTCTGCGCCCACGCTTGATGTGGGGAATGCCAACCGGGAAGCGGGTTTTCTTTTTTTACATAGCGAGCGATTTGGGTTGCGACACAAAGACCGATATTTCCTTGGCGCATGGCATTAAGGGAAACCGTGTTGTTGCCGCGATCGGGCTTGTCGGTCATTCCCTTTTCACTTTCACGGATGTCGGTAACGGACCAAGTCAGATCCCGGTTCCATTCGAGGGCATTCATGGCAAGGTCTAGGTGGGCATCGAATATAAACATGCTTAAATCGTTATTTTTCGGTTTCGGGCGTCTACTTGCCACGTATCTATAATTTTTCCTGCAGAAACAACGAGAACGCTTTCATATTTGGCAACCGTAGGGCAAATGTGCATGGGTATGGCATAGTGCACATCTCCCACGTTATACTGGCCTGACTTGTCATGTTTGATTACCAAATGTTCTTCACTTTGTCCTAGCTGTTCCGAACCGTGCATATCTAGAAGTTTTACCCTGGGAAAGGCCATTTCAGGAGCAATTGATTTGTGGCCAAGGTCAAGACATAATGTGTTTTCTTTTGGCAAACTGATAATTCTTGTCATGAGGACCGCCGCCGGAAGAAACGGCAAGTCGGGAAACAAACCTCCGTACCCGGCATCCCAAAGTAAAGTTGTACCCGGGCTTGTCTCTACATTTTCCCTTTTCGCATGTATGGAAAAGGTCGGAGAGCCTCCGGCCACAATTCTTGGTTCGGAAATCCCTTTGTCTATCAGGGATTGTCTTAGTTCGGAAACTGCCTCGAAGGCCTGATTGCATATTTTTTCTCTCTCATCAAAATCAGAAGTGCGTATGTGGCCGTCGTATACATGTAGGCCTTCTGCTTTTATGTATGGGTGGGCGCTAATCGATTCGTATAAACTGGCTGCCTTGAGGCCCGGTGCTATACCCGTTCTGTCCATACCAGTGTTGATATCCAACCATAGTCGCACTTTTTGATCTTTAGCGCCTGCTATTTCACCGAGCGTAGTTGCTACTGTAAAATCATCTACCAAGGTGGAAAAATAGGTTGAAGGGTATTTTTCCACCAATTTGAAAAACCTGTCTACGTTGGCCCCTACCGGTTGCATTGCGAGAAGAACATCCGAGGCTCCACATTGTGCCAATAACTCGGCTTCGGCAATAGTAGCACATTTGAATTTATCAATCCCCTGTTGCAGTTGCATTTTGATAACCGCACCCATTTTATGGGTCTTGATATGCGGCCGGAGGTTTTTAGTGCCTCCTGCAATGGAAATCATGGTCTGAATATTTTTTGATATCCTATCGGGATATACCAAAAGAGCGGGGGATATCACGGACCTCGTCTCTTCGATCGCGTACCAATTTTGATTGTCCATGTGACGCTTATTGGTGCAATTCGAACATGGCTTCTACCTCGACGACTATATTATCTGGAAGCATCATACCTACTGCACTTCGTACACCGACACCTTGGTCGTCGCCGAAGACTTGGGCCATCAATTCGCTAAAGCCATTGATTACTAAAGGTTGCTTTGCAAAATCGGGTGTACAATTAACCATGCCCAAAGTCTTTACCAAGCGTTTGATGCGATCTAGATCACCAAAGTGTGTGGTGATAGTGGCAAGCATGGTCAACCCTACCTGTCGGGCTACCAATTTTGCTTCCTCGACGCTTAAGTTATCGCCAGCCCTTCCTGTCATCAATGTTCCGTCAGATTGGATGGGACCTTGACCTGAAACATACAGAAAATTATCTACTACTAAAACAGGTTTGTACAGCCCGGCCGGTGCCGGAGCAGGAGGTAATTGTAACCCCAATGCCTTAATTTTTTCTGAGGGTAATGTATTCATAAGAATAGAATTAAATGAAGATATTTAGAATTAAAACTCCGATCAGCCCCATGACGCCCACGGTAGTTTCCATGACCGTCCATGTGCGAAGGGTATCTTTTATAGACAAATTGAAATATTCTTTGTACAACCAAAATCCGCCATCATTAACATGTGAAAGCATGAGACTTCCTGATCCGATAGCCAAAACCATCAGTTCGGCACTTACTCCCGTATCACCGATTAAGGGCAGTGCTATACCCGCCGCCGTTAAACCGGCCACCGTTGCCGATCCCACACATATTCTGATTACTGTAGCAATAAGCCATGCGAGCACCAGTGGAGAAATGGTCGATCCCTTGAGCATTTCACCAATATATTCACTTACACCGCTATCGATAAGCACTTCTTTTAGGGCTCCTGCCCCGGCAATTATAAGCAACACCATGGTAATACCCGCAACCGAGCTAGTAACCGTTTCCATAACTTCTGTCATTCTTTTTCCACGAGCGAGGCCTAATGTGTAAATCGCTACTAAAACGGAGATTAGCATAGCAATGACCGGATTACCCAAAGCATCGGTCGCTCTTCTAATAATGTGCTCTTCGGGTAGTACTAAACTGACAATAGATGCCAGTCCGATTAGAACAACGGGAAGCAATGCGGTAAAAATGCTAGTTGTAGTACTTGGCATTTCTTCATCCGTCAAAATTCTTGGATTCATAAACTCTTTTAAAGGCGTGGCCTTGATGTGTTTTAAAGTACGTGCGAAAAGGGGTCCGCCCACGATAATGGCAGGAATGGCGATAATTATGCCATATAACAATGTTTTACCGATATCTGCATTGAACATCACGGCAATGCCCGTTGGAGCGGGGTGGGGAGGTAAATAACCGTGGGTAACCGAGAGTGAGGCCAACATTGGTAGCCCAACATAAAGTAGGGGTAGCCTTGTTCTGGCAGCTACCGTAAATACCAAAGGAACCAATATTACAAACCCTACCGTATAAAACATGGGAATGCCCACGATAAAACCGGTAAGTACCACGGCCCATTGAATGTTCTTCTTTCCGAATTTAGCCACCAATTGGGTGGTAATGCGTTGCGCGGCACCGCTATCGGCGACCAGTTTCCCCAACATAGCACCAAGACCTAAAATTAAAATTAGATAGCCTAGGGTGTTTCCTATACCATTCTGAATGGCATTCACAACATCTTCCAAGTTCATACCTTCTGCAAGCCCCACTAAAAGTGAAACTATTACAAAAGCAATAAAGGCATTCAGTTTAAATCGGGCGATAAGGAGAAATAAGAGAAGTATTCCAGCAATAACAATGGCTAATGGCATAGGGTTGGTTGATTACGGTGTGCTTTTTTTGCTTTGGATTCGCTCAAACTTCTTCAATTGGCTATAAATATAAACAAGTCCTAAGATAGTGAAATAGCCGTACAAGAAAAACAAAGTGAAATGTGTTATGAGGTTTGTGATCAACACTAATTTGTCGTAACTTTAGTAAGAGCCCGCACTTGATGTATAAAGAAGTCTTCCCCCGTTATTTCTCGACATCGAAGTTTAGTTAAAAAGCAAAAAAACAGAACCCATTCTTTTTTTGTGCTTTTCAAAACATCATTTTTTCAAGGGATTGTCGAACTTTTATAATGAAGCTATGAATCCGTTACTTTTTGCCGGACTGTTGTTCGGATTGTTTTTACTTGCTGGAATACGGATAATTTTTGAATACAAACGCGCCTTGAAATTCAGGTTCGGGAAATATGTCAAAACGCTTCAACCTGGTTTTCGATGGATTATTCCTATAATAGAGACCATTCAAATCGTTGACATTCGTGTAATTACTTTTAATATTGTTTCCCAAGAAGTAATGACGGAAGACAATGTGCCGTGTAGTATAGACGGAGTGGTTTTCTTTAAAATAAACGATCCGGAAAAGGCGGTGTTGGAGGTAGAGGAATATAAATTCGCGATTACGCAACTATCGCAGGCCGCCTTAAGGGATGTTTGTGGTAAGGTAGAACTAGATACCATTTTGTCTAAGCGGGAAGAAATGGGTAAAAATATCAAGGCCATTGTGGAACAGGAAACCAGTGAATGGGGCATTGTCATCATCGATGTTAAAATCAAGGATATACAATTGCCGGAAAATATGCGAAGAATGATGGCCAATCAGGCAGAGGCTGAACGGTCTCGTAGGGCACGAATCATTTTAGCCTTAGCGGAAGAGCAGGCGGCAGGTAAGTTATTGGAGGCAGGAAAACTTATTGATCAATCACCTTCCGCAATAAAACTACGCCTATACCAGACGCTTTCTAATATTGCGGCAGAAAAGAATTCGACCATTCTATTCCCATTTCCGGAAGAAGTCTTACCGAAAAATCCGAAGAAGGAATAGGTGATAATCTGCATCATACATATTGTCGGCGAATTGTAAACGATATCGACTAATCTGTTCGAAAGTTTTTATTTTACTTTAAGCGGTTTTTCGAAGTCACTTTTCATATCATAGGGAAGTAGGTATATATTTCCCTCAAAATCACCAAAGAAAAGTTCAGAGCTACTTATCTTTTCCGGATTTCCGTTTGCCCAGAAAAAGTTGAAAGGAGCTTTATGGTTAAGCGGTCTGCGCACATAGGAATTGTTCAAGGCGCTGTTCGCCGTAATTTGCTTTTTCTTATGCCATGTTTTTCCAGCATTCTTTGAAGTCCAAATGGCGATCTCTCCGCCGACCCCGTATTTTTGGGGACCGTTTTCTGTAGGTCCAACAACGGTCCAAACGTTGTCTTCGACGAAGAGGCTTCCCATATCGTAATTATGGTTAGAAGCGCAAACAATCGATGTATGCCATTTTTTACCATTCCAAGCAGTAATACGCCATTCGTAGGGTGCGTTTTGTGGGCCCGGTTCATGTCCGCCGCTAGTGATGTAAAGACATACGGGATTTCCCTTTTTATCGAATGCCATGTCTTTCATATACACATTCTTCTTTTGCTTGTGATAATCGACAACACGGGTAGGGTCAGCTATTTCTGAAATTGGTATTTGTATGCTTTTATGGCCCACTGTAGTCCATGATGCACCATTATCGGAGGTTTCAGTATAATACAGGTCGGTTCGTGTGTCAGGGTGACCGTCGATATGACGATTAAAGAAGGTTCCAAATTTTTCGCCATTTTCATATTGATTGCTAACCTGATAATGGCCACTCTTTTCATCTTTTGCAGAAGGAATACCCGCTAGTTTTTGGGTGGGTGACCAGGTCTTGCCCTTTTCACTGGTTTCAAAATACAATTCACGCACACCACTATATTTGGTGAAGAAGTGGAAAAAACCATTTTCTGTATGCCAAATTTGAGGGTAGGTGAATTCTGAAGTGCCGACAATCTCAAAACGTTCAATCGAAAAAGGTGCTGTACTTTTTAGTTTTACTCCGAGGCGTTTGGTGCTGCGCCCGCTGACGAATATCCAGACGTATCCCTCATCATCTATTGAAATCGTAGGGTTATCGTGTGGGTCGTCGACATCTTTCTTGTCATAGGCAATGAGCGGTTTAGAAACCATTCCTGTGGTATGGTCAAAAGAACCGACCATACACAGCAGGTGGCGTTCATCTTTTTTGGTGGTTCCTCCATAGACAAAAAAGGTTTTGTTCGCTTCAGGCGCGTAAATGGCCAACGGAATATGTTTGGCAGTGTATGTGCCTAAACCTCCCGAGTACTTGTCGCCATACTCATATTTTTGGTTCAGCTCAAACCAAATGCCCCGATACCCGTCCACTTTTTGGTTGCGTAAGTCTACATCGGTTTGGGCTTGTGAAAAGTGAAATAGAAAAAGGACTAAACAAAAGAAGAACTGTTTTTTCATAGGTAATCGATATAGGGTTTCTTTTAAACTTTGATGTCTTTGTACCACAATTTTGACTATCGTCATACGTTTTAGTTCAATCGTAGAAAATAAATGGGGAATCCCAACAACTCCTCTTTCTTTATGATTCTAAAACCTAATTTTTGATATAACCGGGCATTGTCGGGCGAAGCTGCGTCGATGAGAACTGGCAATTGGTTGTTCTTGTGGTGGGCCATAACTTCTAACATCAATCTTGCTGCCGTACCGCTACCTTTGTTGCTTTGCATTACGCCGGCTATCATAGGTCGAATATGTGCTTCTTTTGGGTAATTGCGTTTGGCAATCCACTGCCTTTTCAGAACTTTAAAAATGCGCTCGACGCCTATACATTGTACGGCCAACTTAATATCCCAACAAATTGTTTTTAAGGTTGTCTTTTCTTTGTGGGGATAGTTGATCAAAAGGCATGCTTGTCTATTGTTAGATAGAAAAACCTCGCCGAAAAGTAAGGCTCTTTCAAATAAATACCCCATTAAAATACGCATTCTTTCGACTCTCTTTTTGTCTTGTTTTACAATCAGGTTAATGGAGTTATCTTCTTGCAGGGGGGCAAAGGCGGAAACTAAAATATCAACTACGGTACTCTTGTCGGAGCGTTTTGCTATAATCAAATTTAATTCTTTTACTCTTCCAGTTCGGTGATTTTCTTTTCATAAAGTTTTTTGCTTTCGACCACCGCCACGTTGAGTTCTTGCATGATTCCGTCTACACGGCCTTCAATACTTTTCATTTGGTCGTTTATGTTGTCGAAAGAGTTAAGGGCCGCAGCTACCTCCAAGGCTTTGACTACTTCTACGGCATCGCCATGTAACAGGCGTAATTTTTCAATGGCTTTCGAGGTTTTGGTCAAAGTGCCGTTGTATTTCGTTCGCGCCTTTTCAATGGCATTCATCAATGTTTTTTTGCTTCTGACGTCACTTAGGCTATTGGTTTGGGTCTCCATGGCGGTAAAAAGATCGGCAGCCTTTTGCTTGAGATCTTCATATTCTTTATTGAGGTTTGCGACACGAGTATCGACCTTCTCCCAATCACCATAGACTTTTGCAAATTCCTTATCTTCATTTTTTGTGTCTTCCAAAGCACTTTTTAAGGCATTGAGTGATTCGAGCCCTTTATTGACATTTTTGTTGGCATTTTCCTTTTTCTTTTCGAAGGCGGAAACCTGTGATTTGAATTTGTCTTTTAATCGGATGAGATTTTCGGGGCTTTTGTCTTTCCAACAGGAAATTAGAAATACGGAGAGTAGTGAAACAAGAAGCGTTTTTTTAAACATTCGTCACGAATTTTTGTTAATGGTTGAGCAAATATACAAGTTCTTTTAACCTTTCGCTTTTTGGTAATCTATCAACTTCTGTGGTCCTTCCAACAAAACACGAACAACGCGTAATATACCGTCGTCAGTAGTTGCTATCTGCCATTTGATCAGAGAAATTTTACCATTTTCGATTTCGATGCCGGTAATACTTCGAGGATGTACACAGCTGCCATCGTTGAAGAAGGGTATATCACCGGGCTCGGGAAATCGGGGTCGATGTGTATGCCCTACGATGGTTAATTGTAGTTCGTTACGTAAAATCCATTTTTTAATGCGCCGCTCTATTTTGATCAACTCCTTGTAATTCTTGGCAGGGCTGGTAGGGTCTGCAATGCCCCATACCTGTAGCGGTTTCCACAATATCCGAACCAGAAACCGGCTCCACCGCCAAAAAGTATAATTCCACCAATCGGCTTGATGACCGTGGGTAAGAAATAGTTCCTGTTGTGTCTGCGTGTGTTTGAGTCGAATCGCCTCATGATAGGTGATACCTTCAAAAAGTTCCTTTGATTTATCATCAATAGGTTCAAAGTAACTGCTGAGGTTTTTTTTGACGTAATCAGGATCCTTATAAACCATATCGTGGTTGCCCCAAATCATATAAAGCTTGCGTGCAAGGTGGAACTTGCGCAACAGCCCATATACGTTCTTGTGTGCCTCAAAAATAGATTCGAAGTGAATGTTTTCCCATAGTTCATCTCCATCTCCAATTTCACAATACTCAAAACCCTCTTTATAATAAAAGTTCAAGGCATGATAATAGATATTTCGATTGTTGGCAAAATCATCGGCAAAACTGTTGTCGCCACGGTGGCAATCACTGAAGAGAATGAACTTTGAGGTATCGTCGAATGGCACCACTTTGGCATTTTGGTAGGCTCTGGTTAATCTGTGGTTCGATGACATATAGGTGAATAGAGGCCAAATTAATGCCGTATTTATTTAATAGCGATTTGCGGGCCTGAAATTTTATTTGAAGTTAGAGTCTTGGATAACGCAATATGCACGTAAATATCTAAAAAAAAGTGTGGAACAGCGGAAAAATTTCTTTAACACCTATTATATTCTGTTCTTTTGTAATTTTACAGGGTCTTAGCCGACGAATAAATGCGGTATGAAAATGAAAAACGAAAAAGAGTTGCCCTTGGTCCTTCAAGTAAGCTTTGATAAATTATTGAGGTATTATGATGTTATGGCCAAAAGTGAAGATGGGTATTTGGCAGGAAAGGCTAAGAGAATATTGACTGCCCAGGCGCCATTTCCCGAATTAAGGGACGGCTTTACGGATCTTGCCCTTTTGGAAAAGCATAAAGATGTTATTAAGTTGATTCTTGAGGATACTTTTCCCGAGCAGCTTACCCATAACGAAATTAAGACTGCTTCCTTACCTTATGAAAATGTAGTTTTTAATTCGACCGATCGATTTAAAAAAATACTGAAAGAGGCGGGAGAGAATTTTGAGCTTGAAATAGGCGATTTTAACGAAGACATCAATTATATAATGGCCTGTACAGTAATCCTTAATTTTTATTATGGATTCAACCTTGATTTTAAGCGTCCGTTCTTTTATAATATTCCGGATAGTAAGGGTGTTATGCGGCATTATCGTATTCTTTACAATGCCGATTTCATAGATATTATTCCCACGGAAAAAGCAAAGAACCTCGATCAATCCGACGTTGACGAACTTTTGGCCAATTCTGAAAATTTGGACCTCTGGAAAGAGAAAATACCCCCTAATAGTTTTATTTCAAAGGGTTTTGTCGTTTCCAATATGTTCGATGTGACGGCCGAGCATTCGATATCCGAGATAAAATCGAGCCTTATTTCCAACAATAAAAGGGGTCAAGAAGGGTTCATGGGAAATGTAAACGGAGTTTTTCGTTCACTTTTTAACCTATCCGGCATACGAACAGGTTTTACTGTCTATAACCCTAAGGAAGACGAATTTGAAAGAGTGTATGGCCCAAATATGCAGAGTTTCCTTTTACAAGACAAGGATAACAAATCGTGTAAAGATGCTTTATGCCAAGCTTGCTATAAAAAGCTATTAAAAGACAATACATATTTTGCCATTTCAAATGTTGAGAAGTATTTTGAGATGTCGGGAGGGACTGCACCCTATAAAAACTTAAAGGAACAAGGAATTAAAAGTGCGATTTTTGCGCCTATAGCGGAAAATGGCGAGTTATTGGGAGTTATGGAATTGGTTTCAGAAAAAACCAATGAACTCAATAGTATCAATGCCCAGAAGTTAGATGATGTAATGCCTTTTATTGTTGCGGCGGTTCGACGTTCCAAGATAGAGGAAGAAAATCTCATTGATGCCGTTATTCAACATGAGTGCACAACAGTGCACTCATCTGTACTATGGAAATTTGAGGAAGAAGCCAAAAAATTCATTGTTGAAGAATTGAAAGGTGGGCAGCCTTCTTTTAAGGAAATCGTTTTTAATGATGTGTATCCTCTATATGGACAAATCGATATAAAAAATTCTTCGCAGGCCAGAAATTTTGCTATTCAACGCGATTTAATGATTCAACTTTCAGAAATCAACGATGTTCTGACCGTTGCTTGGCAAAAAAATAAATTGCCTATCTATGAGGAATTAATTTTCAGGGTAAACAATCATATTGACGACATAAAGGAAACATTACATACGAATAGCGAGCAAGCCATTTTTGATTTTGTAAAAAACGAAGTCGTACCAGTTTTCGAACATTTGAAAAAAACGGATGCAGAACTGGGAAAAAATGTGCTCGGCTATGAGTCTAATATTGATATGGGAACCGATTCATATTATGACCATCGTCGCAATTATGACGAAAGTGTGATGCGAATAAATAGAAAGCTTGCAGCCGTAATCGATAAAAAACAAGAAAGTGCCCAGGCCATGTACCCGCATTATTTTGAACGCTACAAGACCGATGGGGTAGAACACAATGCCTATATCGGCGACTCTATTACCGGGGAACGAGAGTTCGATCAATTATATCTACGTAATCTAAGATTGTGGCAGCTACAGGTTATGTGCGAAATGGAAAATGTACATTATAATTTGAAACCTGAACTTCCTGTGCCATTAGATGTGGCCTCCCTGATATTGGTTTACAATACCTCACTGTCCATTCGTTTTCGAATGGATGAAAAGCGGTTTGATGTAGACGGTACTTATAATGCCCGTTATGAGATAATTAAAAAACGCATTGATAAATCACATATAAAAGGTACCAATGAACGATTGACCCAACCGGGTAAAATGGTTGTGGTATATTCCCAGAAAAATGACGAACTCGAGTATTTGCGCTATATCAAATTTTTAAAGTCGAAAGGCTATTTCGATGGAAAAATCGAAATTGTTGATTTGGAAGGCCTACAAGGGGTGTCGGGTTTAAAAGCGATTCGTGCCAACATTTTGTATCGGCCAAAAAATAAGCCTTCAGAAAAAACATACACCTATCAAGAGCTTATAGAGGAAATTCGGTCTTAGGTGGGTAAGTTGATGATCTTTTCTGGACCGAAATATTTTAATGCCACAAAAAAGGCAATCACAGAAAGAATCATTCCAATCATAAATATGGTATAGGTCCAGCGAAGCAGCTTATACTTTCTGTCAAGAACCAAGCCTAAATAATAAAGGTCTTTAGTTAACGAAGAGTAAACATAGGTTTGATCTTTTATTAATTCTTGAATAGCCCATTCATAATCGGCAAGTTTCATTTTATGAAAATTTCCAAAGAATAACAGATTTACTTTTTTTTGCTCTACGTCCTCCTTAGTGAACTCCCCACTAGTTACATTAGGCCGTGTAGCCAAGATTGACATCACCATCGAAACAACACTGAAAATCACAAAAATGACGGCTGGATATATCAGATAATCGTTTGAAGGATTATCCAATTTCGGAACAAGATTGGCCAGTACCAAGGATATTATGATGGCATTGACAGAAAGCAGAATATTTGCCTTTGTGTCTGCTATGTCACTAAGTTTCAGGTGGTTTCGCATAGTAACACGAAACATAGTTTGAATTCCACGTTCTGGGCTCTTATCTTTGAACTTTGATTTGAATTCGGCTTTTAAGCGCTCTTTTTTTGCTAGTTTTTTGTTTTTCTTTCTACCCTTGATAAGGGTTGAAAGATTCTTATCCTTACCTTCTTGCCAATTGTTTTTGGCGTAATCGGTATAAAAACGATGCTCTGTTTGAAACATTTTGATGTTCGTGTCCCTCCATTCTTTCTGCGAGAAATTCGCGATGCCCAGCAAAGACAGTTCTTCACGTAACATTTCAGAGGTTTCCTCATAGGTGCTGTTCCCGAGATGCGAAGCGTCGGCATCCTTTATAATTTCCTCTGATAAATTGGCCGGTTCGTGATAACGTTTGGTAGCTAAAATAAGCTTGCATATGTTATTGATCGCATCTTGATCATAGTTATTTTCCGTGAGAAAAGATTGTGCTATAGTACAGCTGGTTTCTTCATGATTGTCAGGTCCTTGGGTGTACCCAGTATCATGCAACCATGCCGCTAAAACAAGTGCGTCATTTTCTTTGGCATCTAAGTCATAATAGTCCAGTAATTCTTTAGTATTTTTAACGACTCTTTGGGTATGCCTAAGATTATGGTATAAATATTCTGAACCTAATTGGGTTGATAAAAGGTCCGTCACGAATACTTCGGTTTTTTCAATGATGGTCGACATACAATGCTTTTATAGGTTCCAAAATACGAAATTTCATTGCCAACAATATGATTGAACAAAAACATTTTTTGCTCATTGCATCAATTTTTTTACTTTTTACAGGCTGCGCCACTATAAAGACCAAATATATTGATACTGCCAGTGTGGAAGATAGGGAGTCTGATAAAGAAGTTGCGCATACATTTTATCTTATAGGTGACGCCGGTTTGTCTCCCATGGGAGAAATGAATACAGTATTGAAAATTTTTAAAAATAAATTGGAAAAGGCCGACAAAAATAGCACGGCTATTTTTTTGGGAGATAATATCTATCCGGCTGGGCTCCCCGACCCAAAAGATTCTACTGTCGCCTATCGTACGGCTAAAAATCATTTAGATGCCCAACTCAAAACGCTGGAAGAATTTAAAGGAAAGCCCTTGTTTATACCTGGAAACCATGACTGGTATACCGAAGGGTTGATCGGACTCGAAAGGCAGCAAAAATACATCCAAAAACAATTAAAGAGCAAAGAAGTATTTTTTCCTGAAGATGGTTGTCCAATTGAAACCATTGAGGTCAGTGACAAGGTTGCAATTATCGTAATAGACACCGAATGGTACTTGACCAATTGGGATAAACGTCCTGACATTAATGACAAATGCGATATCAAAAGTAGGGATAAGTTTTGGCTAGAGTTAGAAGATGAAATTAAAGATAATAGACAAAGAACAACGATAATCGCCATGCACCACCCTATGTTCAGCTATGGGCCGCACGGTGGCCAATATCCGGTAAAAAGACATTTTTATCCTAAGGGAAAAATTGGGCCTTTGCCTGTCTTGGGTTCTTTTATTAACCTTTTGCGAAGAACAACAGGTGCCTCGATAGCTGATATGCAGAATAAGCGATACACCGAACTCAAGAAGAAACTGGTGACTTTGGCGCAGTTTTCGGAAAAAGTGATTATTGCCTCGGGCCATGAGCATAGCCTTCAATATATTGTGGAAGACAACACACCCCAGATAGTCAGTGGGTCAGGGGCAAAATCAGGGGCTACCAGATTGCTGAACGGCAGTAAATTTTCAACAGGAAGAAAGGGTTATGCAATGCTGGAAGTATACAAAGATGGCTCTTCGATGGTGCGTTACTATGGGGTAGGCAGCGCAGAAAATGAGGAATTTCTTTTTGGAACCGATGTTCTACCTCCAGATCGAAGTTTGAACATGGAGAAGTATGAAGATTCTTTTCCACAGGAAGTAGAAGCATCTATCTATACAGATGAGGAAACCGATAAAACAGGGGTTTTCAAGAGTATTTGGGGAAAACGTTATCGAAAGTATTATAGCACAAAGGTAACTGCCCCAACAGTGCGCCTTGACACCTTATTTGGAGGATTAGTACCTGTCAGCAAAGGTGGCGGACATCAATCAAAATCCCTTCGGTTGCGTCATAAAAGTGGTAAAGAGTATGTTATGCGAGCCCTTCGAAAAGAGGCAGAACTCTATCTGCAATCCATGGCTTTCCAGGATCAATTTGTTATGGATGAATTAGAGGACACCTATACCCTTAAACTATTACAAGATTTTTACACAGGCTCACACCCTTATGCCCCGTTTATTGTAGGTCCGTTGTCAGATGCCATCGGTATTTACCATACCAATCCGGTATTGTATTATGTACCCAAACAAACGGCATTGGAAGACTTTAATACTGATTTTGGCAACGAACTATATATGATTGAAGAGCATGCCGGGGATGGTCATGGCGACTTGGAGAGTTTTGGTTTTGCGAATGAACTTAAAAGCACCGATAGTATGTTGGAAGATTTAAGGGACGACGAAAAGTATGATGTTGATGCTGAATTGTATCTAAGGGCAAGGTTATTCGATATGGTCTTGGGTGATTGGGACCGGCATGTCGATCAATGGCGTTGGGCGGAATTCAAGGATGATAAAATTGGTAAAATAATCTACAAACCCGTACCAAGGGATAGGGATCAGGTCTTTTCCATTATGGGAGATGGGGCTTTGATGAATTTGGCTACCCGGATAGTCCCCGGATTGCGATTGATGGAGGGTTTTAATAAAGAAATCAGAAGCGTTAAGGGATTCAATTCTTCGCCCAAAACATATGTTTTAGACATGGCATTGTTAAGCGAAACTACAAGGGAGCAATGGTTGGGCCAAGCGAAAATCATACAAGAGAATTTGACCAGAGAAGTTATTGAGAAGGCTTTTGAATTATTCCCTGAGGAGGTTATGGATGCTACTGTTACCCAAATCGAAGATATACTTTTATCTCGAATTGCGAATGTTAGAGAAACAGCATTGGAATATTATAACGTTATGAACAAATATGCCGTAGTAGCTGGTACTGATAAAGATGATTGGGTCGTCGTCAACCGTCTCAGCACAGGTGAAACAGAGGTTAAAGTATATCGGAATATCGGAGGAAAGAAAGAAAAGCTCTTTTTTAACAAAAAATTCGATAAGGCCAGTACGAAAGAAATCTGGATCTACGGTCTTGATGATGATGATCGCTTTGTAGTCGAGGGTGAGGCCGATAGTGCCATAAAAGTCAGGTTGGTAGGAGGCCAGAACGAGGATATTTATGAAATTAAAAATGGGTACCGGGTTAATATTTACGAGTACAAAGACAAGGGTGATACTATAGTAAATAGGGCAGGTGCAAAAGTAAGGCTGACAAATGATTATGAGGTGAATACCTATCTCCCGCTGAAACTGCGAAATTCTGTCAATCAGACCATACCGACCATTGGGTTTAACCCTGATGATGGTATGAAAATAGGGCTAGTCAATACATATACCTACAATGGTTTTCGACAGAACCCATTTACTGAACGACATATTGTAAATGCAGCCTTTTATTTCGCTACCAGTGGAGTCGACATTAAATATACCGGCGAGTTCGCCAACCTTTTTGATAATTGGAACTTTGAATTGGAAGGACGTTTTACCAGTCCGAATTTCGCGATCAATTTTTTTGGTTTTGGAAATGAAACCGAAAACTTAGATGATGAATTGGATCTCGATTATAACCGTGTACGCCTAAGAAACATTAAACTGGCACCGGCCTTGGTGTGGAGGGGCCAGCTAGGGGCAAAATTCAAAACGTCAATTTCGTATGAGATTATCGATGTCGAAGAAACCGACAATCGCTTTATAAACACTTTTTACCTGCAGAACGGGGAAGAAAGCCGAGAGCAATTCTTAGGGGTTGATGCGGTCTATAGTTATAAAAATAGTGATAATGCAGCTTTTCCCACCATGGGAATGGCAACCGACGTACAAATTGGTTATAAGAGAAATACAGGTTCCATGGGACAAGATTTTGGTTACGTGGTGCCGAGCCTCTCTTTTGATTATAAATTGGTACCTAGTGGGAGATTGGTGCTGGCTTCAAAATGGAAGGCGCATTTTACACTGGGTGATGGATATGAATTTTATCAGGGTGCGAGTATCGGTGGAATCGATGGTCTTCGTGGATTTCGAAACCAACGCTTTACCGGGAAAAAGGCATACTACCAGAATACCGATATAAGATATAGCCTTCGCAAAATGAGAACTAGCATATTGCCTACGGCTTTCGGTATGTACGGAGGTTTTGATTATGGAAGGGTATGGCTCCCAAATGAAGATTCGAACAAATGGCATACCTCGTATGGTGGAGGTTTCTTTTTAAACATGGCAGATATTATCTCGGCCAGGGCAGCACTATTTTATTCCGACGATGGGCCACGATTTTCATTCGGGCTCGGGTTCGGGTTTTGATTCATGTTTTACTTCGGTATTTTATTGAAAAGGAGTGAATTGTTTTTTGAACTAGCGGGAATTAGTTTTTTATCCTAAAGGAATATAGGTTTCTTCCTGTATTGCCGCGTTCCTCATCTGAGAGTAATAAGGTGTTTTCATCCATAAAACAAATCGATTCCAATTGGGTGGTGGCCTCTAAATCGATAGTTTTCATTTTTCCTTGAGAAAAATCATCGGAAGCAAAATCGGTGAATATCCAAAGCTTTCCATAGCCCAAAATAGCAATGGTTTTGCCATCAGGCGAGATGTCTGCTGCCGTTACTTCACAAACACCCACATCATCACAAGGTGTAAATTTTCCTATAAAGGTAGCATCATAATCGCCCTTCTGCGCCGGAACTTTGTAGATTTGGGCCTCGCCCGTAAAAGGTCGTGCCCTGTCTTTGGTAATGATGTATATAAAGTTCTTATGGTAAAAAATGGCTTCTGATCCAAAAATCTTTTTATCAGAAAAATAAAAATTAATTTTCTCGGCGTCGATTTTATTTCCTTTTTCGGTTTGCGGATTTGGGAGTTTGTAAATGGTCAATTCGTTTCGCTTACCGTTATTGTTTCCCGTGTCGGCTATATAAACATTTCCTTTTTCGTCTCTTGCCAGATCTTCCCAATCTTCATTCTTGGCATTTTCGACTTTGAGTTCGTCCAATAATTTACCATGGAAATCGGTTTTATATAATTTATCGGGATTGCCCTTGTCAAGAATAACCCAAAGTGTGGAATCGTTATTATATATGATTCCGGAGTTTTCTTTCAGTTTTGTCGGGAGCTTGGTGACAAAGGTGAGCTGTCCGTAATTCGAACAACTTGATAAAAAGAGCGTGGATATTAAAAAAAATATTTTTCGCATTTGTTCTATTCTTTCAAGGGCATAAATATTTCGGCTTTCCAGTTCAGTTCATTGCCGCCCAAATTAGGATTGCTATAAAATAACTCCACTGGCTTTTTATCGACCTTATAACCATTCTTATCAGCATAGTCGAGCAAGGCGTACCAAGCCCGGTCGGAGGTAATGTAATTTCCGTTATAAATGGCCTTAACCCCCTTTCCGCCGTTAAATTGTTTGTACTGAATGGTTATGTGTTGCGGTAGGGAATCTGATTTTATAATGGGGTAGCAAAAATTGTAGTGAATACTGTCGGTTTGCATATTCCACTTTGTAACTTCGACAAATGGCCTTCCGTTTGGTTGAATATCGCTTTTTAAAATCAATTGATCTAACATGGCGTAATTTCGCATCATTCCCATGGCTTTTTCCGGTTGCTTCCCACTTAGCGCTACATAAGCGGAATAACTGGCCGGGATACTATCCAAACCAACAATTGTGACCTTAAAATTTTTAATGTGCTCTTTTAATTTGGTATTAAAGTCTAAAAGTGTTTTTCTAGTGCGCTTTTCAAAATCGGTATCAGAAAAGGGAATTTGTAGTTTATTCTGTAAGCTGTTGTTGACGTCTTTTATGAAAACGTGGATTTCAGAGGTAGAATCACTCAGTGCTTCGATTTCCCATTGGTACGAAAACACCGAATCATTGAATATAATTTGTTGCCTTAAATGATTGAGATTGCCCTGTTCCGTAAATCGGGAGTCCTTTAAAGAAGCCTCCCACATTTTTATTGACTGGTTTATGGTTCCTGGAAAAGTGTTTGCCTTGATGCTTGCGGAATAATCGTAGGGCCTGATAAAAAGATACCAAAGAATGGCAATCGAGGCTATAACCGCAATAAGCGAGGCAATTTTTTTCATCTAATTTTGAATGGATGCGACCTCTTTTTTTGTTACCATTTTTAAATTGTCTACTACAAAATTGCCTAAACTTCGACCTTGTTGTAGCCCCACCTCAATGGCTACGCGATAGTGGATGCCACCGTACATTCGACTGATTGCCGCCTCATCGGCGGCCTGATTGAATGAGGTAAAGCTTCTGACGGGAAGCCCGTATGCGGTTTCAGTATCATCGTCAAAAGCGAAATCATCGCCAAAAATACTGGTCAATGCTGTTGATGCGGCACCTGAAACCACCGAATGACCGCTGGTATATTCGGGAAAGGGTGGAGTTTGTAAGACCGGTTTCCAATTATCGTCGATATGTTCATTGATAAGGGTTTCCGGGCGTATAAGATTGCTGCGGTATTTTTCATCCCAGCAACTGATAAAGGCATCGGCAATGGCTAATGAGGTTTTGGTATAGGCATATATGGTTTTATCGAAATCACTATCGGTTTTCTTACAGGAAATCTTGGTGATACCGATCCAATGGGCACCCGGGGTTATTTTCTTTGTAGCAAACATCAAATGGCCCCGTGTTACTGAAACATAGGGATTACAATCCCAGAATTTGGCAATTTCTATTTCTTCCGATGCATCGCCGGTCTCTGCAATCTTTTGGCCAACATCATAAACTTCTTTCAACTCTTTGTAAAAATCAGAGGTCTCGTCCATAGAAAAAGCTGGAGGAGGGGTCGGTTTGAATTGTTGGGCCGAATCAATGACAAAAGGTCTGATTTTGTTCCAATGGGGTTCAATACCGTCCATATAGGCGGGAGGTGTTGGCTGCCATCGGTTAGGGTCATCGGCATTTACCGTGAACTTGGGCATGGTTCTCGTTTGGGCATAATTATCTTTGCCCATCCATGTACCAATATGTTCGGCCACTTTTAACCCATATGTTTTAGAAGCATTGAAGGTGGCGGTGTTTTTAGTTTCCCAGATTCCATACAGACTATCCCGAAAAGCTTCCATCCGGTCCTCGGAAAAAATCAATCTTTTACTCAATTCCATGTGGGCCACCAATGCGGACACTTGATAGTTGATCGCCAAATTGGCTTCAGGTTTTGGAATAGTCGTTAAATCGGTTACTTGACCTTCAAGTGAGAGGTAATCATCGTTTTGAAGTGAGATAATCTCGTAGGCGGCAATATTCGGATACGCAAAAATACGACTGGCAACAGGCGGGGAGAAAATATCATGTACCATGATCTCGATGACTTTGTCAACTGAGGTATGAAATTGTTCAGGGGTAACCACGATAGGGCCTTCCTCCGCTTTTGTGTTACAAGAAATCATCGCTGTTATGGTTGCTACTCCCATCAATATCTTCTTCATCTTTCTTCCGTTTGCTGTTTTAATTTATAAACCTGTGCCCGTTCGTTGTTAATAGTGGCCAAGAGGTATGGTTGGTCTTTTACGGTAATGATATTTAAATGCCGAATTGATTTCCGGTTAAAATCCAACCCTATCCTATTCCCCAAAATTACGTTATTTTCGTTTTTTATCAATGCGCCCGAAAAGGAATCGAATCGTCCGTGAAAAGGTTTAATGCCAAAGTAATTTCCTCCAGCCAACACCTCTTCCGTACCATCACCGTCAAAGTCATAATTTAGAAAGGCCATTATTGGCGATACTTGTAATTCGTTATGAAAAGGGACATACAAAAATCTGCCATCTTCATTTTTCAGAAAACCAGATCTTAATTCATTTACTTCTAAAACAGTACTCTTTTCCAATGTTTTCTTGTCAAAAATCTGCTCGATTGATTTACCGGCGAAACTACTGTATGCGGTTATTTTTTTTCGAAGACTTACCATTTGACCCACCAATTGGTCAAAACCTTCGAACGGGTAGTAGGCTCCATTTTTTTCAATGGCGACCAAGGTTTCGGTGCTTCCGTTTTGGTCAAAGTCGTCGTAGAACATTTTCATGGGATATTTT
>CBDULZ010000008.1:0-87355 GCA_965368185.1 uncultured Kriegella sp.
CCTTCATCGACATAGGCACCGATATTAACGTAGCTTGGCATTAAAATTGTCCCAGCGGAAATATAGGAGCCGTGGCGTGCTACCGCATGGGGAACTACCCGAATTCCTTTTTCTTTATATCCTTTCTTCAGCGGAATTTTGTCGTGGTATTCAAAAATACCGGCTTCCAAGGTTACCATTTTCTGAATAGGAAAGTAGAGCACCACACCCTTTTTTACCCACTCGTTGATTTGCCAGCCGTTGGCGGTCGGTTCTGCGCAACGCAACTTTCCCGAATCCAATAAATCGATAACTTGACGAATGGCATCTTGAGTATTTGCTTCTTTTAACAATTCCCTATTATCCCAGGCTTTTTCTATGGTGTTCTTTAATTCATTCATTTTTGTCCTATTAATTTTGGCAAATATACATGGGTAGCGCCGGAATTCATATTTCTTTTTACACGTATAACATTTTATGGCTATTTTTGCCAAAAAAAATAGGGTTGGGAAGGATATTGGCTTTGGACTATGGAAAAAAAAGAACGGGAGTGGCCGTCACCGACGAGCTACAATTGATCGCTTCCGGACTTACCACTGTACCCACACATGAACTGTTGTCTTTTTTACAAAACTATATTATAACAGAGAGGGTAGAACGCATTATTTTGGGCGAGCCAAAACAAATGGACAGCACCCCGTCAGAATCGGAAGCATTGATTCAACCCTTTTTAAGGCGTTTGGTTAAAACATTTCCTGATATTCCCATAGATCGACAAGATGAGCGTTTTACCTCTAAAATGGCATTTCAAAGTATGCTCGATGGTGGATTAAAAAAAAAACAACGCAGAGATAAAGCTTTGGTCGATGAAATCAGTGCGACTTTGATTTTGCAGGCGTACTTAAACAGAATAAGTTGACATGATATTACCTATTGTTGCATACGGAGACCCCGTTTTACGAAAAGTGGCTAAATCTATTGAAAAAGACCACACAAATTTAAAAGAATTGATAGACAATATGTGGGAGACCATGTACAATGCCCATGGTGTCGGTCTTGCTGCCCCCCAAATTGGGAAGGCTATACGGTTGTTTATGGTTGATACGACACCTTTTGCCGATGATGATGAACTGTCTGAAGAAGATCAAAAAGCATTGAAAGGATTTAGAAAGGTTTTTATCAATGCCCAAATAGAAGAGGAAACTGGGGACGAGTGGGCTTTTAATGAGGGTTGTCTGAGCATACCTGATGTCCGGGAAGATGTAAATAGAAAAGACACAATCAACATTACCTACTTCGATGAAAAGTTTGAAAAGCATACGGAAACTTATGATGGACTTTTGGCCCGTGTAATTCAACATGAATATGATCATATCGAGGGTGTGTTGTTTACAGATAAACTGTCATCGTTAAAAAGGCGCTTATTAAAAAGCCGACTTGCCAATATTTCGAAAGGTAATATCAAGGTAGAGTATCGTATGCGTTTTCCAAACCTTAAAAAAGGACGTTAAAATTTAATTTAATCACTGGAAAAATGTAATATTTGCGCCCTGAAATAAAGATTTTAAATGAGTTTAGACAAAATTTTATCCATTGCCGGCAAACCTGGCCTTCACAAATTAGTAACCCAGACCCGCACAGGGTTCATTGCGGAATCTTTGCTCGACGGCAAGCGAATTACCGTTGGTTTGCGAAGTAATGTAAGTGTGCTTTCTGAGATTGCCATTTATACCCTTGAACAAGAACTGCCACTGCGCGAAGTGTTCTTAAAAATACAAGTGAAAGAAAAAGGGGGCAAAACTGCGGTGGGTCACAAAGAAGACAAACTAAAATTGGAAGAGTACTTTTTCGAGGTACTCCCCGATTATGACGAAGATCGCGTTTATGCCAGCGATATTAAAAAAGTAATCCAATGGTATAATTTGCTTCATGATAACGGCATTACCGATTTTTCTGATAAAGAAGGTTCTTCCGAGGAGGAATAGGAATACCCTTTTTTCTTTTTTGTTTGGTTTTTACGAGGCAATATCGATGCGCTCCGCAATTTGAGAGGCTATCGGTCTACTTATCTATTTTTCAATTTCTAAGAAGCCAATGGATATTGATGGCTTCAATTACTAATAAGCGTTTGTATGCAAATGACAAAAAAATATCAAGTCGATAGGCTCCTCGTCGTATTGGCTTTTCTTGCATCGATGACCTTAGCCGCTCAACAACGAATAGGAAACATTGTTGAATATTTTGGGAAGGAGAAAGTAGAAGAAATTAACGAGGGAGAGGTTTTACATCTTTTTAAAAAGGGATGGGCACTTCAAATTCAATATTTTGGCATTGATTCATCGACGTTTCCTAAAGACCCGGTTTTTGAAAAGGCCCTTACCAATCCAGAATATGATATTACATCCAATACGTTATTTGGTATAGACGGTCTTGGTAACCAACAACGTTGGGAGCCGATTGAGGTCGATAGCACGAATAGTTTTTCCGGTCGGGGTCTACGGTCTGCCTATGTGTATTTAGCATACCGTTCCAATACGGAAAAAATTGCCCTTTTTGAAGGGTCCGGACATTCACTTGTTTCCATAAACGGATTGCCCCATGAAGGTGATCATTACGATTTTGGCTGGACAATGATTCCCATAAAATTAAAGAAAGGGGTGAATATCTTTGTTTTAAAGGTTGGCCGGTTTTCTAGGGTTCGGGCACGTTTATTGGAAGCCTATTCTCCCATTCAATTTACCAAAAGAGACCTTACACTTCCCGATTTATTGCTGGAAGAAAATAAATTATATACAGGCGCGGTAAGAATCATTAATGCTACCGACGATTGGCTTGAAGACCATTCGGTCAATGTTCTCTTGGGTTCGGTCGAAGCACAAACCGAGATAAGGCCAATAGCCCCTTTTAGTGTTCAAAAAGTACCTTTTTCCATTCCGGCCGTCGCTTTGGATAGTACGGTTAAAAGTGTTGATTTGGATATAAAATTGGTGAATAAGAAAGGGAACTCGGTTGATGCGACAACAATTCCGTTAAATTTAAAATCAAAATACAAGCATCACAAGAAAACCTTTGTAAGTGCCGTTGATGGAAGTGTTCAATACTACAGTGTAGCACCGGCTACGAACAAAACTAAAGACTCTCTTGCCCTCTTTTTGTCGGTACACGGGGCCTCGGTAGAGGCGGTGAATCAGGCAAATGCCTATAAACAGAAAGAATGGGGGAATTTGGTGGCGCCGACCAATAGGCGTGCGTATGGTTATGCTTGGGAAGATTTGGGACGGTTAGACGCTATGGAAGTACTAGAAGACGCAAAGAAAATTTTTCGCCCCAATGAAAGAAAAATCTATTTGACCGGCCATTCGATGGGTGGGCACGGAACATGGTATTTAGGAGCAACATACCCGGATCAGTTTGCGGCTATAGCTCCTTGTGCCGGCTATCCTGATTTATTAAAGTATCGCGATGGTTTTCGAAATAGATTATTGGAAATGTCGACAGAACAACGGGAGCGTTTAGGGATTACTACACCGCAAATCGAGCGCATGACCTTTGAACCTACCGCCACACCTCTTGAAAAAATAGTAGAGCGGGCAGGGTCGCCGAGTAGAACTCTTGATCTCATTCGCAATTATTTGCACCATGGGGTGTATATACTCCACGGCGAAAAAGACAATGTGGTGCCTACTGCCTTGGCACGTGATATGCGGGAACGTTTGGGTAAATTTCACCCTGATTTCACCTATTACGAGTATCCTGACGGAACCCATTGGTACGGCAACCATAGTGTAGATTGGCCTCCTATTTTTGATTTTTTTCAACGGCATACCGTTCCCGAAGCGCGTACAATCGATAAATTGGAATTTAGTACCGGCTCTCCGGGGGTATCTGCAAAATCGCACTTTATTACTATTCATCAACAGCTAGAACCTTTTGTGAAAAGTACTTTTGATTTCTCAAAGGAGAAGAATAGGGCAACCATTAAAACGGATAATGTTGCGTTGATAGAAATTGATTTTAAACCATTTGAAGAGGTTATAGATAGTCTTTATATTGATGAACAATTTGTCAAAATACCAGATCAAAAAAGTTTGTTCTTTAAGAAGGTATCAGGAAGTTGGGAGACAGTTTCAACTCCTTCGCCAAAGGAAAAAGGGCCGCAGCGAAATGGTGGATTTAAAGATGCCTTTAGGAACAATGTTGTTTTTGTTTATGCTACCAAAGGTACCCCCGAGGAAAATGAATGGTATTTCAACAAAGCACGGTTCGACGCGGAAACTTTTTGGTACCGAGCAAATGGTACTATTGAATTGGTCAAGGATGTTGACTTTAGACCCAGTAATTATCCTGATAGAAATATTGTTTTATTTGGAAATAAGACCAATAACGCAGCTTGGGGGAAATTGCTGAAAAATTGCCCTGTTCAAGTAACGAACGGTTTAGTTAACTTTGGGGAGGCAAAGGTTACGGGTAATCAATGGGGCCTTTATTTTATTTTTCCTCGTGAAGACAGTACAAAAGCTAGTATTGGGGTGGTTTCGGCCAGTGGAGCAGAAGGGATGATAGCCGCGTATGCCAATCATTACTTGGTAAACGGAACAACCTTCCCCGATTTTCTTCTTTTTGACCAAAGTGTATTGTCCAATGGGATAAGCGGAGTGAAATGCGCTGGTTTCTTTGGAAATGACTGGTCCATAATAAATGGTGATTTTGAATGGAAATAAAAAATCATCCTTAAAAAATAGGAATACGTTCAAAAGCTTTTACGAGTTTGCTTTTAAACTTGGTTATGTCATCGACGGTTTTTAACCATGGGTTTATGGCTATTCCGCTTTTTGATATGCCTCTTCTATCCATGAAATCAATTCATTGTCAACTTCTTCAATTCCTATAAGTTGAACCCGGTGTGTACACATGGTGCCAAAAGGGCCTGATGGCCCCAATCGTTCGGTATTGGTTTTTTCGGGTAGTTTTAAACCTAGATCTATCCTAGTTTTAGTGGCCGGTTTAATAAGTGCAAATTGTCTTTTTCTTATGATACTTACACTTCCTTTCTTTGGTGTCACGACGACATCTTTGCCCAAATTGTTCGCTATCGAAATGAGTTTTTCATAAATGGGTTTTAGGTTTTCTTTTCCCTTGTACTGATTGGTTACCAAATCTGATGGCGTATCCCTTTTTTCTTTTGACAAGGTTACAATGGTATTCGCAAATCCATGCGTTACCCCATGTGTCCCCTTTAAATATTTTACGGCTTCCCCGTGTTTTTCAAAATTTTTGGTTTTCAAAATCTCTTTCCACGCTTCAAGTGATTTCCCTGTTTTTTCAGGCATATTATCGATCATGGTCTGAAGTGCTTTTTCCATTGGGTTTTTTGTTTAAGGTGATGGCTCTTAAAATTAGGAAGGATAATCCTAATGATAAAATAAAATTTATAGAGGTCAACACTATTGAAAATACGTATATTCAAGTTTACATAATTTAAATGCTACATACTCGGTTTTTTTGCAATAGGAACAGTATTCATGTCGGTTTGCTAGCATCTTAGTTTCTGCTTAATGAAGTTTCGATACTCCATAGTGACCCAATTCGCCCTGTTTTTTACCGGGCTTCTTATTTTTTCCATCCTTTTAACAGGATACTTGGTGTTTCAAAAGGCCTCCGGCGTTATTGTCAAATACTCCCAAGACCGTTTGATTCACACTTCCGAAATGGCAGAGCAGTCATTTTATGCCCTCCTGAATGAAGTTTCCAATGATATCGCTGTTATTGCCGAAAGTCCGACATTAAGAAACTACATCAATACTCCTTCGGAAAAGACGGAAAGGGATGTTGACCGATTATTTCGTGCGACACTTGAAAATAAGACGTCCTACTTTCAAATTAGGTTGATCGGTGTTGAGGATAACGGGAGGGAAGTCATACGTTTTGATAAAAGTGACACACAGGTCTTTAAATCTGATACATTGCAACAAAAAGGCGACCTTGATTACTTTAAACAAACCGTTCAAATTGGCAAAGGAGAGTTTTACTTTTCAAGGATAAATCTGAACGAGGAATATGGGGTCGTTAGTAACCCGATAACCCCTACTGTTCGTGCAGCAAGCCCGATTTTCAATTCTACTGGCCGAGCTGTTGGGGTATTGGTCATCAATGTAGATTTGAGTGGGCTTTATAAAACATTCGGGCAAATTTCAGGAAAGGAACACCATCTTTATTTGATCGATGATAGTGGACAATATTTATATAATCCCGAGCCTTTCAAAGCATTCGGCTTACAGACCCAAAAAGACTATGATTTTTATTCAGACTTTGAAATCAAGCGCGATACGCTCATTTCCCAAGAAAAACTAATGGGGCAATTGAAGGGGTTACACGACCATACGTATCTCAGTTATATAAAGAAGTTGACCTATTTTCAAGAAAAACGCAATGTGTATCTAATTTCATTGATCGAGCAAAACTTGTTGCTTCACAGTGCCAAAGAAGTTCGGTCTGAAAGTGTAAGAACGCTGCTCTGGGTCTGCTTGTTTTCTATTTTGGTATCATGGTTTTTTACAAGTTATTTTTCAAGGAAAATCAATCGAATTACTCTGGCCATTGCCAATTATGACAAGGGGGTTACTGACCGAATAGACCTTCCGACGAATAGAAAAGACGAGATTGGCCAGCTGGCAAATACTTTTGTCAAAATGAAAACCAAAATTGACCAGAACGTAGAGGATTTGAACACTGCCCTCGAAAAAGAGCAACAGGCCAAAAAACAACGTGATGAATTTTTACAGAACATGAGCCATGAAATGCGTACCCCCTTGAATACAATATTGGGGCTTACCCAATTTTTATACAAACAATCGCCTTCAGATGTGCAGCTTCCTATCATAAATTCCTTGGATCGGAGTGCCAATAATTTAGCAGGTCTCATATTCGATGTGCTAGATCATCAAAAGTTACTGGAGCAAAAGGTTCAAATTATAAATCGGCCAACGAATATTGCGTCACTATTAAAGGATATTCATTCCAGCTATGAATTTGAAGCGTTGCAGAAAGGATTGATTTTTCAATTAGATATTGACAAAGAACTTGAAACGCAGCTGTTCGAAACGGATCCCTTACGGTTGTCGCAAATTGTAACCAATCTTGTCGTAAACGCTATAAAATACACACAAAAGGGGCAAATAGATTTGATAGCTAAGGTGATGTCTGGCGAAGTTCCGCTGTTAGAGATAAAACTAAAAGACACCGGGGTTGGAATATTATCGGAGAATTTAGCAAAAATCAATGAGCGTTTCTTTAGGGAAGAAGAAGGTATTTCGGGTCGATATGGGGGTTATGGTCTTGGTCTTTCTATTGTTAAACAACTGGTAGAATTATTTAGGGGTTCTTTCCAAGCCAAATCAGAGAAGGGGAAGGGTTCTGAATTTTGTGTTACCATTCCCGCAGAAGTTGCCGAAGTATTAAAAGAAAAATTTAAAATACCCGCCAAGAATTATCTTTTCCCAAGTTTAAACCATAAGTATAACGTCATGTTTATCGAGGATGATGCCCCAACTGTCGAACTAATGAAGCATGTTCTCGAAGATGAAAAAATTGTATTGCGCCACTTGGACAAATTGGATGATATAGTGGAAAATATAAAGGAGAACTCCCCTGACTTGATTATAAGCGATTTGATGCTAAAGGATGAAAATCTAGTGTCGATTCACAAGGAATGGAAAGTAGCCAAAAAAATCAATTGCCCTTTAATTCTTGTTTCCGCTTTGGAACCAAAAATCATGGATCAGCTCAGTCCAATAAATTTTCAAAAACCATTCGATATTGACGTGCTAAAAGACGGTGTATATTGCATTTTAGGATCAAATGAAATCAAAACTCCTGATTTTTCGAATATATACAGCAATTATGATGATGATGCCTCTAAAATGATTAAGGTGCTCAAACTGCTTCAAAGTGAATTTAAGACCTATCTCGATAGAATAGAAGCTGTAGCGGACTCCAAAGACCAAAAAGAATGGAAAGCCATTCAACATAAACTTGTAGCCCATATAAATAGCCTGGGGCTGACCGACCTTCAAGATGTGATGCCTGAACGTATTGTAGATTTAAAAAGTGATGATTTGCACAGAATCCATAATTTGTTTGCCTATTACCTGTGCTGTTTTAGATTTGAGGAATATATCAGTTCAAAAGGTCTATCTTCTTAAGTAGTTCCTTTTCATAACTCTGGCTCACAGGAATGTGGTCGTTCTCCATTGCAATGGCATTGCCATCTATAAAGTCGATTCTATTGAGATTAACGATATAGGATCGATGTACTTTTTGAAAAAAATCGGGAAGTTTGGGTTCAAGATCTTTTAAGGTCATTAGTGTCAGTAATTTACGGTCTTTTAATACTACGGCAATGTAATTCGATTCGGATTTAAAATACTTTATATCCTCAAGTTTTACTTTTACCAATTTATTTCCCTCCTTGATAAATAATCTCGATTCCTTTTTACGATTTTTCGAAACAAAATTATGGGCTTTTTGGAAACCTTTGAAAAATCTGGGAAAGTTGATCGGCTTCACCAAATAGTCAACAATATTGTCGTAGTTGTACGACTCGGAAGCGAAATTCTTGTCTGATGTTACCATCATTACGGCGCTATGGGAGCTGATATTTTTTAGAATGTCTTTACCCGTAATGTCGGGCAAATCAAAGTCGAGCAGAATAAGGTCGAAATAGGAACCGTTGATCAAATTGAGGGCCTCAAAACCTGATGTGGCGATTGTAGTACCTGAAATGTCATGAATTTTACTGCAAAAGTGTTCTAGAAGATTACAGATTAAGGGATCATCGTCAACAATAAGGCATTTCATGGTTCGTCCGATATATTGTGGATTTCATCAACCAATATACATGATCCATACAATAAATACATTTTGCATTGTTCAAATATTTAGTATTGGTCATTGAAAAACTGAATTATATGAAATCGAAAATAATACTCTTGTCTGTAGTCGCCTTATTATGTTATGTTGTGACCATTGGCAGGGAAATGGAAAAGAAACCTTCATCGGTCATAGAAGCAGCGTTTAAGAAAGAACCCAGGGGAAAGGACAATGTAGCCTTTCAATGGGCCTATATAGCTTTAGAGGGTACGGCCAACGATACGGATAGATTTAAGCCTAGACCGACAATAACTTCTAGATATCTCGGATTGATTTTTACCTCTATGTTCGATGCTTGGACACGATTTGATAAAAAGGCAAGTCCTGTTTATTTAAAAAATGTTGAACGTCGGCCTGCGGATGAAAGAACCCTAAAAAATAAAGAGATAGCCATTAGCTATGCGGCTTATGGTGCCTTAAGGGAGTATTACTATTCCGATAGTACCATGTTTAGGAATAAAATGATAGCATTGGGCCTTGATCCGGATAATAAGTCGTTGGATCCGAATACTCCGGAAGGAATCGGTAACCTCGCTGCTAAAAAGGTTATAGCAATGCGCAAAAATGATGGCGCCAATCAATATGGTGAAGTTGCTGGATCTAATGGAGAGCCTTATTTTGATTATTCGGGGTATACGCCGGTAAATGATATAGACAACAATGTTGATATTAACAGATGGCAGCCAAAATATTTTATTGACGAGAGTGGTAAGAAGTATGATCCTGGTTGTTTAACGCCCTATTGGCAAGAAGTCACCCCTCTTTTGATTGAAACGGCAGATCAATTTCGACCCGGGCCTCCACCAATGATGGGGTCTGAACAATTGCAAAAGGAAGTAAAAGAGGTTATCGATCTTCAAGCCGGACTTACTCCCGAAAACAAGGCTTTAGTAGAGTTTATGAGGGATGGGCCTAAATCGGTTCAACAGGCAGGGCATTGGCTGAAGTTTGCACAAGATGTATCCTTACGGGATAAACACACCTTGGATCAGGATGTAAAAATGTATTTTTTGGTAGAATCCGTGGCCATGGATGGGTTTATAGCCTGCTGGGACTCAAAAATGTATTATGATTTTGCTCGACCCTATGCCTTGGTGCACAAATACTATCAAGATGAGGTCATAAAAGCATGGGGAGGTCCCGATAAAGGAATGATGCAAATGAAAGGCCAAGAATGGCGCCCTTATTCCCCTGATTCGTTCCTATGCCCACCTTTTCCCAGTTATGTATCGGGCCATAGTACAATTAGTGGCGGATGCGCCGAGGCATTACGATTGTTTAAAGGAGATGATAGGTTCGGTGTCGAGGTTGAGCTTGTTCCCGGTGCGCTTACCGAACCTAATAATTTAGATGATCCGGTGGTGCTTAAGTTCCCTACTTTTACCGAGGCGGCTGAAATGGCCGGTATATCTAGGGTCATGGGAGGGTACCATATTCAAGCGGAGAATATCGAAGGTTTGGAACTCGGCCGAAAGATAGCTCGTTACAATTATAATAAATATTTGGAGCTTTTGGGAGATAAATAGTAGTAAAGGGGAAACCTGATTAATAACGATACTATTATTTTAAAGGGAGGTATTTGAACTATTTCTAGCATGTGTAGTTACCAAATCAATTAATTCACTGGCACGATTGGTCGAGCCTTGAGCTCCTCTTTCTTGGGCACTCACCTTGTGTTCTAAAAGATTTGAGCCGGCATAGATTATAAACGGAGTTTTTTTATCATTTTGCCTGACTCGCTTTAATAATTCATAACCTTCCTGCGGCCCTTCGGCTCTTCCCATATCCGATAGAATAGCAGCAAAAGTATTTGATTCTAGGAGTTGTAGGGCTTCTGTGGTTGAACGTGCCAAACTAAACTGGAACCCAAGCGATTCGAAGGCTTCCCGTTCATAGTTGTTATTGTCAGGGTTGTCATCTACCCATAAAATTGTATTTGATTTTTTGTTTACGGTATTTAAATAGTTTTTGGCATTGACCATTTGATTGGTAGCTTCGGCCATATCATTGGCATTGGTCATTCTGCTGCTTTGTTTTGCGTTCGCGTTTGCCAAGGCCTTGATACCATCAAATATAGCCTCCATAGAAAGCTCGTCATTTTTTGACAACGTATTTAATTTCTTACGATGGAGTTCATTGATGCGATCGGTAAGCTGGGTCCAAGGTCTTTTTCGGTTTTGAAAATCAAGATATTGCAACACCTTAATTCTAGGATGAATGTCGCAAGGCTCGGTTAAAATTGGGATAATATTTTTGCCGTTCCCCATAGCCCAAGCCCATTCATAGGTAACATAGGAAGATTTTGCAGAGTTTTTAGTCAGTAGCACGATTAAGGTGTCGGAACTTAAGAGTCCGAAATCGATTTCATTGCGCCATTCTTCACCCGCTGCAATTTCGTGTGTGTCTCTCCAGACAACAATGCCTGACCCTTCCAATTTCATCTTCATTAGTTCGACGAAATCGCTATCTGACGAAGAGTAACTTATGAATACTTTTGGTTTGTCATTATCCATTGATACCGGGTATCTAGGTGGTCATTCGTAAAATTGCATCCTATAAACAATCCAAATCAGATTGGCAAGCTATTTGTCAATAGTAGGTTATGTTTAGTTTCAGCTTAGTTTTTGGGCTTAATCTTTTTTGATTTCAGTATATGAATACTTGCTCTTTTTCCAATCAATTAATTTAGAGGGATAATATTTAACGTCCATACGATCAAGATAAGGGGCTTGGTTCGCCAACCGCACTTTGTAATTATCCCAATCACGGTTTTCTTGAGTGCTCCAAGAAAGTTCTGCATGACCTATTGCCCTTGGAAAGGCCAAATATTCGAGTTCATCAATAGTACTGATCGTCTCGGACCATAAAGGTGCCTCGATGCCCAGTACATTTTCCATTGGTATGCCTTCGTAGTTTTCGGGTGTCCAGATATAAGCACTGTCCACGGGAACAAAAGCGGCCCAATGAAGTCCGTGTTTCGATAGGGAGTCGTACTGCATATCGAGGTAAGCCCTTTTCGCGGGAGATAGGATGACCTTCATTCCTTTTTTAACGGCTAGATCGGCATTCTCCTTACTGGCCCAAAATTGGGCAATGGCTTCGTTGTCGATATCAGCGTGCACAATTTCATCCCAGCCGATCATGCGTTTACCATATTTTTTTACGATTTTCTCGACTTTGTTCACAAAATGGATGTAATCGTTCTTTTTGGTTACGTGGCTTTCATCACCGCCCATGTGAAAATAGGGGCCGGGCGTAATCGCCGAAATTTCTCGAACAACATCGTCAATAAATGCGTAAACCGTATCTTTTCGAGTGTCGAAGGTGCTAAAGCCCACATGGGTGCCTTCATACAATTTTAATTTTTTTCCATTCCCATTTAAAAATGGGTAAGAAACCGATGCAGCATTGGTGTGGCCCGGCATGTCGATTTCGGGAACTATGGTTATGTAATTGGCGGCAGCATAATTCACAATTTCCTTATACTCTTCTTGGGTATAAAATCCACCACCTTTACCACCCACTTGTGTGCTTCCACCCACTTCGGTAAGTTTGGGCCAAGACTTGATTTCAATGCGCCAACCTTGATCATCGGATAGGTGTAAGTGTAAAATATTGTATTTGTAGTACGCCAATAGATCGATATACTTTTTAACGTCTTTTACACTAAAGAAATGTCTGGCGACGTCAAGCATGCTACCGCGATATTCAAAATTAGGGCCATCGATTATCTTTCCTGAAGGAATCGGCCAAATAGGTTGCTCGGCAAGTGTATCGTTACTGGTTTCAGGAATAATCTGCCGAAAAGTCTGAACAGCCCTGAATGCCCCCTCGGCCGTCTTAGAATTAATAATTGCCGAATCTTTGGTAATATATAATTGGTACGATTCGTTAGTGGCGAAATCGGTACTATCCGATTGATTGATATAAATAATGCGGTCTACACTGTTTTCCGATTTTTCATTGACGAGCAAGTTTAATTTGGTGACTTCGTTAATTTTGTCCGAAAGATATTGTCCTACCTCGGCATAACCATTTTCGGTTTGCGAGGTATATATAGCTGTAAATTGATCGAGGCCGAAAGCATTATTAGTGGCAATGGTTTTCACCGGTTTTGGAATCATGTTCGCCACGGTCAAATCGGTGGGAGGAAAATTTATTTCAGGTTTTTTGTTATCAGCACAGGCAACGAGTGCAGCCAATAGGGCAATAGAAAGTACTGTTTTTATGAGGAGTGATTTCATCTTTATTCTTCTAGTTTTTTAGATCGTTCGTACAATTATATAAAATCTTGGGTTATTGTTTTTCCACATAAGGTTTGACCACCTCGTACCAAAGTCCGTAACCTTTGGCATTCATATGCAAACCGTCTTCAATAAAAATATCTTGCTTTACCATTTTACCATCTAACATGGGGCGCCAAACATCTACATATTCCAAGGTAGCGTCTTTTTTGCTCAGTCTTTTGAATTTGCGATTGAGTCGCTTGTATTTACGTTTGAGCTCCCAACGCGCCAGACTGGGTTTGGCCGCAAGAAGAATGATTTGCGCATATTGATTCTTATTCCTTATTTCAGTAATAAGTCGTTCAAACGTTGTTATGATTTCCTTGGGTTTTTTTTTGGCGGATATATCATTGTCACCTTCGTAAATAAAAACCTTTTTAGGTCGGAAGTTAGAAATAAGTTCATCGGAATACGCCAATAAATCGGAAGCCTGTGAGCCACCGAATCCGGAATTTACAATTTGATGTTCTGGAAATAAGGCTTGAAGATTTTTCCACATGCGAATGGTGGAACTGCCTGTAAATACAATGGTTTCCTTCGTTCCGTCCCAAATGGTGTCATATTTCTGTTGTATTTCCACGACTTGATCGGCAAACCGGGCGGGGTCTTGGGCGTTTGCAAGAAATCCGATAAAAAATAATGTAAGTAGACAAAGCCTCATAGATTCTCAAATTTAAGTGGATTAAGGTACTCCTAATTTGGGAATCGGTCAAATTATTTTGCCTGTACAGTCAGCGTATCGACTCGTAACTTTTGGCCTAACCCTAGGATTGAAAGTTAGATTTGTACATTCATTTTGTTCACTTTTGCTGTAGGCACACGGGTATAATTAATTGTGTAATTGTTTATTAGAATGTTAAAATGAGCATCTTATTTTTATATATTTGATTGTATTCCCTCTTTGTTTAATAAATCATTAAAACTGGTCCCCAATGAAGAAAATGGTAGCACTATTGTTGTTCGGGTCGCTCTTTATGGCCTATTCGCAGCAAATTTCGAAAGAGGAACTTGTTTTTTTGACTCCGGAATGGAAAGGTGAACGCCTAGACGATGGTCGGCCGTATGTTTCGGACCAACTATTGGACCGAATGAAATTAGTAACCTTAGAAGAAGCTTGGGCAGTTTTAAAAGGTGAAAATTATAAATACCAATACGCCGAAAACTGGCAAGTTATCAATCCTGATAGCGTATTGGTCGGCAGGGCGGTGACAGCTACATTTATGCCAGGAAGACCCGATATTCACCGTGTTATTGATGATAAGGGCCATCAAAAAGACGGTCGGATCAAGTCACAGAATTCTTGGGCGATAGATATACTAATTAAAGGTGATGTGTATGTTGTCGACCAATTTGGTGCACATGTAGACGGACCGACAATTGGGGACAACCTTGCCAATTCCATTTTTGCGAAATCGGGAAAGGGAATTGTATATAACGGCGCTATTCGGGATATCAATGGATTGAAGGAACTTGGTTCGTTTACATCCTTTTTTAAAACCTATCATCCTTCGCACCATTTGAATAATCCTGATGGGGATTTAAACACAACTTTGATCGGTATCAATACGCCTACCCGTATCGGTATGGCTACGGTGATGCCAGGTGATGTGGTGCTGGGGCGAGACGGGGGTGTTATTTTTATTCCACCGCATTTAGCCGAAAAAGTGGTCAAAACATCAGAAGTGGTTCGGCTTAGGGATATGTTCGGACACGAACGACTTCGTGAACAAAAATATACAGCCGGGCAAATCGATTCACGATGGTCAGATGATATAGAAAAGGATTTTTCCCAATGGTTGAACGACCATATGGATGCATTGCCGGTACCCAAGGCACAAATACAACAATTACTGAAAACAAGAACTTGGTAAAGCTTACTTATGAAAAACGATAGACGCTCTTTTATTTCAAAAAGTTTATTGGCCGGTACAGGTCTCGGTTTTATTTCGAGTTATGGCCAAGGTTATGAATCGGCAATTGATAAATCGCCTAAGATTTCGGCACCATCTACCCTAAAAATTACCGATGTTAAATGTGCCTATATTCGAAACGGCAGTGCTCTATTTGTGAAGGTATATACGGATCAGGGTATCTATGGTTGTGGGGAAGGAGCCGATGCGGTGCCAGGTACCTATCATTTGGTTAAAAAGCTTGGGGAGCGCATAAAAGGGGAAAATCCGTTGAACATACACCGTCTTTTTGAGGACATTCGCAAATCCGGGTTTTTTCAAGGTGCGCAGTCGGGCATGTATGTTGCCGTGCTGACCGCTATAGAAACTGCTTTATGGGATTTAGCGGGAAAAGCACTTGATGTGCCGGTTTATCAGCTTTTAGGGGGCAAGTTCAGGGATAAGATTAGGGTTTATATGGATACGGCCCTCTACCAAAATAAGTTGCCCGAACCCAAAGATTTCGCAAATGCGGCGCGGGAAGCCGTCGATATGGGCTTTACCGCCGTAAAATTCGACTTGGATCAGGCCAATGATCCAAATAAATATGATCGCTACAATTGGACTGCAAGCCCCGCTGAACTACAGCGCATGTACGACCAAATGGCGGCTACCCGCCAAGAAGTAGGCCCGAATATCGATATCTGTGCCGATATGCACGGGCGATACGATGCGGTAACGGGAATGAAGGTTGCCAAACTTTTAGAACCTTTGAACATGATGTGGTTGGAAGAACCCATTGCCGCGGAAAATATCGATGCATATAAGCAAATCACCGATTCTACCTCCACACCTATTTGCGCTGGAGAGAACCATTATCTGGCATATGGTTTTCGAAGAATGCTTGAAATCGGTGCGGTAAATATTATCATGCCAGATTTGCAAAAGGCCGGTGGGCTAGGGGAGGCGCAGCGGATTGCTAATTTGGCCAACCTCTATTATGTGCCCTTTGCACCACATATGGTGGCATCGTATCTCGGTGCCATGGCTTCATGTCATGTGTGTGCTTCGGTACCTAATTTTATGATTCTGGAATGGCAGATTTATTTCCATAAAAATCCGATGTTCAGGGAGATCGTGACTTTCGATGGCCCTATGGTCGAAAACGGCTTTATCACACTTTCCGAAAAACCGGGCATCGGTGTCGATATCAATGAGGAAGGCATGCGAAAATATGCGGAAAAAGGAGTGCCTTTTTTTGAATAGTATGCTGTTTATAGGATACTGGATTTTAATCGATCAGCTTCAAACGGTCGAATTCGGCAATCAAAAAATCGGCATAATTCAAAAAGCCCAAATCGGTAAAATGTACACCGTCTACCGTACCTTCATGGTCTTGGCCAAAGGCATTTTCCGTAGCGATATAAAAAAGGTTTCCAGTATTTAACGCAACAAGTTTATCAAATTCAGTTTTGAGGGCCACATTTTTTTCAATGGATTTGGCCCGTTTGGTATGGTCTAAAAATGCTCCTTCATAGAAAAAGTTTTCTACGAGTAGAATTGGAGTGTCCGGTTTTTTCTTTCGAAGATAATTGACCAATGGAACGGTGCGTTCGGTGACCTCTTCGGGCGTCATGTTCGGAAGGCATTCGATTATATAAACCTTAGCGTCGATTTCTGCAATGACTTCGGTTATGGGCTGCTCCATTTTACCATTGCCACTGAACCCATAATTGATACAATCGCGACCTAATTTTCGAGAGACAATATTGGTATGTGCCATTCCAGTGCGCGACGCACAACCTCCTTGGGTAATGCTCGTTCCGTAGAAGACTATAGGTTTTTTGTTGTTTGGTACTGCCTTGCGAATTTCACTATTTTCATCGATGCCGACTTCCAATTGAGTTACTCCATCGTAGAGGGGTAAATAAATCTTGTATTCCCGCTCTTTGCCATTCATGTTTTTAATAAGTATGCTTTCATTGGTTTTGACAGTGGGTCGACCTGTATTGACGTACTGCCAATCTCCATTGTCGTTCTTAGCATATAAATCAACACCCTTAATACCACTATCGGCCATGTGATTCATACTATTGTCGTTCAAAAGTGTCCATCGTGCCGCTATACGGGTTGAATTCGTATGAAAACGGATGGAAATACCGGCAGAATTTTTTGAAAGATTCCAGACGGCCTCCCTAACTTTTTCTTTATGTGAAGCCGGCAATCGGTCATACGGACTTTCCTTACGTGATGCATCGATTTGAGTACCTTCAATTAAAAAGTTCTCCATCCCGTAAAACGTTAAAGCGGGGTCCTCTTCTTGGGCAAAACCAAAGTTGATTACTAAAAGAATCGATACTATGTGAAGAAAAACCATTTTTTAATTTTAAGGAAGAAACTGCAGAAGTTTATACACCTAGCAATAGAAATGCCCCGGCAGCAAGCGAACCTCCCACTAACGGGCCAATAATAGGAACCCACGCATAGCCCCAGTCACTACTGCCTTTTCCTTTTAACGGAAGCAATGCGTGTAAGAGACGTGGACCGAAATCTCGCGCGGGGTTAATGGCATAGCCTGTAGGGCCACCAAGTGCAAAACCTATTCCCATGACTAACAAGGCAACCGGCAGTGCATCTAAAGACCCTAAGGAGATGGGTTCTTCAGAGAACGTGCCTCCTGCGATATAAAACACACCGAAAACCAGTGCAAATGTGCCAATTACTTCTGTTACAAAATTCCAAAAAGGATTACGAATGGCCGGTGCCGTACAAAAAGTAGCTAAAAGAGCCCCTTGGTCTTCTGTAGCATCGTAGTGTTTTTTATAGGTCAACCACACAAGTAGGTTCCCCATCATTGCCCCTAGAATTTGGGCAAGTACATAGCCGGGAACCATAGTCCACCCAAATTTTCCAGCGGTAGCCAGACCTAGAGTAACCGCGGGATTTAGGTGAGCTCCGCTAACATTTCCGCTTATAAAGACTCCTACAAAAACGGCAATACCCCATGCCAAAGAGATACCTGTCCAACCGGCATCAGATCCTTTAGTTCCTTTTAAGACCACATTGGCTACAATGCCATTGCCTAAAAGGATAAGCATACCGGTTCCTATAAATTCGAAAATATAAGTTGTCATGGTTGAGGTTGTTTAATTAGGAATGTGTAAGATAGAAAAAATGTTGAATACTTCGGGCCATCCATAGTTTCAGATACTCTATTTGTAGAATCATGATTCAAATGGAAAAAAATAAAATGTTCTCTAATCAGAATTTGAAATTTGATTCAATACAGTAGCGTTCTTAGATAATGTACTCAAAATGTAGTTTTAACCTTTTATGGCTAATAACGAGAGGGATAACTTAGAGCACACAAACCTCTTAAACCCCAAACTGTCGTAAGTGATGGTCTAAGTGTTTCGAAAACAATACATTCCACTCCTTTTCAGACAAGGGGCCGAAAGCATGCGATTCTTTGTTATTAAAATGGGCACCCCCTAATTGTTGGGTTTTTTCAATATGGTTGATCAACCGCTTCTTTTCTTTCTCAAAATCACGGGTGTCACTAATCACAAAAATTGGAGAAGTGGGGCTGTTTTTTTTATATGGTTTGGGTCCAACCACAAGATTTTTTGCAAAAAGCTTGATTAAGAACTTTTTAAATCCTTTTGGTTTCGGGTGTTTATTTTCATAAACCAGTTCATAGGCGACATTGCAATGGGCTAACATCTGCGCTACGCCCATTTTTCCCCATAAAGGTTGCGTTTCAGGGGTTAATTTATTTATACGGTCAATGGTTTCCTGCGATTCCTTTGGGTCAAAAAGATTACGAATATTCATGGTATTTGATTTTTAGAATTTAGAATAATAGGTTTTCATCAATATGTTTTGCCGAAGTTATTTTTATAATTTGATGGGTACACATATTTGTTCTTCGGAATTCGGGTCTTGATTTTTGTATTTTTCCCCCAAGATTTCAAAATGGGGTCTTTCGTCCAGTTCATAATCGGATTGGGGTAACCAAGTTGCGAAAATGTATTGGAAAATACTTGTGTCCTCACTTGAGCCTTTATATTGGAAAATAGCATAGAGACCTCCATCCAATTGCAAGGTTTCCAAATTTTCTGGCAAACTGCCATTCTCTTTCGTTTCTATGCCTGCCCATTTGGTGAATTCTATTCTGGGATCAAAGTTTTCAAAGAATAAGGCATCATCATATACCTGTATTAAATAGAAATCAGTACACGCGTTATTTTCTGTGCTCTTTCGTAATGGCATAAAACTTTGCCATAATTCGTGGGTTCTATTTTGCACCAATGACATTCGCAATGATTTACCAGCGATCCTTCTTCTTGAAAGGAATTCAATTTTTGGCTTTAACATTGTTTTTTCTAGGCAAGACATTAAACACAAACTTAAAATATTCGTTCTTTTCACTTCTTAAATTGTACCGCTCTACCAGTTTCGGCACTTTCTTTGGCCATTTCTAAAATTTCTACAACCACAACGTTATTTTCTAGGGACGACAATGCATAAGGTGGTAGCGTAATCTTTTGGTTTATGACCGCCGCTAAAAAGGAAAACGGATCATTATACGGAGCCTCTCTTTTTTCCAATTTTTCACTTTTCACTTCTTTCTTTGAGTCAAGGCGGTAGCGGATATCGGTAGCGTTGTCGCTGAAAATGAATCCCGTTTTACCATATATTTCCATATCTTTTCGAGAGAAAGGCCAGTTCCATGAGGCTTGAATGATCGCCTGACTCTTTGGAAATTTCAACAAAATGGTGGCTTCATCATCAACTTTAGGGTATTTTTCAGGCTTTATGGTCTGGGTCATGGCCATTACCGAAATAGGGCGTTCACCTTTCATCAACCAGGTAACAAGGTTTGCACCGTAGCAACCAAAGTCTATGACCGCACCACCTCCATTCTTTACGGGGTCGGTCAGCCATTCTAAAAATTCTGGATTTACCCCGATTTCTTCTGGGCCTTCATGTCCGTCATGTACTACTATTTTACGTAATTCACCAATAGCATTGTCGGCGACCATCTCATACGCTTTATGATTTGATGGATACCATGTCGTTTCATAATTGGTCAATAGATGAATCTTATGTTTTTTCGCAAGGCCTTCCATCTTTTTAACATGGGCGATACTCACAGCTAAAGGTTTTTCGACCATAACATGTATCCCTTTGGGGGCACAGGCCTCGACAACACCCAAATGGTCATAAATGCTTCCAAAAGCGGTAACTGCCTCGGGTTGTACGGATGCAATCATTTCTTCCACCGTATCGAAAACAATGTCCATCGAATATCCGTAACGATCGGCATATCGTTTTGCCAAATCTCTGTCGGACTCGGCTATACCGACAATTTTAATATCTCCTTGTTCCGGCCTTCGCAAAAGCTGATGCACATGGGAATGGGTGATTCCGGCGATACCAACTTTCAATGGGGGGGTGGTTTGACCCTTTGCAAATTGTGGGGCCGATGTGAGTGCTATCATAAAAATGATAAACGAAAGTCTTTTGTAAAGATGATACTTTAACATTTTAAATCTCAATTTTGGTGGGCGACTCCATGAACATTCATTTGCAAAGTATAGAGTGAATTCATAGCGGTTATAAAAAGTGTTTTTTGTTCTTTGCCACCAAAAGTGACATTGGCCGTCCAATTTTGGTCTACGGGAATATGTTGAATCTGCTCACCGTCGGAATTGAATATGGTCACCCCTTTGCCTGTCAAATACACGTTGCCCTTATTATCCAAGGTCATGCCGTCTGAACCCATATCGGCAAACAGTTGTTTGTCGGTAAGATACCCATCTTCGCTTATACTATAAGAATAAGTTTTCTTGGCGCCAATGTCGGAAACATAGAGAATTTTACCGTCAGGGGATCCTACAATACCATTGGGCTGTACAAAATCATTGGCGACAATTTTTATTTTTTCCATATTTGGCGTCAGGTAATAGACCCGTTCGTTTTTAATCTCTTTTTCAGTTCGCTGCCAATAATCACGCTGGTAATAAGGGTCAGTGAAATAAATGCCCCCTTTTAAATCAACCCATAAATCGTTGGGGCCGTTCAGGTTTTTGCCTTCGAATCCATCAATGAGAACCGTTATATTTTTCTTGGGATCAATACGCCAGAGTTGAAATTTCTCATCGGCACAGGCCAATAAGTTTCCTTGATGGTCAAAATAAAGTCCATTGGCACGACCGGCGGGTTCCAAATAAACCGATACAGATCCATCGGCAACCGACCATTTGAGAATACGGTCGTTGGGCTGATCTGTGAAAAATACGTTGCCCTCTTTATCTACCGCGGGCCCTTCCGTGAACTTATAATCGGATGCCACAAGGTTAATTTCCGCACCTTCGGCAATTAGTGGTGTTTCTTGGGCAGAAATCGATGAAATCATCGAAAAGAGTAGGAGGACAGTAAAAAAACACCTTTTGCCTTTTTTCATATTGGTTGCTATTTTGGGTATTAATGTACGAAGAGAAATTTAAAAACCTAAGGTTATTATAGGACTAAGAGCAAAAATGGCTTCACGGATTCAATATAACATTTCGCACGAGCATGCGGGTAGAAATTGTATCCCCACGCTCTCATTTACCATATTGGTTAATGTACTGCATATTAGGGCTATAGCACTACAAACCCGTTAATATCCGGGATACCCGGTTAGCGCGGAGGATTTCTTTACGAAAGCTGATTTCGTTGTTTGAGACTTTACCTTATAAATGGTACATATAGTTCATATTGTATTTCATGCTTTCCATGGGAGTGCTGGCATATTCTTCCTGTTCTATAAAAATATGCTTGACCCCGGAGGCTTTCCTATTTTCGATCATTGCTGCAATGTCAAGTGCTCCCTTCCCAAATTCGGTACTATGCCCTTCTTTTATATTCATATCCTTCAAATGCCACAAAGGAAACCGTTTCGGGTACTTTCTAAAATAGTCGAGCGGGTCTTTGCCACCCATAGCAACCCATCCGAGGTCCAATTCCATATGCACCAGATCGGGTTGAGTGTTGTCCATTAAAACATCATAAAGTACTTTACCTTGGTCAGCTTCAAACTCATAACCGTGGTTATGGTATCCGAATTTAAGTCCCATTTTTTTGCAATCTTCACCAGCTTTATTAAAGGCATCGGCCACTTTTTTGTAGTTGTCGATGGTTTGACCATCGGAGGGCATTGAAGAACAGATAAGGTATTCTTGACCTGATGCCGCCGCTTCGGCCATGGTTTTTTGAAAATTCTTATCAAGTGCTACATGGCCACTTTTAAGATTCATGCCTAAATCGGCACAAGTTCTTTTCATTTCCTCCGGTGCAAGACCGTAGTAATGCCCTTTAGAACTTCGGGCCGATTCAATTTCCTTGATACCAATTGCTGCAATTTGTTTTAGGGTGCCTTTTGGGTCGTCGGCCATTTCCTTTCGAAAAGTGTACAATTGAACCCCTAGTTTTAAATTTTTTGGTGGTGATAGGGCATACGATGGAGCAACCATCGTTCCTAAAGCCAGTAAGGCAGATTGTGAAAAAAAATCTCTTCTTGTAACCATTGATTTGTTTAGTTATGGTGATGTTCTTCGTAATGCGCTTTCAATGCACTCTTGGCAAAATCGTTTTCCAAATCGCGAATAGCGGTATGCACATGATTGGCATTGTTCTGGGTATTGGCATATTCGATTAGGAGGATAGGCCCATGAATGCGATAGTAATTGGGAATTCCTGCTTTGAGGCTTCCCGCCCATGCGAAACGGAGATTTTCCAATCCTGCTTCGTCTATTCTTTTTTTGAAATTTGTAGCAAAGCCCAGTTCGTATGTATCCAAATACACATTTAAGAGCTCCATAAATATTTTTTTCTGGCTTTTGGAAAGGGCGGCGTAGGAAATGCCCTTAGTTTCTATAACGCCGACTTCCTGTTTGTTTCTGGTGATAATCTCGTAAGGCGCTTCTTCAGAGAACCGAGCCGTTTTTAACTGATTTGAATCAAGGGTATTTACAAGTTTAAAACCAAGATCGGTTTCCTTTTTCAACACCTCTTTGCCCTTTGCCGCTGTACTTTGAACAATACCAGGATTTGACCCAAAGAAACTCGGGGTCGATGAGATAATTCTTCCTTCTGTCGAGGTAAAGTTCACAGATACATGGTGCCCCTCAAAACGCCAGCCCCAAAAATTGGTTGGTGATGGGGTGCCGAAAATGCAAAAGTGATAGTTCAGTGGGTCTCGATACGGCCTTCCGTCCGACATTTTTTTACTGGGATCGTTAAGCAGTTCGTTGAGGACCTTTTCGAGCGCCATTATCTCTGTTGTTTTGCGGTATCCATCTTCACTAAGCGAAGCCCTCAACAAATCTAAAGCGGCCTGTTTCTGTGTTTCGTTAAAATCGTGGAAGGTGGGGCCTTTACGATCCATTGGAACATAGTTGAAATTTGTTCGCTCTGCATCGTCCAAAGGAAAAAAGGCAGCCGCCTTTAGTTCTTCTGATAACGTACTTAGAAAGGTATTAGCCTTTTGAGACAGGTACTGCTGGGCGGTAGACGCATTCAAAAAAAACGAAAAAAATATAAGAATAACTACTTTTTGAAATGTTCTCATGTTTGGCAGTGATTGTTTTAGATTAGTATTCTCAGCGTATGTGGTTTATAAAAAGAAAACCTATCAATATATCGCATTTGTTGGCGAATTGAACTGAAAATGGTCTTTTTTTCAATCTCCTAAAATACTAAATAATACAACACGGTCTAACATCTTAGATTCGTACTTTTGCCAAAATATCAGTTTATGAATTCTAGGGAATCACAACTTAAGGCCTTCGATCGATTATTGACAATCATGGACGAGCTTCGTGACAAATGTCCGTGGGACAAGAAGCAGACCATGGAGACCTTGCGACATTTGACAATTGAGGAAACCTATGAATTGGGAGATGCCATATTGGAAAACAATCTGGAAGAAGTAAAGAAAGAATTGGGCGATTTGCTATTGCATATTGTTTTTTATGCAAAAATCGGCTCAGAGACCGACGATTTTGATATGGCCGATGTCTCTAACGAAATCTGCGAAAAACTGATAAATAGGCATCCGCATATTTATGGTGATATTAAGGTGACCGATGAAGAGGAAGTAAAGCGCAACTGGGAAAATATTAAGCTGAAGGAAGGAAAAAAGAGCGTCTTGGAAGGCGTGCCGAATGGTCTGCCTGCCTTAGTAAAGGCAAATCGAATTCAAGACAAGGTGGCGGGAGTGGGCTTTGATTGGGAAAAACCAGAACAAGTTTTTGAAAAGTTACAAGAAGAACTTGCCGAATTTCAGACTGAAATCGATAAAAATAGACACGATGCCATGGAAGCGGAATTCGGTGATGTACTGTTTTCAATGGTGAATTATGCCCGATTTCTGAATATCAACCCCGAAAATGCGCTGGAACGTACCAATAAAAAATTCGCGAAACGCTTTCAATACCTCGAAGAGCGGGCCAAATCAAAAGGAAAATCATTAAAAGAGATGACCTTGAACGAAATGGATGTTTTTTGGGAGGAGGCGAAATACCGCTCGCGCTGATCCCGGGCCTGAAATAAATAAATCAATTGGTGTAGAACACCGAATCCAAAAACTTTGTTACAACAATACACAAAAGAATTCAGTTACAATTTAAAATTGGCAACTCCCGTTATCCTTGGCATGTTGGGCCATAGTTTTGTGGCCTTTGCCGACAATGTTATGGTCGGACAACTGGGTACTGCAGAACTGGCCGCGGTTTCCTTGGGAAATAGTTTTGTATTTATTGCCATGTCGTTGGGCATTGGGTTTTCAACGGCTATCACCCCTTTGGTGGCTGAGGCCGACGGTGCGGGGCAAAAGAAAGATGGAAAAAGTGCCCTAAAACACGGGCTGGTGCTTTGTACCCTATTGGGCTTGTCGCTTTTCGGTCTAATTCTATTGTCAAAACCCTTGATTCATTTAATGAAGCAGCCTCCCGAGGTGGTTGAATTGGCGCTGCCCTACTTAGATTTAGTGGCTTTTTCACTGATACCCTTGATTATGTTTCAGGCTTTTAAGCAATTTTCCGAGGGCCTTTCCCAGACCAAATACCCTATGTATGCAACCATTATCGCGAATGTGGTGAATATTGTTTTGAACTATCTATTGATATTTGGATCTTTGGGTTTTCCAAAGTTGGGCATTGTTGGTGCGGCGATAGGCACATTGGTATCGAGAATAGTAATGCTGATTTTTATTTGGGTTTTGTTGAAGAACAAGAAAAAGTTCCATGATTATGTTACAGGTTTCAATTTCGGGAAGATTGAAAAAAAGGTGATGAACAAAATCATAAGCTTAGGTTTTCCATCGGCACTACAAATGTTTTTTGAGGTTGCTATTTTTACGGCCGCTATTTGGCTAAGTGGGGTATTGGGCAAGAACCCGCAAGCGGCAAATCAAATTGCCCTGAATTTAAGCAGCATGACCTTTATGGTTGGAATGGGCTTGGGGGTTGCGGCAATGATCAGGGTAGGCAACCAAAAGGGCCTTCAAGGTTTCAAAGAACTCAGGCGCATCGCGATTTCCATTTTTTTCCTCACCTTGCTTTTAGAGATTGTTTTTGCCATTTTGTTTCTGGTGGGCAGGTATTGGTTTCCGACGCTTTATTTAGATGAGAAAGACTTGGTCAATATGGTCGACAACACAGAGGTGATCCAATTAACCGCCGAACTACTTCTTGTAGCGGCCTTTTTTCAGATTTCAGACGGTATTCAAGTAGTCGTTTTAGGTGCTTTAAGAGGATTGCAAGATGTGAAGATACCTACCTGGATAACTTTTGTCGCCTATTGGTTGATCGGTTTTCCCATATCATTTTACCTAGGGCTGTATACCGAGCTGGAAAGCACCGGTATATGGATCGGCTTGCTCACGGGACTTACGGCATCGGCCATATTATTGTATATTCGATTTAATTACTTGACGAAGAAACTGATTGTGTCCAAAATGACGGTGCCTTCTGTACATACGAAATAAACGTAAATCTTAAAAAAAGACGTCTACTAACCCTATAAATCAACCCGAAATGCAATTGCCAAAATTTTTACTAGGTGACAATACCGATTATCCGACCGCTGTATTTGTTGTTCACACCGAATACCCGAGATTTATCATTAATTTAGAAAATGACGAGGTAGAATGGTTTGAGGAATTTTCCCGGGAAGACGAAAAGGAATTGGAAACCGAAACTGAGAACTTTATTGCTCAAGCAACCGAGTTCTATGATAGGGAAGTAGCACGTTACGAGGAATAGATTGGCCCATGCTCGAAGAATTGATAGACTACGACAAAGACCTCTTTTTATGGCTCAATAATATGGGCAATTTGCAGTGGGATGGTTTTTGGCTTTTTGTTACCTATAAGTGGAATTTTGTCAGTTTAGCACTTTATGCGACTCTATTAGGATTGTCGTACAAATACTACGGTCTTAAGAAAACACTGCTTGTATTGGTTACTATGGCTATTTTGATACTTACCACGGATCAACTGGCTAATTTCTTTAAATATGGGGTGCAACGTTTACGCCCTTGCCATGATTCAGAGGTAAATTCACTAATGCGATTGGTCAAGGAGTCTTGTGGAGGTAAATTTGGCTATTTTTCGGCCCATGCCGCAAACTCTTTTGCCGTAGCACTTTTCTTTACTTTTTTACTGAAGTCAAAACTGCGCTACATAGGAATTTTCTTGATGTTTTGGGCTTTTGTTGTCGCCTATAGCCGAATCTATATAGGTGTTCATTTTCCTTTGGATGTGCTTACAGGAATAGGAATAGGGTTGATTTTGAGCTGGTTATTTGCAAAGTTATTTATATTTGCACTTCACAGATTTCGCCTATGATCTCTAATCTGAGGTATTGGTTTCTTTTGATTTTGATTATTCTGGTTTATATCTCCGGAATGTTCGCAACACTGTTTGAAAACGATTCTGCACAATTTGCGGTCATGGCCATGCGAATGGTTCAAGAAAACGACTTTCTGAGCCTATTCAAGGGCCCTGAAGAATATCTCGATAAACCTCACATGCATTATTGGTTGGCCGCGCTATCTTTCAAGATCTTTGGTATTCATGATTGGGCTTATAGAATTCCCGCGCTTTTGGCTACCCTACTTGGTGCCTATAGCTGTTATGGGCTGGGAAAATTACTCTATAACCGAGAAACTGGAAAGCTGGCAGCATTGGTATTCATGACCGCTCAGACCATAGTGCTTTCGGTTATCGATGTACGTACCGATGCGGTGCTTACCGGGTCGGCTATTTTTGCGATTTGGCAACTTGCGACCTATATTGAACGAGGTACCTTGAGAAGTATTGTTTTAGGCGCATTTGGAGCGGCAATTGCCTTTTCTACTAAAGGTCAGATTGCGCTTTTGGTAATTGGGCTACCCTTATTATGTCATTTAGCCTATACCAAAAAATGGAAAGCCTTTTTAAATTGGCGCGTTGTAGTTGGGTTACTTGTTTTTAGTTTGGCAATAACGCCGATGCTCTATGCTTATTACCATCAATTTGATCTGCATCCGGAAAAAATAATAAGAGGGAAGGGAAATAGAAGTGGTATCTTCTTTATTTTTTGGGAACAAAGTTTTGAACGGCTTAGTGGAGAAGGAGTCGGAAAGAATAGCAGTGATTACCTTTTCTTTTTCCATACTTTTTTGTGGGTATTTTTACCCTGGACGGTTCTGGGTCTCTTAGCCTATTGGAATCGTGCAAAAGCACTGGTGAAGTCAAGGTTTGCCTTTAACCCTAATAATGAAATTCTCACAATAGGCGGAATCACGCTTATTTTTATAATCATCAGTTTTGCACAGTTTAAACTACCACACTACTTAAATATCGTGATTCCACTTTTTTCCGTGCTCACGGCATCCTATCTATACGGACTTTATAAAAGCCCTGAGAGAAAATTTATAAAATCTTTATTAGGTGTACAGTATTTTATTCTTGGGCTGATTTTTATTGCTTCGGCATTTATATGCTATTTTGTTTTTGAGTTCGAAAACCCATATAATTATATTTGGAAAGTATCCCTGGCTCTGGCAATTGTATATTACATCCTCAAATACGAAGATTATTATTTTAAAATCATCACGATTTCCGTGTTGAGTTCGGTCATTTTGAACGCCATACTGAATATGCACTTCTATCCTTCGCTATTAAAATACCAAGCCGGTTCTTCTATGGCTTCGAAAATTGAAGAGAATGGGATTCCTGTAGATGATATTTGCAAACTTTCGCCGAGCCATACGTGGGGTTTGGACTTCTATAATAAAAAGCCGGTCAAAATTTCCTCCATAAACGATCTAGAAGGCAAAAAAAATATATGGGTCTACGTAAGTGATGAGGAATTGAATGAACTGCATCGGAAAGGATTCGATTGGGATCGGCAATATTCGGTAAATCAATTTCGGATCACAAGGTTACAGGCCAAATTTCTAAATCCGAATACGCGTAAAAAAATACTTCGTAAAATGCATTTAGTGCACATTTATTGATAGCGTAATTGCAAGAGGTCAGTGGGTAATGTGCAAGAATCACCAAGCTTGGCTTAATCAGTTTCGACAACATGTAGCTTGATCTTTTTGAAATGGAAATAAGCCCCAAATAACGACACCAAGGCCGTCATCAAAAAGAAAATCATACTTATAGTAACAGAAGTACTTTCATCGAGCATCAATAAAGAAGCCCCATAGAAAAAAGTAACTTCCCTGCTACCAATTCCTCCGATAGTCATAGGTAGTACAGCTACTATTGATGAAATTAGAAAAATAAAAAGATAGGCCCAAGTTGTAGCCCCTATTCCCAGGGCTTTGAGTATCATCATTACGCTGATCAATTGGGCCAACTGTACCAAGGCCGAAAATGCAAATGATTTCCAGAATATCGGCAGTACAAATGGAAATAATTTTTTATTCAAGAACCAAAAAACGGCAATGCTCAATACGATAGCTGTAATAAACATCCAGTTAAAGGGGACAAGGGCATCGTTTTTTAAGAGCAGTGCTAAAACACAGGCATAAATAAACAAAAGTAAAAGTCCGCTCAGACGGTCTAAGACTAAAACGGATACCACACGCTTCGTCTTAATGTCAAAATTTTTCTTGAGCAAATAGCCCTTGTAAGCATCACCACCGATGCCTCCTGGAAAAAAAAGGTTATAGAACATACCTAAAAAAGCCAGTTTTAAATTGGCGATTTGGGTGAGCGGTATGCCTATACGATGAAAATAGAGGTTTACCCGCAGGGCAGAAATAATTTTAGACAGTGAAAATAACACTACGGCCGCCAACAAGTAAATCGGATTTGTAGTTTTTAGAACCGCTGCTATTTCATGAAGGTCGATTTTAGTAAAAACAAAATAGACAAGAACAATGCTAACGACCACTTTAAGGGCCGTCATGAGTTTTTTACGATTCACCACCTATCGATATTTTTTTTATCCTGTACGGCCGCTTTTTTTGAGATTCATAATACGTACGAATCAGGAGTTCCATTACAATACCAATGGTAAACAATTGTATTCCTCCCAAAATAAACATCATTCCGAAAATAAGTAGGGGGCGGGTTCCAATATCTTCGCCCATACCGAATTTTACGATGAGCAAATAAATATTGATCAGAAAACCGAGCATGATAAGTAGTACGCCAAAAATACCAAAGAGATGTATCGGTCGTTGAAAATATTTTCTAATGAACAAAAGCAACATCATATCGGCGACTACCTTAAAAACACGTTCCAAACCATATTTTGATACACCTGCATGGCGCGCGTGGTGTTTTACAGGAACCTGTTTAATTTGTGCACCTTCCAAATGGGCCAGCAAGGTTATAAAGCGATGCATCTCACCATAGAGGTTAAGGTCTTTGGCAATGTCACGGGTAAAGACTTTTAGAGCGCATCCATTGTCTTTTATATCTAATTTTGTGATTCGGCGGACTAAAAAATTGGCGATTTTCGAAGGGATTTTTTTTACGAGCGAATCCTTTCTTTTCTGACGTATTCCTGTGATTACATCGTATTCCCCACTCAACGCATGTTCCAACATCTGTGGTATATCACTTGGGTCGTTCTGAAGATCTCCATCCATAGTGATTATGAACTCTCCCTTGGCATAGTCCAACCCGGCGGCCAAAGCCAAACTTTGCCCGTAGTTTTTTTTGAGCTCGATCAAGTGCACTGTGTCATCGTTCATCTCTTTTACCACCTTGCGGGTCGCATCTTTCGAAAAATCGTCAACATAGATAATTTGATAATTATAACCTTTAAGGCTCTCATGAATTTTCTTGGTTAAGAGGCTTACGTTTTCTTCTTCATTATATAGTGGTACGACTACGGAAAGTGTTAAGCTAGTTACAGGATTCATTCGATTGGTTTATAGGAATGTCGTTTTGGTTCTCTGCTTGAATGTCAATACCCAAGATTATTTGGGTTCGGCAAAGTTATGTTTTTATTCATAATACTTGGTCTTAGTGGATAATCTCTCTATTTATCCATTTTACAAAGGTTTGGGGTTAAGTTCTTCGGGTCTTGTAAATAGTGATGAGTTTTTCTGCGGCTGTGAAAGGTGATATTGTACCTTGGGTGACTTCATCTATCACAGAAGGCAACGCATTGGCAATTTGGGGGTGACGGTAAAAGTCGCTGGTGATTCGCTGGTCAATATATTGTAGCAACCAATTTTTGTTCTGTTTTTTACGGTTTTGCTCTAGGTATCCGTTGGCGGTAGTGAATTCAACAAACTTTTTGATTAATTCCCAAACTTCGAGTATTCCTGTATTCTCCAGTGCCGAACAAATAAGCACTTCGGGTTTCCAACCATTCTCTTTTAAAGGATATAAATGCAGGGCTTTTGTAAAATCTTGCTTCGCAATTGCAGCGGGTTTTGTATTGTTTCCATCGGCTTTGTTAATTACCAAAGCATCGGCCATTTCCATAATTCCGCGCTTAATACCTTGTAGTTCGTCTCCAGCTCCTGCTAATTTAAGTAGTAAGAAAAAATCGACCATACTATGGACCATGGTCTCACTTTGGCCAACGCCTACCGTTTCAATTAGAACGACATCGTAGCCGGCCGCTTCGCATAATAGAATGGTCTCACGTGTTTTTCTAGCTACACCGCCCAATGATTCGCTTGAGGGCGACGGACGAATAAAAGCATTTGGATCTTTTACCAATTCATGCATTCTGGTTTTATCGCCTAGAATACTTCCTTTGCTTTCAGAACTGGTAGGGTCTACGGTAAGTACGGCGACTTTTTTACCCAAAGAGGTCAATTTTTTACCCAAGACCTCAATAAAGGTGCTTTTGCCTACCCCGGGAACACCTGTTATACCGACCCTCAGGGTTTTTGTGTTTTGACCGAGGCACTTTTCGATAATTAGATTCGCCTTTTCGAGATTATCGGCATTGCTACTTTCTACTAAAGTTATGGCTCTGGCCAAAGCAGTCTTGTCACCCCTTTTAATACCATTGAGAAGTTCTTCGACCGATGGTATTTGTTTCCTTTTATGCTTCGATTTGGAAATGTTAGCGGTATCGGTATTTTTTTTTAAGACCAATCTTTATGGGTTAATAGGGACTTTTACTTGTGTTCGGTCCCAGCTGAGCGTTAAATATAGCGCTTCCGAATCCTCAAAAGCAATTGTAAAATACTCTTGAACACTCGATAATTCTTCTGTTGGCACTTCTATTTGAACCACATCCGATTCCGGCTCTCTTGTTGTTTCCTTACCACCACTGAGAATGGTAACACCCCATTCGGGAACTTCTTTATTGAAAATAACACTCCAACTTTCCGGGTTGGGCTCCGTCCACAATGAATAGGTACCCGCAGGTAGGTTTTTATCGGTTATTTTGATATCGGAGGCAGTGGTAAATGTGGTAGGTTCATTGGCACCTGTCCTCCACACTATGCCGTAGGGCACTAAAGCACCAAAAATTTCCCGATCTTTTTTAGAGGGGCTGGAATAATGTACCGATAGATCCAAGCCGTTTTCTGAATAGGTAGCTGTTTTCTCGGGACTATGTTTTTTTGTCTGTCCCTTCAAATAGGGCTGACCGACTGTAAAGAAAAGAGCCGCCAATACAATAAAAACAATCAAAAGCCATTTTAAGATTTTCATTTTTTTAGGTTTAGGTGATGAAAAGCTAGGGGTTTTCTTATCATCTTGGTGTTGCAGTACTAAGTTACAAAACCAAATGGTACCTTTCCCTTTTGACCAAAGATAAAGTTTTCACACAAATTTAATAGTTCCACTGAGAATTTGATAATCATCTTTAGTATCTTAAAACGTAATTTTAAATGTTGATCATGAAAACAATATTCAAAACGAAAGCAACCAATGAAGGTGGAAGGTCTGGCCATGTTACAAGTGAAGACGGTACGATTGATTTTGCCATAAAAATGCCGGACAGTGACGGAAAAACAGATGGAAAGGCGACTAATCCGGAGCAATTGTTTGCCGCTGCGTATTCAACCTGTTTTGCAGGTGCTTTACAAGTAGTGGCTAAAGAACAAAAAGTTGACGACCTAGGCGATTTTAGTGTTACCGCAACTGTTGCCTTCAATAAAGATGCAGATGGTTTTTTTATCGAGGTGACCCTCGATTGCTATTTACCGACAGTCGAAACCGAAACAGGGGAGGGGTTGGTAAATGCCGCCCATGAGATTTGCCCTTACAGTAAGGCCACTCGCGATAATATTACCGTGCATTTGAATTTATTGGTCGACGTCTAGATACGGGCAAACAAAATTTTTAAATTATGCCCTTATGCCGGTTTCTAAATTTTGGAAAAGGGAAGAAATATCCATCCAATCTTTAAAATAAGGGTAGTTGGGCTTCGTGTGTCGTAAATTTAAATTCAGATTCATTTTTGTATACTTCGCCAGGCTTCAATACGCTGCTCGGAAAATTCTTGTGATTAGGCGCATCAGGGAAATTTTGCGTTTCAAAACATATTCCCGTAAAATGCGGTGGAGTATATACGACAACGGCCGGCTGGTTTGTCATTACATCCATGGAAATACCAGATTTCTGGGAATGGATATGTGCCGCTCTTTTGGTATTCGGGTTGATAACATAAGGCGTGTCCAAGGTAGTGGAACCAATGGACCGTTTGTCCATGAAATCATATTTTGATCCTTTTACTGGTACCACTTTACCTGTCGGTAAAAGATTTTCATGTGTTTCAACACGCGCCGGACAGTTTAATTGTAGGTCATAATGCGCTAAGCTGTCACTGTCGTCAAGCTTAAAATAAGAATGATTGGTCAGATTGACGATCGTAGTGCGGTCTGTTTTTGCCTGATGTAATATTCGTAGATTGTTATTGATCAATTGATAGGTGACCATAACCTTTAAATTACCTGGGTATCCTTCTTCTAAATGTTTGCTGAAATACGAAAGTCTTACATAGGGTCGATTACCGTGGTTCACCTCTTCAATAGTCCAATATTTTTTGCCAAACCCTTCTTTTCCTCCATGAAGATGCATCCCATGTTCTCCGTATAATGGATATGTTTCCCGGTCAAGTTCAAAACGGGCTTTGGAAATGCGTCCTGCAAAACGACCCACACATGCTCCTAGATGAGCGGTATCGGTCAAATAATCATTCGGAAAATTGGAACCAACTACCATATTGGTATATTTTCCTTGGTTGTTCTTTACCAAAACCTTTTGAATGATAGCACCATAATCTAAGACGATCAACGTAATATATGGGGTAGTAAGCGTAACTTGTTTCAAGCGGAAATATTTAATTTTTTATAAAAGTAAGCGTTTTTTGCAACATCCGAATATTTTCCTCGTCCTTAGTATAACAACAGGATTAAACCAACAACGAAACGAATCCAATGTTTCCAATTGATGTCGTAAATCAGTGCAAAGCTAATAATAGAAAAGCGCAATTAAGGCTATATGAGCAATATTGTAATGGTATGTTTCATGTTGCCTTGCGTTTCGTTGGAAATACCGACGATGCGGAAGATGTCATGCAGGAATCTTTTATTAAGGCCTTTGAGAAAATACATCAATTTAAAGGCGAAGTTACGTTTGGGGCATGGTTGAAGCGCATCGTAATCAATAAAAGTATCGATTTTATAAAATCGAAAAAGGAAGAATTGGTGGCCTTGAACGAAAACCATGTATATATCGTAGAAGATGAAGATTGGTCGGTAGAAAATGAGGTAACCGTTGATGCGGTCAAATCGGCAATAACCTTACTTCCCGAGAAATATAAATTCGTTGTAATGATGTATTTGTTGGAAGGTTTTGATCATAGTGAAATAGCCCAAGTGCTCGATTTAACAGAAAATACATGCCGAACGAGATTACTCAGGGGAAAAGGATATTTACGGGAATTATTAAAAAACAAAGTATATGGCACAAGATCTTAGGGAAATGTTCGAAAAGAAAACCGATCCCGAAGCTGAACAGCTAAAAGAAGGTCATAAAGTACGCTTTTTGGAACGGTTGGATAAAGTACTGCCTCAAACCAAGCAAAAGGCCAAGTCTTCCTTCCTGTTACTTAAAATAGCGGCATCATTGGTATTGATAATCAGTATTGGTGGTTACCTATACAAATCATCAACCGATGTACGGCCTTTTGATCGGAAGAATGACGTAGCTGTTGAAAAAATATCGTTGGGCGACTTGTCCCCTGATTTGAAGAAAGTGGAAAACTATTACCTATCGGGCATAAATATGGAGTTGTCGAAGCTAAAGCTCACCGATGAGAACAAGATATTGATTGACAGTTTTATGGAACGCTTGGAAGAGCTGGACCTTGAATATGGGATCTTGAATAGAGAATTAAATGAAATTGGCCCCAATGATCAGACCATTTCGGCCTTGATAAAAAACTTACAGCTGCGGTTACAGTTATTGCAAAATTTAAAAATGAGGTTGAACGATTTAAAATCAGCAAAAAATGAAACAAGTACGATTATCTAACGGTGTTACGCTCTTTCTCTTATTTGTTAACATGATTGCGTACGGGCAGAAAGAGGCCAGGACTTATACTGAAACATTTGTGGTTAGTGGTGATGCCATTATTGAAATTAATACCAGCTATGCCGATATTCAATTTGAAACCTGGGATAAAAATGAGGTCTTTATAGAGGCTACGGTGACTATGGAAGACGCCACGCCTGAAGAGGCAAAGAAGTATTTTGAGGATGATGTAGTCGAGATTTTAGGGAATAGCTCTAAGATCAAAATAACGACCAAAGTAAATAATCCATTTTCAGCACATAACATTATGGGAGATTTTAGACAGGATTTTCATTTTGAAATTCCGGATATCGACCCAATAATTGTTGAAATTCCTGAGGTAGCCGAATTGCACGAATTGGTCGAAATGATAGAGATACCACCACTACCTAATATAGATATAATGAAATTCGACTACGAAGCTTATAAAAAGGATGGTGAAAAATATATGAAAAAATGGCAAAAGGACTTTGAAAAGGGATTTGACAAAGATTACCAAAGACGAATGGAAGAGTGGAGTAGAAAAATGGAAGAGCGAGGTGAACACTATCGCGAGTTGGCCCAAAAACGCGCAGAAAAAATGAGGAAACTTCACGAAGAAAGGGCTAGTCTACATGAGCAAAGGGCCGAACTTCAAGCTAAAGGGGCGGAAGCGCATGCCGAAAGTCTAACTGCCCATACGGTGCATAGAAATATAGTGATTGAAAATGACAGCCTTCGAAAGAACGGTCCCGATATTTTCTATTTCAATTCAGATGGAAAGAGTAAAAACGTAAAAGTGAAAAAAACAATTAAGGTGAAGATGCCCAAATCTGTAAAATTAAAAATGAACGTACGACATGGTGAGGTCAAATTGGCGGAAAACACAAAAAATATCAATGCGACACTATCACATGCAAGCCTATTTGCTTCCACAATAGATGGGGATCAAACGACGGTCAGTGCTTCGTATACCCCTGTGTTAGTAGAAAAATGGAATTATGGACAGTTAAAAATAGACTATTCAGACGATGTTGAACTTACCGAGGTCTTGAACCTTTCCTTAAGATCAAATGCATCCGAGGTTTCCATTGAGCGTTTGGTAAAACAAGCTTCGATAGATAATAAAATGGGTGCGGTCCGTATTTATTCCATCGCTCCAGATTTTTCTGATTTGAACGTCAATTCAAGTTACGGCGAGATATTCTTTAAATTACCCAATTCTGCAATGAATATTAATGTGAACGCTACGGCTTCTGAGGTGAGGTATCCATCAAAACTAGTGTTGAATACTACCAAAAATCACAATAATACACAATACAAAGGATATCAGGTCAACGGCAATGGCAACCGAACCATTGCTATTAATTCGAAATATGGCGAGGTGCTTTTGGAGTAGAACTCCTTGAAACAATCTATAGTTCTTCGTTTCGACAATTGAAAGAGGGTGTATAAAAAGTCTTCATTCATGTCTTTGCGAGGCTCGAGGCAATCTGCAAGTTATTTTCTAATCAACAGATTACTTCACTTAGTTCGCAATAACAGCCATTTTTACTTTTTAAACACCCTCTTTCTTACCCTTACCCGGTTTTTCGGTTATGGCTTATTCTGAATCGAAAGTTCGTATTTTAATATTCTTAAAGCTAACCAAGTCGCCATGGTCTTGCAAGAGAATATGACCCTTATCCGCTTCTCCGAAATTTTTCCATTTCGTGTATTTGCTTTCTGATACCAACTTTCTATAGTCATCACTTTTTCGTTCGTATTCCAACACTTTGGTTCCATTGAGCCAATGCTCGATATGGTTGTCTTTGGCTACGATACGGGCGGTGTTCCACTCTCCAATAGGGTTGATAGGTTTGCTGACGTCAGCTTGTATTAAGTCATAAAGCGAGGCTACTGTCCGGCTTCCTTCATGGTTGCCCAGTTTTGCATCTGGGTGTTTGGCATCGTCCAAAATCTGGTATTCCAATCCTATGGAGGAACCTGGCCCCTTGTTAACATCGGTATCTACATAATATTTAATTCCGCTATTTCCACCTTCGGTAAGCTTGAAATCGACCATAAGTTCAAAGTTTCCGTATAGGTCTTTGGTTACGATATCGCCGCCAGCGGCCGACTCTTCTCCCCCCGAAGACAATACACTTAAAACTCCGTCTTCTATTTTCCAGCCTTTTTCAGGAAACTCGTCTAAACGCGCTCCACGCCATCCTTCCGTGGTTTTTCCGTCCCACAACATTTTGAACCCATCTTTTTTCTCGGAAACCGTTAAGTTGTTTTTTGTAACGATTGGTTGAATAGGTGATTTTTTTGAATACTTGGAAAGGCTATCTGTTAAAATCTTGATATTTCTCCAGATAATTTCGGTTCCTGGTGTTTTGTCTTTACCGATACCGTGCACTTGAAGACCTATAAAACCACTTGCGGTTTTGTCGTCTACAAGATGTGCCGCGGGTACCCCGTTAATCCATGTTTTTAAAGTGTCACCAATGGCCTCTATGCGATAATGGTTCCAGTCGTTTTGTTTAAAAGCTTTTTGGGCTTCCGGATTGTTATCAAGTGGATTCAGCCAACCGCGACGTCCTTCATCATAGATGCCACCACTCCAAGCGCGATCAGAGGGGTCAATCTCTATCTGATAACCGTGAACCCTTCCATCCCGATAGTGGGGAAAGCTATTGCTGCGGATCTGAATACCAGAGTTCATCGAAGAGTCTACTTTGTATTCCAGCTCTAAAATGAAATCTCCGTACCTCTTGTCAGAGGTCATAAAAGAGTTGGGAGTGTTGCTTACAGTAGTGCCGACGATTGTTTCGTCACGAACCATGTACTCGGCAACCCCTCCTTTTTGGGTCCATCCGTTTAAAGTTTGGCCGTCAAAAAGAGAAATCCATGGGGTATCGTCTTTTTTTTCTTCGTTACAGCCGACAAATAAGAATACGGCCACCAAGGCCATAGAAATTGAATAATAGGTTGATTTTAAGCTCATGTTGTTTTTTATTTGAGGCATTAAAGATAAACGTAATTCTCAACAAACAAAAAAAGCGACCTAAATAGGTCGCTCAATTTATTTATATGTTCTCGAAATATTCGAGTTAATGCGCCCCTTTTTTTAAGTATTCGGGAAAATTTTGTTTGAATCGGTTCAACCGTGGAACCGAAACATTTCGAATATACGAATTGTTGGGGTTGCGCTTCTCGTAATCTTGGTGATAGTCTTCTGCGTCATAGAACTTAGTTAATTTGGCAACTTCGGTGACAATCGGTGCATCATAAATCTGCTGTTCCTTAAGCGCCGCGATGTAGGCGTCTATTATTTTCTTTTCTTCCTCATTTTTGTAAAACGCCACTGAGCGATATTGAGGTCCCCTGTCAGGACCTTGACGATTTAGGGAAGTAGGGTCGTGGGAACCAAAAAATACCTGCACCAACTCGATGAAGGTTATTTCGTTAGGGTCGTAATAGACCTCCACTGCTTCGGCGTGCGATGTTTGACCACGGGCGACCTGTTCATAAGTGGGGTTTTTTTCCGTACCCCCGGCATAACCCGAAACAACTTCCTTTACGCCTCTTACACTTTCGAATATGGCTTCTACGCACCAAAAACAACCACTGGCAAAATAGGCGGTCTCATATTTGTCCAGTTCTTGGGAAGTTAGTTTTACTTCCTCTTGGGTAACTTCGGCTATAGCGGTACCCTCATGTTTTTTGTTATTCGATTGGCAACCTGTGGCAAAAAAAAGGGTTAAAATTAAGAGGGGAATCTGTATTTTCATCATTGCAATTGCTTTTTACAATTAGTACTCATAAGATACAAATACTTACGAAAAGTAAGATTAAAAAGTTTGGTCCACCCCTAAAAAAAAAGAACCGTAACTTGCTTTTTGGATTTAATATTCGATTCATGACGACGTTTGAGGAGTTGGTTAAAAATCATATGTGTGAACCTGTGGCCCTATTTGATAGGACAATTTCGAGAGGGAAATATACGCACTTAAATTTATCTGTGGACAACGTTGATTTAAAGGGTTTAGACATTATTCGACCTGAAATTTGCCAGCATTATATTAGTTCTATATTGGAAGCGAATAGGGCCGATATTGCCTTCGGAGGGTATTTAGAACATAGAAACCTATATTCAAATAATAAAAATTTTTTAGGAATTGGGAAGGCACAAAGAACAGTTCATTTGGGAATTGATTTTTGGACTAAAGCCGGAACAGCCGTCTTGGTACCGTTCGCGGGAAAAGTACATAGCTTTAAAAACAATGTTGCACGAGGGGATTACGGCCCTACGATTATTCTTGTGCACGAAATAGCGGGTTTTCGATTTCATACGCTTTACGGTCACCTGTCAAAGGAATCTTTACAGGGCCTTGAAATCGGAAAAACAGTCAATGAAGGGTACATTTTAGGTACGTTAGGAAATCAGGAAGTCAACGGCAACTATGCACCACATCTTCATTTTCAAATTGTAATCGATATGACCGATTGGTTCGGTGATTATCCCGGAGTTTGTGCCATATCGGATATATCCTATTATTCCAATAACTGTCCAAACCCCAATCTTGTGCTTAATCTTTAAGGTCAGCAGAAATTTTTTAGAGAAGCTCCTCACAATAAAATCCTAGGTTTTTCAATGCGATGGAAACCCTATCTGGTCTGATTCGCTGGGTTTCGACCCGGAGGATATTATCGCAATCCTCCAGATCAAAATTCCAATAATCATTAGGGTCTATCAATTTATTCAAAAATGGGCGAAGCCTTCGTACTTGCTTCTTTTTGGTGACCGATGTCTTAAATACCAAGACTGTTTTCATATGATAGACTTCATGCTCTTGATTATCGTTCCCAGAAAGCTGGTGGTTCAATTCCCAATGACCTTAAATAAACATATCCTTGGCCTCGATGGTGTATTTCATTGTCGATAAAGTAAAAAATTGACGACCAGACGGTTCCTTCGTACTGTCCAAATATTTTAATGGTTTCCTGAAATTTTTCTATAGGAATTTGTGACCAACCGGTATTGATTTCTTCAGTGGCATTGTCCCATAGCTCCAAAATTTTGGCTTTACTATTGCCGTGGTCAAAATGCTCCTTTAAATCTGAAGTTTTGCCCGTTGCAATTTCCATGATTCCTGGTCCGGCGATACCAAGAAGTTCCATTGTAAGCTCAGCGAAAGTACGCATGCCACCAATGGAATGGTTGAAAAAAGCTTCTTCGGGAAATGCCTCGATGGTACGACGTGTTAGACTTCTATGCCCTTGCCAATGCTTTAGCAATTCTGAAGGTGTGACGACCTGGGCAGTTTTTTCTTGTTGTACTACTGTTGTGTTCATAGGATTTATTTTTAAGTGATTACTTATATCGTGAACAAATGTAAAACCAGTATGTGACAGCCCTTTGTCAGTAGTGGAAATAAAAATAAAATATTATTTAAAATAGTGTAAATCAGTTCTTTAATATTAAATATCTTCTTTTTTTAGAATTTTCGAATTGCTGTTGACAGAGGGTTGTCATCAATCATCCCTTTCTTTGAGCGAATCAAAACCGACGCTTATGATAGTTCCAAAAATAATTCTGATGGCCGATTTTAAAATGGTAGGCCTACTCGCTGTAATGAAAGTGCAAAATGAAACCCGTGTTCAAGCCAAGCTTTGATCTGAAGTCCTATCTTTGGGGTATATGTCATTCAATTATGGGTATTGATACCGTAAAACGCTTTGATCGCATTGTGGCCATATTGATTCAGTTACAATCGAAACGTATTGTGAAGGCGCAAGAACTTGCCGATCGTTTTGAGGTAAGTCTGCGTACCATATACCGGGATATTAGAACTTTAGAAGCTTCCGGTGTGCCGATAGTAAGTGAGGCAGGGGTGGGCTATTCTATTATGGACGGGTATCGGCTTCCACCGGTGATGTTCACCCGTGAAGAGGCCGGTAGTTTTGTGGCTGCGGAGAAGTTGATGCAAAAATTCACCGATGCATCGCTTGGAGCATATCATAAATCGGCCATGTATAAAATAAAGTCTGTGCTTCGGGGCAAAGAGAAGGATTGGATTGCCGCTTTGGAATCGCAAGTATTTATCGATCCCGCACAAGTGCTGTTCAATGCAAAAGTACCCAATGCCCTCGAGGTTCTTTTTGAAAGTATAGCTGAAAAAAAACAAGTATTTTTGAAATATCAATCTTTAGAGGCCGATGAACCGTCTGAAAGACATATCGAACCTGTAGGGCTGTTTCATGAAAATAACTTTTGGTATGTATTGGGCTTTTGCCATCTACGAAAGGATTATAGACAATTTCGAACCGACCGTATGATGGCCATTCTATGCACTGGTAAACCCTTTGAATTGACACATGGGACAATCGATGAACACCGGAGCAAAAAAAACGAGGTACAAAAAACCAAAATCAGGATTCTTGTTGATCGAACGGTTGCTCGATACATTAAAAGTGGAAGCAAGTCATATGGTTTCGTTTCCGAAAAAGTGAAAAATGACCAAGTGGAAATGACTTTTATGTCTTCCGATGTAGTACATGGTTTTCCTAGATGGTATATGATGTTCGGCGATCATGCCAAAATTCTGGAGCCCGAAAGTCTTAAAATTCGGGTAAAGGAACTACTGCAACGAACTGAGCGCATGTTGTAGCATTTTTGAAAAACAGATAGCCTAGGTTTGAATGACCTGATATTATTTGTTCTCCCAATAGTTCTAGTTTCCACCTCAACATCCTTTAAAGGTATTTCATCCCCTATTGACTCTGTAACATAACTATAACCACTAAGAGGCAATATAGAAAATAAGTTCCCATCCGTATCGGTGAAAAACACCTTTTTCCGATAAGGTGTTTTTGGGGTTCGGTGCGCTCATCGGTGATATTTTACCTTTAATCCGAAGTTGGGTCGCTTAACGATTTTTGCGTGTTCTTGAACGAATGGAAACCCCGTATAATGGGGCCTGCGGCGTTTTATTTATATAAAACGCAAGTCATGAAAACTATCTTAACTATCACTTTTGTTCTTTTTATCGGAATGGCCGCCCAAGCCCAGGATGCTAAAATCGAAGCTAGCGAAGTTAAGGTTGAAATGGCCGATACCAAGGAAATCAAATTGGAGCGCAATACCGAAGTTGCCCGTTTGTACAAGTTCAAGAATTCAAGGGTAAAAAAAGCTTTGGCCTTTACCACTAAAAGAAACAAGGCTAAAATGGCTTAATTAAACTAAATGTATTACGGTTCTGCTTTTGTAATTACTGCAGCCCAACCACCTTTGAAGGGAGCTGTAACCGTAATAATTTTTCCTCCTAAAATTATTTCTAGACTTTTAGTCAACCAATTGCCTTCAGTTATACTGATCCATTGCAATTGAAATTCTTCGGGAAACCTTGATAAGTCAAGTCCTATACTACCTCCATAAGGAAAATAAACAACATATTGCTTTCCTGGTTCTCCTGAAACATATGCCTCGTTCGGTAATCTTTCGGTCAGCAGTTGCATCTGAGGTTCTATATTCCATAGTTTAATCTTGCTTTCAAGCAACCGCATTGCCTTAATACTTGCTTTCGCTTTTTCGTTTAGTCCATTACCACTATCAGGTCTATGAAATCGTGAACTGGCCGACCCTGCCAATATATTTCGCCAAAATCGTTCCACGCCATCCTCTTGTCCACCAGTGCCGAATGACTTGTAGCCGCCACCGTATATTTTCGTATGATTGCTTGGCCGCTTGAAGGTTTCATTAACCTTGCTGAGCAAATATAATAGGGTTTGCCAATGGTCATCATCAAAATTGCGACTGTTTACCTGTGAGATATCTGCAAATTGATAGTATTGGCCATTTTTAAAAATAGTGGGCGTGCTCATTGCTTTTTCTCCCAAATGGGCGTCATCGAACATATCGGTCGTATAAATTTGAACACCTTTTTCAGCCGCTTTGGCCTGAATGAAATCGATCCAGTATTGGCCCCAGGCTATCGGTGTCGTCGTTTCATTGTTCATACAGTATAGTACGTTGTCATATTTTAAACTATAGGATAACATTTTTGAAACAAAGGCCTCTTGGTAGCCTCGAATTTTATCTAACTTTGGATAATATCTCGGCATACCTGGAATACTATGGAAAAAAGGATGTTCGTCGGAAGAAGGGTGCTTGGGGTAAACCTCGGATAAACCCGTTTCTTCATAGGAGTAATTGGAATTCATGCCAGGGTTCCACGGACTGATATCCCAAAAGTCACGAGAATAATCAAAACGGTCCCAAACTTCGATCTGCACAATGATATTACGTTCGTTGGTCCATTTCAACATATTTTCAAAACGAGACCAATAATCAGTGTTCCATTGATCAAGGTTAAAAGTCCCATCATTTTGTAGCGCATAGGGTTTAAGGTGGATGTCTTCACGTTGGCTCATGGTATTTCGTACGTAATTGCCGCCAACTTCTTGAATTTCGTTCAAATGAGCCAAAAGATTATCGGCCAAGAATAAATGATCGGTCTTGCTACCGCCCAACAACAGTATCGGCTCACCCTTGTATTGCCAATAGCGCGCATCTTTAGTCCAAGGTTTTAATTCTTGGTTTTCGCTTGCGATTGGTTGAGCATTTGATAGGGTGGTGCTAATGGAAAATAGTACAAAGAAAAGGCCTCGTTTCATTTTAGAAGTTTAAACAACAAGATACATATTTTGCACATCCTTTTTTGGTAGCGGGCCGTGCCATGATTTAGAATGGGATTTAAAAATAGAACGATAGGGGTGAATTCTCGATCCAAATGATATTCGTACCGTTTAAATACACCTTCTCTCGATAAGGTGTTTTTGGGGTTCGGTACGCTCATCGGTGATATTTTACCTTTAATCCGAAGTTGGGTCGCTTAACGATTTTTGCGTGTTCTTGAACGAATGGAAACCCCGTATAATGGGGCCTGCGGCGTTTTATTTATATAAAACGCAAGTCATGAAAACTATCTTAACTATCACTTTTGTTCTTTTTATCGGAATGGCCGCCCAAGCCCAGGATGCTAAAATCGAAGCTAGCGAAGTTAAGGTTGAAATGGCCGATACCAAGGAAATCAAATTGGAGCGCAATACCGAAGTTGCCCGTTTGTACAAGTTCAAGAATTCAAGGGTAAAAAAGGCTTTGGCCTTCACTACTAAAAGAAACAAGGCTAAAATGGCTTAATCCTATTCTTCTTTAGCAGATTGTTCTGTTCCTACTGAACATAATTTCCTTTGAATGAAGTATCCCACACATTCTAGATTAGAATCTGATATCTCGCTAAAGCGGAAATATGAAAAATAGGTTCTCGCTACATCGATAAAAAACATGTTCTCCCGATAAGGTGTTTTTAGGGCTCGGTACGCTCATCGGTGATATTTTACCTTTAATCCGAAGTTGGGTCGCTTAACGATTTTTGCGTGTTCTTGAACGAATGGAAACCCCGTATAATGGGGCCTGCGGCGTTTTATTTATATAAAACGCAAGTCATGAAAACTATCTTAACTATCACTTTTGTTCTTTTTATCGGAATGGCCGCCCAAGCCCAGGATGCTAAAATCGAAGCTAGCGAAGTTAAGGTTGAAATGGCCGATACCAAGGAAATCAAATTGGAGCGCAATACCGAAGTTGCCCGTTTGTACAAGTTCAAGAATTCAAGGGTAAAAAAGGCTTTGGCCTTCACTACTAAAAGAAACAAAGCTAAAATGGCTTAATCCTATTCTTTTTTCCGCATTGTTTTATTCCTCTTGAACGATATCCTTTAAGACCTCCCAAACGTTTTGCGCCAGAATCCTATGTCCTTTTACCGTAGGGTGTATACCATCAGATTGATTCAGTTCGGGTACTCCCGCCACATCTTCCAATAAAAAAGGAATCAATGCCGTATTGTTCTTTTTGGCTAGCTCCGGGAAAATGGTTCTAAATTCAGTGGTATAGTCCTCGCCCATGTTAGGAGGTATTTGCATACCGGCAAGAACTATTCGTGTTTTTGGATTTTTCTTTTGCACATTATCGATAATAGCCTGAAGATTGTTTCTGGTCTCATGCAGGGGTATTCCTCTAAGACCGTCATTGGCCCCCAATTCCAATACGAAGATATCGGTCGGTTGGTTCAGTACCCAGTCTAGTCTGTTTTTTCCACCTGAGGTAGTTTCGCCACTCAGACCGGCATTTACCACAGTGTAATCGAGATTCAGTGAATCCAATTTTTCCTGTATCAGCGCAGGAAAGGCGTTTTCAGGATTCAGTCCCATTCCCGCCGTAAGGCTATTTCCAAAAAACAAAATCACTTTACTTTTTGAAACGGGCTCAGCTTCGACTTGTACGCTGGATTCTTTTGCATTGTGACTTTCCGTTTTTTTGGAAGCGGTATCGCCACAGCTTGTCAAGGCAATAAAGAACAAAAAATAACAAAACTTTAATAGGTTGTGCATAATGCTATGGTCTTAAAATCAAAATCATTTCCTTATTTTCCCAGAGTTCAAAAAATACGATTAAAAAATTTTATGACAAAGATATTAAACGTTCGCAATCTTGGTAAAATCTATACGAGCGGATCGAAGAAACTTACCGTATTGGATGATATTTCCTTTGAGATTTCGAAAGGAGATACATTCGCTATCGTAGGACCTTCGGGCAGCGGAAAAACTACCTTACTCGGTCTTTGTGCCGGACTTGACCAGCCTGATTCAGGGTCTGTAGAGTTATGTGGAGCCTCTCTAACAAGTTTAAATGAAGATGAAAGGGCCGTTTTGCGAAATCGGAAAGTGGGATTTATTTTTCAAGATTTTCAATTGTTGCCCACGTTAACAGCATTAGAAAATGTAAGTGTGCCCATGGAATTGCAGGGGTCGAAGGATGCAGGGAAAATTGCCCTCGAACTATTGGATAAAGTGGGATTGGCAGATCGCCGTCATCATTACCCCTCGCAGCTTTCGGGAGGGGAGCAGCAGCGGGTTGCCCTTGCAAGGGCTTTTTCCAATACCCCCGATATATTGTTTGCAGATGAGCCTACGGGAAATTTAGATGAAGAAACAGGCGAAAAAGTGGTGCAGTTATTGTTCGATTTAAACAAAGACGCCGGAACCACCTTGGTTATTGTTACCCACGATCTCGACCTTGCAAAACGAAATCAACATATACTTAGACTCAAAGGCGGTAAAATTTTGGTCGCTGAAAACCCGGTTGTATTGTGAGTGACAGTTTAGGAATATTATCTAAGGCGGGTATGCATTGGTTGTTAAAGATGGCTTGGCGTGATGGCAAGGCCAGTGGTAGTAGACTCTTACTCTTTATGGCGTCGATTGTTTTGGGTATTGCCGCGGTAGTTTCTATACAGTCGTTTAGCGACAATCTCAAACACAATATAGCATTACAGTCAAAAGCGTTGATGGGTGCCGATTTTATAATAGACAGCAGGCAACCGGCAAACGAAAAGGTACAAGAAATTATTGATTCGTTGGGTGGGGCCGATGGTATGGAGGTCAATTTTGCTTCAATGGTTGCTTTTCCAAAGAGTGGCGCTACTAAGTTGGTACGCATTCGCGGTATCGAAGGAGACTTTCCTTTCTATGGGGAATTGGAAACGGAACCTTTATCCGCTGCAAAGGAGTATCAAGACAAAGCCGGTGCCCTGGTTGATGCCACCGTGATGTTACAGTTTGACCTTCAGAAAGGTGATTCTATAAAAGTGGGCACTGTAACATTGCAGATTTTGGGGGCTTTAGAATCTGCACCTGGTGATAATGCCATTTCAAGCTCTGTGGCTCCTTCTGTCTTGATACCTTATCGACTTATTGAGGAAACAGGTCTCTTGCAAAAAGGAAGCCGTCTTGAGTACAATTATTATTTTGTTGCCGATGCCACAACCGACCTGAATCTGTTGGATAGAACAATAGATCCCATTCTCGATGCGGAAAATGCCGATTTGGACACCCATACTTCGACCAGTCGACGTTTGGGGCGTAGGTATGACAACGTGGGCAAATTTTTGAATCTAGTGGCTTTTATTGCTTTGTTGCTGGGATGTGTCGGAATTGCTAGTTCGGTTCATATTTATATTAAAGAGAAACTAAGGTCCGTGGCTGTGCTCAAATGTCTGGGCGCTACCAGAAAACAGACCTTTTTGATTTATTTGCTGCAGATTACAGGAATGGGGCTTATTGGTGGAATTATAGGAACGATCGCCGGTTTGTTCCTTCAGCAGGCCTTCCCGTTATTGTTACAGTCGTTTCTACCGTTTGAAGTACAATTATCATTTACGGTTCAACCCATAATTATGGGACTCTTATTAGGTGTCTGTATGTCGGTGTTGTTTGCGTTGCTACCTCTTTTGGGTACCTGGTACGTTTCTCCCCTTCAAGTATTGCGTATTCAGGAAGGTGTATCCTTGCGATCGCGCAGGGCAACGGTTCTGGTACTTTCGGCCATAATGTTATTCATTTTTTCTTTTTCGTTTTGGTTGTTAGACAATCTTCGGTTTGCTCTTTCATTTGTGGCCGGTATTTTGGTCACTTTTTCAATTTTGGGGGGCATAGCAGTACTTTTTATGAGAGGGATTAAAAAGTACTTTCCGACGTCATGGGGCTTTTTGGCCCGACAAAGCTTGTTAAATCTTTTTCGACCCAATAATCAGACAATGGTACTGATATTGGCTATTGGTGTAGGCGCTTTTCTAATCAGCACCTTATATTTCACCAAAGATATTTTGTTGGCCAAAGCAACTTTGGAAAAGCAAGGTCAAAGTCCGAACCTCATACTGCTCGATGTACAGACTGCTCAAAAGGAATCCGTTGCGAATAGTATTACACCAAATGGCCTGCCAATAATCGATAATATACCCATTATTGCGATGCGAATGCATAGCATCAATGGTAGGTCTGTAGATGATATTCGATTAGATTCGACATCCACCATAAACCAATGGATATTGAACCATGAGTTTCGGGTAACCTATAGGGATTCGTTGGTGGCATCGGAAAATTTGGTTAGTGGTGAATGGGTCGGTAGGGCAGCTGCGAATACACCTATACCCATTTCCGTTGCTGAAAATGTGGCTGGCGATTCACAGGTTGTGATAGGTGATTCCCTTGTTTTTAATGTGCAAGGCGTATTGATGAATACTATAGTTGCGAGCATTCGAGCTGTAGATTGGAGTCGCATGCAACCTAATTTCTCGATTGTTTTTCCTGGTGGCGTGTTAGAAAATGCGCCCCAATTCCATGTGCTTTCTACGCATGTGCCAGATAAGGCATCTTCGGCGCGATTGCAGCGGGAACTGGTACGTAAATTTCCCAATGTGACCATAATAGATCTGCGCCAGGTGTTAGTTATTATAGAAGGTATTCTCGATAAGATTACTTGGGTCATTAATTTTATGGCTTTCTTCAGTATTCTGACCGGTATTATTGTCTTGATCGGTTCGGTGCGTACCAGCAAATATCAACGTATTAAGGAGAGCGTTTTATTGCGAACGATAGGTGCAAAAAGTGCACAAATTCTCAAAATTACTGCCTTGGAATACTTCTATTTAGGGTTATTGGGCAGTGGAATGGGGGTTTTATTGTCTTTGGTCAGTAGTCTACTGCTTGCCAAATGGGTTTTTGAAACCACCTTTGTACCTTCTTGGGTTCCCTTTGGATTGTTATTGCCCGGAATTACCATATTGGTATTGCTGATCGGTTTAGGAAATAGTCGTAGTGTACTGAAAAGCCCTCCCCTAGAGGTTCTTCGCAAAGAAGGACATTAAACCTATCTATTCGCATTTTCTATTGGCTACTGTCAAATTTCCTCTTAAGATTTTAAGGGTGAAGTCTTTTATGGTTCAAGACGAAATCCCCAAGAAAAAAATCTGGAAATATATTCTTCAAAATCCCAACTTTCAAAGGAAGTGCATTATGGCCTTCTCGGGAATTCTTACCCATAGGAAATACCTCTAAAACATCGATTAAAAACAAATTTTTTCGATAGCATGAATTTGATGCTTCAAGCGTTTGTCGAACCTTTTTTACACTTCATGGAAATTTTTGTAAGTCACCTAATATAAGGGGTTTTCAGCGATATATAGTCGATTTAGACCTGCTTTCGAGCTTATCTTTATGTAACCAGATCATAAGGAAAAGCCTATATATGAAAGCAATTTTGACCCTACTAATAGTTCTTCTTTTCGGAGCGATGGCTCTAGCCCAAAATACAGAAAATAATGTTGAAGTGGAATCTTTTAAAATGGATATTGTTTTGGATGGTGGCATTTCTGCTATTGTCCCTAGTATCGAAATTTCGAAATCAGAACAAAACCAAGTCACGCGTCTTTATAAGTTCAAAAATTCAAGAATTAAAAAGGCCTTGACCTTTACGACCAAAAGGAACAAAGCCAAAATGGCCTAATCTATAAACTTATGGTATCAATACTCTTATTTCCCATTGTTTTGTTTTTGATTTGCATTTTAGTTTCATTTCCCAAGCGGAAAAAACAATTACGTTTTATTCCAGTACGTGCAAATAGACCTTAAATGACACTGTCGGTTAGCTGTATCTTGTGAAGGCAGCGTCTCGGCAATGTTATCAAGCTACCGAGTGAATTTGTTCACTGACCTCTTTAAAAGTCACAGTATAATGGGTTCCTTTCTTCGTGTAATCTCTGTCGACCGATCCTTTTAATTGTCTGGCAAGATTGTGTATCAACTTTAGACCGAGTGAATTAGTTTTGGTGGGCTCTGCCGTTTTTGGGAAGCCAATTCCATCATCCCCGATTATCAATTTATAGTCGCCATCATTTTGGCGTTCCATAATGACATATATTTCACCTTGATGTTCATCCTTTATCCCATATTTTAACGAATTCGTAATCACCTCGTTGATTAGTAGCCCTAATGGAATGGCCGTGTCGATATCTAGCTTGATTTCGGGAATTTCTATCCTTAGTTTTACATTATTGTTTGCACCCTTGATCGAGCGTATCAGGTATTCCGCCAAATCTTTTACGTAAGATCGGTATTCAATTTTAGCGAGATCGTCACGTGTATAGAGCATTTCATGAACCATAGCCATTGAAATGACTCTGTTTTGACTACTTTTTATAAGATTCTTTACGTTTTCATCTTCGATACTTCTAGATTGTAGGTTCAACAAACTTGATACGGTCTGTAAGTTGTTTTTGACCCTGTGATGTATTTCTTTTAACAAGGTTTCTTTTTCTTTAATGCGCAACTCCACTTCATTTCTAGATTTATAAAGGTTGTGATGTGCTTTTAACAGGTTTTTTCCTAAAACGTCTCCCATAAGATACACCGAAAAAAATATACTGAGGAAACTGAAGAGACTTCGTGATGATTCAGGAACCACATTCTCCGCAAATGAAAAATAGGGGGTAGATTCTAAATAAAGTAAAAAAATCACCAGCATATTAAGATACAGGTATATCTTACCATATAGTCTTGTTGTTGCGTAACCTGTTAAAACAATAAGAGCCAACACAAAAATAAAAGGGCTATTTATACCACCACTGTATACTGTGATAATTACAGCGCAAATAAGACCGACTATCGAAGTAATGTTATAAGTTATAACAAGGTTTTTGTGTTTGTGATAAACCATGGTATTGATGATATTAATCACACCATAAGCAAAAAAAGCATAAGGTAGAATACGATGGATATCTAAGGTATATAAACACATAAACCCTAAAATCACTGAAAGAATAGAGGAAAAGTAATTGAGACGCAGCGTGAGTTGAACTTTGTCTTTTAATCGATAGGCGTCTTTGACCAATAAACCCATAGTTTGAACATTTTGGTTGGTATGATTTCAATAGTTCGCTAACCTTACTAATCGGAAAGGTAACTAAAACATTCTTTAAAAACGCCAAATACATAGTCTCTGTCGAGGTAGGGTGAATTTGAAATGGGGCAATCGGATTTTAATTTTTACATGATACTCTTAAATTTTAGACAGATTCAATTTGTAAGATTTAGAGGTTAGGCTTTCGACACGTTCTTAGATGACCCATCATTATTTTTAAGGTGCTAACTGAGTTTTATCGGTAGCGCAAGTGCCATTGCATTTCTAGTTATTACACTAGTTAACTGAATTTGCATATCGAAACGTAATACTTCGATACTGCCTATTATAAGTAATTTAATGAAACTTTTTGCCGTTGGAATATATGAGTGTAGAGGGTATAATGCCGCAGAGTTGGCACGTTCATCAACGGACGATATGTAATTGCATCCTAAAACAGTCATCAATTTGGCTATACTTTAAAGATATTGAATTTTATGGAATTAACTAGCGATCAGCATATATTTCCATTGGTTTTATTGAACTCGGCTTAGGTGATTTTCCCGTTTTGGTATGATGTTTGGAATATTTACGGCGATTTAAAATGAAACCAGAGTTAGGCAGTAGTGGCTTTAAAATGTTTGTCTTTGTCTTGGAATGAGATGCTATAATTGGTGCCCTTTCTTGAGAAATCTCTTTCTATCGTACTTCTCAGTTGTCTTGCCAGTGTATGTATTAGTTTTAGGCCTAACGAATTTGTGTTCTTGAAATCCAACTTATCTGAAAACCCTACACCGTTGTCACTTATTTCGAGTGTATACATAGATTTATTTTCGTGTTTCTCAAGAACAATATCTATTTGCCCTTTATCATTTTCTAAGAACCCGTATTTGAGGGAATTGGTTACTGCTTCATTGATCAAAAGCCCTAGGGGAATAGCCGTATCAATGCTCAACATGGTATCGGGTATGTTTATGTTAGTGGTTATATTTCCATTATGTGTACCTACTGATTTCGTAAGATATTTTAATAGTTCCTGTACATATGATTTAAAATCTATTTTGGAAAGATCATTCATATAAAGCATTTCATGAATCATGGCCATAGAAATGACTCGTGTTTGGCAACTACCTAATAACTCCTTGACCTGCCCGTTCGTCGAGTATTTTGATTGAAGATTGAGTAGGCTTGAAATGGTCTGTAAATTATTTTTGACCCTATGGTGTACTTCGCGCAGGAGCATTTCTTTTTCGACGATTTGATTTTCCAATTCAGTCTTTGATTTGTACAGTTTATGATGAGCCTTTAACAAATCTCTCCCAAATATATTGCCCAGTAAATAGACCCCGAAAAGTACACTTACTAAACTGAAAATATCCTCCGATTCTGAGGGAATTTGATTTGAGATGAAGTCGAATTCGAAAAATCCTATCCCGTAAATTAAAATTATTGTCAACAATACAATATACAGGTACACCCTACCGAAGAAACGGGTAGAAACATAGCCTGCTAAAACTATAAGGGCAAGAATAAAAATAAAGGGACTATTTATACCTCCACTATAGATTGTAATAATAAACGTACTTATCAATGATAATGCGGTCGTGATAAGAGCCATTATGGTTAAATTACCATGATTCTTGAAAGATAAGGTGTTCAGTAAATTTGTAATGGAATAAGAGAAGAATATGTAGGGTATGGCCCCATGAATATTTAAGAAGGAGATACATAATAACCCGAACAATATGCTCAAAATAGATGAGGCATAGTTGAATTTTAAAAGTAATCGGGTTTTATCCGCAGTTCTACTTTGACTAATATTTGAGTTTCCCACCGCTGTTTTGTTTAAACTGCATGTTAAAAATTAGCTAGTTTTTTACACAAGATCTCGTTTTTTCGGTGGGGGAATTGAATTAGTCGTTAAAAGAGGTCTTAAGCGCGTTATGCCCTTTAAAATAGACACCCTGTGCAAAAGTGCCTTCGTAAATCTACTTATGTTTTTTCATTTTCTGACAATTTTGTAAAAAAAATCGTTAAATAAAGACATTATTTTCCTTTTAAATATACTTCGTCTTATTGATATGAGTGGACAGAAGAATTAAAAAAAGGCAAAAATACAAAGTATAAAAATAAAAAACGGCAATCCATGGGGACTGCCGTTTTTTATTATTGGATGAGATGGTTTATTTAAAAGCACTAATCTTCCGTCAATACCCAATCTCCCTTGTCTATCAACGGTTCTGCCTGTTTGTATTTTACGGTCTTGTTTTCACCTGAAATAACATTTTTAATCGTCACACGATCATTACGCCCAATTTTAGGTCTTTCACGAACAATGGTCTCTGTAACTTGGGGGCGTTGTCTTTGGGTTTGTCCCGCGGCGCGGTTTCGTGCGGCCAACTCGTCACTATTCGGAATTTCATCCTTCTGGGTTTGAAGGTTCTCTTTTGGCTTGCGAACGTTTCTTTCTTCTTGTATGTCGTTAGGGTTACCACTTGGTAATTCACCCTTGAATAAGAAGGAAACTACTTCTTTGTTGACCTTTTCGATCATTTCCTTAAAGAGTTCAAAAGCCTCAAATTTATAAATCAATAATGGATCTTTTTGTTCATGTACGGCCAATTGAACAGACTGCTTCAATTCATCCATCTTTCGTAAATGCGTTTTCCACGAATCGTCGATAATGGCCAAGGTAATGTTCTTTTCAAAATCGGTTACCAATTGCTTGCCATCGCTTTCGTAAGCATCTTTTAAATTGGTTACGACATTCAAACTTTTTACCCCATCGGTAAAGGGAACGACGATTCGCTCAAATTTATTGGCGCTATCTTCATAAACCTTTTTAATGACGGGAAATGCCGTATCGGCATTGCGCTCCATTTTATTTTGATAGTGCTCATAGGTTGCCGTATAAATCTTGGTGGCAATCTCTTGAACTCCCATTTTTGAGAATTCTTCTTCAGAAATAGGTGCTGTAATGGAGAAGTATTTGATTAGCTCGAACTCAAAGTTCTTATAGTCACTAGCTCCTTTGTTCGTTTCTACGATAACCTCGCAGGTATCATAGATCATGTTTGCGATGTCGACTTTCAGGCGCTCTCCCTGTAAGGCATGGCGCCTTCTTTTATAGACCACTTCACGTTGGGCGTTCATGACGTCATCGTATTCCAATAGTCGTTTACGTACGCCGAAGTTATTTTCCTCTACTTTCTTCTGGGCACGTTCTATTGATTTGGTCATCATGGAATGTTGAATGACTTCGCCATCTTCCAATCCCATTTTATCCATCATTTTGGCTACTCTTTCCGATCCGAACAAGCGCATCAGATTGTCTTCCAGAGAAACATAGAACTGTGAGCTTCCCGGGTCTCCTTGTCGACCAGATCGCCCTCTAAGCTGTCTATCGACTCGACGTGAGTCATGCCGTTCAGTACCTACAATGGCAAGACCACCTGCCTTTTTAACCGCCTCGGTCAACTTGATATCGGTACCTCGACCCGCCATATTTGTTGCAATCGTAACTACTCCGGGATTTCCGGCTTCGGCAACAACATCGGCCTCTTTTTTATGTAGTTTGGCATTCAATACATTGTGAGCAACTTTACGAATGGTCAACATTCGCGAAAGTAGTTCGGAAATTTCAACGGAAGTTGTACCGATCAATACGGGTCTGCCTTCATTTGACAACTTGGTGACTTCATCAATAATGGCGTTGTATTTTTCCCGTTTGGTCTTGTAGATCAAATCGTTTCTATCGTCACGTGCAATGGGTCTGTTGGTGGGAATTTCCATCACATCCAATTTATAAATTTCCCAGAATTCGCCTGCTTCTGTAATTGCTGTTCCGGTCATGCCCGAAAGTTTTTGATACATTCTGAAATAATTCTGGAGCGTAACTGTAGCAAAGGTCTGGGTCAAGGCCTCGATTTTTACATTTTCTTTGGCCTCAATGGCCTGATGCAACCCATCGGAGTACCTTCTACCATCCATAATACGGCCGGTTTGCTCATCTACGATCATCACCTTGTTGTCCATTACCACATATTCCACATCTTTTTCAAAGAGGGTATATGCTTTCAACAATTGGCTCATAGTATGAATACGCTCACTTTTTATTGAAAAATCTTTAAAAAGCTCTTCTTTGAGTTCGGCTTCCTGCTCTATTTCAAGATTTTGATTTTCAATTTTAGCAATTTCACTGCCAATATCGGGCATGACAAAAAAGTCTTTATTCTGTTCCCCTGAGATATAATCAACACCCTTATCGGTAAGCTCAATCTGATTGTTTTTTTCATCGATAACGAACAAAAGTTCTTCATCCACTTTGGGCATTTCGCGATTGTTATCCTGCATATAGAAATTCTCGGTCTTTTGCAGTAATTGTTTTATACCTTCTTCACTCAAGAACTTAATGAGCGCCTTGTTTTTTGGGAGGCCCCGATGTACACGTAATAATAAAAAGCCACCTTCCTTAGTGTCTCCCTCGTTGATCAACTTTTTAGCTTCTGCCAGTACTCCCGTCAAATATTGACGCTGTTTATTAACAATATCGCCTACTTTGGGCTTAAGCTCATTAAATTCATGACGGTCTCCCTCAGGTACCGGCCCAGAAATGATCAAAGGTGTTCGGGCATCATCTACCAATACTGAATCGACCTCATCGACGATGGCATAGTGGTGGGGGCGCTGCACCAAATCTTTTGGTGTATGCGCCATGTTATCACGTAGGTAATCAAAACCGAATTCATTATTGGTACCATAGGTGATATCTGCGTTATAAGCTGCCCTTCTACCTTCGGAATTAGGCCTGTGCTTGTCGATACAATCGACTGAAAGACCATGAAATTCGAAAATAGGGGCCATCCATGCGCTATCCCTTTTTGCCAAATAATCGTTTACCGTTACCAAATGGGCACCATGCCCCGAAAGGGCGTTCAGATATAACGGTAAGGTGGCCACTAGGGTTTTACCTTCTCCAGTCTGCATTTCTGCTATTTTGCCCTGATGTAATGAAATACCACCGATAAGCTGTACATCATAGTGCACCATATCCCAAGTGACTTCTTTACCGGCTGCGTCCCAAGAGTTTTTCCAAACGGCATGGTCACCATCCAGAGTTACATAATCTTTATTTCCTGAAAGTTGTCTGTCGTATTCAGAAGCGCTAACCGTAAGTGTTTTATTATTAGCAAAACGTTTGGCAGTTTCTTTGACAACTGCAAAAGCTTCTGGAAGCATGTCATTTAGTGTATCTTCGGTAATTTTATAGACATCTTCCTTAAGCTTGTCGATTTCCCCGTAAATATCTTCGTTCTTATCGATATCTTTTGAGGCATTTACTTCGGCGGTAAGTTCGTCTATTTGATCGTTAAGCGATTTGCATGCCTCTGTTATTTTTGACTTGAATTCTATAGTCTTATTACGCAGTTCGTCATGGCTCAATCCCGCCAACCCTGCTTCGAAGGATTTTATTTTATTGACCAAAGGCTGCAATTCTTTTACATCCTTTTTTGATTTATCTCCTACGAATGCCTTTAAGATGGAATTTAAAAAACTCATACTATTCTTTTTATATTGAAAACGTGCCAATCAGATCATTGCGCCGTTTGTTCTGTTATCGGAATCAGTTTATAATCGATTTCTGATGCCATTATTAAAGCAAAAGGCATTCCAGTTCACGATTTTAGGGCAAAAGACTCTGACCCTCTGCCAAAATTACATAAAAAAAAAGCCTCGTAAGAGACTTTTTTGTTGCAAATACGTTAATGTATTTTAATATTCATCCTCGTTCCAGAGGTAGTCCTCTTCGGTGGGATAGTCTGGCCATATTTCTTCTATGGACTCATATATCTCACCACCTTCTTCTTCCATCGATTGAAGATTTTCAACGACTTCCAAAGGCGCACCCGTGCGGATTGAATAGTCGATCAATTCATCTTTTGTGGCAGGCCAGGGTGCATCGCTCAAGTAAGATGCTAGTTCTAAAGTCCAGTACATGGTAATAGTTTGATTTTAATTTTTTTGCAAAAATAATTTTTAAACGCAAATAGCCAAGCTATTTTCAAAGTATTTCGACTTTTTTAAGTTATTATTTTTGTTTTGATAATTTTAGTAACGAAGAAATAACGAATTTATTAGAGAATACCAAATTAAACCGCTGTAAATTCGATTTTTATTGCTTATTGCAGTGTTTGCTACTCTTTAGTAGGGATCCATTTTACTTCTTCTACTTTTAAATCGTATGACAATTTCCGTGCCAATATAAATAGATAGTCGGATAACCTATTGATAAATGACAACACATTTTCTTCAAGAGGGTCTTGCGTATATAAATAGGTTATCAGTCGTTCTCCCCTGCGGCATACTGTACGGGCGATATGACAGAATGACACGGTTTGATGCCCTCCGGGAAGTATAAAATGTGTCATCGGCGCAAGAGAGGCCTCCATTGCGTCCATTTCAGATTCCAAAAGTTCGATATCCGTTGTCTTGATTCTGGCGATATTTAAGCGTTGTTTCCCATTTTTCAATTCAGCTTTTTCGGGATCGGTCGCCAAAATTGCGCCCACAGTAAACAACTTATTTTGTATTAGTTGTAGAATATCTTTCGTGTGCGAATCAATTTTTTGGTCTCGAATCAAGCCTAACCAAGAATTTAATTCATCGACGGTGCCATAGCTTTCGATACGTATATGGTGTTTTTTTACACGCGTACCCCCAAATAACGAAGTGGTACCATCGTCTCCGGTTTTGGTATAAATTTTCATGTTTTAATTTGATTTTGAAGGCTTTGGGGAGGGATTTACCTTAGGTGTCGCCAATCGGATTAAACTCAGTTTTCAACTTTTTTCTCATCATTATTTTTTCTTTTCGAACTCCCATGACCCTCCATAAATTTTCTTGCTTTACGGTCTTTTGCTTTTCTTTTTGTGCTGAAGGATATAAACAGATAGACCAATAAAACTGCGCCTAAAACGTAATAAATTGTATCATCCATAATTATAAATGTTGTTATCTAAAGTTACGGGTTTATATTCTAATCTTAAAATGTTCTTCTACTTGTTCACTTCTCGGAAAAATTGCGCCGCAATAGAACATATCTATGGTCACTCTACTAATTTCAAGTTTTTTAGCGCTTTCCCAAAAAGCCATATTTTGTTTGTTTTTATGTATTGCATCGATAAGAATCAAAGAATCGTTATGCGTCTTGTCTATTATAACATCATCGATGTTTTGCTTCCAATTGGAAGCCTCAAGATAGATAAGGTCGTAAGTCGGGACGTTAAATTGAATCAAGGGAAAGGTTTTGCTAACCCTTTCTTTTAAATTTACGTTGTTGGGCTCGATCCATAGCTTCTCAACATTAAAATAGGGAATGCTCTGGAATAGTACTTTTTCCGTTTTTCTCGCCTTATGGGTTGATTTTTTATAAATGCATTTTGTAAAATAGTCATATACAAAAGGGGAGTGTACCCCGTACTGATTGGTAGATGTTATAAGAAACTTAAAATATTCGATCAATTGATGCATGACAAAGATACTAGACCAGCTGCATAGGTTTTTAAATTTTGGCTTCACTGAATTGGTTACTCCATTAGCGCAGAAAGTTCAAACCAACGCTCGGTTTTGGTGTCAATAGCATCAGTGATTTCTTTAAGTTCAATGGATAGGGCGTCGATTTCCTCTCCTGACAATGAACCGTCTGTGAACTTATGTTGTACTTCCCCCTTTTTGACTTCCAATTTTCGAATCTCCCTTTCCAAGGTTTTGTATTCTTTTTGTTCTAAATAGGAAAGTTTCGGAGTTTTTTCCTCATTTTTCCAGTCGCTTTTAACGCTTTTTTGTTCGGTACCATTTTCTTTCGCGTTTCTTTTTTCTTCCAGGGTACTGTCTTCGTAAACGCGGAAATCGGAATAGTTTCCGGGAAAATCCTGTATTTCACCTTCGCCACGAAAAATAAAGAGGTGGTCGACGATCTTATCCATAAAATAGCGGTCGTGAGAGACAACGATCAGACATCCTGGAAAATCCAGCAAGAAGTTTTCCAAGACATTCAGCGTTACAATATCGAGGTCGTTGGTAGGTTCATCCAAAATCAAAAAATTAGGATTTTGAATAAGTACGGTACAGAGGTAGAGTCTTTTACGTTCTCCGCCACTTAGCTTATCTACAAAATCATATTGCTTCTTCCGGTCGAACAGAAAACGCTCCAGAAGCTGCTGGGCCGAAATCTGTCGGCCCTTTTTTAAGGGAATATAATCGCCGAACTCGCGAATTACATCTATGACCTTCTGGCCCTCTTTAATCTCGATACCTTTCTGGGTGTAGTACCCGAATTTAAGGGTTTCGCCCACGACGACTTTGCCTGCATCGGGTTTGTCCGTTCCTGTAATGATATTCAAGAAGGTAGATTTTCCTGTTCCATTTTTTCCAATGATTCCAACCCTTTCTCCTTTCGTAAAGGTGTAATCAAATTTGTCGAGAATGGGTTTGTCGGGATAGGATTTCGATATTTTGTGCAGCTCTAGAATTTTACTGCCCAAGCGTTCCATATTGATTTCCAATTGCACCTCATGGTCTTTACGACGTTGACTGGCCTTTTCCTTGATGGCGCTAAAGTCATCGATACGCGATTTCGATTTCGTCGTCCGTGCTTTGGGTTGCCGGCGCATCCATTCCAGTTCTTTCTTAAAAAGGCGTTCCGATTTATGTTGTTCGACACTTTCCAATTCGATACGTGCTTCTTTCTTTTCGAGATAGTACGAATAGTTTCCTTTGTACGAATACAGGATGCCATTGTCGAGCTCCAAAATTTCGTTGCACACGCGTTCCAAAAAAAACCGGTCGTGGGTAACCATAAACAGCGTGAACTTTTCCTTGGCAAAATACTGTTCCAGCCATTCGATCATTTCAAGATCCAAGTGGTTGGTAGGTTCGTCTAAAATTAACAATTCGGGCCGATTGATCAACGCATTGGCCAAAGCCAACCGCTTCTTTTGTCCACCTGATAACTTACCGACCTTCATGTTAAGGTCTTCAAGTTTTAATTTGAAAAGAATCTGTTTGTACTGGGTTTCGAAATCCCATGCATCAAAACGCTCCATGGCTTCGAAGGCTTTTTGATAGGCTTCGGCATCGTCGGGGTTGGTCAGGGCTTTTTCATACCTTCGTATTACCTCTAATACCTCATTGTCTGATGCAAAAATGGTCTCTTCTACGGTAAGTTCGGGGTTGAGGTCGGGTTCTTGTTCTAAAAAGGAAACCCGTATGCCCTTTCGAAAGTTTACTTGCCCGGCATCAGTTGCATCCTGACCCGATAAGATATTTAATATTGATGTTTTCCCCGTTCCATTTTTGGCGATAAGGGCAATCTTTTGGTCTTTGTTGATGCCAAAGGATATGTCTTGGAAAAGAACGTTTTCGCCATATGATTTGGCTATGTTTTCAACTGTAACTAAATTCATTTAACTGGTTGTATTATTGGGGGATTTTGTGCGCTTAGATAACTGGATCAAATATAGATATCGAATTGTTAGGAGGATAAGCAATGGAATGATCATTGTAGAAAACACCTGTATTTTTAAAAGCCAAACCAAAATAGTTGCCCCAAGAAGCAAAAGTAACAACAGCAGGTATTTCGAAATCCAAACGGGAAAGGTTTTCTTCGAAATCATAAAAAAGGCGACTACTAGATTCAAAGGAAATACCCAAAGAAGGTTAAAATTGCCGACCGTTGTCGTGTGTTCGGTCAGAAACCAAAGATGAAACAATTGTAAACCGGCCAGACCTGTGATAAAAAAAAGTGAAAAATCGAGCCATTTGGTTCGTCTTTGTTTTTTTATATCATTGAAAGTTATGAAACTGCCAAGAATGAGTACTGCCGTGAGCCAAAATAGGGGAGTGGCAAAAAAGTTTGAGTCCTTGTTTTTCTCAGCAGATTTGAACACCGATGTAGTTTTGTCCGACAAGGGTTTCCCGCCCATTGTGGCGTGCGTCAGTTGCCTCATTACATAAGCAGGCAAATACATATGCTCCTTGGGAGTAGCTTTCTTATCAATTACCGACCCTAGGGCCATATCAATGCCAAAGGCTGCCCATGAATTGAATTCTAAGTTATGATGGATCAGTTCACGAAATGTATATTGTTCTGTTATATAGTTAGGGTCGAACGTCAGCTGGGTGCCATAGTTTTCTTTAAGAACATCCCATATTTTTGTGGCGCAGTTATCATAAAAAAAGTCGTATCGGTAATCTCTATTTTCAGGTAAATAGTTGTGCTCTAAAAACTGAAACAGCTTATTCCGTTCCTCTAAAGAAAGGTTCAACGTATTTTCATTTACCCATCGGTTGTAATATTTATATTCGGCAAGAAAACGATCCATGTGCTGTTTGCCCAAAGAATAAATAAGGTTGCCTTGCGTGAAATCAAGATAAAACCAAGGAGGGTTAAAATCAAAAGTTCCGTAATTGTATACCGCATCTATGCCGAGTGTTCGGTCTTGAACCCGAAAGGCGCTATGACCAAAGGCCGTATAAAGATCATCGCCTGGACCACAGGTTAAAACACTAATTTCCGATAAGGGGGAAAGTTCTATTTTCTGTGAAAAACCAAAGGTAGTCCATAATAGAAAAAGTAGTAAAATGAGGTTCTTTGATTGCATTTAAATGACGGTCAAGATAATTGCTGGCAAATATCCGAATAAATAATGGACTAAAGGGTTACTGAAAAATTGTCTTATTTTTACAAAAGCAATTTTTTTCACAAAACCGGACGCCCGCCTAACTTTTTCAACAATGAAACAACATATTCCCAATTTAATAACTTTGTTCAATGTTTTCTGTGGCTGTGTGGCCACGGTTTTTGCTGTAATGAACCAACTTGAGCTGGCGGCACTTTTCGTTTTTTTGGGAATATTTTTCGATTTCTTTGATGGATTGGCCGCACGAATTTTAAACGTGCAAAGTGAATTGGGGTTACAACTTGATTCTTTGGCCGATGTGATTACAAGCGGATTGGTACCGGGTATTGTGATGTTTCAGTTGTTTGACATGTCGCAAAGTGGCGGTTGGAATGCATTTGATAATGCGACCTTTGCCGAAGGGTCAGAAATTTCAATACTTCCTTTTTTCGGATTTCTGATTACCATGGCCTCGGCCTACCGTCTGGCCAAATTTAATTTAGATGAAAATCAGGTATCTTCTTTTATAGGGCTTCCGACTCCGGCAAATGCCTTATTGATTCTGTCCCTTCCCTTGATTTTGTTATATCATAACAATGATGCGCTAAACTCGATTATTTTAAACCAATGGTTTTTAATCGGTATGACGTTGCTAAGTGCCTTCCTCTTAAATTCGAAAATTGTGCTTTTTGCCCTAAAATTTAAAAACTGGAGTTTTAAGGATAATGCCCTACGTTATATTTTTCTTATCGTGAGTTTGGTGCTTTTGGTGACCATGCAGTTTTTAGCGGTTCCTATTATTATCGGCTTTTATATTTTGGGTTCATTGATTGACAGTTCCGCTAGTACAAGAAAGCAGGCATAAACACAATCGAATGGGCAAAGTTTTATGTAGGGGGAATATTCTATTGAAGCATAATATCGGCCGCAGCTCATTAAAAATCCAACTTCTTTTTACGAAGTTCAAAGTTCTGCCCCAAATATACTTTTCGAACCATTTCATCGGCTGCCAAGTCTTCCGGAATGCCCGATTTAAGAATTCCGCCTTCGAACATCAAGTACGACCGCTCGGTTATCGCCAAGGTTTCCTGTACATTATGATCGGTAATAAGTATACCAATATTCTTATTCTTTAATTGGGCAACGATACGCTGAATATCTTCAACCGCTACGGGGTCTACCCCGGCAAAAGGTTCATCCAAAAGAATAAAGTTAGGGTCTGTAGCCAATGCACGGGCGATTTCCGTACGCCTACGTTCACCTCCGGAAAGAAGATCGCCCCGACTTTTTCGAATATGGCCCAATCCGAATTCTTCGATAAGCGATTCCATTTTCATATGCTGCTCTTTCTTGCTCAATTTTGTAAGCTGCAGTACACTTAAAATATTCTTTTCGATGCTCAGTTTTCGAAATACCGATGCTTCCTGTGCCAAGTATCCAATGCCATTTTGAGCCCTTTTGTACATGGGGAAATTCGTAATCTCCATATCATCCAAAAAGATTTTGCCGCCATTGGGCTTGATAAGCCCCACGATCATATAGAATGAGGTCGTTTTACCTGCACCATTAGGACCTAATAATCCGACAATTTCGCCTTGGTTGACCTCTAGCGAAATGCCCTTGACCACTTGCCTACCTCGGTAGGACTTCATAATATTTGTAGCGCTTAATTTCATTTTTTGGCTTCAGGTTTCTTGGATAATTACTAAACCCCCTTGTGAACGGAAAAAGACAAAAGAAACAAGAAACTTTTGAAACTTTATGCTATTTACGTTTTATTTAACCCTTTTCGTTTTCTTTCCTTTCTGGCTTCCTTTCGAACTACAAAGCCCGAAATATAGATACTCACCTGGTACAATATGATGACCGGAACGGCAACTATAATTTGGCTTGTCACATCGGGAGGGGTAATTACTGCAGAAAGAATCAGAACCAGTACCAAGGCAATTTTTCGATATTTCTTGAGGATTTCAGGGGTTACGATGCCAACTTTCGTCAAAAAGAAAATGATAATCGGTAACTCGAACAACACACCACAGGCCAACACTGCCGACCTTACGGTGCCAATATATGAATCTAGATCAAATTCATTGAGCACAATTTCACTGACTTGGTAGGTACCCAAAAAGTTGATTGAAAGCGGAGCAACAACGTAATAACCGAATAGCACGCCCATGAAAAACAAGAACGAAGCGATTAAGATGAAACCTCTTGAGTTTTGTCGTTCCTTTTCGTAAAGTCCGGGACTGATAAATTTCCATAACTCATAAAGAATGTATGGGAAACCCACAATAACACCGACCCAAATGGCAGTCCAGATATCGGCAGAGAACTGTCCTGACATCGTACGACTCTGTATGGTGAAAGGTAGTTTCTCTGCGCAAAATGCAGAATCAAAACCTAAGTAAGTTGCAATATCGCAGAAGAGCTGATAGGTGGGAAAATCCATTTTCGATGGGCCAAAAATGATGGTATCAAAAATAAATCGGCTCATTACAAAGGCTACACAACCTAGTATTACCACTGCCGAAACAGATCGTATCAAGTGCCACCGTAGTTCTTCCAAATGGTCTAAGAACGACATTTCGTTATGAGGCTTTGTGTTTTTCTTCTTCGCCATTATAATATGCCTTCATTTATTAAATTATGTAGATGCACTACGCCCTTGTATGTTGTGCCGTCAACGGCCAATAATTGTGAAATACTACTATCTTGCATGAGTTCCAATGCCCTTACGGCGAGTTCTTCACTTGCTATGGTTTTTGGCTCGGATGTCATAATATCGCGCGCTGTCAATGTGCTAATATCATCATATTTGTTCAACATTCTGCGAATATCGCCATCGGTAATGATTCCCACAATTTTATTGTTATCTAAAACGGCGGCGACCCCCAACATTTTTTCGGAAATTTCGATGATCACCTTTTTAACTTCGGTTTGTGGACCTACGCTTGGTTTTTGATTGATTTCGGCAATATCCGAAACCCTTAAATATAGCCGTTTGCCCAAAGCGCCCCCCGGGTGGTATTTTGCAAAATCCTGGCTTGTGAAACCTCTTAGTTTTAATAAGCTGATGGCCAGGGCGTCGCCCATCACCAATTGTGCGGTGGTACTGGTCGTCGGGGCTAGATTGTTCGGACAAGCTTCTTTCTCAACAAAAGTGTTTAATACAAAATCTGCTTGATTCGCCAAAAAGGAATCGATATTTCCCGTCATTCCTATTAATTTGTTCGTTCCTCTTTTAATCAAGGGAACCAACATCTTTATCTCTGGAGTGCTACCACTTTTTGAAATGCAGATTACAACGTCGTTTTCCTGTATGGTGCCAAGATCGCCATGAATGGCATCGCCAGCATGCATAAAAATGGCCGGGGTGCCGGTAGAATTAAGGGTTGCTACAATTTTAGAAGCCACTATCGCACTCTTTCCAATACCAGAAATAATAACCCTACCTTTGGATTTCAGAATGCAATCGACGGCGTCGGCAAAATCATTGGTCAACAGCGATGCTAAATTGCCGATAGCTTTGCTCTCCAATTCAAAGGTCTGCTCTGCTAGTGCAAGGATTGTTTTACTACTGTTCAAGGTAATCGTTGAGTTAAGAATTGCAATACTAAAAGAATGTCTTATATTTAAGTTTACAAAACTACGTAAACTTAATTTCAAATAATATTTTAAGTTTTGGGAATTTATTTTGGTACAATTTGTGGTTTGGAAGTCTAAGATTCCTTATCTTATTGTACAATTAACAGTATGGCTCCATGCCATGACTTAGCATATAATTTTAAATGATATTAAACGGAATGGAGTTGGAAGAGTTTGATCTGCATGCCTCGTTAAAAAAATATTTTGGATTTTCTCAATTCAAGGGCCTTCAGCAAGATGTGATAAAGAACACGCTCGAAGGCAAAAACACATTTGTTATTATGCCTACTGGCGGCGGCAAATCGCTTTGCTACCAGCTTCCTGCATTAATGCAGCCTGGCACGGCCGTAATAGTTTCCCCATTAATTGCATTAATGAAGAACCAGGTCGATGCCATTCGGGGGATATCTTCCGAAAATGGAGTGGCCCATGTGCTGAATTCGTCCCTTACAAAGACTGAAGTTAAGCAGGTAAAGGAAGATATCACTAATGGTATTACAAAACTGTTGTACGTCGCCCCAGAATCTTTGACCAAAGACGAGTACGTCGAATTTTTACAATCGCAAAAAATATCTTTTGTCGCTGTTGACGAGGCCCACTGTATTTCTGAATGGGGTCACGATTTTAGGCCTGAATATAGAAACTTGAGGTCTATTGTGAGTCGATTGGGTGACAATATCCCTATTATAGGGTTGACGGCTACAGCAACCCCCAAGGTACAGGAAGACATCATTAAGAATTTGGGCATTACCAATGCCAAGGTCTTTAAAGCGTCGTTCAACAGACCAAATTTGTATTATGAAATTCGACCAAAAACGGCGGCCGTAGATAGCGATATTATTCGCTTTGTCAAGCAAAATGCCGGAAAGTCTGGCATTATTTATTGCCTAAGCAGAAAGCGGGTAGAAGAGTTGGCCCAGGTGCTTCAAGTAAACGGTGTAAGTGCTGTGCCCTACCACGCGGGTTTTGATGCAAAGACCAGATCTAAATACCAAGATATGTTCTTGATGGAAGATGTAGATGTCGTTGTGGCAACCATCGCATTTGGTATGGGTATTGATAAACCCGATGTTCGTTTTGTAATTCATCATGATATACCCAAAAGTATCGAAAGTTATTATCAAGAAACGGGAAGGGCCGGTAGAGATGGGGGCGAGGGCCATTGTCTTGCTTTTTATGCCTATAAAGATATCGAGAAGCTGGAAAAATTTATGTCAGGAAAACCCGTTGCGGAACAAGAGATAGGCAATGCGTTGTTACAGGAAGTAGTGGCCTATGCCGAGACCTCAATGTCGCGTAGAAAATTTATGTTGCATTATTTTGGGGAGGAATTTGACGAAGTCAATGGAGAGGGTGCAAAAATGGACGATAATACCAGAAACCCCAAGGAAAAAGAAGAAGCAAAGGATAATGTTGTAAAACTTATCAATGCGGTACAGGAAACTAGCGAAAAATTCAAGTCGAAAGAGATTGTAAAAACGCTTACGGGAAAGGTAAATGCACTTATTTCGTCGCATAAAACAGAAACGAAAGAAGTTTTTGGTTCAGGAGCCGATCATGACAAACATTATTGGATGGCCCTAATCCGTCAGGTCTTGGTTGCAGGGCTTTTGAAAAAGGAAATAGAACAGTACGGTATTTTACATGTAACCCATAAGGGCCGGGAATTCTTGAAAAAACCCTATTCTTTTCTTATGACAAAAGATCATTCGTATTCCGTTGAAAAAGATGCTGGGGCGGCAGGAACATCGAATGGAGTTGCCGATGAAAAATTGCTCAAGCAATTAAAAGATCTTCGCAAGGCCCAAGCAAAGAAATTGGGAGTTCCGCCTTTTGTAGTTTTTCAGGATCCATCGTTGGAAGATATGGCGTTAAAGTATCCTATTTCCTTGGATGAACTTATTAATATCCACGGTGTAGGAGAAGGCAAGGCTAAAAAGTACGGTAAGCCCTTTATAGCTTTTATTTCTTCATATGTGGAAGAGAACGAGATAATACGGCCCGACGATTTAGTCGTAAAGAGTACCGGAGCCAATTCTGGTTTAAAACTGTACATCATACAAAATGTCGATAGAAAATTGCCCTTAGATGATATTGCATCGGCCAAGGGCTTGAATATTTCTGAGTTGATCAAAGAAATGGAGCAAATCGTATTCAGTGGTACGAAATTGAATTTAGGTTATTGGGTCGATGAAGTACTCGATGAGGATCAACAAGAAGAGATACACGAATATTTCTTGGAAGCAGAAACCGACGATATTGAAGATGCCCTAAAGGAATTCGATGGTGATTATGAAGATGAAGAACTACGATTGTATCGTTTAAAATTCATTAGTGAAGTAGCAAATTAATAGTTGCGAGTTATAGTTTTATACCACCTCGGCACCTCTGTTGCTTCCAAAATGTTTTGATTCACTTTCCTGTTATGAACGATGTACCGATTGCCGCATTTAGCGAACAGGTTTCTGTAGCAGTTGTAATGTCATTTGGGCGGTATTTAACTTGGCTGAAATACCAATTGGAAAGGTGAAATTGTTTTTAACATGACCAAAACTCATTCCATATACTGCGGGAATACCTAGGGGTTTTATTCGGTCTAGAATTACCTCCTTTAAGGTAAAGGAAAGTGGATTATCGGAATTATTGCAGCCGGCGCAGACTCCAAATATAATTCCTTTAGCTTTTGAAAATGTACCGCCTGCAATCAATTGGGTCAGCATTCTATCTATACGGTATGGGGCCTCTTCAACATCTTCTATGCAAACGAGGGCATCGGTGAAATCTATCTCATGGGGCGTTCCGATTAAAGCATTGATTAGCGTAAGGCTACCTCCCACAAGTTTTCCAGTAGCGCTCCCCTTGGTAATTGTATAACGCTCGTAGTCTGGATTAGTTCTTAACTTGTCATCGCTAAGAGTGACATTTGAGATAATTTGTTGGTTTTTAGGACGCATAACGACGCGCAGTAATTGCTCGATACTATAAGGGTCGTTTAGGGTACTGCCCACAGGGCCATGAAAAGTGACCAAACCTGTTTTTTGGTATATTCCATTTAAAAGAGCCGTGACATCACTAAATCCGATTAAGGCCTTTGGGTTTTGCCGAATGTTTTCAAAGTTGATCATATCAATAATGCGAGTGCAGCCATATCCTCCTCTGGCGCACAGAATGCCGGCGATTTTACGGTTACTGAACATTTCGTTAAGATCTTGGGCCCTTTCAGTGTCGGTATTGCTGAAATACCCGTAGTTCGATGAAATACGGTTAGTATGATAGGGTACAAGCCCGATGGTTTTAAGCGTTTGTTTTACCTCCTCTAAAACAGTACTATCAATGGCATAACCTGGGGCAATCAACCCAATGGTATCCCCTTTTTTCAATTTCCGAGGAAATAACGTCTCAAGCCTTGGTTTTCTAGTACTACGAGTATTTCCGGAAATTAAGGTGGCAATGGACAAACTCAATGAGGTAGTAATAAATCGTCTTCTTTCTATTGACATATCTGGCCGGCTATTACTTTCAGTTTGCTCCTTATTTAATTGGCTATTCGTAAAATGAGGAGCCTGTGGGTTTCTACTTTTTTTAAAGTAAGAATATTTATACGAATTTTACGTTACTTATTTTATAAGATAGAAAATAACGAAGTTACGGCAAATTGACATGAATGTAATATTTGATTTATTGATGATATAACAGGAAATGCTCTTTTAAGATATTTTTAATTCCACAATCGCTAATACTTTTAAAGGTAATTGCTAATATGGGAAAAATAAAAGTGCCATACCCATTGCTGAAATTTAGAATCCTTGAAATGCAGAATTATGAAATCCCCGAAAGACCATAAAAGAGAATCGGAAAGGCTTAAGCTTTTAGAATCGTATTCCATTCTTGATACCCTACCGGAAGAGGAGTACGACAATCTGACTACCTTAGCCGCAGAAATATGCAATATGCCGATTTCATTGGTCAGCCTGATTGATGATAAGCGCCAATGGTTCAAGTCTCATTTTGGCGTCGATGCGACAGAAACACCGAAAGAATTTGCCTTCTGCGGTCATGCTATAAATGCTTCGGATAAAGTATTTATGATCGAAGATGCAAGAAAAGACGAACGGTTCAGTGACAACCCATTGGTAACGAACGATCCCCAAGTAATTTTTTATGCCGGTGTTCCCCTTAAGAATTCTGAAGGTTTACCGCTTGGTACCTTGTGTGTAATAGACAACAAGCCAAACCAGCTTAGTGAAAGTCAAATTGATGCATTGAAGATTCTATCGGACCAGGTAATGAACCTCTTGGAATTAAGAAAGAATAAAATTCAACTCGAAAAAGCGAATAGGGAGTTAAAGGATAACAATGGTGAATTGGAGAGGTTTGCACATGTGGCAGCCCATGATCTTAAATCGCCCTTGAACAATATCGCCGTACTGGCAGAATACCTGGAAAAAGACTATGGTGCAAAAATCGACGCCAATGGCCGCACTCTTATTAAATTGATAAAAAATTCTTCAGATACCCTAAAAAAGTTGATTACAGGGCTACTTGATTATAGCAAATCGGGTCAGTTAAGTAAAGAAGATAATTCAAAGATTGATTTAAAAGTTTTGAGAGACGATATAGCCGGGCTTTTTTCGGCCGAATTTGAATGTAATATTGTTCTTAAATCTGATTTGGAATACATTACTGCCAATAAAATCGCAATCGAACAAATATTAATAAATCTGTTGGCTAATGCGCTCAAGTATAGTGATAAAGATCTAACTGAAATCGAATTGGAAATTAAAAAGGTAACGATCGGGTATCAAATTTCAGTAAAAGATAACGGTCCTGGTATTTTAAAGAAAGATCAAGGAAAAATATTCAAAATATTCGAAACACTCTCCAATAAGGATAGATCTGGGCAGCCTGGAACTGGAATAGGCTTGGCCACGGTCAAAAAAGTTGTTGGTAATTTGGGAGGTGAAATTTCTGTTGAGTCCGAAATTGGTAAAGGCTCAAAATTTGTGTTTACCGTTGAGAATTGAGCGGCAATCATTAATAAATTTCTTCAGAAAAAATTGTTTCAACATTATTTTTGGTAAGCGGCCTCTCAAAAAGGCCATTTACTAATTCGTGAGTTCTTGCCCTCTCACGGGCCTTGGCACTCGTAAAGGTTGATAGAACGTAGATTGCGACCTTATTTCTAGGGTACTTTATCTTTGTAAGTCGTGATAGAAACTCCCAGCCGTCCATTCCGGGCATATTAAGGTCTAGCAATATGATATCGGGAATATTTTTCATCTTCTCAAGTGAATCTACAAAATTTGCCAAACCTAGTTCAGCACTATCAAATGAAAAAACATCGCATGCAATTTTAGACTGTTGCAGCACCATTTTTGTGGCGAATTCAGATACCATATTGTCATCAATGATATATACAACTGATTTCATGCCCTAAAGATAAATTTTTGAAGTTATCTTAAGGGTTATATCAACAAAAAAGAACCGATTTGAGAAATCGGTTCTTTTTATAATTTTCGTGAAAGGAGGATTAACGCCCAGCAGCTCCACCGTCAGACTTCGAACGTCGTAACTGGCGTTGGATTTTTTTAATGGCCGATTCTATAGATTTTTCAGGTTCAATAATATTGTATTCTCCCCAAAAATCGGGATCGGTAAAACCAATGGCAGCGTCTGCCAGTATGATAGATGATTTGATTCTTTGTTTCGGCTTGGGAAACCCGTCAGAATTATTCTTTTCCCAATCGGTTACCGCCATTTCGCAGGTCATACTATAAACTGAATTAAACAGCCGTCTCTCCCAATTTATTTTAAATTCAAGTAGTACATTGCTATAACCATAGTACCATCTACCATTTTTCTCCCGATAATCGACTCTGTAGGCAACGTCTGTTGGCCATACATCGGCATTTCTAGGTTTTTTACGAACGAACAATCGAGCTGCCATATCGCGATCGGTAATGTTGAGGGAGTATATGGCACTTGTTAAAATTTTCTTGTCGGCATCAATAAATAATTTTCCTTGGTACAATGGGTCAATTATATTGGCTTGTTGTTTGAAATTAATAACATAGATGAGTTTGCCGTTTATTTGTGTAGAACGATCGAATTCGAAATTATAGTTGTCAAGTGATTCTTCAGCAAAAATATATTCCGGATATTTCATAATATCAACGAACAACGCATTGAATGGCCCACCCTGCAGTTTTAGGGCTATGGTATCAAGTTTGTCGTAGTCCGTACTTTTTCGGGCTTTGTACAACTGCACTGCATCTTTACGCAATGAAGTGTACGGGGCTTTGTAAATGTTCACAACTGCCTCGGAAAGTGATACGTTTTTCTTTCTTTTTTTAATTGTTTCCCGATAAAATGCAGTCATCAAGGTGGGGTCATCAAAGTAGTTTTCGCCTTTCTTTTTTAGGGTTTCCCGAACAAGTGCTCCAGCATCTTTTGGGATGGCAATATTGACTTCGGAAAGCTCTATAATCGAAACTTCCATTTCTATCCGGTTCTTATTATCCTTAAAACCAGATAATGGTAGCGATAAATCCTTATATCCCAAAAAAGAGACCAAAACATTCGCCTCCTGCATGGTTGAAGGAACTTTTAGCAGAAATGTTCCTTCCGTATTAGAAATAGTACTGATGTTGGTGCCTTCTATGGTCAATGTAGCAAAAACCAGAGGTTTCTTTGTATCTGTATCTATAACTTCACCTTTGTATTCGGTGAATGCTATTTCATCTTCCTGTACTAAGTCGTCTTGAAAAAAAGCTGATGCTTTGTTGATCCCCGTTACCCCCAATAACATTGAAAGCAGAAGCAGGGCGGCAAGGCGCTTTTTTTTTGTTTTAAATATAGTGCGTATCATGGTTCGTATGTTTATTTGAGTTACTTCATTCTAAGTTAGTGATTTTTAATCACATAGAATGTTAAAGAAGCTGTAATAAAATGAACTGTCGCGAAAGAGTCTTTAGTAGGTCTTCCAATGCCTTTAAGTATCTTTGTGTGTTTTTGAGGAAGTAGCCACCAAACGACGAATTTCTTTCAATTCAGCCTCGGTAAGATTACGCCACTTGCCTACAGGAATATCAAGTTTTATGTTCATGATACGGATGCGCCTTAGTTTTTTTACGCGATAACCCAAGTATTCGCACATACGGCGAATCTGGCGGTTCAGTCCCTGTGTAAGTATAATTTTAAATTGATAGGGATTGATTTCCTCAACTTCACATTTTCTTGTGACGGTACCTAAAATAGGAACACCGCTGCGCATTTTTTTTAAGAATACCGGGGTGATCGGTTTATCTATAGTTACCAAATATTCTTTTTCGTGGTGGTTTCTTGCGCGCAATATCTTGTTCACAATGTCACCATCGTTTGTCATAAAAATAAGACCTTCACTTGGTTTATCTAAACGGCCGATCGGGAAAATACGTTTAGGGTAGTTGATAAAATCGACTATATTGTCTTTTTCAACTCCGGTGTCCGTAGTACATACTATTCCTATGGGTTTGTTAAAGGCAAGGTATACTGGTTTTTCATTAGCTTTTGAAACGAGCTCGCCATCGACACGTACTTCGTCGCCCGGCACGATTTTAGTTCCCATTTCCGGTACTTTTCCATTGATGGTCACTCTACCTTGATCAATAAGTTTGTCAGCTGCCCTTCGCGAGCAGTAACCTACCTCACTAAGGTATTTGTTGATCCTGGTTTGTTCAGTATTTTGCACATTCTTTTTTTGGATGTTGTAAATTTAGTGGATTCTATCTATTTGGCGCAAGATTCTACTGTTTCCCTGTTATTTTTTAAATAACATCATAAAGAAAAACCTATGATAATATAATTATACTTACAATGGTATATCCTCAAAATAGCTTTCAAAAAAAACCGAGCCCAATCATGGTTTATTTCGTTTCAGCTCATAATTGTACAAACCCCTGCCCAACGAAGCAAGAAACGGGATGCCTACTTCTTCGAATTCATAATTGTTATCATTGAAGATGCCATTTTTGTTGACCAAAATGGTAGCCGTTAATAAAAAATCGACATTGTTTTTTAAATCTTTTATATATGCACAATCGGTCAGTGTGCCATAGGCAAAGCCTACTTTATTGTATATTTTTATATGCTCGGGAATACGGGCTTTGGTGTCGCCGTACATAAAAAATTTGCCATATCCATCATAAAAGGTATTCTCATCATAGCCAGCATTTCTAGGTAAGGTATGCATAGTTTTTAATAAGAATTCGCGTTGTACTTCATTTATCTTGAATCGCTCTTCCTTTGAAAACCTTTCAGGGAATAGTAATCGCTCTAAAACACTATGTTGGGCATCGATGGGGTAATAGTTTTTGAATCTGAAATCAAAAGGCTCGTTGATGAGTGAACCATCCTCATAAAAGCCAATGCCTTTTTTAGTCCCTTTAATTTTTAATGAACCGGGAGGAGCGTTTACCGTGCCGTCTAAAATGGTGACGGTACTGTCATTAAGATAAATAACCAGTGGTTTTGTGGTTACATCATCGCCATTATCCACCCCGAGGCGATGTGAAATATGAACATTGTTTATTCCTTTTTTTGCCAAGCGGTCATTAATATCATCCTGTCCTAAAAACTCCATTAATCTATTATTGGCATCGTTGTCGCTTACAACAAAAATTTTGGAGATTTCGGCGGCAAATGTAGTTTCGATTGAATCTCCCTCAACATAAAAACGAGTGTCTTTCGTCAGGGTCTCGACTTCATTTATTTTTTCTAAAGTGAGAGCCGCAACAGGTAGTTTAACGGTACTGGCGGGGTAGAAATACTTTTTATCATCAACTTGAAAGTCATAATCGGTAAAAATAACCTTCCCTTTGATCCTATCAATTTGGGTATACCGAATTTGAATTTCAAATCGGTTGAGGCTATCCATCACCCTTTTTATCCTAAGGTCTTGCGATTGAAGCACATGCTCTAGCGGATTGGTAATAGACTTTTCCACCGCGCACGAGCCGAGACAATGGAAAAAGCCTAACAATATAAGACGCTTAATTAGCATATAATTTGCTTATGTTGATCAATTTTGATAAACCTCGGCACGATGTGGTTTTAGGGCATCTCGAATTTGGATCAATTGTCTGTCTTCGACAACCATAAAAGCCAAACTGTGCATTTCGCTCAAATGTTGGTGGCCTGTAATATTTAGTTGTATCCGTTCAAGGCTTATGTACTCTTTAAGGTGTTGTTCATGATGTTCCGCAGTCCTTTTTGCTGCAACGCCCCTAAAGTCCCAAATCAATTTAATCTTCCTGTTATTGTTCATCTTGACCGTGATTTAGTTCTGAGATTTCTTTTCCATACAATATGGGAACCGCACTTTAGCTTTTTTTCTCAAATAATATTGCGAAAACGCTGTTATAAGTTACAAATGTCTTTAATGGTTGCCATTCAAGGACTATAAAATTCGCAATTCATAAGTTCATAAAAAAATGATTGTTAGTACAGCCACTATTCAGCTAATTGGAAAAAGGGAGCTTGTAATTATAAATAAGGAAAGCTAAGCTGGTTTGAAGTTTATTTTTTCTGGTTTGTCATACGAATGTAGTAAATTAAGCCCATGGTCGTCAAAAATGTGTTAATGAAAGTCTATATTGCTTGTACACGATATTCTAATTAGTATTTTTGCCCGATGTTTTTTTCATTTCATAAATATTATATAGATTTTCTTAAGTTACGCAATATCGCTACCGCAATATTTGCAGTGGGTGTGACTGTTTCGTGCAGTTCGCTATGGAAGGAACGGGAAAACGACCAGCCTCTGGCACGTGTGGGTGATACGTATCTCTATAAAAAGGATATTCCTCCATTTTTGGGCAAAGGTATGTCGAAGGGAGATAGTACATCATTGGTGGTCAGCCATATCAACAATTGGGCCTCTAAGCAATTATTGCTTGCCAAGGCTAAAATCAATCTTCCGGAAGAGAAACTGGCCGAATTCAATGATTTGGTCTCCGATTACCGTACTGACCTTTACACAAGGGCATATGCAGAGGCCCTGGTTGGTCAAGGGAGTGATTCTGTTGTGACCAAAGCTCAGCTGCAAAGTTTCTATGAACAGGAAAAGGAAAATTTCAAGCTCAAAGAGAAATTGGTGAAGTTGCGCTTTATCGAGTTGCCAAGTCAATTTATGGACAAGAGTACGGTAATCGAAAAAATGAAGCGATTTGATGAAGCCGACGTTTCGTATTTGGATTCGATCGGTGTGCAGTTTAAAAAGTTAAATTTTAACGACTCGATTTGGATAAGAGTGTCGAGAGTGATAGAAGAAGTGCCGCCCTTGACTTTGGAAAATGAAGATCGATACCTAAAAAAATCACAATTTTTTGAATTGGAGGATTCATTAGGGGTATATTTGGGAAAGATTATCGACGTTCGTGAGGTCAATGAAATTGCTCCTTTGTCGTTTATAGAACCTACGATTGAACAGGTTTTATTGAGCCGAAGGAAATTGAATTATATGCGAAGATTGGAAACAGAGATTATTGATGAAGCTACAAAGAAAAATGAATTTGAAGTGTATACGTATGATGAGGAGAACTAGTTTTTTGATGTGTTGTTTGGCCGTTTCTGGATTTGTTTTAGGGCAAGAATCCGATCAAATGCCAGATACTCAAGTTGAACCGCAAGAACCTGTACTTGAAGCAGACATGGGTGTTGTGAAAGATACTTCGAAAACTTATAAGAAAATAAAACTTGATGGTATCGCTGCTGTGGTCGGTGACTATGTGATTCTGGATTCCGATATCGAGAAAACCTTAATTGACCTAAAAAGTCAAGGGGCCTCGACCGAAAACGTAACCAAATGTTCGTTATTGGGTAAATTGATGGAAGATCGTCTCTATGCGCATCAGGCTGTTCAAGATAGTCTTTTGGTTTCCGACGATGAAGTAAGTGCCACTACCGATAGACAGATTCAAGGCTTTGTCGGTCAGATTGGTTCTATGGAGAAATTATTGAAGTTTTATAAAAAGGAAGACGAGGTAAGTCTGCGTGAAGACATCAATAAAATCAATAAACTGCGCATGCTCTCAGAAAAAATGCAACAGAGTATTGTTTCCGAGATTGAGATCACCCCTGAGGAAGTCAGACAATTCTTCAATAAAATCCCGGAAGACGAACGTCCCGTATTTGGTGCAGAAATGGAAATTGCACAAATAATAAAGCAGCCAAAGGCCACTCAAGAAGAAAAACAAAAGGTCATCGACAAATTGAATGCGATAAAAGCCGATGTAGAGGATAATGATGCGAGTTTCAACGTTAAGGCGATTTTATACTCCAAAGATCCCGGGTCCAAGCCAAATGGTGGTTTTATAGGTAGCGTTACCAAACAATCGGGGTATGTAAAAGAATTTAAGGATACCGCCTTTAGTTTGAGGGAAGGTGAGATTTCAGAACCTTTTGAAACCATGTTCGGGTTTCATATTATCTATGTTGAAAAAATAAGGGGTCAAGAAATCGATTTGCGCCATATATTGATGCAACCCGAAATTTCTCAAGAGAAATTAGACGAAGCAAAAAAAGAACTCGATAGCATTCGAAAGAATATCATTGACGGCAAGTTTACCTTTGCAGAGGCCGCTCTGAATTTTTCCGACGAAAAGGAAACCAAGTTCGATGGTGGGCTGTTGCGCAACCCAATCGATTTTGGCTCGAGGTTTGAACTTACGAATATGGATCCCACGCTGTACAACCAAGTACGTAATTTAAAGGATAATGATGTTTCTTATCCTATTTTGGAGCAAGACCCCAGGGGAGGTGGCCCGAAATACAAAATTTTAAAAGTTACAAATCGGTATGATGAGCATGTAGCCGATTTTGCAAAAGATTACCTAAAAATTCAGAAGTTGGCATTAACCGAAAAGCAGTTTAAGGCTATCAAAAAGTGGATGGACGAGCACATTGACGATACATATATCAGTGTCAGCGAAAGCAATCAGGCTTGTGATTTCGCCAACAATTGGGTCAAAGAATAAGTATGTCAGATGTAGCTGCAATTACCAATCTTGTACAAAAGCATGCCGCCCTTAGAAAAGAAATAGCCAAGGTTATTGTCGGGCAAGATGAGGTAGTAAACCGTATTTTACTCTCAATCTATGTCGGGGGGCACTCTTTGCTCATCGGGGTTCCAGGACTCGCCAAAACGTTGATGGTAAACACCATAGCCCAGACTTTGGGGCTTGATTTTAAACGTATTCAGTTTACCCCTGACCTTATGCCCAGCGACATTCTTGGGAGCGAGGTTCTAGATCAAAACAGAAACTTTAAGTTTATTCAAGGCCCTATTTTTGCAAATATTATTTTGGCAGATGAAATCAACCGTACTCCTCCAAAAACGCAAGCGGCGCTTTTAGAAGCAATGCAAGAGCGTGCGGTTACCATCGCCGGTCAGCGCCACGAATTGCAATTGCCTTATTTTGTTCTTGCCACTCAGAACCCTATTGAACAAGAAGGTACTTATCCCTTACCTGAGGCGCAGCTCGACCGATTTATGTTCGCAATAGAACTTAAGTATCCATCCGTTCTGGAAGAGATACAGGTCGTTAAGAGTACGACCAATGATGAAAAACCACAGATTACCCCACTTTTTAATGCTGCGGAAATTCTTGAGGTACAACATTTGATTCGAAGAATACCCGTTCCCGACAACGTGGTTGAATATGCCGTAAAATTGGTTGACAGTACCCGGCCCAATCGGCCCGACGCCTCCGATTTTGTAAAGCAATTTATTGATTGGGGAGCCGGTCCGAGAGCTTCACAGAACTTAATATTGGGTGCCAAGGCCAATGCGGCGGTTAATGGCAAATTCTCGCCAGATATCGAAGATGTTCAAGCGGTCGCCATGGAGATTTTAAGGCATCGGATTATAAAAAATTACAAGGCAGAGGCAGAGGGTATATCTGAAGAAGACATTATCAATAAACTATTGTAGTCGAGTTGTATGGGTTTAGGGTGGTAAATCTACCCCTAATAGTTATTGACCTCTATTCTGGTTATTTAACAAAAGAAGACCGCCCAATTCATTAATTCCTCAAAATAGTGGTAATACTATGGAAAAATTTTATTTGCCCCTTGGATTTTAGTAATTTTATGAAATTTTAGTAACCAAAAAACTTATAAGATAATGGCATTTGATATTGACATGATTAGGAAGGTTTACGCAAATATGGCCAAAAGGGTGGATATAGCCCGCGATATCGTTGGTAAGCCGCTAACACTTTCCGAAAAAATTCTATATTCCCATCTTTGGGAAGGGAACCCCACCAAGAAATTCGAACGGGGTAAGGATTACGTAGATTTTGCTCCTGATCGTATCGCATGTCAAGATGCAACAGCTCAGATGGCTCTATTGCAGTTTATGCAAGCAGGTAAACAAAAGGTGGCTGTTCCTACTACCGTTCACTGTGATCATTTGATTCAGGCCAAGAGCGGTGCCGCGGCCGATTTAATTTCCGCAAATAGCACAAGTGCCGAGGTTTTTGATTTCTTGGAATCGGTCTCGAATAAATATGGAATCGGTTTTTGGAGGCCGGGTGCAGGTATCATCCATCAAGTAGTATTGGAGAATTATGCATTTCCTGGAGGTATGATGATCGGTACCGATTCTCATACGGTCAATGCCGGTGGTTTGGGTATGGTAGCAATAGGGGTCGGAGGTGCCGACGCCGTCGATGTAATGGCTGGAATGGCTTGGGAATTGAAATTCCCTAAATTGATTGGAGTAAAATTGACTGGAAATATATCAGGTTGGACCTCTGCCAAAGATGTTATTTTAAAGGTTGCCGGAATACTAACCGTAAAAGGAGGGACTGGAGCGATTGTAGAATATTTCGGTGAAGGAGCAAAGAATCTTTCCTGTACCGGTAAGGGAACCATTTGTAATATGGGCGCAGAAGTAGGTGCAACTACCTCTACTTTTGGTTATGATGCTTCAATGGAACGATACCTGAGGGCTACCGATCGAAGCGATGTCGCCGATGCTGCAAATGAGGTAAAGGATTATTTAACTGCTGACCCAGAAGTATATGCGAACCCAGAGGCTTACTTTGATGAATTAATAGAAATCAATCTTGATGAATTAAGACCTCACCTTAATGGTCCGTTCACGCCAGATTTGGCCACACCAGTTGGTCAATTGGGAGCCAAGGCCAAGGAAAATGGGTGGCCAATTCAGGTCGATTGGGGACTGATCGGTTCATGTACCAACTCTTCTTACGAAGATTTGACCCGTGCTGCTTCCATTGCCCAGCAAGCGGTCGATAAGAAAATTAAACCAAAATCAGATTTCGGAATCAATCCCGGTTCAGAGCAAATACGCTTTACGGCGCAAAGGGATGGTCTTCTCCAAATCTTTGAGAACCTAGGGGCAACAATTTTTACTAATGCATGTGGTCCTTGTATAGGGCAATGGGATCGAAGTGATTTAAAGGGAGATGAGAAAAACACTATTGTCCACTCTTTTAACCGTAACTTCTCGAAAAGGGCTGATGGTAATCCGAACACACATGCTTTTGTGGGTTCACCGGAAATGGTGGCAGCTATCGCAATATCGGGAAGATTGGATTTTGATCCAATGAACGATACGCTTCTAAACGAAGACGGACAAGAGGTTAAATTAGACGAACCAAAAGGTATTGAATTGCCTCCTCAAGGTTTCGATGTCGAAGATGCAGGTTATTTGGCTCCCAAAGAAGACGGTTCCAGTGTTGAGGTAAAAGTGAGTCCGACCTCTGAACGATTGCAATTGTTAAATCCTTTTATACCTATCAAACCTGAAGAGTTACAAGGTGTGAAATTATTAATAAAAGCATTTGGTAAATGTACAACCGACCACATTTCGATGGCGGGTCCATGGTTACGGTTTAGGGGACATTTAGATAATATAGCCAATAACACCTTAATCGGTGCGGTAAATGCCTTCAATAAGAAGACCAATTTTGTGAAGAATCAACTTACTGGTGAATATGCCGGAGTTCCTGATACCCAAAGGGCATATAAGGCCAAGGGAATCAAAACTATTGTTGTGGGAGACCATAACTATGGTGAAGGTTCTTCACGTGAGCATGCCGCCATGCAGCCCCGACATTTGGGTGTTGCCGTTGTCTTGGTTAAATCCTTTGCCCGTATTCATGAAACGAATCTTAAGAAGCAGGGAATGTTGGGACTCACTTTTGCGAATGAAAACGATTATGACTTAATTCAGGAAGACGATACGTTTAACTTTGTCGATATTGCAGATTTTGCACCTAACAGACCCCTGACCATCGAATTGGTTCATGCCGATGGTAGTAAAGATACCATTAAGGCGTTACACACTTATAACGACGCTCAAATAGGTTGGTTTAAGGAAGGGTCTGCCTTGAATGTTATACAAAGAGAGAATGCGTAAGGATACCTTGAAATAGTTTGAAAACTCCCAATGGTCATTATTGGGAGTTTTTTATTTTTAGCGAATGCTTCGATTGCCCAATATTGTTTCTTTTGTAAAAGGTTTATGCCGCTTGAGGGTAAATTATATCCGGATTTCTTGATTGAAATCAATTCATATTTAACTAATAAGTAAAATTTAAACCTGTGAAAATAACAAAGAAGAAAGTGCTTAACATATTGCCTATTTTGGTGGTGCTTGCATTTTTTGTTACTCCATTAGGCTACTATGGGAAGGTACTACTCAATAGATGGTTTGCGACAGAGCCGACGATTATACAGTCGACCAATAGAAATCGCATTTCCGAATATGATTGGAAGTTAAGGGATGAGAGCTCGGATTACATAAATTTTAAAAAATCTCAAGGGAAGGTCGTATTTATTAATTTTTGGGCGACTTGGCAGCTGCCTTCGGTAGCCCAGTTAAATGATATTCAAGCGTTATATGATCGTTATCATGATGAAGTAGATTTCTATATCATTACGGATGAGGAACAAGCACCTGTTATTGAATTCATGGAAAAATATGATTATACGTTTCCCATAACCTATCAAATTATAGGTGAAAAGAGTCCAATTGTACTGCTCAAACCTTCTGGTTCTTATATTTTGGATAAGAACGGTTTTATCGTTGTGCACCAAACCGCCATATCGGATTGGAACAATAAGAAAGTAACAGCTTTGTTAGATTCCTTGCTTTCCGAATAGCCTTTTCTTGAAGAATTCCACAAGCGATAGATTGGTCAATAATAGGGCAAAGGCGTAGATAGTATCTTCGATTGGGATTGTAAATAGTCTAAATCCAATATTTTCATCATCGTTGTACCAGACGACTTCATCAGGAATAAAACTCCCGGTCAATGTACCATTAACAAGAAAGAAGGGTATTAGAATAACTAAGTAAATCGGATAAAATCTGGCAAGCAACTGTGGATTCCATTTAAGTACCGCGAGGGTACACAATAGTGCGTACATCGAAACTGTAAAAGTGTACCATCGATTGTGGTAGATAACGCAGAGTACGACTAATAAGAAAGTAAAAAGAATACTTACAAGTTTAGTGTAATGTGTCGAAAGATTCAAATCAGGAAAATAGTACAAGAGCGCATAAAAGGTGAAAATACAGGCATAAGGAATGCAGATAAAAAACAGCCATTCTTCAATCGGAAGCCCTACAAGACGGAAATCTAAATAATAAGTCTCATTGAATCCCCAAAAACCATGATTGGTAAAAATGACATCCCAAGGAATAAAAATGAGCATGGTAAAACAAAGTGCCAAAGCTATGGGCTTCCAGTTTTGGTATAGCTTTAATTTTGGATGGAAACTGTACACAAAAGGAATCGTTAGCGAGCCCAAATCTAAAAGAAGATAAAGATATTTCATTTGCTCTTCCTAAAATATTTGAAGGGTACAAGCAACATCCCGAAGCATTCACCATCTTCTTTACCGGCGTGCTTATGATGCATTTTATGCGCACGTCGAACACCCTTGGCATAGCGATTGGAAGCATTTCTGAATATTTTAAAACGTTGGTGTATAAATATATCATGCACTAGAAAATACATGGCTCCATAGGCCATGATACCAAAACCGATTGGCCATCCGATTTCAAAGTCCTTATAGGCGGCTGCACTGAAAAAAGACATACTTACTACAGCATAGAAGATAAAGAAGGTGTCATTTCTTTCGAACCAAGAATCGTGGTCCTTTTTATGATGGTCTTTATGGAGGCTCCATAAAAAACCGTGCATTACGTATTTATGGGTAAACCACGCCATAAATTCCATAGTGCAGAAAGTCAAGAAAAAAATCAATATCCAGTATCCCGTTGTCATGTTAGACCAAATTTAGTTTATAATTGAGATAGGATTGTGCCAGAAGGCCTATTTTATGATGATTGGATACTCTGATTCGTGAATTCATGATTTCCAAAGGGGGTGTGTTCTGTAATTTTCGAAGTAGGGAATAGTAATAGCGGTAAGCCGTGTAAACTCCGAATTTGGCTTCGGTAGGCAATTGTAAGATCCCCGAATAGCCAAGTTTGAAATCACTTTTTATTTCTTCGATTATTTGGTTTTTAGATGCTTCATCAAGTTGGGCTAAGTTGGTATATGGGAAATACGAGCGGTTCAGACTCTCGAAATCTGCTTTTAAATCTCTTAAGAAATTGACCTTTTGAAAAGCCGAACCTAAGGCCATGGCTGAATCCTTTAATTTTTCATAGGCATTTTGGTTTCCTTTTACAAATACCTGGAGGCACATCAGACCCACGACATCGGCAGAACCGTAAATATATGCACGATATTCCTCATCGGTTTCGTAAACCTTTTTAGTAAGATCCATGCGCATACTCCTCATGAATGCAGCTACAAGATGATAGGGAATACCGTAAGTGTGGTAGGTATGCTGAAAGGCGTTTAAAATAGGATTTAAGCTTATTTTTTCCTTCAAAGCTTCTTTTAAATCAGCTTCGAATTTGTCAAACAGTTTTTCTTTATTATAATCATGAAAAGAGTCGACTATTTCATCTGCAAATCGAACAAAGCCATAAATATTATAGATGTCGCACCGAATTGAAGCGCCTAACATTTTTGTGGCCAAGGCGAACGAAGTGCTATAGGTTTTTGTGACCAACTTGCTGCAATCGTAGGATACCGTATCAAAAATGGACTTCATTCTTCTATAAATTATTCTTAGTGATCAATTCAGAAACTAGCTTGCCCGATATCAAAGCGGGTGGAACACCTGGTCCGGGAACCGTAAGTTGACCTGTGAAATATAGATTTTTTACTTTTTTACTTTTCAACTTGGGTCTCAGAAAGGCTGTTTGGTCAAGTGTATTGGCCAATCCATAGGCATTTCCTTTATATGCATTATACTCTTCGACAAAATCGTTAACACAAAAAGACTGTTTAAAAAGAATATGGTTCCCTACTTCTTGATTCGTCTTTTCTTCAAATCTTTTGATGACAATATCAAAATACTGTTGTCTTAATTGGGGAGTATCTTCTAGGCCTGGTGCAATGGGTACCAGAAAAAAACCCGTTTCACTGTTCGGCGGGGCCATGCTTTTATCGGTTACTGAAGGAAAATTGGCATAAAATAAAGGGCGGGTAGGCCATTGGGGATTGTCGTAAATTTCCTTGGCATGGGAATCAAAATCGGTGTCGAAGAAAAGATTATGGTGGTTGACATTCTTTAACTTTTTATCGAAACCAATGTAAAAAAGCAAAGAAGAAGGGGCAAAGGTCTTTTTTTGCCAATAGACTTCTGAATATTGCCTAAATGGTTCATCTAATAGCGTTTCGGAATGATGGTAATCTGCACCGCTCAGAACTATATCGGCATCTACCGATTTTCCATTGGTTGTTATACCGACAGCAGTACCGTTAGCCACATTTATTTTAGTTACCGCATGGTTGGTGTGAATGCCAACTCCCAGTTCTTGGGCCAAACTGTGAAGTGCCTTGACAATTTCGAACATTCCACCTTTCGGGTGCCATGTTCCCAATCCGAAATCGGCATAGTTCATAAAATTATAGAACGATGGCGTATTGCTAGGTTTCGCACCGAGAAAGAGCACTGGAAATTCCAGGGCGGATATTAACATCGGATTCTTAAATTTTCTTCGTACTTCGGTACTGATAGATTTAAAGAACTGGTCAACATTTAAGATGGTTTCTTTAGTAACCAATTCGAATGGCGATACACCAGGATTTAGTACTATTTTATTAATGGCTATACCATAATTTTTTTGGGCCTTGGCCATAAACTTCATGAGATGATCGGCGCTTCCCTTTTCGATACGTTCAAATTCAACACTTATTTTTTCTAAGGTATCTCCGATAGTAATCGTGTTGTCGACAAAGAAAATTTTATAGGCCGGATCTAATTTTTCTAATTCGTAGTAATCCGAAACTTTCTTATTAAAGTCATTAAAAAAGCGCTCAAAAATATCGGGCATCCAATACCAACTCGGACCCATATCAAAAGTGAATCCATCAATTAGCAATTGTCTGGCCCTACCACCTGTTGTCACGTTTTTTTCATATACCGATACCTCAAAACCGCCCTTTGCCAAATAGCATGCCGCAGACAGTGACGAAAACCCAGAACCGATAATTGCGACTTTTTTATTCATGCTTTTTATGGGCTAATGGGTTTACATTTTATCGATAATTTCTTCGATCGACTTGAAGACCGATATCGATCCGGGTAATTCAACTTTTTGTAAATGCTGTACTTGTTTTCCTAAAATCCACAGGTTGGGGTTATCAAAATTGTTGCCCATGTGCACGAAGTCATGTATGTATTTCTCAATTTTATCTGAGGAAGGCTGCATCGTGAAGTAGGAAATAAAACAGACATTGTTAAAATACTCCATTAAGGCCGATAAATTATCCAGCGGCACGGCAGGCCCTAGATATATTGATTGATATCCTCTTCGTACTATTTCATAATTAATAAAGAGTAGGCCTATATCATGAATTTCATTTTCAGGTAAGAATAGTACAAATACCTTATCTGTTTTAAAGGGCTCTAATTGTTGGAATTTCTCGGTATTGGTCAGGATTTTTTGTTTGATTAAAGCCGTGATAAAATGTTCCTGAGCCGGTGTTATGGTGTCGGTTTGCCATAACAATCCCAGTTCGTTTAGCAGCGGAACAAAAATAGTATAGAAAATGGTATGAAAGTCTTTTTTAGCTAAAAGTGTATTATAGGTGTTCATGAACAAAGATTGATCATAATTCACCATCGCCAACTTGAATTCATTTATGATTTGTTCATCACTATTTTTATTTTGCTGTATTTCATTGACCAATGTCGGAATATCCGCTTCGGAAATTTTTGCAATCTTCGATATTTTATATCCATCGTTGTACAAATAAACGATGTTTAACAACTTTTGAAGGCTAGCCAAACCATAGGTGCGTATGTTGGTGTCCGTTCTTTCAGGCTGCAACAGACCATATCTTTTTTCCCATATACGTATGGTGTGGGACTTTATCCCAGAAAGGTTTTCCAAGTCTCGAATGCTAAAACTAGTCTTAATTGTGTTCATCTATTTAAGTAAAAGATTAAACAAAAATACAATAAATACGGATTGGTAATGATTTAGAAACGTTAATTTTTGTAGTAAGTTTCTTGGTCACTTCGTTTGGGGAATCGAATTAAAGCCTAAAACATGAAAATGCGCTAGCCTTTGGCCGGCCAACCTCGCCATATAAAAATAGGTATAGTTTCGTTATAAAATGTCAAAACTGTAGTATAAAAACCGGATTTTATCGGGGTCATTATTTTTGAAGTGCAGTAAATCAAATTGTTGTTTAAGCGGGGCTAAGTCAATAAGTGCAATGGTCAATCGAATATTACCGAAGGTTTTTGGCTTAGTTTGCTGAGTAAATTAGGGATTGTGAAGTAAAAAAAAGCCTCCTAAATTAGGAGGCTCAGTGCCCACGACTAGATTCGAACTAGCACGTCCTTGCGAACACTACCCCCTCAAGGTAGCGTGTCTACCAATTTCACCACGTGGGCAATCGTAAAAAGTGTGGCAAATATAATAAAGTATTTTCACTGAGAGTCCGATTGTTTGAAGATATCACCATAAAAATTGAAAACCCTACAATAGAAAATGTATGCCCAAAAATCCTATTGCGCCGAGCGCGTTTTGAAGTTTGTTATGAATTTGAAAATCTGTCTGTTACCTTTCTATTTTGTTGGCACTGTAGTGTTCAGCATTAAAAAAACGTCAAAGGCCACATTATGTTTGTACACCTGTTATTTTATAAGTCATTGGCTCCTATGATTTTTTTGGTCTAAATTTATGATGTCTTAGATGGGCAGACGGCAAGTGTTTTAAGGCACGAAATCAACAATAACGACAAATTACACCCTAATGCAAAAACTACAACAAACCATTATCCTCTTAATCTTATTTCTTATTTCTTATGCCTGTAAAGAGACTAGACAAAATAATATGGATAGTACGGCAGTCGTTTCCTCAAAACCAAACATTCTAATAATAAATATCGATGATATGGGATGGAAAGATGTTTCTTTTGCCGGCGCTCCTTTCTACGAAACACCGAATATCGATGCGCTTTGTAATAAGGGAATGAGATTTGTCAACGGTTATGCTGCGGCAGCAAATTGTGCGCCCAGCAGGGCCAGTTTAATGACTGGAAAATGGACACAGCGTCATGGTATTTTTACGGTCGGAAACTCTGACAGGGGGAAATCTAAGGATAGAAAACTTATTCCGATTGCGAATACCACAATTCTACCCGATAATTTTTTAATACTGCCCCAAATATTCAAGTCGAACGGCTATGCCACCTGTCACGCCGGAAAATGGCATATTACCGAAAATCCGCTCGAAAAGGGCTTTGACGTCAATATTGGTGGTAGTTATGCAGGGCATCCTTCCAGTTATTACCCTCCATATAAAAATGTAGCTTTAAAAGCGGCCAAGGGCGAGCGGCTTACCGATGTGGTCATGAACGGTGCGATTGATTTTATTAGCAATACAGAAGCTCCATTTTTTATCAACTATTGGCCATATGCCGTACATACTCCGATTCAACCGGTACCGTCGTTAATCGAAAAATATAAGGAAAAAAAGGTTTCTTCCGGTCAAAGCAATGTAAACTATGCAACGATGATAGAGAATCTTG
>CBDULZ010000009.1:0-83783 GCA_965368185.1 uncultured Kriegella sp.
GTGGTCGCATCTGGAATCAGTATTTCTTCCCCGAAATTGTCGTTGGTTTGATGCATTCCTTGCACCCCAATGATGGTCTCCAAATTTTCCCATTTGGGCAAGTGGTATTGTATGTTGTAATTGAAAGTCTTCAAATGCATAGCAAGAGCGGCTTCATCTTCATGTCCTTCCCCTTCGTGTTCTTCCTCTTCATGCGCTTCTCCTTCTTCATGCTCCTCTTCGTGGTGGTGTTCCTCAAACTCTTTCCGATCATTAAAAATATAACCGAATGTAGCTTCTAAGCTTGATTTTTTAAAGAATAGGTTGGTTTTAGAGCTAAAAATATGGTTGTCGATTTTTTGATAGGGCATTTCTGGCGATCTGTGTTTTGTTTGCTCGCCAATAGCTTCTGGAATGCCCAAAGTTGATTCGTTAAAATTGTATCGAAGTTCTGTTTTAAAGGAAGTAGCCTGATATCCGGCACTGGTTTTCAGGTCATTTTCGCGAAATCGTGAATTCGTCGTTCGCAGCCCATTACCAGCTTTGTAATCGATGTGCGATGCGGTACTTCCCCTTACCAAAAATTTCAATTTATTTCCTGATGATTTGAATCCTGCATTTGTGCGAAATCCTTCCGTATTGCTAAAATAGTCGAGACCCACATCACCTGAAGTTTCATTGGCTACAGCGAATTTTTCAGGATTGAGATATAGCACTCCACCGAGTGCATCGGAACCATAGAGTAGCGAAGCTGGACCTTTTATGACTTCGACGCTCTCGATACCCGCATCATTTACGCCCAATCCGTGCTCATCACCAAATTGTTGGTTTTCGAGGCGAATACCTTGGGTGTAGACCAAAACACGATTACTACTCAGCCCCCTAATGACTGGTTTTCCAATACCGACACCGGTAGAAACACTTGACACACCGGCAATAGTGCTAATTCCATCGGCGAGGGTAATTGCTCCCTTGGTCTTTAGACTGGTAACATCTGCCCTTTCTACCTTCATGACATTTTCACGTTGCAATTGGTGAAAGGGTGTTGAGACGATAACCTCTTCCATTTCGATGGCGCTAGGGGTAAGGTTTACGTCCAGTTTGTTCAAACCACTAAGAATATGTACTTCCTTTGAATAGGTTTCAAAACCGATGTATGAGATTACTATTTTGTATTGACCCGATGGTAAATTGTTTATTTGGAACTTTCCGGCCGAGTCGGTAACGTTTCCTTTTTCTAGTTTTGGAAAATATACTTCAACATAGGGCATTACCGAGTTGTCTTCGGTATTAAAAATAGTCCCGGTTAATGAATTTTGAGCTTGGGCACATATACAGGACATGGCTGCAAGCAAAACAAAAAATGATTTTTGCATAACTATTGTATGAATTTTAAGTACTTCAAAAATTAGCATTACCCACTACATCCTTAAATAGTGACGAAAAAGAGGGCTTCAGCTGTGTAGAAGTGACTTTTTTTTAGAATAATTAAAATCGCAGAAACACATATGGCAATGGTTGGGCGAATGATACTAAAAAGCAAAAGAGTTATGCAATTGGGGGTGCCCTAAGGGAAAAGTGAAGTTTGGTGTATTGGCAAATATGGGAATAGCTACTCCGTTCTTTTTCCTTTACGAAAATTGCCGTATAAAAAGAATAGGTAGAAAGTGACGGATAAAATTGGGATGAAAGCTGGTACTTCTGAAAATCACAATCAAGTTCTACCTTGTGGAGGTGAACAGTACCGGGGCTAATACATTTTTCCTCAAAATGTTCGAATAATGCGTGCTGAAGTTTTAAGATCGATGGTGTCAGAATCGACACCATCAAGGCACAAGCAACGCAAGAGTATAGTATTCTTTTCTTTAAGGAATGCTCCACGGGGCAAATCTAATAAGATAGCGTTGGCTTACAACGCACTTTTAATGTTAAACAAAATATAATTTATTTAAATAGGAATCCCAACCCTAGCCTATTCAACATTTTTTTTTCAAAATTCCAGAAAAACTGAAATTGTCCGAAAAGCCAACCGAAAAAGACCAATAGAACTTGATAAATGGGAAATATTAAAAGTATTCGTGCGGTCCAATATACCCAAGACGAAGTAGTTTCAACGTCCAACCCTATAAATTCCGTAACTGGAGCGGCAAGTTTGGTCGAGATAGAACCCGTAATACCAAAAACAACAAAAATGATAATAATTTGAAAATTGGAGTCAATACCCCATCGTTTTTTTAACTTATCCATAAAACCTTAACAAGAGTGCGCAAATATAGGCCTTAAATTCGAGGGAAAAAAGGGCCTAGGCGTTGGTTGTATTTTCGTTGGAAATAAATGAAATAGTTATAGAGCTTGTAATTCACCTCATAGCCGTAATCGATGTTCGGATCATAATCGATTTGAAGTTGATAAAGGTCGCCTCCATATCGTTGGGGTTGAAGCACCCTTTGATTCCAATTGATAACATAGATTTGATTGCGGTTTTCGAGAAAGGATTGTGAATAATAATTTTCTGGTCGCGCAATACTTTTCAACCAGAAATCGAACCCAGGTTCAATGATTATGATTTCATATTCAACGTCTTCATTGGCAATTGCGACGGTATCGCTTTGCTTTTGATTGAATGCCTTTTTTTCTGCATCGGAGATATCCAAGGCTTCCTTTGTGCTTCCGCAGCTGCCGATTGATAAAAGGGCTATAAACAGCATGAGCACCCCGGTTTTTAGAATTATCTTTTTCATAGTAAATGAAATTTAGCGAATTTTTTGATACTAAGTCGTAAAAATGCGGTAAACCTTACCCAATATCGCGGATATAAATCACAGGGCAATTATTAGGTACAAAAAAAGCCGCTTGTGGTACAAGCGACTTCATAAAACCGAAAAAGGTTAGTTTATTTTCCGAAAAGTCCCCCAAGAAGTCCTCCTAGACCGCCTTTCTTTTTTGATCCTCCCATAACCATACCTGCTACATCATCTAGAATACTACCATCTCCATCAGCATCCAACAACGTAGTTATTAAACTTTGATTTTGTTGTGGTTGGCCTCCCAACATGCTACCTAAAAGACTGTTCATGCCACTGGAGTCGTTCACATTACTTTGCGCCTTTTGTTTTCCTAGGAGTCCCATCACAATGGGCGCTGCTATTTTTAGGATATCACCAATGGCCCCTGCGTCCATTCCTGATTTTTGACTCAGTGCATTGGTAACGTTTGCTTGTTTGCTTCCAAATACATGACCAAGAATACCTGCACCATCATCCATTACGGATTGGTCGACACCACCACCGAACAAACCGCCAAGGTTATCTAAAATACTACCATTGTGTTTGTTCGAAAGTGCACTCATGAGTCCTTGGGCCCCCTCTGGTGAAGAAACATTTTTTTTCATTGCCCCTAAAATAAGGGGCATTGCCATACCGAGTACGTCAGCCGTCTTACTTTCTGGTTGCCCCGTTTGATTGGCCACCCCGCTAATGAGCTGTTGACCCATAGGGCTGTTTAATAAATCTAATAATCCTGCCATGATATAGTGTTTATTTTATAATAATTACTTCCCAATTTACAAAAAAGTGCGGCATACTTGGTAAATAATAAGAAAGAATGGGTTATTTCAATAAACCAATAATCTGAGAAGCCAATTCGGTTCCGATACGATCTTGCGCTTCACGAGTAGCTGCACCAATGTGTGGGGTCAAGGAAATATTGTTATGCATTAGTATTTTTATCTCCGGTTTGGGTTCCGATTCGAAAACATCTAGACCGGCAAAAGCGATTTTCCCGCTTTCAAGTGAATCGATCAGTGCCACCTCATCCAATACGCCACCTCGGGCTGCATTGACAATACCTACCCCTTCTTTCATTAGTTCGAATTCTTTCTTACCAATGACATATTCTTTTTGGGCAGGAACGTGCAATGTTATAAAATCGGATGTTTTGAGTACTTCCTCCTTGCCGATGCTTTTAAAATCGAAAGTAACCGATTGACCATCAAAAAAGCTCAGGTTAATGGAGGCCTCTTCGATAAAAGGGTCGAAAAAAACTACCTTCATACCTACACCAAGGGCAATTTTGGCAGTAGCTCTTCCGATTCTTCCAAAGCCAATTACGCCCAAAGTCTTACCTCGCAACTCAATGCCTCCGCCATACGACTTTTTAAGCTGCTTGAATTTGCTATCACCATCTAAAGGCATGTTTCGGTTGGCGTCGTAAAGAAATCGAACGCCACCGAAAAGATGGGCGAAAACCAACTCTGCAACCGACTCTGACGAGGCGGCCGGCGTATTGATTACGTGAAGTCCTTTTTCTTTGGCGTAGGCGACATCGATATTGTCCATGCCTACACCACCGCGCCCGATTAATTTTAGGCTTGGGCAATTGTCTATGATATCTTTTCTGACTTTAGTCGCACTGCGTACCAATAACCCGATAATCTCATTTGTATTGATGTAGTCGATAAGCTGTTCTTGCGCCACCGTTGTTGTCAACACTTCAAAACCTGCGTTTTCCAATGCGGTTATTCCGGTCTTCGAAACACCGTCATTTGCTAATATTTTCATACTTATTTTGCTTTTTTACAGCTGGCAATTTAGGGTGAAATCCTGATAATAGGCTACCTTAAATTAAGTGCTGTTATAATTATCCCTTTCGTTCCATTTCACTCATGACATCAACCAAAACTCCAACACTTTCCAAGGGAAGTGCGTTATACATTGATGCCCGATACCCTCCTACGGAACGATGTCCGTTAAGGCCATTGATGCCACCTTCTTTTAACATCCCATCGAAAATGTCTTTCAGTTTATCATCGGTCAAGTTAAAAGTAGCGTTCATGTTCGAACGATCTTCTTTATTGGCAAAACCTTGGAATGCAGGGTTCAAATCAATTTCAGAATATAATAATTGGGCTTTTTTATTGTTGATTTCTTCAATGGCTGAAATGCCTCCTAAGTTTTTTAACCACTCCAATGTCAGCATAGAAACGTAAACAGCGAACACCGGTGGAGTGTTGAACATACTGTCTTTGCTGATATGAACCTTATAATCAAGCATCGAAGGAATCTTACGCGATACCTTGCCCAAAACATCTTCTTTGACCACGACCAAAGTGGCTCCGGCAGGGCCCATATTTTTCTGGGCACCGGCATAGATCAAATCGAATTGGGAAAAGTCGAGTTGGCGCGAAAAAATATCTGAACTCATATCGCATACCAAGGGAGCCTTGATGTTCGGGAATTTCTTGATCTGTGTACCAAAAATGGTATTGTTAGAGGTAAGGTGCAGATAATCGATATCTTCAGGAACCGTATATCCTTTGGGTATGTAGTTGAAATTCTCATCTTTTGAAGAACCCACTTCGATTATTTCACCGAACAACTTCGCTTCTTTAATCGATTTTTCACTCCAAGTACCTGTGTTGAGATAGCCGGCCTTTTTTTCTAATAGATTATAGGCAACCATTAAAAACTCTAAACTGGCACCACCTTGAAGAAATAGTGCATGATAGCCTTTGCCTTCAAGCCCCAAGAGTTCCAAAGCCAAAGCTTTGGCCTTTTCCATAATTTCGATAAAATCTTTGCTTCTGTGTGATATTTCGATAAGTGACAACCCAGACTCGTTCAAATCCATAACGGCCTCCGATGCTTTTAACAAGACTTCTTGGGGTAAAATACAGGGACCGGCACTAAAATTATGTTTCTTCATGATAATTTTGAAATTTAGGATGTAAAGGTCATGATTTTATAGGGAATCCTAACCCGTAAAAATAACTAATTCTATTATGTTTTTAACAGGAAATCAACAGTGTCAAGGCCATCGGCATAATCGGTTAGACTAGGATTTTGCGTTGATCCAAAGGTAATTGTTTTCATTTCGGCCCAATTGCCGACCACACACTGCAATTTTCCACCGTCTTTTTTCAGCTTCTTAAGAAGTGCGGACTTGTCGGAATAAAATTCGTAGAATAAGGTGGCGATAGGGGAGGCATAGCCGTCATCTTCCTTGAGTATTAAAAATTCATTATCCAAAATTTTAAATTCACTCATCAAATAAACAGCCTTGTTGTAGTCATAATTATTGGCATATTTGTTTTGATGGATGATTGGATGATAGGGGTATATCGATTTAAAAAAACTATCGAAGTTGTATCCTTCCGGAACAAAAATTTTCGAGACACTACGACAACCCAGTCCATAATACTGAAAAATATCTTTCCCTAATGCCCGAAGTTCTTCCGTTGATTCGGTTCCTGATAAAACAGCAATCGAATTTCTGTTTTTTCTAATAATGTTGGGCTTTTTGCCAAGGTAATGTTCAAAATAACGGGCCGTATTGTTACTTCCTGTGGCAATCACTGCATCGAAATTCTCCAATTTACCCTCGGCAAAAACTATTTTATCCTTAAGATCAGGATCAACGTCTATCAAAAACTCGGCAATAAAGGGAAGCAAAACAGCGTCGTTTGACGACTGTTTGATTAGCGCCTTATTTCCTGTAAAAATAACCGAAAGAAAATCATGAAACCCCACCAAGGGAATATTTCCGGCCATGATGATGGCTACAGTTTTAAAATTATTTGCCTCTAGATTATAATTTTCCAACCATTTTTCAAGATTGTCCTCGGTGAGCAATTCACTCCATTGTAGCAGCGAAAAATTGACGGTTTCCTGAGTGAACCAACCGTTCTTATGAGTGGCCAAAGTGACTTTTTCATGGAATCTGGATAAGTTTGAACCATTAATTCCTACTAAATCTATAGGTTTTTTAGAATATTCGCAATATTCTTTAAAAAAACTTCCAAGTTTAATAAAAGCTTTTACCTTATGTTGAATGTGTACCATTATATTTGTAAAGGACTTATATAGGTTTTACCTTTGTGCAAAAGTAAGGATACTTTAGTAAAATAGATTATAGAAATAATCTCGGTGGTAATCGAGGCAGCATAAAAAAGATTATGGCAATTATAATAACGGATGAATGTATCAATTGTGGGGCTTGTGAACCTGAATGCCCAAATACGGCAATTTATGAAGGTGCTGATGAATGGCGTTACAGTGACGGTACCTCTTTAGAGGGAGATGTGGTTCTACCGGATGGAAAAGCGGTAAATGCCGAAGAAGTTCAAGAACCTATCAGTGATGAAATTTATTATATCGCACCAGACAAGTGCACCGAATGTATGGGCTTTCACGAAGAACCCCAATGTGCCGCGGTGTGCCCAGTTGACTGCTGTATTCCTGATGAAGATCGGGTGGAGTCTGAAGAAACACTTTTGGGCAAGCAGCGTTTTATGCACGGTGAGGCATAGCTATTTGCTTGATATTAAATAAAGCCCGGACGATTGTCCGGGCTTTTATATGCCTGAATCTTTTCAGTTAAAAAGTAAATGCGAGTCTTGCGTAGTAATAAGCGCCCCCAAAGCCCATTTGAACAGCATCCCAATAACCGCCACCTTCAACCCAATCATCTTGCTGGTTTGGGTATTCATTGAAAAGATTGTTAACCCCAATATTCAGTTTAACCCCATCGCTTAATTGATAACCCAATACCACATCGGTAATCAATTTCGGATTGTAATGATCGGTCGCCTGATCGATTTTATCAGCAAAACTTGCATAATCTGATGTCGGCTCCAACATTTGAAAATCTAAAAGTTCAACACCGCTGAAGCGGGTCAATCCTAATCCGGCGTCAAATTTGTTTTTGCCATAGTTAACATTGAAAGTCAACTTGCTTTCGGGTGCCGAGGCCAAAAGAAATGCCTTGTCACGTTCGCCGAAAAAGGTTTCTGCATCGAGGTTTCCATTATTGACGTTGGTTATTTCCATATGGTTTAGATTGCCCGTAAAAGTGGCGGAAAGCCTACTATCATCAAAATTCTTTTTCCAGGACAAAACAATATCCAGACCTGTAGTTTCCGTATCGACCCCATTTACAAAGAACTGGGCGGCCTCTACACCCTCAATTTGAGGGGTGTCAAAATTACCTGTTAAAACAATGCGGTCTTTTACGTTGATATAATATCCATCTACAGTGGCGGTAAACGCCCCGAAAGTCGTAGTAAAACCAAGCCCGGCATTCAATGCCTTTTCTTCTTTGAGTTGGTCGATACCAAAGGATGCGGTAACCGGACTGTTATTGGGAGACAGTAATGACTCCAATGCCGCTCCGCCCACAAAGTTGGTAAAACGTAGGTTGTAATATTTTTGCGCCAAGGAAGGAGCTCTAAAACCGGTACTTACGGAGCCTCTTATGTTCACATTTTCGGAGGCCTTGTATCTAGCTGCTAGTTTTCCGTTCAAGGTACTTCCAAAATCACTAAAATTTTCAAAACGTGCAGCAGCGCTCATAAGAAATGTCTCGCTAAAGTCAAATTCGCCGTCGGCATATAGTGAAAAATTACTCCTACTTCTATCGACTTCATTTGCTGGACTATATCCGGGAAAACCTTGTGAGCCCCCGGGCCTAACTTCCCCAGTACCCGGTTCAGTAGGCTGGGTCTGATTGGCCGGGTCGATAATTAGAAGGCCATTTACATCGTAAGTTCCCCATGAACCCTCTTCCCCGGCAAAAATGATAAAGTTTTCAGTTCTATATTCCGCGCCAAAGGCCAAGTTCATACCTTCTAAAACCTGTTCATAATATTTTGAAAAATCGAGGTTGACGGTATTTTGGGTCAAAGTATGTCCGCCAGCATCGAAATCGGTAGGTGATACATCTTCCAGAGAGGCATTCAATGTGCCTTGTATGTAATAATGGAAATTATTGCTACCATAGGTATTGCTAACATCCAATTTCCAATCATTTGCCAACGTCGTTCTAAATCCTGCCGAAACTGAATTGTCGATGATATTCGAAGTAATTCTTGGTGTAAATCCATTTGGGTAGATTGAGGGAATTACCCTATTGCCACCGTTTCTGGTGAACGCATAGGCATCGGTATCTCTAAAATTTCTACCTCCAAAAGCATAAAACTCCGAGTTTTCAGAAAGCGGCACAGCAGCGTTGACCATTAAATTAAAGCCATCGATGGCCGCTTCCCCAAATCCTCTTCTAAAATCAAAACCAGGTCGTAATGTCTTGTTTTTACTCACATATTCGGCGGTAACATTTACAAATCCGCCATCCTTACCGATGGCGGCACCGAAATTCACGCCCCCCTTTAACGAACCTCCGTCAAAATTTTGGTCATCGCCAATGGCATTGCCGTCCTTCTCAGTGTCTAAACGATTTCCATCAGTGTTGGCAGTACCGGCAGGGAAGTCTCCTTGGGCGTTTGTACTGTAGGCCCCATAACTGACAAAGCCGGTTACCTGGTCGACATTGTCCTTTAAAACGATATTTATTACCCCGGCTATGGCATCAGAACCATATTGTGCCGCCGCACCGTCTCGTAAAATTTCTATTCTTTTTATAGAAGATGCGGGAATGGCATTTAAATCAGTTCCCGTATTACCGCGACCACGGGTGCCAAAAACATTGATTAGCGAAGATTGATGCCGCCTTTTTCCATTAATCAGTACCAAGGTCTGATCAGGTCCGAGTCCCCTAAGTGTTGCAGGGTCTATGTGATCGGCGCCATCAGAACCCGATTGCTTGTTGGCATTGAATGATGGGGCAGCATATTGAAGCAGTTCGTTAACTTCAATTTTACCACTTTGCGTGGCTACCTCAGCAATATCGATTACATCAACGGGTACCGCTGTATCGGTAGAGGTACGTTTCGGACTTCGAGAACCGACAAGTGTAACTTCGTCGAGTTGTACGCCTTCTGAAAGTATCATATCAATGGTGGTTCTTCCAGAACTATTTACTTCAGAAGTGTTAAATCCAATATAGCTAAATACTAAAGTAGCTCCATCGGCAACCGTTATTTCATAATTACCGTCAAAATCTGTGGTGGTGCCGTTCGTTGTTCCTTTTTCAACAATATTCACTCCGACCAAGGGCTGGGCCGATTCATCTTGAACGACACCCTTAATAGTATTTTGTGAAAAGCTGATTGAAATACAGAAAAACAGGATAAAAGTTAATGCTTGGGTTTGTATCATAATCTTACAGTGTTAGAAGTTAGTTAATCTAAATTAGCATTATTTGTTGTTTAATTAAGTCGGGAGAATAAAAAGTTTGAAATCCCTTAGGGGGTAGGTAGTAAAATTTTTGTATCAACGCCATGAGAAAAAATACAAAAGGTAGCCTAATTCCTATTTAATGAAAACCTGACTAGTAATTGGCAAGGTTTCGGCAGGGGGTGTTATGTAATTGTTTTTCAATTTAATGTCTTGAATGTCAACCTTGGAAACGCAGAATATGTGAACCATTGCCTTGATTGTTTGTTCTTTGTTTGTCCTCTTTAATTTATTTGGATGTGTTCTAGGTTATTATGTCGTATTTACCAAGCTGTTTTACATTCTTCCTATTATCTTTGCAGCTGTTAAAAAAAAATGAATTAAAGGCACTTTAATACGTCGTCTTTTGGTTCTTACATCTTTTGATTATGAAAGCAGGTATCGTAGGATTGCCCAATGTTGGCAAATCGACCCTTTTTAATTGTTTGTCAAATGCAAAGGCGCAAAGTGCGAACTTTCCATTTTGTACCATCGAACCTAACATTGGTGTTGTCAATGTGCCCGATAGTAGGTTGCAAAAACTTGAAGAATTGGTTACTCCCGAACGGGTTTTACCGGCAACGGTAGAAATCGTTGATATTGCCGGATTGGTGAAAGGTGCCAGCAAAGGGGAGGGGCTCGGCAATCAGTTTTTAGGTAATATTCGGGAAACAGACGCCATTCTTCACGTGCTGCGCTGCTTTGACAATGAAAATATTGTGCATGTCGATGGTTCTGTAGACCCTATTCGCGATAAGGAAACCATAGATATGGAGCTGCAATTGAAGGACTTGGAAACCGTTGAAAAGAAACTTGAAAAAGTGAAAAGGGCGGCAAAAACAGGAAATAAAGAAGCTCAAAAAGAGGAAGCCATTCTTTTAAAATTAAAAGGAGGACTGGAATCTGGAATATCGGTGCGGGCAATCGAAATAGAGAAAGATGCCAGAAACGAATTTGTAAAACCCTTGCAGTTCATTACAGACAAACCCGTAATGTATGTTTGCAATGTAGATGAGGAAGCTGCGGCATCTGGAAACGAATACGTGGAAAAGGTCAAAGCGGCAGTGGCGAACGAAAACGCAGAGGTTGTTGTTTTGGCCGTTGGTACCGAAGCAGATATTACCGAGCTAGAGACTTATGAAGAACGTCAAATGTTTCTTGAAGATCTAGGATTGACCGAACCGGGTTCTGCTAAATTGATTCGTGGAGCCTATAAACTATTGAATCTTGAAACTTATTTTACGGCAGGGGTGAAGGAGGTAAGAGCTTGGACAATTCCGGTCGGGGCTACGGCGCCGCAGGCAGCGGGTGTAATACATACCGATTTTGAAAAGGGGTTTATACGGGCGGAGGTTATTGCATATAATGATTATACCCAATATGGTAGCGAAGCCAAGGTCAAGGAAGCTGGAAAGATGCGCGTAGAGGGCAAAGATTACATCGTTAAAGATGGTGACGTTATGCATTTTAGATTTAACGTGTAAACAAATAGTATCAACAGCTAAAAGTTTTTAGGAATTTCTTGGTTGCCTGTTCAGGCTAGTCTTTTGTATTGGTTTGCACATTTCTAGATAATAGGGTTTACAAAAGTGCTTAAGAACTAATAATTAATTTCTCGAAGATAATCTCGAATTCAGATTTCAGCTTATAATCGTCAATAGGTTTGTGGATAATATGTACGGGATTGGTTTTTCTGGCCCTTTGCAGGGTAGATTCGTCTGAGTTTCCGGTAATGAATACTACGGGAATTTTGTATTTATCGTAAATAATCTGGGAGGTTTCAATACCATCTCGTTCCCCGGAAATACCGATGTCTAAGAGTATTAGGTTTGGGCTGTTATTTTCAATAAAAACAAGAGCATCTTCACTATTATCAACAGTATGGGCAACTTCATGGCCCATATCCATTATTATACTTTCTAAAAACATTTGAATAATAAAATTATCCTCAATAATTAAAACTTTTAACTCCATAGACTTATGATGTTTGTTCAATTTCCTGAAAGGTTATTATATAGTGGGTTCCCTTTTTAGAATTATCCTTTTCAACGTTGCCTCTAAGTTGGAGTGCCAGTTTGTGAATCAGTTTCAACCCAAGGGTTACCGTATTCCTAAAGTTTTTATCATCCGGAAAACCAATCCCATTGTCTCCTATATTTAAAATAAAATTAGGATAGTTTAATTTTTTGACCTCAATTGAAATGGTGCCTTCCGCGTTTTTGAATCCGTATTTCAATGAATTGGTAACTATTTCATTTATAAGAAGCCCAAGCGGTATTGAAGTGTCAATATTTAAAAATAAATCGTCGGCATCGATTTTTAGTTCAATTTGATTTTTTGAGCCTTTCATTGAAGTAATCAACGTCCTCACCAATTGATGAAGGTAATCTGCATAATTAATTCTACTAAGATCACTGTTTTTATAGAGCATTTCATGAACGATGGCCATCGAATTAATTCGATATTGGGCGTACCTAAAAAGGCCCTTGACCTGATTGTCGTCAATAAAACTTGATTGAAGACTCAACAAGCTGGTTATTATCTGTAAGTTATTTTTAACCCTATGGTGTATTTCCTTTAATAGGGTGTTTCTTTCCAGTAAACGAAGCTCTGAAGTTTCGTTAAGGGCCGTTATATACCTGTTTTTTTGGTATAACGAATAAATGATGATTAGAAACAGAAGTACGCCTAAGGTCAAAATCGCAGCGGTTTTAAATACTGAAAATCTATAATTCTTAAGATCGTGTTCTAGTGTTTCGAAATCGTGTTTGGTATAAATCGTCCAACTAGGCGCTCCATCAAAGCTTATGGTTTTCGAGAAATAAATTGGATGACCTTTATCGTCTGTTTTGGTCAAATCGGTTTTAACGGTAGAAAACTGAACTTCATCATTATTGTAAAACACCTCGTTATCGGCATTGAGCAAACCAATTTCTAGGTCGTTAAAGTTTTTGAGCCAATTGTTGACATTGAAATTTAAACCAACGATTCCTTTAAGTTCGTCTTCATCAAAAACCGGGGTGAAAAAGCGAATCGTAGGTTTATAGGGCACTTCGACCTTTCCATTTTCTACATTGAAATCAAGGCTTGAGACAAATACATCTCCGCTATTTAATTTTATGGCCTCTTTAAAATAGTATCTTTCACTTTTGTTTTGTAATTGCTCATTGGGTAAAATAATGATACTGTCGTCCTTATTTTCAACCCTAATGATTTCCATTCCATTCGTATCAATAAATCTGGACTGAAAATAATTTTCGTCTATTTCTAAAAATTGGAGAAGTTTTGAGGCTGTGGACCCGATGGGCTCTTTAGTTTTAAAATCTAGTTCGATCAAATCCTTTATAAAAAGTATATTTTTTTTACTAATATTATAAAGTTTCTGAAGCCGTTCCTCACCAGTGGTCAAACGATTGTTGGCCTTTATATTTTCGACAAGGGTTATATTCCGGTCATAGATTTTAATGCGCTCAAAAGTATTGTACCAGATTAATATCGTCGAGATTAAAAATATGGCAATGGCCGCAATTATTCTTCGTTTACCCATCCGCTGGTTTAGGATAATTTTTTTGGACAATTTTAATTATACCCATTCAATATTCCGATTATTTAATCTAAATAAATTTCAGCAAATTCAAAGTTAATAATTTGTAAGTTAATTACTACCAAAAATGTTTTTGTAATTCTTAAAGTATTCTTAAAATAACTCGGTAATTTTTAACTATTCCATGCTTATATCTATTACGTGCCGTGAATTTATAAAATCTATCTGGGTATCGTAATTCGTTTTGCTCTGGTATTTTCATTTTTCCGAAAAGTTAGAACTTACATCAATATACGCAAGCAAATATGTCTGAAAAAGGAATAGGTATCCTATTCGCCGTTTTAGGGGTTGTTTTGTTCTCAACAAAGGCCGTAATGGTCAAAATGGCCTATGGTTATGGGGCTGATCACTTGAGTCTACTCTTGTTTCGAATGGTTTTTGCCGTTCCGGCTTATATTGGTATCGCTTTTTGGAAAAAGCCAATCCATCCCCAAGAAGTTCAGCGAACGGATTTCATTTGGCTCATTTTCTTCGGAGTGGTTGGTTATTACATGGCGAGCTTGTTTGATTTTATGGGTCTGAACTATATTAAGGCAGGGCTTGAACGCATCATCTTGTTTATCTATCCAACGATTGTGGTTTTGTTATCGTGGTTGATTTTTAAGAAAAAGATTACTATAACCCAATCTGTGGCCATCGCCATTACTTATATCGGGGTAGTAATCACGTTTTCGAATGAAATAGGATTGGATAATGGGCAAAATGTACTTTGGGGCGGCTTTCTTATTTTTTTGAGCGCCCTAACATATGCGGTATATTTGGTGGGCAGCGGATGGTTGATTCCAAAATTCGGGGTTTTGCAATTCACTTCGTATGCGATGATTGTATCGACGGCCTGCATAATCGTACACTATTTATTGGCTGGCGATCTTAAGCCTTTTCAATTTTCTTGGGAAGTCTATTTACTTGGTGCAGCCATGGCATTTTTTGCAACATTGATTCCTTCGTTTTTGGTTTCTGCCGCAATTCAGCGTTTGGGAGCCTCGACTTTTTCGATATTTGGAAGCCTTGGTCCGGTATCAACAATTATTCTGGCCTATTTTTTACTTGATGAACAAATCACCCTGATTCAACTATTTGGTATCCTTGTCGTTATCGCGGGGGTTGCTTTTGTTTCAAAAAAATAAACTTTGTTTTGGAAGCTCGGGTGTCAGAAAAAATGGTTTTCTTTACGTTAAAGGATATTTATGGGTTCAGTTGGCTATCAACAAAACTATACCTTCTTTGTTAATTACTTTCCTTGTCGTACATTTTGATTATTGCATTAGAATTTTATATTAGCAGAGGTAAACCCTAATTGTATGGCACAATCGCAATATACCGAAGATAATATTCGGTCGCTTGACTGGAAAGAACACATTCGTCTGCGACCGGGAATGTACATTGGAAAATTAGGCGACGGTTCTTCCGCCGATGACGGTATTTATATTCTTTTAAAAGAAACCATAGACAACTGTATCGACGAGTTTGTTATGGGGGCCGGAAAAACCATAGAAATATCGATTCAAGGCGAACGGGTTATTGTGCGCGATTACGGTCGGGGTATTCCGCTGGGTAAAGTTGTCGATGTTGTATCAAAAATGAACACGGGGGGCAAGTATGATTCGCGGGCCTTTAAGAAGTCAGTGGGCCTAAATGGTGTTGGTACCAAAGCGGTCAATGCACTTTCAAGCTATTTTAGGGTCGAGAGTACCCGAGATGGTAAATCAAAATCAGCGGAGTTTGAAATCGGTGAACTGAAAGATGAAGAGCTGTTAGAGGAAACAACGAGAAGACGGGGCACCAAGGTTACCTTTATTCCTGATGAGACTATTTTCAAAAAGTACAAGTATAGAAATGAGTATGTCGAGCGCATGCTTAAAAACTACGTATACCTTAATCCAGGGCTAAGTATTCTTTTTAACGGTGAAAAATTCCATTCTGAGAATGGATTGAAAGATTTGTTGGAAGACAATAATAATATGGATGACATGCTTTACCCGGTCATTCATTTGAAAGGGGATGATATCGAAGTGGCCCTGACCCATAGCAAGACACAATACAGTGAAGAGTACCATTCATTTGTCAATGGCCAGCATACAACGCAGGGGGGTACGCACCAGTCTGCATTTCGAGAAGCTTTGGTGAAGACAGTACGCGATTTCTACGGAAAAAATTACGAGGCTTCCGATATACGAAAGTCTATCATCTCCGCTATTTCCATTAAGGTTATGGAGCCCGTTTTCGAGAGTCAAACCAAGACTAAATTGGGTTCTACCGATATGGGAGGTGATTTTCCTACTGTGCGAACCTATATCAATGATTTTGTCGGTAAGTATCTTGATAATTACCTCCATAAAAATCCTGAAACTGCCGATAAGCTACAGCGCAAGATCATGATGGCCGAAAAGGAGCGTAAAGAACTTTCCGGTATACGAAAATTGGCCCGGGATCGAGCAAAAAAGGCAAACTTACATAATAAGAAGTTGCGTGACTGCCGAGTTCATTTGGGTGATATGAAGCATGACAGAAGGTTGGATAGTACCCTGTTTATTACCGAAGGTGATTCGGCTTCGGGTTCTATTACAAAATCACGGGATGTAAATACCCAAGCGGTCTTTAGTCTTCGCGGAAAGCCTTTGAATTCGTATGGTATGTCGAAAAAAATCGTATACGAAAATGAAGAATTCAATTTGTTGCAGGCGGCCCTTAATATTGAAGAATCAATGGAAGATTTACGGTATAATAATATCGTTATCGCCACGGATGCCGATGTTGACGGAATGCATATTCGATTGCTGCTGATTACTTTTTTTCTTCAATTCTTTCCTGAATTAATAAAGGAAAATCATTTATATATTCTGCAAACACCCTTGTTTCGTGTGCGAAATACGAAGCAAACAATATATTGTTACAGTGAGGAAGAGCGAAGAGCTGCCATTGAGAAACTTTCAGGAAAACATGAAATAACCCGATTTAAGGGGCTGGGCGAAATATCTCCCGACGAATTCAAACATTTTATTGGCGATGATATCCGGTTGGAACCGGTAATGCTTGATAGGGCCATGTCAATTGAAGAATTGTTGAACTTCTACATGGGTAAAAATACACCGAACCGGCAAAAATTCATCATTAACAATCTTAAAGTAGAGATTGATTTAATAGAAAATATTTAATTATAAACCAGACTAATACGAATTCTTCTTTATGGAAGATGATGAAGAACTGAACGATATACAAAACGAAAATACCGACGATTCCAATGAAGCGCTTACCCGCATTTCAGGAATGTACAAAGATTGGTTTTTAGATTATGCATCTTACGTTATTTTAGAGCGTGCCGTGCCCGCTATCGAGGACGGGTTTAAGCCGGTGCAACGCAGAATTATGCATTCGCTTAAGGATCTTGATGACGGCAGGTATAACAAAGTGGCAAATGTGGTCGGGCATACGATGCAATATCACCCCCACGGTGATGCGAGTATAGCCGATGCCATGGTTCAGATCGGCCAGAAAGACCTACTGATCGATACGCAAGGTAACTGGGGCAATATTTTAACGGGTGACCGTGCAGCGGCTTCCCGTTATATCGAGGCGCGACTTTCGAAATTTGCCCTTGAAGTTGTTTTTAGCCCTAAAATAACGGAATGGCAGTTATCTTATGACGGTAGAAAGAAAGAGCCGGTTAACCTTCCAGTAAAATTTCCGCTGTTATTGGCTCAAGGAGCCGAAGGAATTGCAGTGGGGCTGTCGACCAAAATACTTCCGCATAACTTTATCGAATTGATCGATGCCTCTGTAAAACATTTGAAAGGTCAGCGTTTTAAATTGTATCCTGATTTCCCCACTGCGGGCATCATCGATGTGGGGAATTATAATGAAGGGTTACGGGGAGGTAAGATCCGTGTTCGTGCTAAAATTTCACAATACGACAAGAATACTCTAGTAATCAATGAGATACCATACGGAACCAATACTTCTACTTTAATAGATTCTATCTTAAAGGCCAATGATAAAGGGAAGATAAAAATTAAAAAAATCGAGGATAATACGGCGGCAGAGGTCGAAATTCTAGTCCATCTACCACCAGGTATATCTCCCGATAAGACAATTGACGCACTGTATGCTTTTACCTCCTGTGAATCTTCAATTTCCCCTTTAGGATGTATTATTGAGGATAACAAACCCCTTTTTATCGGTGTAACCGAAATGTTGCAACGTTCGACCGATGCCACGGTCGACTTATTAAAACAAGAGCTTGAAATACAGCTGTCAGAGCTTGAGGAGCAATGGCATTTTGCTTCTTTGGAGCGTATTTTTATAGAAAATAGAATTTATCGCGATATAGAGGAAGAGGAAACTTGGGAGGGAGTTATCAAGGCTATTGATGAAGGACTTAAGCCGCATACCAAACATTTAAAAAGAGCCGTAACCGAGGAAGATATTGTTCGATTGACTGAAATTCGTATCAAAAGAATCTCCAAGTTTGATTTGGGCAAGGCCCAAGAGAATTTAGACAATCTGGAACAAAGAATAGCCGAAGTAAAACACCATTTGGCAAATTTGGTTGATTATGCCATTGATTATTTTAAAAATCTAAAGGAAAAATACGGAACTGGTAGGGAACGTAAATCGGAAATTCGAGTTTTTGATGATATCGAAGCGACTAAAGTGGTCATACGTAATACCAAACTTTACGTAAACCGAGAAGAAGGTTTTGTAGGCACGTCGCTTCGTCGTGACGAATACGTAACGGATTGTAGTGATATCGATGACATCATTGTTTTTACCAAAGATGGGCACATGATGGTTACGAAGGTCGATGCCAAGACTTTTGTTGGAAAGAATATTCTTCATGTCGCTGTCTTCAAAAAGAAGGATAAGCGTACCATCTACAACATGATTTATAAAGATGGAAAAGGAGGCCCGACCTATATAAAACGTTTTGCGGTTACAAGTATAACCAGAGACCGGGCTTACGAACTGGGTGCCGGAAAAGCGGGTACCGATGTGCTGTATTTCTCCGCCAATCCGAATGGGGAAGCGGAAGTGGTGACCGTAAATCTTCGTCAGGCTGGAAGTATTAAAAAATTAAAGTGGGACATTGATTTTGCCGATGTACTCATTAAAGGAAGAGCGTCCAAAGGAAATATAGTAACCAAATATTCGGTAAAACGTATCGAATTGAAAGAAAAGGGGTTATCTACGTTGAAGCCGAGAAAATTGTGGTTTGATGATACGGTTCAGCGTTTGAATATAGATGGGCGGGGTGAGTTTTTAGGTGAATTCACGAGCGAAGACCGCTTATTGGTCGTAAATCCTGACGGCACGGTTAAAACCCTTATTCCTGAACTGACCCTTCGGTTTGATGATGAGATGATAGTGCTTGAAAAATGGGTGCCAAAAAAGCCATTGACGGCCATCTATTGGGAAGGTGAGAAAGAGTTATTTTATGTGAAACGCTTTTTGATCGATAACCCTGATAAGGAAGAAAATGTGATTACCGATCACCCAAAGTCATATTTGGAAACCATTTTTACTGATTATCGTCCAAGGGCCGAAGTGGTCTATGCCAAAAAAAGAGGGCAAGATAGAAAGGAAAATTTAGAATTGAATCTCGAGGAATTTATCTCGATCAAGGGAATAAGTGCCATGGGCAACCAATTGACGAAAGAAAAAGTACTCGAAATTAATCGAATGGAGCCTTTACCATACGAGGTGCCCGAACCACCAAAAATGGAGGAAATTGAAGTGGTGGAAGAAGAAAATGTAACTTCAGACGAAAACAAGGATATTTCCCGACCGTCCGAAAACCAAGTGAAAAATGCCTCAAAGAAAAATGAGGAAAGTGACGGGGAAGGACAAACAACTTTATTTTAAATAGATGAAGGGATTTTTTCAAGAATTCAAGAATTTTGCGGTTAAAGGCAATATGGTCGATATGGCCATAGGTATTATCATAGGAACCGCTTTTAATAATGTAGTTTCCGTACTCGTAAAGAAGGTAGTTATGCCTCCTTTGTCACTAATGACCGAAGGTGTACATTTTTCAAATTGGAAGTTTGTGTTGCGTGAGGGTCATGGTGAGGCCGTTGAAATTGCAATTGGTTATGGCGAATTGATTGAGGTGCTGATTGATTTTGGAATAATTGCATTGACAATATTTGTGGTGTTGAAATTTGTGAATCGATTCAGGAACAAAGCTGAAAATCCTGAAGATACGGAAGTTGAGACCCCTAAAAATATTCAGCTCCTTTCAAATATGGAGAAATTGATGAAAGAACAAAACGAACTGATTAAAAAGAAATGGCAATAAATGCCCATAATCGATCGAAAGTGCGGTAATTATGGTTAAAATAGGCCCAATGGGCGAACATGTGCTCATTGAGCCGTTAATATTGCTATCTTTGATCAAATTTTTTTACTAGAAATGGATCTTACCAACCCTTTGGTGTACGGCGTACCCTGTTTTATTGCTTTTATCTTATTGGAACTTACTTATAGCAAAACCCATGGGGATGAGCATTTATACGTCTGGAAAGACTTATTTGCCAGTGGCTTTATGGGCGTCGGGTCGGCCGTTATCGGGCCCTTGTTCAAGATTATCTTTGCTATTGTATTGTTTGATTACACCTATGAACTGTTCAATCCGATGGTTGATGGTGTGCGTACCAATATAATGGGGTATGAATCTTTTAGCTACGCTTGGTATGTATGGTTGCTCTGCCAGTTGGCGGACGACTTTACATATTACTGGTTTCACCGCGCAAACCACGAAGTCCGAGTTTTATGGGCCGCACATATCGTACACCATTCGTCCGACAACTTTAATTTAGGTACGGCGGTACGTAATGGCTGGTTCACTATTTTATATAAGCCTTTATTTTATATGTGGATGCCGGCCTTAGGTTTTCCACCTGAAATGGTTGTGGTCTGTTTGGGCATCGAGGCCTTGTGGCAATTTCAACTACATTCTGTATATGTTCCCAAAATGGGCTGGATCGAGAAAATTTTCAATACGCATACCATGCACCAGGTGCATCATGCCCAAAATGTGGAGTATTTGGATAAGAACCATGGTGGCTTTCTGAATATTTTTGATAAAATTTTCGGAACATGGAAAGAGTTGGATGATAATATTGATGTGAAATACGGTGTTATCCATTCTCCCGATTCGTACAATCCGATTGTTATTCTTACCCATGAATATAAAGATATTTGGAAAGATGTCAAAAAGGCCAAAAAATTATCTCATAAACTGATGTATATTTTTGGGCCTCCAGGGTGGAGTCATGATGGGTCTACACTTACGGTAAAGCAGCAGCAACGATTGTTTCGTGAACAGCAATTGAAGAACCCTGAAATTGCTTACAGCAGGCCCAATTAATCAATGGAGGGCATAGGTTCTTCTTCTTGTTTTAGTACGGCTAAAAACCTATGTTATAACTGCCTTCATTGTAGGGGAGTGGAGTAACAATTCTTATTTTTTGTTTTTCTGCATCATAGTTCCAAAATTTGGAGTCCAGATCTTTGTTGTCAAACTGTATATTTTTCGGAGGTTTTTCGGAATGAATGCTCAGAATATGGGAAATTTCAGTTCCTTCAAGAAACACATGCAATTCCTGTTTTTTTCTTTCGTAACGAATTTCTGTCTTTTCTTTTGTGCTAGGATTGAAATAATCAAAACTATTGTTCCCTTCCGGATATATCAAAATAGTTGTGAAACCCTCGGAATCTTCGCTGCCAAAACCCGTATAATTCCTTTTTACATCCAAAGGGACGATAGCTCCCTCTTTTATATATACAGGAAACTCGTCTAAAGGAAATTCCTTGTTAAAAGCTTGTGGACCTTGTAGCAGTTCGGCATCATTAAAGAAATAGCGCCACTTTCCGTCGGGTAAATTGACTTCCCGGTTTTTTGAGTCGACATAAATAGGAGCAATTAGAAAGTCGTCACCGAACATATAATGGTACTTGCCGTTTTTTAGCGGTACTTGCAACCTTCGTCCCCCATTGTGGGCGGTCGTAACGTAATGATACATGTATGGAACGAGCTCGGTATGGAGCCAAGCATATTTCCGTATAATTTCCAATTCTTGTGGAGTTCTTTTCCAAAGTCGTCTTTCCCCATGACCCCCATTAAGAAACAGGCCGCAGAACGTTGAAAATTGGGCCCATCTGATATACAGACTTGGCGGAATTTTCTTTCCAGAAAATCCGGCAATATCCGATCCAATGATATTATACCCTAATTCCGCACTATTTAAAATGCTCTGTATGGCCGATTCAAACCCTTGAACGCCTTCAAGGGCAATATCTTTTTGTTCATCGTCCTGTTTTTTGATCATGTCGTTTGTGACCCATTCATGTGTTTGGTCACCTACCCAATTCACAGGGGAAGCGTCTATCGGGGCAAAGCCCTCAGGATGATACCACCGATCAATGGATCTGGAAAGGGTGACAAATTCCGGATTTTGTGTTAATCCGTGTCGATATTCTTGACGGTAATAATGGTCCATATAGGTTCTTGTGGTCATTAAACCTTTTGTTGTTTTTTTGTAGAAGAAGGGCACACTTCCGATTTTATGCATAAAAAGCGTAGCAGTGCCATCTAGTTTCCATCCATCGATTCCGAGGTCGAAAACTCTTTGTTGAAGGCCGTGCCACCATTTCATGGCTTCAGGATTATCATAATCAATGAATCCGCCTTTTCCTTTCCACCAAGAATCAGGCTCTTTCGATTTTGCTAAATAACCTTTGTTCATAGCCTCATCGTACCATGCTTTATCTTCTTCAATATGGGTATCTTTACTTGAACTGTTTATCATAGAGGTCATCCAGAGCACTACACGATACTCATTCTTTTCAAGGTTTTTAAACCAATCATCGGGGTTTTTATAGCGAATGGTGTCAATTTCAAAATCATTATAGCGCAATGACCAAGGGCTGTCTAATAGAATAGTACGCACAGGTATGTCGTGTTCGCGATATCCAAGAAGCAATTCATCAACATAATCCGAGGTGTTCACATCGTCTTCCCAAAGCCAACATTCCAGAGCCCAAGCGGGAGTGAGCGGAGGGTTTCCCTGGCGCTGCGCGTTGAATGGTATGCCCCAAAAAGGATACAGCCAATAGAAATACACCATAATCGAAAGCGGCAACAATAACCAAAACGTTATGTTTAATACCCGTTTTATCATCGTGGAAGTTGTCTTTTTATAGGGCGAAAAGTTCGAAAATGCCATACCGTACCTGCATAAATAAATAGAATAATGCCTATAGTGCCTAGCAATGAACTGTATTCGGAATAAACCTCGCTGTAACCGGCAACCGCATTTCCTTTAAATGCATAGATAGCAGAAAGTACTATAAGAAATACGGAACCCAAAGCGGACAGCAAGGGAAGATGGCTGTTCAGCTTTGAGAAAAGCTTCTTTTTACGATTTACGGCCAATAGTAGTATCAACAACCAAAAAACCCAAGATAATACTTGACTTGCGTTCAATGTTCTAAAATAATTAATCAGGGTCAAAAAAGGCCTGAATAATAAATTGGATTTTGAATAAAAAGGACGGTCTTTATACATAAGAACCTTTAACTTTTCTGGTGGACCGTTTTTTAGAATTGCTATAATGGCCTTTTCTTTGGAGCGTGCATCCAAATTTTCCCAATTGGGTATTTCGAAAGCATTGTAGAGTGAGCATACCCGACCATATCCATGAAAATCCAATCCACCCACCATCATAAGTCCATTCGCCTCACAGAATTTTCTTAATTCTTGAAATAGCGTCCTATCATAATAAAGTTCTTTACCCGAATTTTCGATTTCAAATCCATCGACTCCCATGGCCGCATAAAATTCCTTGGCCTTACCTTTGCCATCGAACCAGTGGTTTACGAGTACTGCACCACCATGGTTGTGTACGGAATCAATTACAGATTTATCATCCAAACCTTTGGTTTCAAAACTACCATCCAATCCCAGTAAACTCATATGATTACTGCCGGAGTATTCTTGGCCTACCATGACCAATGGTTGTTGTGGGATGCCACCCTTTCTCTGTTCTCGCACAAATTCAAGACTTTTTTTATGATGTGCATGGTCTGTTATAAAAAAGGCATCAAAACCATTTTTATTGTGGAATTTCCACATTCCCTCTTGGGAAATCAATCCATCATGGCTGAATTCCGTATGTGCATGGGTAGTGACCAAAACTGAATCCTTTGAATGATTTACAATAGTATTATTAGGCAAGGGTATAAATAAAATAATGACAAAAACCATAAAAGACAGGCCGACAAGCATGGGCACATTGACCAAAATACTTAGAAGCCTGCTTTTTCTCTCTGACGGCCGCCTTAAACCCTTTATGAGTGCAATAGAAACATAAAATATAAGAATCCATAGGAAGGTCAGGGGTATTTCCGTTAAAGGATATAGTGTTCTATTGAGATAGAGTAGTGGCCCTAAGAAAGGCTCAAAGAGGATTCGGAAAAAATCTATTTGAACGCCAAAATCAGTATTCTCGCGAAGTGTGAGTACATCTTCAAAATAAATAGGACAATGAAAAACCGAAGCCAATAGAATAATGCAAAGAATGACTGAACCAATGACAACTTTTTGAGTTCGGGATTTTTTCATTCAGTATTTAATTAAATCATACAGCAATGTTTTAAACCGACGAACTGTATTTGCCGCTATATTCAAATTCTTCCAGATAACTTTTGATTTCTTTGCGCTGTTCAGTGTTCATCGGACTCAAAGGAAGGGCCATATGGTCTTGGCAAATTCCCATAAGTGATAAAACACATTTGATAGCCTGAATGCTTTTCGTAGGGGAGTCTCCAATGTTATAAATCGTTTTATGGATTTTCAGCAACTGTTCCCGTAATAGTGATATTTTTTTTGAGTCTCGGGATAAGGCAGCTTCGTATAATTCAACAAAAAGTTTCGGAAAGAAATTAGCCCCTCCCGCAACGGCGCCATGACCTCCGTTTAGAATGGTGTCCGATAGAAAAAGTTCAGCTCCGGCGATGACCGAGAAGTCTGGTGAATCTTTAAACTCATCAATAAGCGCATACAGCAGTGACATATCACCAGAACTGTCCTTGACGCCAATTGCTCCCAATTCTTTGGCCTTTTTCACTGTTTCTAAAGACAAATGAATTTTAGTGCAACTTGGTATGTTGTATAAAAGAAAGGGCAACGGGAGAGCTGGAACTAAAACCTTTAGGTAGTCGATTGTTTCTTGTTGTGTTACTGGAAAGTAGTAGGGCGGTGCAACTACAAGGGCGTCTACTCCCATTTTTTTAGAGTAGTTCGCTATTTCTATAGTACCCTTAAAAGAAGTGTCCGTAATGCCGACCAATACAAGTACCCTGTGGTTTACTATTTCGCAGGTCTCTTTGATCAATTGTTTTCTGAGAATATAATCAAGACTTGGGCCTTCACCATTTGTTCCAAGCAAAAAAATGCCATGAACTCCACCTTCGATTAAGTGTTCAATAAGGAGCTTTAGCCCTTTGCTATCCAACTCTTTATTTTCTAGCAAGGGGGTTATCATTGGTGGGATAATACCTTTTAACGGCAATTTCATAAGTATTGGTGTAATTGGTTATAGCAACAAAATAAGGCCAAAACCGTCCTTTATGCAACCACAATATTGTATTAAATGTATTATATTTTAACCCTTTGCACCTTATTATTGAGTGAATTATAATTTTTTGTTCAACAATGAAATGATAAAAATAGGGCTATGCCAAAAAATAATAACAGTAGACAAAATTGATCTAGTTAAAAAAAAGCGTCAAAGAGCATATTACACCGCCTTGGGTATGATGAAAAAGAGACGCTTCATTTGTAAAGCGTCTCTTTTTTTTTGGGACAACTCATCTTTATGTCAAAACTATTTAGTAGGGTTGGTTGGTACCTTGTAACAACCACATTTTCGACCATGCACTGTTATTGCTTGTATCTTCTCCTTTAAAAGGAGTGGTTTCCAATTTGCTTATGGCGGCATCGGCATTAGCTTGATTATTATCTATCTCATCGATATGATAATAGAACCGTAATGGCAAGGCAGCACGTTTTGCCGAAGGCCCAGTCTGTAGATTTGGAAGACCGGTTCTACGGTAATCGAACCATGATTGGGTTGCCGATGACCAGCTGGCAATCCATTTTTGTTCAATGATATCTTCAAAATCGCCATAGGCTGCCGGTCCTGAGATGTACGTGGAATAAGCGTCTCCAACACCCCACGCATTTAGGGATTGTTTAATACCTTCATTATAATATTGTTCGGCAGAACTTGACGCCCAGCCCTTAAGTGCTGCCTCCGCTAAAATAAAATGTACTTCGGCGGCAGATAGTAAGCGCGATTTCAGTAAGGGACCGCTTGCGGCTTTATAGATATCGTTTAGTTGGGAGACATGGGGGTTATATGATCCTTGGTTGAATTCTTTCTTTAAATTGAATGCTGGGCCTAACGTAATGGCTGTTGGAAGCCCCACGTATTCTTTGTCAAAATTTACTGGCTCACCTACAATTTCTAGATGGTCATCGACAAGTTTTTCCGAGACATGTCTTTCACCGGTGGTATCATCTATATAATCTGTATCATCAGGTGACCCTACATCTTCCACCAATGGAATTTCAATTTTATTGGCCCAAACTGCCAGTCTTGGATCATCTAATGCTTGTAAGGCATCTACCAAGGTAGCGGCCATTTTTATTCTGAAATAAGCACCTTGGGGACTGGTGTCAAATTCTGTATTGCTAGGCCAAGAATCATTGGGACTGGAGCCGACGTAATCAACGTTTGCGTCATCTGCCGCATCTGTAATTAAAGGATATTGCTGTGGGTTGGATGCTATCCTTCGAATACCTTCTGCAGCCACCCCCGGTTCTTTTATCGATAAGCGCATATAATAGCGCAATGCCAAGGAATTCGCAAATTTACGCCATTGGGCTACGTTACCCGAAAATAAAATATCTTGCTGGGACTGAATGCTAAAATAAGCATCTTGACTTTTTGACAATAGTGTGTTGGCTCTAGTAAGATCAGCAAAGATACCGGTATAAATATCTTTTTGATCATCGAAAGCCGCATCGAAGAAATCGACGCCCTCATCGGCTCTTAAAGCTCCAGTGTATGGAGCATCGCCCCATAGGTCTGTAATCATGCCAAATAGATAAGCTTTCATGACCAAGCCGACACCCAGATGAAACTCCAAGTTGTCAGCTTCCGCTTTTTCAATAAGTGTCTTATTATTGTTCAAAAGGCTATAATAGCCGTTCCAACTGTGGGAATCATTGCTCCAATCATACGAGTTATGGCCTCCTGACCACCCATCTTTTTGGGTATGTTGCATGACCCCTGCCATATCACCAAAACCAAGGCCGACGACATTCTTGGCAGTACCAGAAATGACCGTCGACATTAAAAGGTTAGGGTCAACATTATCGGAACCTATCTGGTTCGGGTTTTCATTCAAATCTTCTAAACCGTGGCAAGAGATTAAGACTGTAAGCCCCAAAACCATTATGCCTATTTTATTTTTTAGTTGATACATGACGATCTTCATTTTATTTTTAAAAAGTTATGCCAATTTTAAATCCTACTGGAATTACCCACGGATCTACATTGTAGCGCTCTATACCCTGCTTAAATTGTGTTCCCCTGTTTCCTGAGCTTGTTTCCGCCTGAAAAGCCCTTTCAGGATCGACCCCAAAGGCTGAGTCTTTTGTCCAAAGCATTATATTTCTACTATATAGTGACAAGCTTACATTGTCAAGCCCGGTTCTGTCTAGAATCTTACTAGGTAAATCATAGCTCAACGACACCTCCCTCAATTTAATATAATCGGCATCGAACATATGGGGTGTTCCAAACTCCCATGGATTGCCCACGGAGAACGGCAAAAAGGTGGTGCCGACATTACCAAGGTTTTCGTGGTCTAGAATAAAGTTGCCGTTTTCGTCATGATGCCCTACGACCCCTGCACTAAAGATACCATCATAAACGACAGTACCGCTAAATGCCTCGGGAAATCCACCATTTCCAGGCGTTCCTCCAATAGATTTAAAGTTTTCCGCAAAGAGAAATTCATCGGCATGATCCAAAACCCATTGTTTAAGTTCCGGTCCGGCTTCTGCGATACCGGGATTGACTAAGTTGTCTATAAGTTGTTGGCCATAACCATCTTCAACCATATACCGAGAAGTTTGTGACATATACTGTCCGCCAGAACGCCAGTCAAAGGTCAAATTCAATGATAAATTCTTGTACGAGAAACTCGATTGCAACCCCATAACAAAATCAGGATTGTAGTTGCCCACCTTTACCCGTTCTTCTTGAGGCAACCATTCAGAATCTTCACCGGCGCCAATCAATGGATATCCAAAATAAGGCGAATTAGCATCCGTGACACGTAATATTTTGGGGGAGTAAATGTTTCCTACCAAGCCATCTTCTCCCGTTGCGGGATTCGCTACATAACCTCGCGATACACTTTTGTTCTCGCTCCAAAACTCTATATAGTCTACACCTTCATATAATTCCAAAATTTTTGATTCATTGGTAGTAAAATTAAAATTTAAGTCCCAATTCCAGTTTTCGTTGCGGATAGGTGTGACACCCAACGAAAGCTCCCAACCTTTGCTTTCCAAAATTCCGGCATTAATCCCAACACTGGTATTTCCTGAAGACCCCGCCAGGGGTACCCTGATAATTTGATTCTTATTTTCGACAGTATAGTACGTGCCCTCAAAACGGAACCTATTGTTGAACATGGTCAGGTCAACACCAAATTCTTGTGAGGTGGCTTCCTCAGGCTCTAAGGTAGGGGTGTTCAAACCACCCGCAGCATATAGCGTGGCATTGTCCCAAACCCCGGCATTATTGTAGTAGGCCCCCAATTGATATGGACTCGTATCGTTACCTACCCGTGCCCAGCCTCCTCTTAGTTTGAAAAGGTCTACCTTGGGAATGTTGACCACTTCACTTAGCAGAAAACTCAAGGATGCCGATGGATAGAAATACGAACGGTTGTCAATGGGTAATGTGCTTGACCAGTCGTTTCTTGCCGTAACATCTAAATAAAGCATATCTTTAAAACCAAAATTACCAAGGGCATACACACTATTAATGCTTCTTTCACTAATAAAACTAGAATAATTTAAAGCGGTAGGGGCGATGTTTTTTACGGTAAACAAATTGGGGACAATTAAGCCAACGCTGGAAAATGCGGAGTTGTTTAGCCCGGTATTTTTTTGGTACATTAAATTTCCACCCCCGGAAAGCGATAAGTCAAAATCCCCGAGATCCTTGGTGTAGGTGGCCAAGATATCTATATTGGTCTCCATACCATCTGTTTTGGAAATACCATAAGTTCCATTGTTCGATTCAGCTTCATACCCTTCTGGTGCAATTTTACTTTCTTGCGTCTGATTAAAGCTATTCAAGTTGTAACTCGTTCTTATTTTAAACGATTCTGAAATATTCCAATCCAATGCCATATTCCCAAAAACCCGAAAACGGGAATAGCTGTTATTTACATCATAAGCCAGAAAATAAGGGTTATTGTACCCGGGTGCCAAGGTCAAAACTTCTGTGCCTGGTAAATCATAGTCTCTTAAAAGGTTCAAATCAATGTTTGCAGGAGTGGAATAAGCCCATTGTAAAGGGTTGGCCCCCCTGTTGGATGCTGGCCGGTTATCGGCATAGCTGTGTACCACATTAACATTGGTACTCAAGATGAACTTGTTGTTCAAATTAGACGATGCCGATAGTGAAAAACTATTACGATTGACATCTGAGTTGGGAACCAAACCGGTATTCGACATATTGGTGATACCCACTCTATAATTTAACGCCTCGGTACTATTCGTAACAGAAAGACTGTTGGTGGAAGTAATGCCTGTTTGGACAAAATTATTGACATTATTTGGGTACGATTTTAATTCCGTAGGGATTGGTTGGCCATTGGCATCCAAAGGAGCATTCCATTGTACGGCGAAATATCCTCGGTCCAATTCTGGGCCCCCATTGCCGCCCGATAATGCTACTGGCGGTAGCAGGTTACTTCCTCCTTGCGATTCCGGGGAAAATGAAAACAATCCGGAAGCAAATCTCGTTTGCTGCTCCAAGAATTTATAAGGAACATCAAAAACCGTGCTTGAAGAAAAGGAAACTTTCATTTTCTCTTTATCCTTCGCTTTCTTAGTCGTAATCAACACTACGCCATTACCTGCCCTAGATCCGTAAAGTGCGGCTGCGCTGGGTCCTTTTAATATACTTACATCTTCAATACTATTGGGGTCTAAATCCGAAATGGCGTTTCCGTAATCCACTCGGTTATCATTACCGAATCCGCCAATATTATTGAGTGAATTAACTACGGGTACCCCATCAATAACAAAAAGCGGCTGATTGTCCGAACTCAAGGAGATAGCCCCTCTAATAACCATACTTACTGATGAACCCGCCCCACCGGTGGAGTTTAGGGTGACCCCGGCTACCTTACCTGATAGTGAATTCAATATGTTTTCTTGTGCCACCCGCGTTAGTTCTTCCCCGGCCACATTCTCAACGGAATAGCCTAAAGATTTGTCTTCACGTTTTATACCAAGAGCCGTAACAACAACTTCATCCAATGCCTGGGCGCTAATGGCCATAGTAACATTCAAGGTTGTCTGGCCGTTTACCGAAACCTCACGAGTTTCGAATCCGATATAGGAAAATATCAGGATGCTGTTGGCATCGGAGACATTAATACTGTAATTACCATCAAAATCCGTTGTTACTCCGGTAGTGGTTCCTTTCAGTACAATGCTGACACCGGGTAAAGGCATATTGTCTTCACTCGAACTTACCGTTCCAGATACATTGGTCTGGGCCACTACCATTGCACTGCACATAAATAATATCAAACTTAAATACAAAGCGATGAAGGGTGGTGTCTTCTTTATATACGTGTTCATAAAATTATTTTGAATTGGTTATTTGTTTTGATTTACTTCTTAGCAATACCTAACTTAATCTACAACTTCAAATGTCAGTACTATCGCATTGGTGTTAATTCCGATTGCGTCAGGAGACGCCGCCACGAACAGTACCAAACGCATTGAAGTATCTGAAATATTTTGAATGATTACTTTGTTTTCAAAATCGTAGAACCCGACAAATTCAGTACCCGAAAAATCTAATGTACTTACATTTTCATAGGTTATCATGCCTCCTGCTCCGTACACCGATGATGTCGTGAAATCCTCGTTCTCGACATAGGTGAACGTTGCATCGGTTTCTGGGGTATACAGTCCCGTACAGAGGCCGAAATCGGCTCCCCCGTCATTTACGATTCCGGCGCCCCCGGTTGTGACGAACTGAAACACCAATCCGCTAAATGCGGCACCATCGGCCTTTACATCATGGCTATAGCTGCCGTCAAAATGAAAAGTGAACTCGTCTTCGTATACCTCGCTCATTCCTAAGCCAGCACCAAATATACCAGCGGGAAGAGGGTTTGGAGCTCCATCGAATGGTGAAAGTTCCGCATCGGCATTGGCAAAATAATCGCTATCGGAATGACCACTTGACAGTTTCCATGTTTTACCATTCGTCGAGGTAGCCCCTCCTGTTAAAAGTACGTATGGTGTAATGTCCAAAGCTAGATTTACTTCATCGGTAACTGCTGTCCCGTCAGGATCCGTAGCGGTTAAGACCGCAGTATAATAGCCGGCTTCACTGTATATGTGAACAGGATTTTTTTCGTTACTGGTCTTACCATCGCCGAAATCCCAAGACCAACTAATTGCGCTGTGGGTCAGCCCCTGAAATGCAACCTTTTTTCCGTTTACACTATGGGAAATATCCGCTGATAATGGAAATTCACTAGCAGTATCGTCGGATTCACAGGAAGTGAGTATGAGCATACAGGAAAGAAAACTACCCAATATTTTTAATGCGTTAGATTTAATCATATCTTATAGTTTAAAATGAGAAAACATTAAAATTTTCGTTGTTGAGTTCGTAACATTATATATTCAAAATGTTAAATGTTAACGGAATATTAACAAAAATAGCATTTAAAAAGCTTCTGCATTTCAGATATTTTGTTAAAAATGCATTAAATATTACCTTATGATTTAACGAATTAATAATATATTTGAAATATATGTTAATATTCTTACATTTTTTGATTCCCTTACACTGTACTTATGAGAATTATGTTCAAACCATACCTCAGGGCCTTTAGATTTGCGCTTTTTTCTAGTCTTTTCTTTTTGATATTTATTGCAAATGGCCAAGCACAACAGCTGATGGTGGGTGCTGCAAAGCGCATTATTACACCAGACCCCCTGTTGCCTGTTTCCGGGGGTGTCGGCACTCCAAAACCGGTACAAGGGAAGAAAGGAGATTTGTTTGTGCGGGCAATGGTTTTGGCCAAGGGGGGAGAAAAGATTGCCATTGTCAACATTGATAATTTAGGATGGCCTGCTGCTTTGGGTGATCGGTCGAGAGCGTTGATTAAAAGTATTCCTCCTGAAAATATACTTATTGGGGCTACCCATACCCACAGTGCCCCAGATGCTTATGCGTTCCCTAATGAGCAGGGAGGTCATGGCGCAGATTTGGACTATTTGAATAAATGTGTTGTTTTGGTGGCGGAGGCTGTCAATGAAGCCGTACAAAATATAGCACCTGCCAATTTAAAAATAGCCGTTGCCAAAGCGGAAGGTAAAATAGCCTATAATTACTACGCTCCAAAATTATATGATCCCAGGTTGGGGGTAATTCAGGCGCTAGATACTACCGGAAAACCTATTGTTACCCTAGTTAATTATGCCATACACCCTGAGGTGTTGGGCAATGATCTAGGAATATTGAGCGCTGACCTCATTGCCCCCCTTTATGATCGCATTGAGCAGGAGGCTGGTGGAATGGCTCTTTTTATGAACGGAGCCCAGGGAGGGATGGTTACTGCCGATAATCGGTTGGCTGACGGTGAGGAGGCACGAAGCTGGGAAGAATGTCAAAGAATCGGTAATCTGTTGGGCGATGAGGCGCTTCGCATAATTGCAGACACGCCCATTCAAAATAATCCGGATATCTATTGTGCCAATAAGACCGTTACTTTTCCCATAGAATCTGCCATGCTAAAGTATATTCTTCAAAATTCTCCTTTGGGTATAGGGAAAGGCAATTCGGATTCGATCAGTACAACGCTCAACCTTTTGAATATTGGTACGGCGCAGGTCTTGACAATCCCTGGAGAGGCATTACCGAATATTGGATACTTTCTAAAACGAAAGATGCCCACTGAACATGCCTTTCTTTTTGGGTTGACCAATGATGCCTTTGGATATATTTTAACAAAGGAAGACTACAATAGTTTTGATACCTATAAGTATATCAGCCGTACTAGCCTCGGTGAAAATACGGGCGGAATATTGGTTTCCGAATTATTGGAAATGGTGGGTGAAAATCCTAAACCAATAGAGAAATAAAATTTATTATTGTTTGATTTATATACCTTTAAGATGTGTTAATTCTATAAATGAATCAAATGTATCCGATGCCATAGTTTCTATCGTGTGTGAGCTATTTATTCCAATTTAGTGGCCAATCCTTTTGAGGTTTGGCTTTTCCCGACAATGCTGTATTCGAAAGTATATGAGTTTTCCGTGGTAGTTAGAATTTTCATATGTATGGATTGTTCTTCCAATCGGGTCTTGGGATTTAATTTCTTGACAATGTACTCGCAGTCGTTTATCCATCGTACACTAGAGGTATCGGCAACCCCATTGAAGTAGTCTATTTCCATGGTGTCGTTTCTAATGAATGTGGTTGTTATTTCCTTGTTGTCGATTTCCGAAGTAAAGGAAAATTTACCCTTTTTGAATCTGATGCAATCCCTTTGTGGTTGATAGCACGAACAGATTAAAATTAGTGTTGCCGAATACAAAATTACTTTCTTGATCATTGTGCAAAATAAATAAATATAAAGCTAATGTCCGTCGTAAGATTTAAAACTTCCATCGGAATAAAAAATAACAATTTTTTCAATCGACTTTTCGTCTTTTTGAACTATGGTATCCTGTGGATTGCTTTTTAAACTAGGATTCTTAGGGGCGGGGCGATCCTTTTCTTCGGATTCGGAAGGAAAGACGCCTTTTCCGTTTAAAAGCCAATATAGATTTACTTCCGGAAAAGTTTGAATCACTTTTAGCACAAATTCCAAACTGGGTTTATTACGGCCGCTGAGAAGATGTGAAATGCTCGATCGCTGCACTCCGATCTTATCGGCAAAAGCAGAGGCGGAGAGGTTGTAGTACCGCAACAATTTATCTAAACGCCCGACAAAATCTTCAGTGTTTACCATTGTAATATAATTATGGACAAAGGTAGTTAAAATTCATGTTTTAATTGATGTAAGTATGTAAGTATTGTTTGATATTCCTAGATTTAAAGTTTAATTAAGGGATTATAAAATACTGATAATAAGTTTATTAAGTTAAATTTTGTAAAAATTATAGAAATGGGCTCAAGTTGGTTTACAAATATATATCCCCATACTTCTGAAATCGAATAAAGTGTTTACAAATGTGATATAAATTGTTTACAATTGTAATATATATAGGCCTTATTTTTGCGGTTGCAACATAATACCGAGCTATGCCCATTACACAAGTAGATTACCAAATGTTCAAAGAAAATTCCATTAAAGGCAGATATGTTACCAATACCCAAATTCTGTCTTTTCTTGAAAAGCTGTCTGCTAACTTTGTTCTGGAGACTGTTGGATATTCTGTTGAGAATCGTCCCATTAAAAGTGTGACCTGGGGAAGAGGAACCAAAAAAATATTGATGTGGTCTCAAATGCATGGTAATGAAACGACCACGACCAAGGCGCTATGTGATATCATTAATTTACTACAATCCCAATCCGATATTTTGACCGTCTTGGGGCAGTGTACTTTCAAAATGATTCTTATCTTAAATCCCGATGGTGCCGAAGTTTATACCCGTATTAATGCCAACGCTATTGATTTAAATAGGGATGCCCAAAAGCGTAGCCAACCTGAAAGTAGGGTATTGCGAAAGGTCTACGATGACTTTAGACCTGATTTCTGCCTTAATCTTCACGGTCAGCGTACCATTTTTAATGTGGGTTTCACATCAAAACCTGCCACCGTCTCTTTTTTAGCACCCTCCCATAATAAGGAGCGCAACATATCTGCTTCACGAGAACTTAGTATGAAACTCATTGTGGCTATGAATAAGGTTTTACAAGGCATGATTCCTGGTCAGATCGGACGTTACGATGACTCTTTTAATGAAAATTGCGTGGGAGACGCCTTTCAAATGCTCAATACACCGACCGTGCTTTTTGAAGCGGGACATTATCCTGGGGACTATGAGCGGGAGCGTACGAGGGAGTATATTTTTTATTCACTTTTAACTGCTCTTAAAACAGTGGCCTTGAACAAGGTTTCCAGTTTTAATCGCGACGACTATTTTACCATTCCAGAAAATAACAAACTATTTTTTGATGTCTTGATCAAAAATGTACAAGAAGTAAACAAGTCTGTTGCAAACACCCGGGACATGGGTATTTTATTTGTTGAGACACTTAGAGCGGGTGAAATCGCCTTTGTTCCTAAAGTTGCCGAAATAGGCAATCTAAAGGGGTATCATGGCCATAAGACATTCGACTGTCTGATCAAGGAAGATTTAATCGAATTAAAAAAACAGCAATATTGGGTTAATGTTCAGGGCTAATCCGACATTTTTTTGCAACGAAAACGTTTGAAAATTACATTTTTGTTAAAAAAATGCAAGTTTTACTGAATATATTTTCTTAATTTTTTACTTTTGTCCGAAATATACCATTGATTATGACAAAAGTTAAATTAGACGAAATTGACCATCAGATTCTTGATATGCTGATCGACAATACCCGAACCCCTTTTACTGATATAGCAAAAAAGCTTTTAATTTCAGCGGGAACCGTTCACGTACGTGTAAAAAAGATGGAAGAGGCAGGTATCATAAAAGGTTCCTCCCTTACACTTGACTATGTGAAATTGGGCTATGCATTTATTGCTTATGTGGGTATCTTTTTAGAGAAAACACATCAAACGAAATTTGTTTTAGAGCGTTTGGAGCAAATTCCAAATGTAACCGTTGCACATATTACCACAGGTAAATTCAATATTTTTTGCAAAATCAGGGCCAGGGATACCAATCATGCCAAGAACATTATTTTTAAGATCGATGATATCGATGGCATTAGTAGAACAGAGACCATGATTTCGTTGGAAGAAAGTATCAATGACAAAAAACGGTTGATGCATACGATTTTCAATGAATTGTAGATTGAAAAAAGTTAAGTAATAAAATGAATCCCAAAGCACAAGTTGTCTTTGGGATTTTTTTTATCTTAGTATTATGAAGACTTCTGAAATTCAACTTCCTGATCCGGCGCCCTTTTATAAGACTTATATTGATGTTTTAGGCGAGGTGAATTTAAACGATATGCTGAAAAAGCAATTGAAGAATTTTCCGGAATTTATTGAGAGTATACCCGATGCTACTTTTAGCTTTGCCTATGCCGAAGGTAAGTGGAGCGTAGCAGAGGTGCTATTGCATGTTATAGATGCAGAACGTGTCTTTCAGTATCGAGCTTTGCGGTTTTCCCGAGGGGATAAGACGTTACTGCCGGGCTTCGATCAAGATGCCTTTGTTGCCAATAGCGCAAGTAACAGCCGTTCTAAAATGAGCCTTATTAACGAGTATAAAGCGGTAAGAGGTTCAACGATTGCATTGTTCTCCAGTTTTAGCCGACCCGTTTTAGATTTGAAAGGAACAGCAAGTGATTTGGAGTGGAGTGTAGCCGGCTTAGGTTTTGTCATTTGCGGCCACCAAAAATACCATAGAAATATTATCAGACAGCGCTATTTGAACTAATTATTCAAAATCACTTTCTTCGTCAGACTCAAATTCTGAACTAAATTCATTGTTCATTTCTTGAGAATCTACATTTTCAAGAACGGGCTCGGACTTGTCTTCCAATTCCTTTTCGATGGTTTCCTCAAAATTAGAAATAAAGCTTGCCAGGCTCTTACTGATTTTCACCATGTAGATGGCGTCTTCAGTCTTCAACTCAACGGCTTCGACAATATCACCGCTGGCATTTCTAAAGGTAATGATGTCGTCATCACCGTATCCGTAGGGGTAGGTTTCGATCAACAGGGCTGCCAACGTGTGGTCTAACTTTTTGTAGTCAACAAGTTTACGTATCATAATAAATTGGTTTGATTTGTTATTATGAAACTAAACTATATAATTTTTGCTTTGAAGAAACCAAAGAGTTGTCAAAGCCCGATATTAGTACATGAACTTAGAGCTCGTTGTAGTATGTAAAAGCCTCATGATAGAAATTTTCTGGAATCTTTACATCGATTGCCGGTTTTCCGATACTATGGAGTAATACGAAATTAATATTGCCGTGTGAATTCTTCTTGTCGAACTTTAATAACGACAAGATGCTTTGAATGTCTGAAGATGAGAATTTCACCCTTTTATAGCGGCCAAAAAAGGTCGATTTGATATCTTCCAATGATGCCTCGGTAAGATCGGTCAGTCGGTGTGATAAATAAGCTTCCAAGATCATACCGATGGCAATGGCCTCACCATGGAGCAAGGTTTCGTGCTCGGTGCTCTCTAAAAAATAAGATTCTATCGCATGCCCTAAGGTGTGACCGTAGTTCAATATTTTACGTAGGCTTTGTTCGGTCGGATCTTGAAGAACCACCTTGTTTTTGATAATTACCGAATCGTGGATCAGTTGATCTAAATCAACAAAATCTGTAATCAGTTTCAATGATTCCCAATAGGCGGCGTCTTGAATTAATCCGTGCTTTAGCATTTCAGCAAAACCACTGTTCAATTGCCGGATCTCCAAGGTTTCTAAAAAATCTGTAATTACCAAGACCATCTCGGGTTGGTTGATTACCCCTATTTGATTTTTTAACGGTCCGAGGTCTACACCTGTTTTTCCACCTACCGAAGCATCGACCATTGCGAGTAGGGTAGTGGGTATGTTTATGAAAGCTATTCCTCTTTTAAAGGTAGAAGCAACAAAGCCCCCCAAATCGGTAACTACACCGCCACCAAGATTAATGAGTAAACTTTTTCGGTCGGCATCTAAATTTGATAGCGCTTCCCAAACTTGTGTGCAAGTGGCAATGTTTTTGTGTTCTTCACCTGGCTCGATTTCAATAACCTCAAAATCATATTTTTCTTGCAATCTCGATGTTAAGACAGGCAGGCAATCGTGGTTGGTATTTGTGTCTACAAGAATGAATAATTTTGAATAATTCTTTTTGGTCAAATGCTGTTCGAGTACGGAATAGGCATTTTGATTAAAATGAACGGCGTATGAAGCAGAGGTTATCGATTCCATTAAAGATTTCATTTGATTTTTCCTAGTGCTGGAAATATCTGGGTTAAAGACCGCAAAATAAAGGTAATTTTTTGTCAAAAGAATATATTTTCTGTCATTATCTTTGATCTGCTATAATTTTGCCGTATATGAATCCTATATTCGAAGATACTGAAATTGCATTTGAGCTCAAGTCAGATTCAGAACTGGAAAGGGCTTACTTTTTGTTCAAAATGATATCCAATGAGCCCTTGGTGAAGTTGGGCACTGTGGTCACTAATTTGGCGATCAAGGCCCGGCTTCCTGTAGAAAGTCTTATCCGCTTGACGGTATTTGATCATTTCTGTGGAGGGGTCAATGAAAATGATTGCATGTCGGTTGTTGATAAAATGTGGGAAAAGCAGGTGTCTTCGGTACTCGATTATTCGGTCGAGGGAAGCGATGATGAGGACCCCTTGGATAATGCCCTCGCCACGGTCTTGCGGGTATTGGATTTTGCCAATGAAAAAGACGCTATTCCATTTGCAGTATTTAAACCGACAGGATACGGTCGTTTTGAACTCTTTGAAAAAATAGGGAAGGGTGTCGAATTGACCGAAAAGGAAACGGAAGAATGGGCACGGGTTGAAAAACGGTTTGATGTCACGTGCAAGAAGGCTTCCGATTTGGACGTTGCGCTTTTGATCGACGCCGAAGAAAGTTGGATGCAAGCGGCGGCCGACCAGCTGGTGGAAAAAATGATGCGCAAATACAATACTGAGAAGGCCGTTGTATTCAATACACTGCAGATGTATCGGTGGGACCGCATGGACTATTTGAAAAAGTTGCACAGCATCGCCTTAAAAGATGGTTTTAAGATTGGAATAAAGGTAGTTCGCGGTGCCTACATGGAAAAAGAAAACGAACGTGCCGAAGCCAAAGGGTATCCCTCGCCGATATGTGCATCTAAAAAGGCCACGGATGATAATTTTGATGCGGCTGTGGAATATATGTTAAGCGATTTGGGTACAATTTCAATTTTTGCAGGAACCCATAATGAGAATAGTTGTTACAAACTAATGCGATTGATGGATGATAGGGGGATACAACCAAATGATGCCCATATTTGGTTTGGTCAATTGTACGGCATGAGCGACCACATCTCTTTTAATTTGGCGGCTAAAAATTACAATGTGGCGAAGTATCTACCTTTCGGACCTGTGCGCGATGTGATGCCTTATTTGATTCGGAGAGCAGAAGAGAACACGTCTGTAGCAGGGCAGACCAGTCGCGAACTGGCATTGTTAAAAAAAGAACGAAAAAGGAGGAAAATTTAATTGCTTCCACCTGGTTTTTACACACAGCGTTCCCTTAATTCATTTACTAGTGACTCAACCCTATGGGTTGTTAACGGTTTACTGATAAATCCATCACAAGCCTCATTTTGTTCAGCATCGATGATATCTTTCAAATTGGTACTAGAGGACAACAAGTATGTTTTTACTGTATTGAATTTCTCATTTTTCAGTTCGTTAAATTTGTTCAAAAATTGAAACCCGTTCATTTCCGGCATATTTATATCCACTAAAATTATATCCGGAAAAAAAATCGGTTCTAAACCCGGTTGCGTATCTAAAGCACTTAAATATTCAATAGCTAATTTTGCCCTCGTAAATGTTTTAAACTTGCAGTCTATTGACAGCTTCTCAATGATTTTTTGAGTGATAAACAAATCAATTTCCATATCATCGATTAACATAAAATTTATTTTCATTGGTCTATTGTTTTTAAGTAGCGCTCGGTAGATTAATTACAAAACAAGCTCCTTTGTTAATTTTACTTTCAACTTTGATTTTTCCTTTTAAACTCTCAATACTATTTTTTACGATATATAATCCTAATCCATTAGACCCGACATCGTGCTCGTTTTCAGTTCTATAATACAATTCGAATATTTTATTAAACTCCTTTTCAGCTATCCCTTTTCCATTGTCACATATTATTATTTCTAGCTCATCGGCTACGGCTTTTACATTTATGTCTATAGTGGGCTTATGATGTTCTGTTGGGGGAAGTGAATATTTTATGGCATTTTGTATTAAATTTTTAAATACCGCGAAAAGCAAATCCGGATTGGAAGTAAATCCTTCTACATTTTGAATATCGATATTAAATGTTATGTTACCATATTTTGCATTTCCATTAAGTATTTTTAAAACACTATCTACGATATAGGAAAAATCTATAACTTTTAATTGTCTCGATTGCGTTGAAATTTGAGAAGCACTTGAAAGGGCATCTGACAATACTTTAGCATGATTTATAGTTTTTTCAAGCATTTCTATTAACCCTTGCATTTTTTCTATTGATTGCTCTTCCTTAATAAGGTTAATCAAACCTTGTGCCGTTGAAAATGGTGCATTAAGGTCATGCGCCGAACGGTATAAAAACAATTCTAATTCTTTCTTAAGTTTTTCATTTTCAGACTTTAGTTTAGTGATGTCATGAAAAATGCACAGAAATTTGAAATCACTACCCTTATCATCCTTAATTGGAAAAACAGTAGTCTTTAACCATACCGATTTTCCATTTTTTAAGGTATGCGTTAAGTCGCCGGACCATTCTTCTCCTTGACCAATTGTATTCCATAAGTTTTTATCCTTATCGATCGAATGTATTTCAGATTTGAATAATTGAAGGGATTCGCCTACTAATGTCTCGGCATTAAAATCTAAAATTTCACAAAACTTCTCATTGGCATATTCAATTCTACCTGTTGAATCTGAAACAGTATATATAGAATTTGCTTTAAGAATATCCTTTATTCTCTTTTCTATGGTATTAAAATTATTTGTCTTAAAATGTTTTAAGGCGCGCATAAATTCATTTTAGTACTTAGACAATATTCCTCGGCTTTTGGCACATTCTTGAATATGGCAAACGGTATCTTTGAATAAAATAGCCTTTTATAAGAGTGCACCAATAAATTTATCGAGAGCGAGTTCACCACATAGGCCTCGGAAACAATAAAAGCCCCACTATTAAAACTTTTTGATAATAAGCGTGCGGCAGCAATAGAAAAAGTACCTTTTGTATCTCTTAAATCTACAATTATAGGTAGCGGTTTTCCCTTTGATAATTTAACAATAGCTTCCAAATATCGTTGTGCAACTTTATAATCCAACTTATTGTAAGCATTTAAATTGCTGATCTTGCATACAAGGATTTCATTACTTTGAATCTTAAAAGTTGCATGTTCGTATATAATCATATCCTCCTTATTACTTATTCTAATTTGTCAGGTTAAACACCTTGAACCTTGTATTGTTATAACTGATTGCTTTATTGATATCTTTATAAATATTATTCGAAACATAATTACCACCAGCAACTCTACATACTAATAATATCACCTTTTGTACAGCGGAGCCGGCTAAAAATGACCAGGAAAGAATTGACTTATTAAGTAGGGAATACGGGGAGAAAAGAATAAATAACTTAATGGCCTCTGCATTACTGACATTGGTTAAATCAATAAGTAAAGGAAGATATTTTCCTTTTGACAAGGATCTGGTTACCTTAGGAATAATTCTCGAAATATTAGCTTTTAGCGATTGATAATCAAAATCTTTATTGATTTCACAATAAATTATATTGTGGTCTGACCAGAATTTTACACCATAAAATTGAATTGTATTTTCCATTATGCGGCCTTTGGAAAATTATTAGCCAATAGCCATGCCAAAACACAATAAATCAAACTAGCAATTTGTAAATGTCTGTTTCTGTGTCATTTAAATAATTACAGCTGGAATTGTATAAAATGTAATGCACGGTATACCGTGCATTGTCTTGTAGAATTATATGTAAAAACGGTATATCGTGTAAGTAAATTAATACTCTTTGATAGGTTAAAACCCTGCTTCCGAATGTAGGGGCAATCTTTTCATAGACCATGGACTTCTAGTCCCTAATGGTTTATTTTTTTATTTTTAGTTTGACCATTTTGTCACGAAGTGTACTAGGCTTTAATTTAAGCAATTCAGAAGCACTGTCTTGACCACTTATTTTCCAATTACACTGTTCTAATACCTGAAGAATATGGTTGCGTTGAACAGCATCTAGTGACAAATCTTTAGTGTTTATAGGCAGTTTTGACTTTTGTGTTTGTGATTCAAATCCTGGTATTGTTAGTGTTTCACTGTTTGATAATATCGCTGCACGTTCTATTAAATTTTCTAGTTCCCTAATATTTCCTGGCCATGCATAAACTTTTAATTTACTCATAGCCTCATCGGTTACGTACTTTATACTTTTTCCATAAGCTTTATTAAACCTATAAACAAAATGCTCTACCAATAAAGGAATGTCGTCTTGTCGTTCTCGCAAAGGTGGTATTTTTATCGGAAAAACATTCAAACGAAAATATAAGTCTTCCCTAAATTGCTTGTTTTCAACTTCTTTTTTCAAATTTTTATTTGTTGCTGCAATTACCCGTACATCTAATTTTTTTAATGCGGTACCCCCGATCACTTCAATTTCTCCTTCTTGTAAAAACCGTAATATTTTGGGTTGCATATCTAATGGCATCTCCCCTATTTCATCTAAAAACAAGGTGCCACCATCAGCTAATTCAAACTTTCCTATTTTATCGCTAAATGCCCCTGTAAAAGACCCTTTTTTATGTCCGAAAAATTCGCTTTCTATGAGCTCTCTGGGTATGGCTGAACAATTAACCTTGATTAATGGTTTGTCACTGCGTAAACTAATATTGTGAATTGCTTTAGCCAATAATTCTTTACCGGTACCAGACTCTCCCAGCAACAATACGGTAGCGGTCGTTGGTGCAACTTTTTCAACCTCCGTTAGCACATTGCCAAACGCCGCACTACCATAAACCATGTCTTCGTAGTTGAAAACCAAGTCTAACTCGTTTTTAAGATAAACGTTTTCTTGCTCTAGTTGATTTCTTAATATATTTAGTTCTTTATTGGCCAAAACGAGTTTCTTGTTAGCTGAAATCGCTTCTGTTTCTGCTTTTTTTCGTTCGAGCACCTCATTTTCGAGGTCCAAATTTTTTTGCTCTAGTTTACTAATAAGCCGCTTGCTATAAAGGGTTAAGACTTCTCGTTCGGTAAATTGGTTTTTTTTAGCGGGTTCAGGGTTACTCTTAGCAACCAAATTTTGAACTAGTTGTAGTATAACATCTGGATCTGTTGGTTTTCTTAAAAAATGATTTGCACCCAATTTTAAGGCAAAATCTTCGTCAAGTTTTTCAGTATAGGTCGATGTATAGAAAATAAAAGGGATCCCACTGAATAATTTTTCCTTTTTGCAAGCCTGGCAAAACATATACCCATCCATTACGGGCATCAGAATATCTGAAATGATAAGGTCTACAGTGCTATTTTCATATAGTTTATTAAGCCCTTCCTTCCCATCATTGGCCTCAATTACATCAAAACCTGCTTCTTCGAGAATTACCCTTAACAAATAGAGGTTTTCATAGGTATCATCTACTATTAAAATAGTCTTTTTGTCCATTACTTATTTGTCATTTACAATTTTTTCCATATCAATTACAAAAGTTTCCGGATTTATTGGTTTCTCCAAATAACCATCTGCACCTGCTTCAATTGCTTTTTCCCTATCACCTCCCATGGCATACGAAGTTACCGCAATAATTGTTGTGTTTTTAGGCAGACCATTGTGTCGTAATTTATTACATATTTCATATCCATCCATATCTGGGAGTTGAATATCTATCAATATAATTTCCGGGTTGTTTTCATGGGCCAACTTTAATCCGTCCAATCCATTATAGGCCTTAATAATAGTATACTTACTTTGTGTTAACAGATACGATAGCATATACATATTTTGCTCGTTATCTTCAATTATTAAAATAGTTTTTCCCATAATTTTTATTTCGTATATATTTTATAGTCAATCGGTTAGCATCTAAATATACTCAAAATGCATATTCAATTTAATATTTCGGTTAGTAATGGCTCATACTTCCTTGGAATCGCCAAAAGGTAATGTAAATGTAAAAGTGCTTCCTTCTCCTTTTTTACTTTGCACTTTTATTGTTCCTCCCAATTTTTCAATTAAACTTTTGCAAATTGCCAAACCGAGACCTGTACCTTCATGACTTCTACTTATTCCCCCTTCCAATTGAATAAACGGTACAAATAACTTGTTTAAATCTTTTTCGCCGATTCCAATTCCTTGATCTATCACTTGGGTAATTACAAAATTATTACTAATAGCTACCTTGACTTGTATCGTTCCCTTATTTGAAAATTTAATTGCATTTGATAGTAAATTGAGCAGTATTTGCTCAACTCTTCGCTCATCGCTATTTATAGTTATAGTTGTCTCCGTTATTGCTGAATGTAAGTGAAGTCTTTTTTTATCGGCTTGGGGCACTAAGAAATCGATAGTCTTCTCTAAGGTCTTTACATAATTAAAAGGATAATTGGATACTTTTAATTTTCCTGCTTCAATTTTAGAGATGTCCAGAATATCATTGATTAAGCCTAGTAAATGCTGACTGCTATTTTTAACCATCGATAGTTGCTTTTTTTGCTCATCATTTAAGGGTCCTGCAAACTCTTTTAATAGAATACCGGTAAAACCAATAATAGAGTTCATTGGCGTTCTTAATTCATGCGACATGGTTGCTAAAAACGCTGATTTCATTAAATCGGCAGATTGGGCTTTTACCTTTTCTTTTTCTAATTCAGCAGATTGTAAATTTAGATCCTCTAAGAGGTTTAACAGCGCTTCTTTACTATCATTGAGTTCTTCGGTTCTTAAACTTACCAATCCCTCCAGATTGTTTTTATAATTTAACAGTTCTTTTTCGCTAACGACTCTTTCCGTAATATCTTGTGTAGTACCAAATGCCTTTATAGGAATTTGATTTTCATCATACATTATTTCACATTGTTCATCTACATATTTAATATGCTTAGCGTCAAACTTTAAACGATATGTTATTTGATACGGTTTATTTTTTTTTATGGATTCGTTAAAGGCGTTTAAAACCATATTCCGGTCGTCTGGATGAACGGCATTATGAAATTCCTCGTGGGCAACCTCAAAATTTTCAAAATCTTTTTCGAATATCCTAAACATTTCTTTGGACCAGGACAATTTGTTTTTTTCAATGTCCAACTCCCAGCTTCCAATATTAGCGATCTGTTGTGCCTTGTTTAAACTAGATTCACTTTTTTCTATTTGCTCGCTAGTGGCTTCATGAATAAGTTTTAATTGTGATTCTTGTTCAATTAGTTTAGTATTTATGAGGTTACTTATCCGCTGAGATTGTCCTGCTAAAAACCAAACACCCCAACCACAACCAATTGAAAATATAAATCCAAATAGCACATACCATATCGCAGTGTTATATGTGTCTCGAGTGGGCACAACATATAATTTCCATTCGCCAAAAGACATTTCAATTGGAACGGCAAATTCCTTAAAGGAAGACATATCGCTATCTAAAAAAAAATCTTCCTTACCAGTTTCTTGATTAACCTTTGACAGCTGATATACGAATTGTTGATTATCAGATGGGTTAATATTTAGGTCATTAAAAAAAGTGGAAAGTTTCGTAAGAACTGCCGCAAAGCCAGAGAATTTGTTGTCTATAAAAATTGGTTGCCTACTTATCATTGCAACGCCACCTTGTTTTAGATTAACAGGACCGGCGATAAAAAAATCTTTTCTTTTTATAGTTGCCAGTGCACCACTACTAGCCGTTGTACTGGTTATAATGTTAAAACCAATCACTTCATTATCCTTTAACGGATAAACATGTGTGATAACCCCGTTACCATCAACTAATTCAACAACGTCAAAATATTTAGATCGATCTAATAATTCAATTGCTATGCTGTCAAAATCAGCTGGTATTCCATTTCGCTCTACAATGTATGCTAGTGATTTTGTAGCCGAATAGCTGTACATAACCAAGGCTTGCAGTTTCTCTTTAATTAAATTTACTTGATTGTCTATTTCCTTTCTCTGTTCATTTTCGTTTATTAAATACTTCTGGTATGCAATATATTGGGTAACACAAAGTAGTATTGTAAACGTTGCAAAACCCCATACCAAGGGTTTTCTATAAAGAAGATGTAAAGGGTTGTTTATCATAAAAAAATGAAAATAAATGAATCCATGCGTATTTTAGTTGACTTAATTGTCATTTTTTAGTTGCAACTCTTTAATAATATTCTTAAGTTCTTTCATTCTTATTTCCCTTCCAACAAACAATTTATTCATACGTTGTAATTCAGCATTTTTTGAATCAACTTCTTCGGTTCTAATCTTTATCAATTCTTCAAGGTTGTTTCTGTGTTTCTCCAATTCAATTTCCACTTTTTTTCGTTCAGTTATATCTTTCATAAATGCCGCAACGACGTATTGTTCATTTACCTGCATTGCAAAAGTGTTCACATCAAGATCAATAATTTCTCCGTTCTTTTTCTTGTGATTCGAATTAAATCTGGCAAATCCTTTACCCACCATTCCTTTTATTCTTTCTTCTATTTCCGTTTGATTCAATGCTACTTCCAGCTGATTTATATTCATTGTTAACAACTCATCTTTGTTGTAACCGATCATCTTTACATAAGAAGGGTTTGTATCCAAAATTTGCCCGGTGGTATCAGCTAAGATAAAACCATCAAGTAAGGTTTCAATTATAAGCGTATTTCGATGCCCAAGCTGAAGAATTTCCTTTTCTGCTTTTTTACGCTCTGTAATATCTCTAATTGTTCCTGTCAAAAATTTATTATTAGCACTATCGATAAACCGCGTTTTTTTAGTTGAGATTATTCTTTTGTTTCCATCTCCCTGAGTAAGAACTTCCTCATTTACATTCTCAACCCCCGTGTCGATCACCTGTTTATCTATACCAAGAAATAGTTCTATTTCATCTGAGCGTATATCTTCTACCAGTGTTTTACCGATGATATCACTTCTAGAAAGGTTCATTAATGAACAGAACGAATCATTGACAAGCAAAAATTTACTTTTTTCATCCTTTACAAATACGGGGTCACCGATATTATTCAGAATATTCTCAAGATATTTTTCGCTTCTTTTAATTTGTTCTTCAGCCTCTTTACGGTCGGTAATATCTAGCGAAATACCAATGTAACCATACAAATTATTATGTGCATCAAAGGTTTCCACCGCTTTAACTGTTATCCATTTGCTGTTATTTTTTTTATCCTGAAATCTAAATTCTATTGCAAATTCACCTCCTGTTCCAACATATTGTTGCCATGCTTTCACAACTCTGGTTTTATCATCGGGATGAATGGCGTTAGACCAACCAAAGCCTAGGGCTTCATCAAACGACATGCCCGCATAATCAAGCCATTCTTCATTCACATAGTTAACCGAGCCTTCTGTATCTGTTTGGAAAATTCCTACAGGAGCGGTAGAAGTTAACCGTCGAAATAGTAGCTCACTATTAATTAAATCTTCTTCAGCCTTTTTACGTTGAGTAACATCGGTTGCTACAATACCCAATGCTATTGGTTTATTTGTACTGTCGTTTATTAAAAACCCAGACATCTCAATAGGTATGAATTCTCCTGTTTTAAAATTTTTCAGTTGTGCTTCCCCACTCCACCTACTATTTTCAAGAATACTGGGCATATGCTCATTTGCAATCGTATCTTGATATTGCTCTGGAAAAAAATTGGAGATAGAAGCCGGCAGTTTTTCATTCGCACCCAATCCGACTATATTTCTACCATTCGCATTTAAATAAATAGGTTTGCCTTCCAAGTCTGCTAAACCAACAAAATCATCGCTAGTTTCTATTAAAGAAAGCAACATTTGATTGGTAGTGTCTACTTCCTTTCTATCGGTAATATCTCTTGTAACTCCAAGTAAGGATATAATAGTACCATCACTGTCTTTTAAGGGTACAGAATGAGTTTCAAGCCATCTTTTTGTACCTTTTAATCCTATAATTTCAAATCTTAGAATTCCGGAATTGCCGTTGAAAACATTTTTGATAAGTTTTTTAAATGCAAATTGAAACTCTGGACTTATTAGGTCTATGACAGATTTGCCCTTTACCGTATCTAGATTATCGGCTTCAATCATTGCCAACCCTGCAGGATTCATATAAATTAATTCACCTTCAGCATTTAATTGTTTTATACATTCGGGCTCCGTTTCTAATATTGTACTTATACGGTTTTCGCTTTCCTTTAAGGCCAAGTCTGCCTTTTTTTGTTCGGTTATGTCGGTGAAATAAATAGTTATGCTATCAGATGAAGGGTATACTCTGTTTTCGAACCATTTATCTAAAGGCTCATAATAATCTTCAAAGTATATAGTTTCTTGAATTTCAAAGGCTTTATGATAAGCCTCATAAATTTTGGATCCAATACCTTCTGGGAATTCTGTCCAAATATGTTTTCCTATTAAACTTTCGGGGGTCTTTCCTAAAAACCCCGCCGCTTTTTTATTAATATACGTATAGCACCAATTTGCATCCAATGACATAAAGCCGTCCGAAATATTTTGCAGGGAAGTTTCTAACTGAAATATTAATCGGTCTTCTGTGCGTTTCTTTTCAATTTTTAAGTCTTCGTATCTTTTCTTGTATTTTATTATCGAAAAGATGTCTCGCTCTTGTTGGGCAATTAAAGATGTTTTTGTTTTTTCAAAATCGAAATTTGTCAAATAAAAATAAAGTATAGATGAGTAAAAAAAGGCCGCAATAGATTTTCCTAGAAGATGACCTACTAATGAAGTTTTAAATAATGGTGTTCCATAGAATAATGTAAAATTAAAGGCAATGGCATCAAAAATTAAAATTGAACCGAGTGATACAAAGAGAATTAAAAAATAGGGTAGTTTTTTAAATTTTAAAACTAAAAATTGATAAATTATGACCAATATCAAAAAATCTATAAACAGTATAGCTGTTCCGCTCAAGTAATATTTGAAATTTATATTAAAAGTTTCGTTTATCGCGGTATTGCTAATCTGGTTTCCTATTACTTGTTGTAGATAAGTAATTTCAAACATAAAGGCCATAAAAATGTTGGTAATGACTATGCCAACCATAAGGGCCCTAGCACTTCTAACACCTTCTTTAATATATATTAATAAAACAGCAAATAAGACCCCGCTAAATAGAATAATTGATCCGGGATAGATGCGAAGATTTTCAAAAAAAATTATGCTAAATGAACTGCCCAAATTAGCTTGTATAAATTGTATAGCTCCTAAAAGAATGTAGAGTGGGGCTAAACCGAGTTTAGTTCTAAATTTAAATAGGAAAAGAATACTCGAAAATGTGAGTAAAAACTCTAGTAGTATGGTGGTAAATAGATTCATGTAGTATCGAAGTTAACATTTTGTACTAAAATTCGACACATAATATGAATTATCTAACTAAAGTTAGATATTTATTCGCATAAAGTTTTACGGTTTTAAAAGGTGCTATTTATCGGGAGGAGACCAAGATGGTATCTTCCAAAAGTTAAATAAAAGCAGTTTGTCCATAGCACTTGAAATGTTATAGCTCGGTATTTCAGTAGGGTATATACTATTTTGGTGTTAATCAATATACAATCGGTCTCTAAGTGCTTACAGGGCTTTCAATCTTCACGACTTTCAGAAATATTGATTGGCTGGTAGCCGGTACTATTCTAAAAAGTTGTTTCTTCACTCTTTTCCACCTGCGTTATTCTGTTAAAATTTCTTCCGCGAGTGCTTTGTTGGGGCAGTTCTTGACTTTAATGACTACATCTTCCCCTTTGACTTCTCCCTCGATAAAATACGTTTTACATCCCGCCGATTTAGTATCGCTACGGCTAAAATCAACTTCGCCATGGGTAAGAAGAAAATTGATGTCTAGCGAATCTAACTTTTTGGTTTTGAGCTTCGCTTCGATTTCATCGGAATACGAAAGTGGTTTCGAGCGAATATCCTTTAATGTTCTACAATTGGGAAAATAACAAAATTCGGTTCCTGTTTCCGCAGATTTTTTTTTGAGGAAAAAGGCCAGGAAAACGATACCTATGGCCAGACCGATCATGTAAAACCCCAAACGTTTTAAAAATTCCATAAACGAACAAATTAAAAAATGAGGAAATTGATGTCACTGTATTGTAGATCGAACCATTCACCTACCGATTTACTTGTCAATATACCGTGGTACATATATAGTCCGTTACGAAGACCTTTGTCGAAGCGCAGTGAATTTTCCAAACCACCATCTTCCCCGAGTTTTAAGAGATAGGGGGTGAAAATATTGCTTATTGAAATTGAAGCTGTTTTTGGATATCGCGAAGGAATGTTGGGCACTCCATAATGAATAACCCCGTATTTTTCGATTGTAGGTTTATTGTGGCTGGTAATTTCACTGGTCTCGAAACAACCGCCCATATCGATACTGACGTCAATGATAACGGCTCCTTTTTTCATGTTTTCGACCATGGATCTGGAAACAACTACGGGAGACCTATCGCTACCTCGCACGGCCCCTATGGCTACATCGCAACGTTTTAGGGCCTTCAATAAGTTTTTCGGTTGTATGGTAGAGGTGTAAATGGTCTGTTTTAGATTTGTTTGAATATGTCTAAGTTTTGTAATCGAATTATCGAAAACTTTGATGTTGGCGCCCAAACCTATGGCCGACCTGGAAGCAAATTCCCCTACCGTGCCTGCACCAATGATTACGACCTCTACGGGAGGCACTCCGCTGATGTTGCCGAACATGAGTCCGTTTCCTTTGTTCGTCGCTGCCATAATTTCGGAGGCGATGAGCACAGAGGAAATTCCGGCAATTTCACTTAACGAACGTACCGCCGGGTATTTGCCGTCTTCATCTCGAATGTATTCAAAGGCTATGCCTGTAATACGTTTCTTGGCCATTTCCTCAAAGTACTCTTTGTATTGGGTTTTTATTTGAAGCGCCGAAATCACAATTGCCTGTGGGTTCAGCATGGCGATTTCAGCGAGGGTAGGTGGCTCAACCTTTAAAAGCAAGGGGCATGAGAAAACCTTCTTTGTATCTCTTGTTATTTCAGCACCTGCGTTGGTATAATCAATGTCGGTATAGTTTGCACCCTCACCGGCACCTGATTCCATTAGTACGCGATGTCCGTTGCTTGTAATCGCATTTATGGCATCTGGGGTAAGGCAAATCCGTTTTTCCTGATATTGGTTTTCTTTGGGGATGCCTATAAAAAGTTCTCCTTTCTGTTTAAGTACTTCCAAGGTTTCTTCCTGAGGCAGTAATTGTTGTTTGCTAAAAGGAGAAGTGGGTTGGTTCATATGGTGTAAGTCTGAAATCCAAGCAAAAGATTGATGCCAAATTTACAACATTTTCAGATAAAAGTCGGTGCTAACATGGGAATAGAGCGGGGCGAGCAGCGGGCAACGTGGTAATCAAGATCATAACCAATTTTTCAGGGCATGTCGAAACTGTTGAAAAATATTTTTTAGGTTATCGGTAGACAAACTCTGACTTATCCCTTGGGCCGCGATTTGATTCTCTTGATTCTTTTCATTCTCATCCAATTGTATCTCGATTTCTTTATCCAAGGTGCTAGTTAGTCCTTGTTTTTCTTTTAAGACTTTTAGTTCGGCTTCCATGGCTTCAAGATCGATGCCATGAACATACCTGTCAACCAATTTTACCCTGATAAAATATACGATCGGAATGATTACCATGCATACCGCGACTAAATATAATATTTCGTTTTCATCAATTTTACTGGCGTCTTCGCTGAACACACTGTAAAGCTGAAAAGCATACATTGAAATCGGAATCAGAATAATATGGTACCACCAATTCTTAGCGGTTGTGAACCAGATTATTAATAGGGCCAAAGGAATTAACTTACTTAAATAGAAGTAAAAGGCTACCGTGACATCGTCGTAGCCGTTGTTTGAAAATGTGAGTCCAAAGATTGACCACGTATTATCAGAATTTATGGGGAGGTACTTATAAGAATAAAATAAAATAGGGGATATAGCAATTAAAAGGGCAAATAACCCTTCTATGATCAACTTTTTTTTAATGCGACTTCTTTTAGACATATATACCTAACACAAAAATACAAATATTATTATATAGACAGGGGCAGCACAAAACTTTGTGATGCCCCAATCCTAATGATCATATGTTAAACTATATATTATGCCCTTATATTTCTTTTGTCAATGTTTCTGTCAATGCTTTGTGTAGGGTAAAGGCTATCTTCATCGGCAGTCGATGCAGAAGTACAAGAAGCTGCCAACAATGATACACTAGCTAAAACGGCGAATAGAATTTTTTTGGTTTTCATCTTACGAGGGTTTAAGTTAAAAATCAGTTATAGAATGACGCAAATGTAATCAAAGTGAAGTCGTAAATTCACTTATGATTCTAAAATTAATGCATTTCAACGTATAAAACGGTGTTTTCATCGAAAATATTGCATTTCATCTAAATTTATACAATAAAGATTAGAATCAGTACTTCCGAATACCCTCAAATGGGCACGGCATTATAAATTTGATGGGGCAATAAAGATTAATGCCACTTTAGTGTTTAATGTATTAGATAAAGCATCTGGAATAAATGCTAAAACAAAAGTGGGGCAAGAATCAATTTTTTAATCGAATACCTTCAACTTTCGTGTGTCGGGGCCAATTACCTCCAAAGAAATTGTTGCGGCATCTTCTGGAAGAAAAGACTTAATTTTTTCCGGCCACTCGATGAATATCCAGACATCTTGATTAAAATAATCCTCTAGTCCCAAATCTAGGGCTTCAGTTTCATTATTCAATCTGTAAAAATCAAAATGGTATGCTAAAAGCGTTCCGTCACCTGAATAGTACTCATTTACAATACCGAAAGTTGGGCTATTGGCATTGTCTTTACCACCTAATTCTTTGACCAACCCTTTTATGAAAGTCGTCTTTCCGGCTCCCATTTCACCATAAAAGCAGAGCGTCTTCGAACCTATTTTGGCGATAAGTTGTCGGGCAACTTCTTGAATTTGGTTTTCTTTGTATGTTACGTCCATTCTGGGTAAGGTAGCTTTATCTTGGTTCAAGTACGACAAAAGGAATGATCATTTCCTCCAGCGAAACACCCCCATGCTGATAAGTGTTTCTGTAATAACTTACATAATGATTATAGTTATTCGGGTATGCAAAAAACAAATCATTCTTTGCAAAAATATAAGAACTGCTCATATTGATGCTCGGTAAATGGATTTTTGAAGGATGTTTTGCCTCTAGTACATCCCTGTCCTCATACGTAAGACTGCGCCCGGTTTTATACCGTAGGTTTAGGCTTGTTTCTTTGTCCCCGATGACTTTTGAGGGCTGCTTTACGTTGATGGTGCCGTGATCTGTCGTGATTATCAATTTTAGCCCCATACTTTGGGCTTGTTGAATAATTTCGAGCAGCGGCGAGTTTTTGAACCAACTTTGGGTCAAAGAGCGATAGGCCTTGTCGTTCGATGCGAGCTCCTTTATGACCTCCATTTCGGTTTTGGAGTGCGAGAGCATGTCAACAAAATTGTAGACGATTACTGTTAGATCATTATCCTTTTGGGATTTAAAGTTTTGCGATAATTGTTTCCCTTGCTTTAGGCTGCTTATTTTATGGTATTCCCATTTTAAATCAAGTCCAAGACGCTTTATTTGTTCCCCTAAAAATTTATCCTCATACAGGTTTTTCCCTCCGTCATCGGTATCGTTTCGCCACCATTGTGGATACTTCTTTTCCATATCCAAAGGCGTTAGGCCTGCGAAGATGGCATTTCTGGCATATTGGGTTGCCGTAGGTAATATACTGTAATAAGACTCTTCCTTATTTTTTTTATAAAAAGAGGTGATGGTATCCTCAAAGGCATACCATTGATCATAACGTAAGTTATCGATGACGACCAATAGGGTAGGAGTGTCTTTCAGTTCTGGGTATACCCATTCTTTAAAAAGTGTATGTGACATTACAGGGGAATCCGAATTACCGAACCAATCACCGTAGTTGTTGTCAATAAATTTTCCGAACTGGTTATTGGCTTCCGATTTTTGGGATTCTAAAATCTCAAACATGCTTGAATCTTCGATTTCCTCAAGGCGTAATTCCCAGTAAATCAATTTTTTATATAAATCGGCCCATTCCCTAAAGGTGTCTACCATCGAGAGATCCATCGCAATTTTTCGAAATTCCTGTTGATAATTTGCAGTTGTCTTCTCGGATACCAAGCGAGAATGGTCTAAATTTTTCTTTAGCGATAATAGAATTTGGTTCGGATTGACGGGTTTTATCAAATAGTCGGCAATTTTCGACCCGATAGCCTCCTCCATAATGAACTCCTCTTCACTTTTGGTAATCATGACCACGGGCAATGACGAATCCATGGCTTTGATTTCGTTGAGTGTTTCGAGACCTGAAATTCCCGGCATGTTCTCATCTAAAAAAACGATATCGGCCCGTGTGTTGGCAAGTTCTTGCAAAGCTTCCTGTCCGCTTCGACAAGTGACGACTTCGTAGTTCTTGGCCTGCAGAAAAAGTATATGTGGTTTTAAAAGGTCAATTTCATCATCGACCCAAAGTATTGTTATCTTGTTCATTTAGTACCTATATTTACCCGCAATTAAGAACAGGTTTTGACAAATTCAAAAAAACTAAAAATTTTCAATGATCCAATTTACGGATTTATTGGTATTCCGGATACGCTGATATTTAGCTTGATTGAGCATCCCTATTTTCAACGTTTGCGTAGAATTTCCCAAATGGGACTTTCCTATTTGGTATACCCAGGTGCACATCACACCCGATTTCATCATGCTTTAGGAAGTATGCATTTGATGGAGAAAGCGATTCAAATACTTCGTTTTAAGGGGGTTGGGATCACTGATGAAGAAGCCCAGGGCCTGTTGTGCGCAATTTTATTACACGATATTGGGCACGGTCCGTTTTCCCACGCCATGGAACATAGTATTGTTGAAGGTACAAGCCACGAGCACATTTCGTTGCTTTTTATGAAAGCTTTAAACGACAAGTTTAACGGAAGTTTAACGATGGCCATAGAAATATTCCAGAGCAAGTACAAAAAGAAGTTTATGAACCAATTAGTATCTAGTCAATTGGATATGGACCGTTTGGATTATTTGAAGCGAGATAGTTTTTATACCGGGGTTGCCGAAGGAAATATAAATTCCGATAGGTTGATCACGATGTTGAACGTTAATGACGGCAACCTCGTAGTCGAGGAAAAAGGAATTTATTCTGTTGAGAAATTTCTAATGGCCCGACGGTTTATGTATTGGCAAGTTTATCTGCATAAAACTGGGATTGTTGGTGAACAGCTTTTGAATAGGATATTACGGAGGGCAAAACAACTGACCAATGACGGTGAAACTGTAACCTGTGGTGAATCACTGCAATTTTTTATGGAAAATAACATTGGCAAAGACGATTTTAACCTAGAAGTATTAAATGTTTTCGCCCAACTCGACGATATTGATATACTTGCCGCCATAAAGAAATGGCAAACACATGACGATTTTGTGTTGTCTCGATTGTGCCAGATGCTAATTAACCGTAGGCTGCTTCACATTAAATTAAAGAACAAACCTATTGAAAAAGTTAAATTAGAAAGGCAATTTAAAAATCTTAAGGAAAAATATGGCCTTTCCAATGCTGAAACCGAATATTTTGTTTTTTCAGGCTCTATTGAAAATAGGGCCTATGATTTAAACAGACAGAATATTAATATTCTTAAGAATGACAAAAGGTTGGTCGATGTTGCCAAAGCTTCGGACCATCTGAATTTGAAAGCCTTATCAAAAACGGTAACCAAATATTATTTTTGTTATCCGAAGGACCAAATTATTTTTTCCTGATACCATGTACTAAGTTATTCGCAACGCGTAACAATAGTACTGGATTGCTATTTTATACGAGCAACAAACTTTTAATGGAATGTGACAGAAGTTTTTTCAATAGGATTCCGATTAACAATTTTTCTTACATTTGTCTCCATGGTATTTACAGCAGTTCAGATTGCAGATATTTTGGAAGGGGAGATAGATGGAAATCCTGAGATAGCCGTTCACAAACTCGCGAAAATCGAGGAAGGTGAAAAAGGGTCCCTGACTTTTTTAGCTAATCCGAAATATACTTCCTATATCTATACTACAAAGGCTTCGATTACTTTAGTAAACAAAGATTTCATTCCTGAACAAAATCTACAGACTACTTTAATAAAAGTCGATGACGCCTATAAATCCTTTTCCAAATTATTGGAGTATTACAACCAAGTGAAAAACAATAAAATAGGAATTGAAGAGCCTGTTTTTAAGGCAGAAACAGTTGTTTATGGAGAGAATTTCTATTTAGGTGCATTTTCTTATTTGGGTAATAATGTTCGAATTGGTGACAATGTGAAGATTTATCCCAATGCATATATTGGCGATAATGTTACCATTGGCAACAACGTGGTCATCTTTGCAGGGGCTAAAATTTATTCTGAAACTGTTATTGGTAATAACTGTGTGGTGCATAGTGGTGTTGTAATAGGTGCTGACGGATTTGGATTTACGCCGAACAAGAATGGAGAGTTTAGCAAAGTACCTCAAACAGGAAATGTAATTCTTGAAGATAATGTCGATATAGGAGCCGGCACCACAATTGATAGGGCAACTTTGGGGTCTACAATTTTACGTAGAGGTGTAAAACTCGACAATCAGATACAGATTGCCCACAACGTTGAAATTGGCGAAAACACGGTAATTGCGGCCCAAACCGGTATTGCAGGTTCGACGAAGATAGGAAAGCGATGTATGATAGGAGGGCAGGTAGGTATTGTTGGCCACATTGTTATTGGTGACAACGTACGCATTCAAGCGCAATCGGGAATCGGAAGAAATGTAAAGGATAATGAAGTATTGCAAGGGTCTCCGGCCTTAAACTACGGCGAATACAATAAATCATATGTACATTTTAAAAATTTACCAAAGATTATAAATAGAATTGACCAATTGGACAAAGGAACTCATGGAGAGCAATACAAGTAATAAACAACGGACCATTAAGAAAGAGGTCACTTTAAAGGGAGTTGGCCTACACACCGGGGCAAACGTTACTCTTAAATTTATACCCGCTGTAGAAAATCATGGATATGCCTTTAAACGGGTCGACCTTGAAGGGGAACCTATAATCGAGGCAGATGCCAATTATGTTGTAAATACACAAAGAGGTACCAATCTAGAAAAGAGAGGGGTTAAGATTCAAACATCGGAACACGTTTTGGCGGCGCTGGTGGGTATGGAGATCGATAATGTTCTTATCGAGTTGGACTCCCCTGAACCACCAATATTAGATGGTTCCTCTAAGTTTTTTGTACAGGCCTTGGAAGAGGCGGGAATCGTTGAACAAGACGCTGAACGCGAAGAATATGTCGTGAAAGACGTGATGTCTTTTAAAGATGAGAAGACGGGCAGTGAAATTACGGTCATTCCGTCAGATACCTATCAAGTAACGGCAATGGTTGATTTTGGTACTAAAGTTTTAGGAACACAAAATGCGACCCTAGAGAGCCTTGCTAATTTTAAGGAAGATATTGCCGATGCACGAACGTTTAGTTTTTTGCACGAAATAGAGATGTTGTTGGAAAAGGGGCTGATTAAAGGCGGTGATTTAAATAACGCCATTGTATATGTCGATAAGGAAATCTCTGAAACCACTATGGAAAAGCTTGAAAAAGCTTTTAACAAGAAAAAACTTTCTGTTAAACCGAACGGTATTCTCGATAATCTTACCCTGCATTACCCCAATGAAGCTGCAAGACATAAGTTGCTGGATGTTATTGGTGATTTGGCGCTGACCGGAACACGTATACGGGGCAAGGTCATTGCTAATAAGCCAGGACACTATGTAAATACGCAGTTTGCAAAGAAATTGTCTAAAATCATAAAACTTGAGAAAAGGAACAAAATTCCACAATACGATCTAAATAAGGAGCCGTTGATGGATATTCATCAAATTATGGCGATGCTTCCCCATAGACCTCCCTTTCTCTTAATCGATAGAATTTTAGAACTCTCCGATACACATGTTGTGGGTATGAAGAATGTGACTATGAACGAACCGTTCTTCGTGGGGCATTTTCCAGGTGCACCCGTAATGCCAGGCGTACTTCAGGTAGAGGCCATGGCTCAAACAGGTGGTATATTGGTGTTGAGTACTGTGCCAGACCCCGAAAACTATTTGACCTTTTTCATGAAAATCGATAATGTAAAGTTCAAACAAAAGGTCTTGCCAGGTGATACCTTGGTTTTTAATTGTACCCTCATTACTCCGATACGAAGGGGAATATGCCATATGCAGGCGTACGCTTATGCGAACAATAAATTGGTCTGCGAAGCAGAACTTATGGCACAAATCGCAAAAAAGAAATAACATGAACCAACCCCTTGCTTACATACACCCAGGAGCTAAAATAGCGAAGAATGTGGTGGTGGAGCCTTTTACAACGATTCATAATAATGTTATTATCGGTGATGGTACTTGGATCGGTTCGAACGTGACCATAATGGAAGGTGCTAGAATAGGAAAGAATTGTAACATTTTTCCCGGAGCCGTAATTTCCGCACCTCCTCAAGATTTAAAATACAATGGGGAAGAAACAACCGTTTCCATTGGCAATAATACTACAATAAGGGAATGCGCAACAATACACAAGGGAACGTCGGACAGGAATAAAACCGTCATTGGAAAGAACTGTTTAATAATGGCCTATTGTCATGTAGCCCATGACTGTATTGTGGGCAACAATTGTATTTTTTCGAACAATTCGACTTTAGCAGGTCATGTAACAATTGGTGATAATGTTATTCTTGCCGGTCTCGTTGCGGTACATCAATTTGTTGCGATCGGTCAACATGCCTTTGTTACCGGGGGGTCTTTGGTACGTAAAGATGTTCCGCCATTTGTAAAGGCGGCGCGCGAACCTCTATCGTATGTTGGTATCAATTCCGTAGGATTGCGTCGTAGAGGATATAAATCGGAAAAGATTCGTGAAATACAGAACATATATCGCATTCTCTACCAAAAGAATTATAACAATACGCAAGCGGTTCAGATTATCGAGGCTGAAATGGAAGCGACACCCGAGCGGGATGAAATTTTGCAGTTCATTCGAGATTCACAACGGGGTATCATGAAGGGGTACTTCAGTAATAGCTAAGAGTATTAAGCGAATCCGGTACAAATAGACAATTTCAGAAGTAGTAATGTGGAATAGCGTTTAGGGGATTTAGTTTTGCTATCCCATTGCGCTCTAAAGAAGGGAACATCAAAAAGATTTATTCAATAAGAAAAAAATATGGCATCAACATCAGATATTAGAAAAGGATTATGCATTCGGTACAACAATGATATTTATAAAATCATAGAATTTTTACACGTAAAGCCAGGAAAAGGTCCTGCTTTTGTGCGCACAAAGCTAAGAAGTGTTTCCTCTGGGAAGGTTTTGGACAATACGTTTTCTGCCGGTCACAAAATCGAAGATGTTCGTGTAGAAACCCGTTCATATCAGTTTCTATATGCCGAGGGGCAAACCTACCATTTCATGAATACCGATGATTACAATCAAATAACATTGCAAGAAAGCTCGTTGGATGCTCCGCAGCTATTAAAAGAAGGAGAGGTTGTAACTATATTGTTCAATACAGAAGATAGTATGCCTTTGTCGGTTGACATGCCTGCCAGCGTAGTTTTGGAGGTTACCTATACCGAGCCTGGAGTTAAAGGGAATACTGCAACAAACGCTACAAAACCGGCCAAGGTTGAGACAGGGGCAGAAGTTAATGTTCCACTTTTTATCAACGAAGGCGATAAGATTAAGATCGATACAGATAAAGGAAACTATATGGAGCGGGTCAAAGAATAGGTAGATTTTGGTCACTTGTCGCTGCTAACCTAATAACCCTAACTAATATTATGAAATTTCCGAATCCGCATACGCTAAAACAAATAGCCACAATTATTGGTTCAGAGTATGTAGGGGAAGACGATTTTCCTGTTTTGGGTATGAATGAGATTCATGTGGTTGAAGCTGGCGATATTGTATTTGTTGATCATCCCAAATATTATGAAAAAGCGTTACGCAGTAAGGCCACTGTTGTCTTAATCAACAAACAGGTCGATTGCCCCGATAAGAAAGCGCTCTTGATTTCTGACGACCCCTTTCGCGATTTTAATGTGTTGACCCAATTCTTTAAACCTTTTGAAAAATCCAATAGTTTAATTTCTACTTCGGCTATTATAGGTCAAGACACTGTTATTCAGCCAAATACATTTATAGGTAATAATGTAAAAATAGGAGTGGGGTGCCTGATTCATGCCAATGTTTCAATATACGATAATTGCATTATTGGCGATAATGTTATTATTCATTCGGGTTCGGTATTGGGTTCTGATGCTTTTTATTACAAGAATAGGCCAGAGGGTTTTGATAAATTGAAATCGGGAGGTCGCGTCGTCTTGGAGGATAATGTTGAAATAGGATCGTTGTGTTCCATAGATAAAGGAGTAACAGGTGATACTACTATTAAAAAAGGAACCAAATTAGATAATCAAGTGCACGTTGGCCACGATACGGTTATTGGCGAAAAGTGCTTGATAGCATCCCAGACCGGCATTGCTGGATGCGTAGTTATTGAAGATGAAGTGACCATTTGGGGCCAAGTGGGCACCAATAGCGGTATTACAATTGGGAAGAAGGCTGTAATAATGGGACAAACTGGTGTAACAAAATCGGTTCCAGGAGGAAAAAGTTATTTTGGAACACCAATCGAAGAATCGCGTGAAAAATTGAAACAATTGGCCTATATTAAAAAAATTCCGTCCATTTTAAAAAGATTGGATGAATAAATTAAGCAAAGATTGCTTCAGTATTGAAGGCAAACCTATATTTTTGTGCAGTTATAAATAAACAATAAATAAAATGAGCGTTCTAGTCAACAAAAACTCCAAAATAATTGTCCAAGGTTTTACGGGTAGCGAAGGTACCTTTCATGCCGAACAAATGATTGAATATGGTACCAATGTTGTTGGTGGTGTAACCCCCGGAAAAGGAGGACAAGAACATTTGGGCAGACCTGTTTTTAATACCGTAGCGGAAGCTGTGGAAAAGGTTGGTGCTGACACTTCACTTATTTTTGTGCCCCCCGCTTTTGCGGCGGACGCTATTATGGAAGCGGCAAATGCAGGAATCAAGGTAATCATTACCATCACAGAGGGTATTCCAGTAGCAGATATGGTAAAGGCTGCGGCCTATATTAAAAATAAGGATTGTAGGTTGGTTGGGCCCAATTGTCCAGGAGTCATCACTCCTGAAGAGGCTAAAGTTGGTATTATGCCCGGTTTTGTATTTAAAAAAGGAAATGTAGGAATCGTTTCTAAATCAGGTACACTTACCTATGAAGCGGCGGATCAAGTGGTACGTCAAGGTTTGGGAATAACTACGGCGATTGGTATCGGTGGTGATCCAATTATTGGAACTACTACCAAAGATGCCGTAGAAATGTTGATAAATGATCCAGAGACCGAATGTGTGGTAATGATTGGTGAAATTGGAGGGCAGTTAGAGGCCGATGCCGCGAAATGGTATAAAGAAAGTGGTAGTAAAAAACCGATTGTCGGGTTTATTGCCGGCGAAACCGCACCAGCTGGTAGAACCATGGGTCATGCAGGGGCGATAGTAGGTGGCAGCGACGATACGGCTCAAGCAAAGAAGCGTATTATGAGGCAATGTGGGATTACTGTAGTCGACTCCCCCGCCGAGATAGGATTGAAGGTTAAAGAGGTAATGGGATGATTTACCATTGAAGATATAAATGTCTGAAAAGATGTTATAGGATAAAATCCCGTTTATAGCGGGATTTTTTTTCGCCTTTATGTGAAACAAAACTTATATTTGATAAACGACTAAGCAAATTACATATAGAATGAAACTTTTAGAAGGTAAGAATGTAATCATCACAGGGGCTAGTAGGGGAATAGGTAGGGGAATAGCTGAAATATTTGCCGATCACGGCGCCAACGTGGCCTTTACCTATAGCTCAAGTGAAGCGCCTGCCCTCGAATTGGAAAAGCAATTGACTCAAAAAGGCGTTAAGGCAAAGGCCTATAAAAGTAATGCTGCCAGTTTCGATGAATCGGAAAAATTGGTTGCTCAGATTTTGACCGATTTTGAAGGAATAGATGTGCTTATCAATAATGCTGGAATTACAAAAGACAATTTGTTGATGCGCATGTCCGAGGAAGATTTTGATACGGTAATCGAAATCAACCTTAAATCGATTTTCAATATGACCAAGGCCGTTCAGCGTACCTTCTTAAAACAGCGCAAAGGCTCCATCATCAACATGAGCAGTGTTGTCGGTGTCAAAGGAAATGCCGGACAGACCAATTATGCCGCATCAAAAGCCGGTATGATCGGTTTTACAAAATCGGTAGCGCTCGAGCTAGGTTCTAGAAATATTCGATGCAATGCGATTGCTCCCGGATTTATAGAAACGGAAATGACGGATAAATTAGATGAAAAAACAGTTCAAGGTTGGCGTGAGGGCATTCCTTTGAAAAGGGGCGGAACTCCTGAAGATATAGCCAATGCCTGCCTTTTCTTTGCTTCCGACTTGTCTGCATACGTTACTGGTCAGGTCTTGAATGTTGACGGTGGGATGTTGACCTAAAATACGGTATCGTCCAAATAAGAGTAAATCCGAACTATCAAAAAAGAGCTTATATTTCTTAAACAACGTGTTGAAAAGCAGGAAGGTTTCGAGAAGCGAGATAATTAGTTGATGCAGATTGTAACTTTATTGTGGATTCTATTTGCTGCCCTTGTGGCCTTGGCTCTTGTATTTTTACAGTACTACTACAAATCTAAAAAGAAAGGACGATTGGCCCTATGGCTCTCCTTGCTACGATTTTTAGCAATTTTCGGGCTTTTTTTGCTACTGATCAACCCTAAGTTCTCAAAGTTCGACTATACTTTGGAAAAGGTCAATTTGGTGGTGCTTACAGATAATTCCTCCTCTGTTAAACCCTTCGGAAATGAAATAACCGCTGTTTTAAAGGCGATTGATGTGGCGCCACAAATTAAGGAACGTTTCAATCTTAAACACTATCGCTTCGGAAGCGATTTGAACGAAATGGATAGTCTTTCATTTGAGGAAACAAATACGGATATTGGTAAGGCCATTTCCTCCATAAGGGATATTTATGCCACTTCTAAAACGGCAACTGTACTTTTGACCGATGGTAATCAGACCCTGGGTGAAGACTATGCGTTTTATGGCCGCAATCTTAAATTTCCCGTGTACGCCACGGTAATAGGCGATACCACAAAGTATGAAGATTTCGCTATAGGTCAAATAAATGCGAACCGATATGCTTTTTTAAAGAACAAATATCCCTTGGAAGTTTATGTTGCCTATAACGGGCCGGGCAATCGGTCATCATTAAATATTTCGGTAAACGGTAAAACCGTGCATCGCGAAACAGTTACATTTTCCGAAGGAAATGATACCAAGAGAGTTGATGTATTGTTAAATGCGGCCTCCGTGGGAGTGAAAAAGGTTCAAGTAACGATAAACCCTTTAGAAAATGAGCGCAATACTGCCAACAATACAAAGAGTGTTGTAGTGGAGGTCATCGATGAAAAAACCAATATTGCCATTATTTCCGATGTATTGCACCCTGATATTGGAGCATTGAAAAAAGCCATTGAATCGAATGAACAGCGTTCGGTGGCTATCAAAAAACCAAGCGGGGCTGCAAAAGAGTTAGATAATGTTGACCTTTTAGTTCTGTATCAACCCAATCCTTCTTTTAAAGGTGTTTATGATTATATCGAAAAAAAGGATATCGGTTTAATTACCATAACTGGGGCTAAGACAGATTGGAACTTCTTAAACTCGATACAAAAACGATATCGAATTGAAAATAATTATCCGGTTCAAGAAGTATTCCCGATCAAGAACGAGGCTTTTTCAAAGTTTGATATATCCGATTTTTCACTTGAAGAATTTCCACCGCTCGAAAGTGATGCTGGTCCTATAATCATGGTGGGTGAGAATACTACCCTTTTAAAAATGCAAATAAAAGGGGTAGATATGGCTAGTCCGCTTTTATCGATTTTAGATGGAAACAGTAGGACCGAAGCCGTTCTTTTTGGAGAAAACCTTTGGAAATGGCGCGTTCAGAGTTATCGAAATAACCGGGATTTTAAAAATTTTGATGATTTTATCGGCAAACTTATACTGTATTTATCCTCTTCAAAATCCAAGAGCCGCTTACATGTTGACTACAATTCAATTTATCAAGGCACCAACGACGTTAAAATTTCGGCTACTTATTTCGATGAAGCCTTTGTTATTGACAGAAATGCTGATATTTCGATAGTTGTCAAGAATGAAGATAATAAAATTAACCGTGAATTCCCGTTATTGCTCAAGGGCGGATTCTACGAGGTCGACCTTGGTAGTTTACCCGTGGGCAACTACAGTTTCAAAGTAACTGTGAACACCAAAAATCAATCAAAATCAGGAAATTTTACCATATTGGATTTTAATGTGGAAAAACAGTTTTCATCGAGTAACTACATGAAATTGAACCAACTCTCGAAAGATTCGGGGGGGGCGGTTTTCTATCCGAACGAGATCGATTCCCTAATCCAAAATATTGCCAGCGACGAACGGTTCGTACCCACTCAAAAAGGCAAGGAAAATGTTGTATCTTTGATCGATTTTCGAATTTTATTGGCGCTAATCGTATTTGTATTGGCTTTGGAATGGACTATTCGAAAATATAATGGATTAATCTAAAAACAATAGATATATAATGGATAAATTACCAAGAATTGCAGTACCAGTAGTCGTAGGAATAATTATACTCTTTATTTTATTGTCTAAATCCACCGTAACCATAGATTCAGGTCAGGCGGGTGTTTTATATAAAACGTTTGGTGGTGGTGTAGTAACCGATGAACCTCCAATGGGTGAAGGGTTTCATCTCGTAGCCCCATGGAACAGAGTAACTATTTATGAAGTTAGACAACAAGAAGTGCTTGAGCAAATGAATGTATTATCAAGTAATGGATTGGATATCAAATTGGAAGCATCAGCTTGGTTTGAACCAATTCGTAGTGATTTAGGGAAACTGCATCAAGAAAAAGGGCAAGATTATATACAAAGGGTTTTATTGCCAACAATTAGATCAGCTGCCCGTTCAGTGGTTGGGCGTTATACACCAGAACAATTGTACTCAAGTAAGAGAGATGCTATTCAACAAGAGATTTTTGATGAGACTGAAAAAATAGTGTCAGGACAATATATCCAATTGAATGAAATTTTGGTTAGAGATGTAACCTTACCGCCCACGATTAAAGAAGCTATTGAACGGAAATTAAGGCAAGAGCAAGAATCCTTGGAATACGAATTTCGTCTGGTAACTGCCGAAAAAGAGGCTCAAAAAGTTCGTATCGAAGCACAAGGTAAAGCCGATGCGAACCAAATTTTAAGTGCTTCCTTGAACGATAAAATATTACAAGATAAGGGTATTGATGCCACTTTGGAACTTTCAAAGTCACCCAATAGTAAAGTTGTAATCGTTGGAGGAGGTGAATCAGGGTTGCCCTTGATTTTAGGCAATAATTAAAATAAAATTTGGTCGATTAAAAATTAGTTTTAATTTTACACTCGTAATGAAAAACAAGAACACACATCATCATTTTTATACTTGCTCTCAAGCGAGGTAAAAATGTATTGTAGTGTTACAACATATTTACGACCCGTTTGAGAAATCAAACGGGTTTTTTGTTTCAGAAAATCACTCGGGAAGAACGAAAATCGATCATTGAACCCTATTAATCAAAATTAAAATGACCAAAATAAGAATAGCAATACAGAAGTCTGGAAGGCTTAATGAAGATTCACTTCAGATATTGAAAGATTGTGGTATATCAATTGACAACGGTAAAGACCAGTTAAAGGCATCGTCAAGAAACTTTCCCATAGAAGTTTTTTACCTAAGAAACGGCGATATTCCCCAATACCTTCGCGATGGGGTGGTCGATATCGCCATTATAGGCGAAAACGTGCTGATTGAAAAGGGAGATGATATTTCAATTGCCGAAAAGCTCGGTTTTTCAAAATGTAAGGTCTCTCTTGCAATACCAAAAGATGTCGAATATGGTTCGGTAAAGGACTTTGAAGGAAAGCGAATTGCTACCTCATATCCGAATACTGTGAACATGTATCTCGACAAAAATGGCGTAAAAGCAGACTTGCATATTATCAACGGATCAGTAGAAATTGCTCCGAATATAGGGTTGGCCGATGCGATTTGTGATATTGTTTCCAGCGGAAGTACCTTGTTTAAGAACAACCTGAAAGAGGTCGAGGTAATGTTGACGAGTGAGGCCGTTTTGGCGGTTTCCCCACAAATAACGGAAAAAAGAAGGCTTCTACTAGAAAAGTTACAATTTCGTATTCAATCCGTTTTAAGGGCCAGGGCATCGAAATATGTACTTTTGAATGCTCCTAATGACAAACTTGACACTATCATCTCACTGTTACCGGGTATGCGTAGCCCAACAGTCTTGCCGTTGGCACAAGAGGGTTGGAGTTCGGTGCATACGGTAATTAACAAAGATAAGTTCTGGGAGGTCATCAGTGAGTTGAAAAAGGCTGGAGCCGAGGGGATATTGGTTTGCCCTATTGAGAAAATGGTTTTGTGATGTATGGAATAAAACTTATCGAAAAGGAAGTTTTAGATGATATAATTCCACTATTGCAAGGTTTAGATCCAAAGCTCGAAAAGGCGATTTTGGAAAAGCGTTTGGAGCAAATGGCTTTGCAGGGCTATCAGTGTGTGGGGGTGTATGACTCGGAAAAGTTGGTCGGCATTTCAGGATTATGGGTTTTGACCAAATATTATGTTGGCAAGCACATTGAGCCTGACAATGTTTATATTCTTCCGGAGTATCAAGGAAAAGGAATTGGGAAGTTACTGATGGATTGGATTTTTGATTACGCCAAGAAGATAGGCTGTGAGGCTTCCGAATTGAATTGTTATATCGAAAACGAAGCGGGAAACCGATTTTGGGAACAACAAGGTTATAAGGCTATCGGTTATCACTTTCAGAAGAAATTTTAAGTACAATGAATAAAACATACAATCCTGAAAAAACGACTTGGGAGGCCCTGTTAAAGCGCCCAACACAAACGGTAGCCGATATTGAAGCTACGGTCGATGTTATTTTTAAGGAAGTTAAAAATGGTGGTGATGCAGTGGTCGAAAAATACACCCGGCAATTTGATGGTGCTGTATTACAAAATCAATTGGTTTCAAATATTGAAATTGAGGAAGCCAAGAAATTGGTGTCAACAGAACTGAAAATTGCCATACAGGAGGCAAAACTTAATATTGAGAAATTCCATACTGCTCAAAAAACGGATCGAATAGAAATTGAAACGTCCAAAGGGGTAAAATGTTGGCAAGAGAAGCGACCGATACAAAAGGTTGGGTTGTATATTCCAGGTGGTACCGCACCTTTGTTTTCTACTATTTTGATGTTGGCCGTTCCGGCAGAAATAGCAGGCTGTCAAGAAATAGTGCTTTGCTCCCCACCGAATAAAGAAGGTAAAATCAATCCTGCAATTCTCTATGCCGCAAATTTATGTGGAGTAAGCCGGATTTTTAAGATTGGGGGAATCCAAGCGATTGCGGCCATGACTTTTGGTACTGAAAGTATTCCGAAGGTCTATAAAATCTTTGGTCCCGGTAACCAGTATGTGACGGTAGCCAAGCAAATTGCCACGAAACATGGAGTTGCGATCGATATGCCCGCAGGCCCGAGTGAATTGTTGGTAGTGGCAGATGATTCGGCCAATGCCTCTTTTGTAGCATCGGACCTTTTGAGTCAAGCTGAGCATGGTGTTGACAGTCAGGTTATTTTAGTAGCTACATCGAAAACCATATTGGCGGAAGTTGAAAAGGAAGTAACATCTCAGATTTCCCTATTGCCGCGAAAGGAAATTGCAGAAAAGGCAATTGCAAACAGCAAACTTATTTATGTCGAAGATGATGAAACTGCGCTGAGCTTAATCAATGAATATGCACCGGAGCACTTTATTGTATGTGTAGAAAATGAGGATTTCTATGTGGATAACATAGCGAATGCCGGGTCGATATTCGTGGGCAACTATACCCCTGAAAGCGCGGGTGACTATGCTTCAGGAACGAATCATACCTTGCCTACAAACGGTTATGCCAAACAATACAGTGGTGTAAATTTAGATAGTTTTATGAAGAGTATGACATTTCAAAAAATTACGAAGGAGGGCATGAAAAGCATTGGAAATACAATAGAAGTAATGGCAGAGGCCGAAGGGTTGCAAGCCCATAAAAATGCGGTAACCTTACGGATGAATAGTTTAAAATAACAACGATTGCACAAGCGACTAATTGGATGAATTTAGGGTACGGCGTGAAAGAAAAATTTAACATAGATAACCTGGTTAGGGACAATGTAAAAGGACTAAAACCTTATTCCTCGGCACGTGACGAATATGTTTCCGATGGCTCGAAGATGGTGTTTTTAGACGCTAACGAAAATCCGTACGAGAATGGGGTCAACCGGTATCCTGATCCCCAACAACGCAACCTCAAGGCCGTTTTAGGGGACCAGAAGGGAATTGACGTTCAGAATATATTGTTGGGCAATGGTAGCGATGAAGTATTGGATTTGTTGTTTCGGGCGTTTTGTGAGCCTAAGGAAGATAATATTATTTCATTGCCACCTACCTATGGTATGTACAAAGTACTATCGGGTATTAACAATATCGAAAATCGGGAGGTTTTATTGACACAAGATTTTCAGCCTGACGTGGAAGCAATCCTTAAACAAGTTGATAAACATACCAAAATGATATTCCTTTGCTCTCCGAACAATCCTACCGGGAATAGTTTTTCGTCGGATATCATTAAGGCGTTACTTGAAAGTTTCAAAGGGTTGGTTGTAATCGATGAAGCATACATTGACTTTTCGAGTGATGAAAGTTGGACAAAAAAATTAGGGGAATATCCAAACTTGATCGTGACACAAACGCTCTCTAAGGCTTATGGTATGGCGGGTATTCGGCTTGGGATCTGTATCGCTTCCGCAGAAATTATTGATGTGGTCAATAAAATAAAGCCACCGTATAATGTTAATGAACTAACACAGCAAAAAGCTTTTGAACGGGTTAATGCCGCTGAATTGGTAACCAAAGAAATTAAGGATATCCTTCAAGGAAAAAAAGAATTGCTGAAAGTTTTGCATGAGGTAAGCTTTATAGAGAAGGTGTACCGCTCAGATGCAAATTTTGTTTTGGTCAAGGTTGACAATGCGAATAAACGTTATCAAGAACTACTGAATAAAGGTATTGTAGTACGAAATAGAACAACACAGCCACTGTGTGAAAACACGCTGCGTTTTACCATAGGTACCAAGGATGAGAACGAGCAATTAATTGCAGTGCTTAAGACTTTAAATTAAAGAATATAAAAAAAATGGTAATGGAGCTCTAAATTAGATTGAAATCTAAAAGCTCCATCAAGTTCAACAGTATGTAATATGGCAAAAAAAGTACTTTTTATTGATAGGGATGGCACCATCATCAAAGAAACGGCAGATGAGCAAATCGACGCATTCGAAAAGATAATTTTCTATCCCAAGGCATTCACCTATTTGGGAAAAATTGCCAAGGAGCTTGATTATGAATTGGTTATGATTACGAATCAAGATGGTTTGGGAACCGATATTTTTCCTGAAGAAACATTCTGGCCTGTTCATAATTTTATTTTAAAGTCATTTGAAAATGAGGGAGTCGTATTCGATAACGTTTTTCTAGACCGTACATTTCCGCATGAAAATGCCAATACACGGAAACCCGGAACAGGTTTGTTGACCGAATATTTTTCTGAAAACTACGATTTAAAAAATTCCTTTGTAATTGGTGACCGTCTAACAGATGTTGAGTTGGCCAAGAACCTGGGGGCAAAGGGTATTTTTATCAATGATAATACCAATTTAGGAACAAGTGAAATAACGGTAAAGCGTGAAGCCTTGAGCGATATTATCGCCTTGGAAACCAATGATTGGGAAAAAATCTATGAATTTTTAAAATTAAATGATCGTACTTCCGAGATTCACCGGAAAACGAATGAAACCGATATTTATATTAAGATCAACCTCGATGGAACGGGAAAGAGTAAAATTAAAACTGGTTTGGCCTTTTTTGATCACATGCTCGATCAATTGGCCCGTCACGGTCAGATGGATATCGATATTAAAGTGAACGGTGATCTCGAAGTTGACGAACACCACACTATCGAAGATACGGCCATCGCCTTGGGGGAAGTCTTCCATGCGGCCTTGGGAAATAAACTGGGCATTGAACGTTATGGGTTTTGCTTGCCGATGGATGATTGTCTTGCCCAGGCGGCCATTGATTTTGGAGGACGAAATTGGTTGGTTTGGGAAGCTGATTTTAAACGCGAAAAAGTGGGTGATATGCCGACTGAAATGTTCTATCACTTTTTTAAATCTTTTACCGATGGGGCAAAGGCAAATTTGAATATCAAAGCGGAAGGAACAAATGAGCACCATAAAATCGAAGCTATCTTTAAGGTTTTTGCAAAATCGATCAAAATGGCAGTGAAGCGTGATGTTGAAAAGATGGTTTTGCCATCAACAAAAGGGGTACTATAAATGAAGATTGTCATTATAAATTACGGAGCAGGAAATATTCAGAGTATAAAATTTGCTATCAACCGTTTGGGTTATGAGGCCGTTTTAAGTCATGATGCTTCTGAAATTCAACAATCCGATAAAGTCATATTTCCCGGTGTCGGTGAGGCGAGCAGTGCCATGAAAAAACTCAAAGACAGTGGTTTGGACAAGGTGATACCTGAACTGAAACAACCTGTTCTAGGCATCTGTTTGGGTATGCAGCTGATGTGTAATTCATCTGAAGAGGGCAATACCCAAGGTTTGGGAATTTTTGATGTCGAAGTGGTGCGGTTTTCAGAAAAGGTTAAGGTTCCGCAAATCGGATGGAACCAAATTTCCAATTTGAAATCCGAGTTATTTAAGAGCATAGCCGAAAAAGAACACATCTATCTAGTACATAGTTTTTATGCCCCGATATGTAATGAGACCATTGCCGAATCGGAATACGATTTGAATTATAGTGCGGCTCTGGGAAAAGATAATTTTTATGGAACACAGTTTCATCCCGAAAAGAGCAGTGATGTGGGGGAGAACATCCTAAAGAACTTTTTGGAATTATGATTTAATCGGAAGCTAACCATCTCTTGGCGATAACAGTAGCTTCCATTAATACTTCCAAAAAAATAGTAACCAATAATTCAATGGGGTAGTTAAATAGATTTTTATTTCCTACTTCTAATTTTAATTATGAGAATTATACCAGCAATAGATATCATAGAAGGTAAATGTGTTCGACTTTCAAAGGGGGACTATGATACCAAAAAAATCTATAATGAGAATCCGTTGGAAGTTGCCAAACTGTTTGAAGCTCATGGCATCCAGCATTTGCATCTGGTCGATTTAGATGGTGCCAAGTCCAAACATATCGTAAACCATAAAGTTTTGGAGCGAATTGCAACCAATACCGGTTTAAAAATTGACTTTGGTGGCGGATTGAAAACGGATGAAGATTTGCGCATTGCATTTGAAAGCGGCGCCCGACAAATTACGGGTGGTAGTATTGCGGTAAAGAACAGAGACACCTTTACCCAGTGGATCGGTAAATATGGTGCGGATAAAATTATATTGGGCGCCGATGCCATGGATGAGAAAATAGCGGTTTCTGGTTGGCAAGAAGAATCCCAAGAAGAATTGATTCCCTTTATAAAATCGTATCAAGCCGAGGGAATCGTTTATGTTATTTGCACTGACATAAGTAAAGACGGAATGTTGGAGGGGCCTTCATTCAAATTGTATGAAAAAATTTTAACGGAATGTGACCCGTCATTAAAACTTATCGCAAGTGGAGGAATATCTGCTTTTGACGAACTTCCAAAACTAGCGGAAATGGGTTGTGAGGGTACTATTATAGGTAAGGCGATTTATGAGAATCGTATCCAATTAAAACAATTGGAAAATTTTATATTAAATCAATAAGAAAAGAATGCTTGCAAAACGAATAATTCCCTGTTTGGATATTAAGGACGGTCGCACCGTGAAGGGGGTAAACTTTATAGACCTTAGGGATGCAGGCGACCCTGTAGAACTGGCTGAAATCTACAGTAAGGCTGGAGCCGACGAGCTTGTTTTTCTCGATATATCGGCAACCGAACAGAAACGTAAGACCTTGGCCGAATTGGTGTACCATGTGGCCGAAAAGGTGAATATACCTTTTACTGTCGGCGGCGGCATATCTTCCGTTGAAGATGTCGATATCTTATTGCACAATGGTGCGGACAAAGTTTCCATCAATTCTTCGGCCGTTAAAAATCCCCAGCTCATCAACGATTTGGTGGCTAAATTTGGATCGCAGTGTATTGTCGTTGCTATAGATGCCAAACAAATCAATGGTGAATGGAAAGTACATTTGGTTGGAGGTAAAGTGCCCACCGAACTCAACCTATTTGATTGGGCGAAAGAAGTGGAAGAACGAGGTGCGGGAGAAATCTTATTTACCTCGATGGATCATGACGGTACAAAAGATGGATTCGCAAATGAAGCCTTGTCCAGATTGTCTACCGAGTTGAACATTCCAATAATCGCTTCAGGTGGGGCGGGAAATATGCAACATTTCGTAGATACATTTAAGGACGGAAAAGCCGATGCGGCACTCGCCGCCAGTGTTTTCCATTTTAAGGAAATTGAAATAAAAGATTTAAAAAAAGAAATACGGAACAACGGAATTCCTGTGCGATTACATTAGAGTAATCGCTGCCAGTTGCTATTTGTTCGAGAGAAGTCGGCAACGAGCATCGAAAACCAAAAACTTAATTATGAAGATAGATTTCAATAAAAACAAAGACGGACTCGTACCTGCTATTATCCAAGATGCCGATACCAAAAACGTATTGATGCTGGGGTATATGAATGAAGAAGCTTTGAAAAAGACCGAAGAAACCAAAAAGGTTACTTTTTTTAGCCGGACCAAACAACGCCTATGGACGAAGGGGGAGGAAAGCGGCAATTTTCTAAATCTTGTGGCCATTCAAAACGATTGTGATAACGACACTTTATTAATTACCGTTAACCCTATCGGCCCCACTTGTCATAAAGGAACCGATACCTGTTGGGGAGAAGAAAATAATTCGTCTTTTGGGTTTCTATCCGAGTTGGAAAATGTCATAAAAGATAGGAAAGACAATCAAGAAAACGAGGAAAGTTATGTCGCATCCCTTTTTAGAAACGGTATCAATAAAATTGCCCAAAAAGTAGGGGAAGAAGCAGTGGAGGTGGTAATCGAAGCAAAAGATGATGATGACACCTTGTTTTTGGATGAAAGTTCCGATTTGTTATTTCATTATTTGATTCTACTACAGGCAAAAGGTTTTACGTTGAAAGACGTGGAAAAAGTACTGAAATCACGTCATTAAATGGATAAAATTGATTCCTTCATTTCTTTGATGTTTTTTGTACATTAGCAACGATTTTAACATAAATAGATACAATGAGCACAAATAGAAGGGATTTCTTAAGAAAAACATCGATTGCTGGTCTTGGGCTGGCGGTAACTCCCGCATTGTCGAATGCGCAAGGTCAACTACTTAAAAATGATGCTCCAGCTCCTTCTCCTGGAGCCTATTATATGGGAGATTATTCGGCTCCGAAATTAGATACGGTGCGTTGCGCCTTTATTGGCGTTGGTGCACGTGGTTCAGGTCATGCCCATCAAGTGGCCGCCATTGAAGGAACGGAGGTAGTTGCTATTTGCGATTTGTATGAAGACTTGGCACAGAAGTCGGCTGATAAGTGCAAAGAAAACGGAAAAGGTGAGCGCCACAAAAAAATCAAATTATACACGGGAGGTGAAAATGATTGGAAGGAGATGTTGAAAAAGGAGAAACCTGATGCTGTTTTTATTTGTACGCCCTGGAAATTGCATGCCCCAATGGCTATTGAAGCTATGGAAAGTGGCGCACATGCATTTGTTGAAGTGCCACTCGCCTTGACCCTAGAGGAGATGTGGGAGATTGTAGACACCTCTGAAAAGACCAAAAAGCACTGTATGATGATGGAAAACGTCAACTACGGTCGTGAAGAGTTAATTTATTTGAATATGTGCCGCCAAGGAGTTCTTGGAGAACTTCTGCATGGCGAAGCATCTTATATTCATGAGCTTAGAGGACAAATGAACGAGGTCGAACGCGGTACAGGCTCTTGGCGTACCTATCATTATGCCAATCGAAACGGAAACCTTTACCCAACACATGGTTTGGGTCCTGTGGCTCAATATATGAACTTGGCACGAGGCGAGGATAATTTTAAGTTCATGAATTCTTTTTCTTCTCCGGCTAAAGGCCGTGCTCTATATGCGAAAAAGAATTTTCCGGCCGATCATCAATGGAACCAGTTAGATTATAAAGGAGGGGATATAAGTACTTCTATTATAAAAACCAATATGGGAAGAACCATTATGGTACAATGGGACGAGACCAGTCCGAGACCGTACACGCGCCATAATTTGATCCAAGGTACCAAAGGAACCTTGGCCGGTTTCCCAAATCGGGTAGCTTTGGAAGGCGGGGTTGAAGGTGGACCTGATAATCACCACGAATGGGCAGAAGGCGATCAGCTCAAGGCTATATTTGAGAAATACGAACACCCGCTATATAAAAGATTAGGAGAATTGGCCAAGAAAATGGGCGGTCATGGAGGAATGGACTTCATTATGCGGTATCGTATCATCGAATGTCTTAGAAAAGGTGAGCCGTTAGATCAAAACGTATACGAAGGCTGTTATTGGAGTGCTGTAGGCCCGCTTAGCGAAGCTTCGGTTGCCCAAAATGGTGCGCCACAAGAATTTCCTGATTTTACTCGCGGGGCCTGGAAAACCACAAAAGCACTCGACATCGTGGCATAACCGTTTTTAAATAGTTAAAAAAAGCTCCATTTCGGGGCTTTTTTTGTGTTTCCCCTTGCCGAAAGGTGTTTGATCGACCGTTTCAAACTTTTGAATTTAAAATCACTACCACAAACATGAGAACAGTACTAATTATCTTCACTCTTTTTATCGGTACACAGCTTACCACTGCACAATCCTATCGTAATTTATTGAGCGGCAACTATCCTTATGATACTATTAAAAAACATATTGTAAAAGATCAATCATGGGTGCCTTATCCGGCCTATAAGAACCGGTCGGAGTGGGAAAAAATTCCCCAAAACCTTAAGGAGGATTACATTAAAGAAGGGGAGAACTATTTGGAATATAACTGGAAGTATATTCCCGTTTCATACTATTTGGAATTTACCAAAAGTGGAAGCCGTACCATTATGGAAAAACCCTATCGAGAAAACATTCAGGCTTTTGAAGCGCTGGTGTTGGCCGAATTGATGGAAGGAAAAGGACGGTTTTTAAAGGATATCATTAACGGTATATTTTACTATAGCGAACAGACCTACTGGGGCAATTCGGCACATTTATCACTGCAACGCGTCGGAGCAGGGTTACCCGATGTACTGGAACCTACGATTGATCTAGGAGTGGGAAAAGTGGCAGCCAATCTGGCATGGACTTATCATTTTTTAGGGGAGGAAATAAATAAGGTGAACCCCTTGATATTAAAAAGGCTAAGATTTGAAATCGATAAAAAGGTATTAACGCCATATTATACCCGCGATGATTTTTGGTGGATGGGCTATACCAGTGAGAGTGTAAACAATTGGAATCCTTGGTGTAACTATAATGCCTTGAATTGTATTCTACTTTTGGAAAATGACTCCATCACACGAAGCATAAATGTGCAAAAGAGTATGCGTTCGGTCGATAAATTTATGAATTATTATAAAGATGATGGAGGCTGCGAAGAAGGTCCATCGTACTGGAGCCACGCTGGCGGTAAGCTGTTCGATTATTTGGAGCTGCTTTATAAGGGTAGCAATGGTAAAATCGATATCTACGACGAAGCGCTGGTACAAAATATTGGAAAATACATCTATAAGGCTTATATCAATGGGGAATATTTTGTGAATTTCGCCGATGCATCGGCAAAACTAAAATCGCGGCCTGGAACCATTTACCGATACGGAAAACGCATTAATGATCCAGACATGACCGGTTTTGGGGCTTTTCTGGCCAAAAATCAAAATTTTGGAGAAAGTGCATTTAAGGGAAAAATAGAACTGGCGTTGGATGACCTGTTCAATTTGGCCGAAATTAAAAATGCCGAAGCCAAGGAACCGCTTTTAGGAGATTTCTATTTGCCTGACACACAGATAATGGCAGCACGGGACCAAGCTGAAAATCTTGATGGCCTTTATTTTGCGGCAAAAGGCGGGCATAATGACGAGAGCCATAACCACAATGATGTGGGTACATTTATTTTGTACTACAATGGGAAACCTGCCTTGATCGATGTTGGGGTAGATACCTATACGGCCAAAACCTTTAGTAAAGAAAGATATTCGATATGGACTATGCAGTCGGGTTACCATAACTTGCCCACGATTAATGGTGTGGACCAAAAAGATGGTTTGGAATACAAAGCAAAAAACAGTTCGTATTCGGTCGATAATGATAAGGTTTCATATTCGCTCGATATCTCCGGGGCGTATCCGAAAGAGGCTAAAGTGGGGCAGTGGCAACGCAGCTATACTCTATTACGAGGAGAAAAATTTGAAATTTCCGATTCGTATTCCCTTTTGGAAAATGTGGGGGGAACACAACTTAATTTTATGGCCGCCCTCGAACCCAAAATTATTAGGCCCGGTCAACTACGACTTGGTCACCGCAAAGATGGATTGTCGTTGCTGTACAATCCCGAAATTTTAGAACTCACGGTAGAAAATGTAGCCATTGAAGAAGATTCTAGATTATTTCCCATTTGGGGGGAGCAGTTATATCGCATGCGATTTAAAGTATTGGGCGACAAGACCACCCAAGATTTAACGATTACAGTTCTACCGGAAAAATGATAAATCCCGTTCTTTACCTCAGTACCTAGGGAATATTTGGTAAAAAATGAGGGTGTCTGAAAAGCAGTAGTCATTGCGAACGTAGTGAAGCAATCTGTAGTTGATTTACCATGAAGGTTCAGATTGCTTCGTGCCTCGCAATGATGTAACACGGAACTTTTCAGACACGCTCATTACTCAAACGAACAGGTGCTAATTCCTTTTTTTGATTTTTGAAGCTCCTGACAGGTTTTTGGAGCCTATCTCTGCGTTGCCTTTATAGTTTAGCGTACTGGCTCCCGATCCGCGTATCTCAATAACTTTGTTAACGGTAACGTAGGCATCACTAGCGCCGGAAAGACGTATATCAAGTTTATCTAGTAGCAAATCATAATCCTTGAGTTCGCTGCTTCCGGCAAGGGAAGCATCCAATTCACCGACATTTCCGAAAAGATTGGAGTTCGAGGCCCCTGAGGAATCCAATTCCAAACGACCCAAGTTCAATTCACCGTAAAATTCAGATGCTCCTGAAAGTTCGATAGAGGCATCCTCGGCTATCAAGGGGGTCTCCAAAATTAGTTCAGAAGCCCCTGAGATATCGAAATCGGTAATACTTTTTGTAGTGATATAAATATTCAGAGTTGCCTTTCCCCTGATGGCGGTATGGGATTTAAGTTTGACTATTAAATTGTTTCCATCTTTTCTAACAATGATGTTATCATGTAGATTTTCGTTGGCCTCAATTTCTATTTTTTCCTCGGTATCGGAAAAGGAAACATAGGCGCTAAAGGCATTTGAGAGCTTTAGACCGCTGAAGTCGGAATAATGGACCTCCTGGCTGGTAATATCCCCTGAAGCCCTAATACGATCATAATCACAAGATGAAAGCGTGGAAAAGAGTAGTGCAAGACTAAAAATTATCGATATTGTTTTCATTTTAAATACGTTTTTTAATGTTTTAATTTTCTGTGCAGCTGTAAAATTGGAATCCATTGAAAATTTATGGGAAACCATTCATCCCGGGCGGAATCCGATTGCTTCTTATTTTTATTGTTTTCCTTAAGATATACTTGATCGTTTTCGGCGAAAACATGCTGTGTCTGTATAACATCGTGACAGATGCTGCAACGGCTGACGGATTGATTTTTCATCTTAGATATTCTTTTTATAGCGATTTCTACCCATGTTGAAAATACCGACCTTAACTCCAATGCCACCGGAAAAACCACTAATACGAGATATAGAATTGGGGGCAAGATCTATGTCACTTGAAAACCGATATTTCAGGCCCGCTTCCAATTGCAAATACCTTGACACGTTAAAAAGAAGGTTTATCCCTGGCTCCAATACAAAAATTGCATCTGCGGTTTCAAAATCGTCATGGTCATAATCGAAATCGTCGTTTTCGAAAAAATCCCCATCTACGTATCCCACGGCTCCAGCTCCAATTAATACGGGAAAGGAAAGGTTAACAAGGGATTTACTGAAAAAAATGGGTTCTAGGTGAAGACCCACATAACCTCCAATTAAATCTTCATTGGTTGCAGATAGACTGCCGGCCAGGTTTTGTTGTGAATAAAATCCGACCGTAGATAAACCGACCTCAAATTGCTGGTTTGCTACATAGGCTACCTTAAGTCCAGTAAAAAAAGTGTCTTTGCTCTCTATCTCACCATACGCCATATTTAGGCCAAGATAGACTCCGTGCACTACATTTTTACGGTCGTTAAATTCGACATAATCAACTTCGTCTTGCGCCATACTAGCTAAGGGCAGACTTAGTAAGAATAATAATACTATTGCTTTTGATTGTTTCATTTTATACTTTTTTTGATTGATTACATTTAAAGACAATCCGTTTTTAAAAAGGTTGCATTTGCCTACTATTTACTTTTAATCTTTAAGAAGTATGACCCCTTTTTTGCCTGTAATCGAAATTTTTCCGGGAGTATCTTTACCATATGAGGCATTGATCTCCCGTAGTTTTTTCCCTTGATCCAAAATTTTTGAATCTACATTTTCGAATGATTTCGGCAGGCGTACAAGTCCTTCCTCCAAAGTCGCATCGAAATTGAACGAAAATCCATCGATATTCAGGCTGATTTCAGACGATTCTTGATGAATTACAATCGAGGCATCAGAACTATGAATCTCAAGCACTTTGAAATCGGATATTTTCATGCTGAGATTGATTTCGTCGTCTACATTGTTCAATTGCATATTGGTGAACTCTAACGATCCATTTATCGATTCGACCTCGTCGATGGTAATTTCATCCTTGCTGGAATAGATTTCAAGGGAGGTTACCGTTTCAATGTCGATGTTCGACCCGCTACTGTTCAACCTTAGGTCTTTTGATTTTTCTAAATTCAGGCTTCCGTTTTTTAAGCGTATGCTACCGTAATTGATCGATTCGGCCCTGAGTTTCCCGTATCTTAGGTTTACATCGGCGTTATTAAGGTTTTCGTTAATCCACACATCGCCATGCTGGGCGTCTAACTTTAGCTTCCCTGAATAATCCTCTATAATGACATCACCGAATTTATTTATGATTTCCAGTTCTGCGTTTGCAGGTAGGTTCACTGTATAATTTATCTGCACATTGCTTCGGTCAAAATCGAACGGATTCGCTTTGTTGAAATACTTAGCGAAAAAGCCAGTACTTTTTTCGGCGATATCAGAACTTACCGATATAAAATCGTTCATTACCTTAATAGTTGGAGAAATTCGGCTTAAAAGGTCTTCGGCATTCTCCTTTTTTTTATGGGTGACCGTAATTTCAACCAGAATTGCCATCGAATTCTTTTTCCAGCCTTGTATGGTAATATCACCGTATTTATTATCAAGGTATAGTTCACCTGCACTGCTCATATCATAGGTTTTCGATATCTTTTTTGATACCTTCTCCTGTGCTGACAATGACAAGCAAAAAAGAACAGCGGCCATGATAATCAGTAGATTTTTATAAGGTGTAGCCATAATTCTCATCTTTTAATTTAGAGTCATTTATTTGCCTGAGCAAATTCTCTATCAGTTCAATTCTTTTTTTGTAATTGGTAATGATGGCTTCCAAAACCAGTTCATTATCCAGGTTTTTTTGCATTTCTTGACGTAGCACATCATATTCTTCGTCAAGTTCATCCATAAAGGAGAGGAACTCTGTTTTCTCGCTATCTGAAAGTTTCGGATTGTTCTGGAGTAAATGTACTTGGTGCGACACTAGGTTTTTGTAGTGCATATCGATATCCATCAGCTCTTGGGAGGCATACCGATTTTCTTCAGTGTTGTAGCCGCCACCAAATATGCTCAGGCCTATAAAAGTACCAATGCCTAGAAGAATTACCACTGTTGCTGCAATTCTGAGTAGTGGCGATTTCCATAAAGGCACTACTTTGACATCTGCATTGTCCAATTCCGATGCTATGTTCGCCCAAAGTTTGGCCCGATCCGCCTTATGTTCGTCGAACTCCGATTTGTTCTCCTTAATATGTTTTTCAAAATCATCCATCATAATTCCTTTATAATTTCCACTAATTTTTTCTTTGCCCTATGGTATTGTGATTTGGAAGTCGATACCGAAATACCCAAAACTTCCCCAATTTCATTATGATCATAACCTTCGATCAAGTACAGATTGATTATCTGTTGGTAGCCCGAGGGCAGCGCTTCGATTCCCTTTTTTACTTTTTTAATGTCGATCGCTTCCGTCTTTTCATCGGTTTCTTCAGTGAGATGGTATTCATGGCCCTCCATTGGTACGACGGCAATCCTCTTTGCTTTAAGATAATTGATGCTTTTATTGATGACGATTCGTTTGAGCCAAGCCCCGAAAGAACTGTCGTACTTAAAACTGGCCAAGTTTTTAAAAGCATCCACAAAACTTTCTTGAACGATATCTTCGGCATCCTCTTTATTGCCAAGCATACGCAAGCCGGTGTTGTACATGGCATCGACATAGAGCGAATACAATTGGTATTGCGAGCTACGATGGCCTGTCTTAGATTTCTCTACAAGCGCTTGGTGCGTAAAACGGATTTCAGTTTCCAACGAGTTGGTCAAGTTTTTGTCGCTATTTCTCTATTAAAGACAATAGGGAATTACTAAGGTTGCATATGAGAATGAAAAAGTACGAAATACGGCCTATGAGGGGTACTATACCCCAAATAAAAAGCTTTAAAGGAAGAAAATTTCGTGTTTTGATCAAGTGTGGTAGTCTAGAGATTGCTATTTTAAGGAATACTGTTAAGTAAATACTACCAATGAAAAACTGGAATGAGCCAGTGAAACTTGTTTTTTACCCAGTCCTCCTTTTTAGTTGCTGGCTTCTTTTATCCATAATTCATAAACTTCCTTAGCCTGTTTAAAATGCCTTTGTTCATGGGTAACGATTATTTCGAATGCTTTTTCTAATTTATATACTATATTCCTATTCGCCGGGGATGAAATGACCACCCCTTTATCAATCAAATCTTTAGAGCTTTCAATCAATTGTTTTAATTCGGATTGGTGTGATTTGAATTTTTGTAATATCCCATATGGAATCTCACTTTTAGTCGGTTCCCAAATGGAAAAGGTTTTAATTTTCTTTTTTCTATCAGGATGTACCGCTTTCAAAACTACGTTTCCGATGATTGAGACTATAAATCCAACTTTTGAGATTAATGGGGGGGTGTAAGTACCTTTTCTTACGGATTCAATAATGGTGAAATAAGTTTTATTCGTTACAATTAAATGGTCGATATACTGCGCGATGCTCCACGTACCCGCATTAGGTTTCCAATTCATTTTCTCGTGATTTAGCCCACTAAAAGATTCAATGAAGTTTTGAGTGGTTTTATCAAGTTCTTCGCTCCACTTTTTCATGACTAGATCGGTTTTTCCTTTTGGGAGTGCATTAATAATTAATTATTGGGATAGAGTATTTATATATCTTATACTAACTTCTAATTTAAAACTTTAAAGTCGGTTAAAAACCTTGATATTGTCAATTTTTAAAACTTTTTAATGCTTTTTTTGGCAAACTTAAATTCCTTGTTACAAGTTGTTGGGCTTTTGTAAACTGGCGGAAGGGCCCTAATTTTAAGCCAATTCTAACAACCCAAGGGAATGGGCAGGAATTTAAAAAAAGTCAAGCCTTGATATTTTTAATTTGCACCGTAATTGGGACTGTGTCCGACCAAGGTTTTTTTGTAGAAATCTTTTTGATAATCTATTTTCCGTTTTTATAGTTTTTAGCAATGTAGTCTATTGCCTGTTGTTGTGTTAGTGCTGCAAAGTTCTTGTACCGGTGGTGCACATCCACAATTTCGTCAATGGTCTCTTCCACAAGCTCTTTGTTTTCCCAATAATTAAATGCTTTAATTACGGTTTCCAAGCATCCCTTTTTATAGGCAATTTGACCAAGTACGTGAATCAGCGTCTTTCTAACTCTTGCTGTTTGATCATATTGCAGCTCCTTGAGCATTGGGAGAATGTCTTGCGGGTGCGTTCTTCCTCTTAACTCGATGCCATGACAAATTTCCCTTCTTATTTCCTTGTTATGGTGATGAAGGTATTGTTTTGCCCATTCTAAAGTCGGTTCGGGGTTTTTCTCTCCCATTTTTTTAATCGAACCGATTACGGCATTTCTTACGGAGTGATGCTCGTCAAATAATCCTTTGTCAAAAAAAACCGCCACGACGGAAAAGTCAATTATTCCTATTTCTCCGGCTGCATTGATGGTTGATTGCCGAACCTTCTCTAAGTCTGACCGGAATAACTTAGTAAGCGTCTTAATAATTTGGGGCCTCAGATTCTCTTTTGACAACCATATTTTACCAATAGCTTGATAACCAGCCTTTCTAATGTAGGTGTCATCGTCAAAAAAAAAATCGAGAATATGGTCGATTTTACCTTCGGTAAGGTCATAGATACTATCTCGGTTGATTTGCTTGACAAGATGAACTCGCTCTTCTTTTGATAAGTCGTAAAACCCCATATTTTACATAGTTGGCGTTTATTTTTTTTCGATTAGTCAAGGCCGATATTTTCACTCCGCCGTTCCAATAGTATCGTATCTCTCCACCGACCATTCATTTTACCAATTCGTTCTCGATAACCAACCTGTCTGAATCCTAAATTTTCATGAATTTTTAAACTTGCAAGGTTCTCCCGAAAAATTCCAGCCTGTAAGGTCCACAGATTTTCTTTTTCACTTTCGGCAATTAATTTGTCAAGCAGCATTGTCCCAATTTTCTGTCCATGAAATTCGTTGGCGACGTATACACTCACTTCCGCCACTCCCGCATAAACACAACGCCCCGAAACAGGTGTCAATGCCGCCCACCCTGCAATTGTACTTTGTACCAAGCCAATTATCCTGCAATTTTTCAGGTGAGCGTTGTCCCACGCCTCCCAAGTCGGAATGTTTTGCTCGAACGTAGCGTGACCTGTTTCTATGCCCTGTCTGTATATTTCTGCGACCTCCTTCCAGTCGGTACG
>CBDULZ010000010.1:0-83617 GCA_965368185.1 uncultured Kriegella sp.
ATTTTAAATCTCTTGCCATTTCTGATTAAAATCTAAAGTGGGAAAATGCTTTGTTGGCTTCTGCCATTCTATGCGTATCCGTTCGCTTCTTAACGGCCGCACCTTCTTCTTTCGAAGCTGCCAGAATTTCCGCAGCCAATTTTTGCGGCATACCCTTCTCATTACGCTTACGCGAAAAACTAATCAACCACTTCATAGCAGTGGATATTTTACGATCCGGTCTAATTTGCATAGGAATCTGAAATGTAGCCCCACCTACACGTCGGCTTCGAACCTCTACGTGCGGCATAACATTAGAAAGCGCATCTTTCCACAACTCCAATGCCGTTTTCTCGTCATCGGTCTTCTTTTCCTCAACAATATCAATTGCTTCGTAAAATACACTAAATGCAATTGACTTTTTACCGTCCCACATCATCATGTTCACAAAACGCGTAACCAATTGATCGTTAAATCGAGGATCTGGTAAAAGCGGTCTTTTCTTTGCCTGTTTTTTTCTCATTTTTCAAAGTTTGCGGTTTGTGTCGCACTTTTTGGTCTTGACCAATGAAATATAATAATCTCATCCGGCTACACCTTAGGCCTACACAATCCTAATTCATTTACTTCTTAGGGCGTTTTGCTCCGTATTTAGACCTTCTCTGGGTTCTTCCTGCAACACCGGCAGTATCTAAAGCACCTCTTACAATATGGTATCTAACTCCTGGCAAATCTTTCACCCTTCCGCCTCTAACCAATACTATCGAGTGCTCTTGCAAGTTGTGTCCCTCCCCTGGTATGTAGGCGTTAACCTCCTTACCATTGGTCAACCTTACCCTTGCAACTTTTCGCATTGCAGAGTTTGGTTTCTTTGGAGTAGTTGTATATACACGGGTACATACTCCTCTCCTTTGTGGACACGAATCCAAAGCAGCCGATTTACTCTTCTTGGTAATTGTGGCCCTTCCTTTTCGTACTAATTGTGAAATTGTTGGCATACTATATATATGTATAATAAAAACTTAGCCCCGTTTTAGGGCTGGCAAATGTAATAATATTTAATAATAATTCAAATCCTAATCAATTAATTTTATGTGATTTTTTTAATTCACCTCAAAACCCCTTCGTTAGCCCTGTGTAAATGGATCACTTAATCAAAAATTTCAAGGTCAGGAAAGAAGTGTATCTCTGGCTTCATTTCAAAAACATTCCCGAAAAATCACCCAACGCTTTAGTCCATTTTTTGATTTTATGGAAATATGAGTACAAGAAACAACAACTACCCCTATGGAAACCACTCACCAACATTCACGAAACATAATACTCAAAAGAAATTCTAACATGATAATGTAAAGAATGCATATAGTTTCAGCCAAACCCAAACGTCCTGAAAAACCATGAAAGTCTTTTAAGGCTTAAAAAGGAACGCCATCAACCGCCATAATTGTGATTTTACAGTAGAAAATACCTCATTTTATCGTTTTACCATTTATTTAACATAAAATAATCCAATTTCATTCAAACAGATGGGTATTTCTGTTACATCTATAAATTCATGCTTGTTTTTTGTTAATAAAACCTTAAAATATTTCTATTTTTATTGATTTTTAACAAGAAAAAACTATGCACGCATAAGTTTGTTGCCTAAAAAGTTGGATTATTAACACGATTTTAGGATTTTTATATCGCTAATTGAAATAATCATAAAATGAAGACAAAACTAAATGGAATACTAACGCTGCTATTGGTGTTAGTTGCGCAGTTATCACTTGCGCAGGAAAAAACGATCACAGGAACTGTGACAGACTCAGATGGTCTACCGCTTCCTGGGGTCAACATTGTCGTACAGGGTACAACAGCCGGTACGCAAACCGATTTTGATGGAAACTATACCATAGAGGTAAGTGAAGGTCAGATAATTCAATTCTCTTACATTGGGTTTAAAGACGAGTCGCGGGCCGTAGGTGCTTCGAACGTCATAAACCTTCAAATGGTGGAAGATGCCGAAGCTTTGGAAGAGGTAGTTGTTACGGCCTTGGGCATTAAAAGGGAAAAGCAAGCGCTTGGATACGCTACGACAGAGGTTCAGGGTGACCAGGTGAATACCGCCAAGGAAACCAACTTTATGAATTCCCTTTCGGGCAAAGTAGCAGGTCTTGATGTTAAGAAAAGTAGCTCTTTAGGGGGTTCTTCTAACATTATTCTTAGGGGTTATACCTCGATTACCGGTAACAACCAACCCCTATTTGTTGTTGATGGAACCCCAATCAGCAATATAAATAATACAACATTTTCAGCTGATGATGATGAAGCGGAAGGTCAATCTACGGGAAGGGGTGGATACGACTATGGTAACGCAGCTATGGATATCAACCCAGAGGACATTGAATCAGTTAACGTATTGAAAGGTGCTGCGGCATCTAACCTTTATGGCTCAAGGGCCGCCAACGGGGTAATCATTATTACCACAAAATCTGGTGAACGAAGCAAAGGAATTGGTGTAACCGTTAATTCAGGCGTACAATTGGCCAATTATGACAAAGACACTTTTCCAACTTTCCAAAACGAATATGGTGCCGGCTACGGGCAATATTATGCAGATTCCTCGGGTTATTTTGACCTTCAAGATATTGATGGAGATGGAATTGACGACCTAATTACCCCCTTTTACGAAGATGCCTCATTTGGTGGCGCCTTCGACCCAAATCTCTTAGTATATCAGTGGGATGCATTCTATCCGGAATCGCCAAACTACTTGACGGCAACCCCATGGGACGCCTCTAAGAACGGGCCTGGCTCCGTATTTCAAACAGGGGTGACATTGACCAATAGTGTTTCGTTATCGGCTGGTAGTGATACCGGATCATTTCGATTGGGTTACACAGGTTTGGACCAAACGGGTATTGTTCCGAACAGTCAAATCAAAAGACATACCGTCGACTTTAACGGATCGCAAGAACTATCAGAGAAACTTTCAGCCAACGTAAAGGCCACTTTTACAAAAACAGATGGAAAAGGCCGTTATGGCACCGGTTATGATGGCAATAACCTTATGCAAAGTTTTAGGCAATGGCACCAACGAAATGTGGATTTTCAGGACCAAAGAGACGCCTATTTTGCAACAAGAAGGAATGTTACTTGGAATTACGGCGGCGATCCTTTGACTGCCGATGGTGTAACCCCTATATTTTTTGATAATCCGTATTGGGTTCTTTATGAAAATTATGAAACTGACACCCGAAACCGATTGTTTGGAAATGTTGCCTTAACCTATGATTTGGCCGATTGGTTGACCGTTACCGGCCGTACGTCATTGGACACCTATTCCGAGTTACAAGAGGAACGGCATGCCGAGGGCAGTACGCCGGGATCCACCCCTTCCAATGAAAATTATCCCAGTAGATATCAACGATATAATAGGGATTTCACTGAATTGAACTATGACCTCTTGTTCAATTATAATTTCGACCTAAGCGATAAATTATCTTTAGATGGCGTTTTTGGTGCCACAGCAAGACAACAGAGTATCGAATGGATCCGTGCCGCAACAAGTGGCGGATTAGTGGTGCCTAGATTATATTCGTTGAGCAATTCACAAAACTTGCTACCCCCACCAACGGAATATTCTGCCAAATTAAAGCAGTATGGTTTCTTTGGAAATGCATCATTCGGATATAACGGTTTTCTTTATTTAGATTTATCGGGCCGTTATGATATCTCTTCGACACTACCCGATGCCAACAACGGCTTTTTCTATCCTGCTGTTTCCACTTCCTTGGTATTCTCCAAATTATTGAATGCAAGTTGGTTGACATTTGGTAAGCTGCGGGCAAACTATGCTGAAGTAGGAAACAGTACGGTTCCACAACGGGTATTCAATACCTATTTCAGCCCGACCAACTTTACGGTGCCTTTATTTTCCGTCAGTAGTCAGGCCAACAATAGTAATTTGGTCAACGAGCTGACCAAATCTTTTGAGGTAGGTTTAGAAATGAGCTTTATTAACAAACGCCTTGGTTTGGATGTATCATATTATAAGACAAACACTACAGATCAGATTTTCCCAGTTGAAGTTAGTAGAGCCACGGGAAATAGCACCAAGATTGTAAATTCTGGAGATGTTGAGAACAATGGTGTAGAAGCTGCCGTTTTCGTGTCACCCGTAAAAAATGAAGATTTTGAATGGACACTTAATGCTACCTGGGCCAAAAATACGAGTAAGGTCATTAGCTTATTTGAGGGTGTAGATAATGTTCAGCTCACCTCAAATCAGGGAGGAGTTACGATCAACGCTTCAATAGGCCGACCCTATGGTGACCTTTGGGGATCTAATTACACCTTTTTGGACGGACAAAGGGTCATCGACCCAGACACGGGTTTTTATGTTATAGATGACACCCCCCAAGTTATAGGGAATTTCAATCCCGATTGGAAAGGTGGCGTAAACAATTTGTTCCGTTACAAAAATATGTCGTTCAGTTTCTTGATCGATGTTCAAAAAGGTGGTGACGTATTTTCTTTGGATACTTGGTACGGTTATGCCACGGGTATTTATGACATTACCGCCGGCACGAATGAATTGGGCAATCCGAAAAGAGATCCGGTTGACGAAGGTGGGGGTATTATATTGGAAGGGGTTAACCCCGATGGTTCCCCAAATACCACCAGGGCCAGTATGGAAGATTTTTTCAATGCCATAGGATATCAAAGGGCACCAAATGCACATCACACATACGATGCCAGTTATGTCAAGTTAAGAGAGGTTACCTTTTCATATAATTTACCCGAGAAACTCATCAAAAATTTACCGCTGAACAACGTAACCTTCTCTCTTGTTGGACGAAACTTATGGATCATTGACAAGAACATGCCATACTCTGATCCCGAAGCTGGCTTGAGTGCAGGTAACCTACAAGGGTATCAATCCAGTCCATATCCGACAGCTAAAGAATATGGTTTTAACATTCGATTAGACTTTTAAATAAAAATACTATGAAAAAATATTTTTCAATTTTTGTAACTATTGCATTTATGGCCTCCTGTTCCGATTTTGGGGACATGAATGTTGACCCCAAATCGGCTACTGATGTACCTGCGGAGACCTTGTTCGCCAACGGCACAAAAAACATGGTTGATTTGATGGCCAGTACAAGCGTTAACCGCAATATTTTCAGGTTATTCGCCCAATTATGGACAGAGACAACCTATACTGATGAAACCAACTATGATTTGGTTACAAGAGATCAACCCGGCTGGCATTTTGATGTTACGTACAGGGATGTTTTAAGGGATTTGCAAGAGTCAAGATTAGTTTTGACTGATACTGAAGATGGTACTTCCGCGGCGGTTAGAAATAATCAGTTCGCTTCTATTAGTATTATGGAAGTATTCGCATATCATGTTTTAGTCGATACTTTTGGCGATGTTCCCTTTACCGAAGCTCTCGACATCGACAATGTCTTACCGGCCTATGATGATGATGCTGCCATTTATAATGCCATTATCGACCAGCTAGATCAGGCCATTGGCATGATATCTACAGGCGAAGGCTCCTTTGGTACTTCCGATTTAATCTACGGCGGCGATATGGCCAAATGGAAAAAATTCGCTAATTCTATAAAGTTACGTATGGCTGTTCGCATTTCATCTGTCGACGCAGCCAAGGCGACAACCATGGCATCCCAAGCCATAGCCAGCGGTGTTTTTACCTCAAATGCCGATAATGCGGCATTCGACTATCTGGCGGCAGCACCAAATAATAATCCGGTATACCAATCTTTGGTTGAAAGTGGCCGTCAAGATTTTGTGCCTGCCAATACTTTTGTAGACATTGTAAATGATTTGGAAGACCCAAGAAGATCCGTTTACTTTGACGACAATTTGGCACCAGACCCATATAAGGGTGGTACATACGGGCAGACCGCCCCATACAACGCCCACACGCATCTAGGAGATATTTTTCACCAGCCCGATGTACCTGGTATTCTAATGGATTACGCCGAGGTGGAATTCTTGATGGCGGAAGCTGCGGAATTGGGACTAGCAGGATCCTCGGCCGATGCCGAAGCACATTACAATAATGCAATTACAGCTTCATTCGATTTCTGGGGCGTTGATGGTGCAGCAGCCTATTTGGCCAAACCGGAGGTGGCATATGCCACTGCTGGTGCAACTTGGCAGGAAAGCTTGGCCGTACAAAAATGGATTCATTTGTTCAATCGCGGGTTCGAAGCTTGGACGACGTATAGAATATATGGATTTCCTGAAATGAATCCGGCACCCATAGCTATGGAGCCCGTGCCAAGAAGATATACCTATCCAGTGGACGAAACTTCCAGAAACGGAGCAAGTTACGCAGCAGCAGCGTCTGCTATGGGAGGTGATGAAAAATCCTCAAGGGTATTCTGGGATAATTAAAATAACATTTATTACATAAAATCTATCTTGATAAGACCCGCTTATGTATTAAGCGGGTCTTTTTCATGGGAACATGTGTAAGGAAAGCCCTGTACAGATGACCAAATACAAGAGGGCTCAGGCCCTGGCTAAAATGAAAATGATGCGGCTAGTTTTTCTGTTAATTGTGTTCGTCACCCTGGGTTGCAGTCCAACGGATCCACAAATGGAAACGTCGAAAGGGGAAGTTTCGGCAATCGGACCTTCTTGGTCTATTTCCCGCGAGCATGTACTTGGCCCATATTCGCCTTTTCCTTTGGTCACCCACAGTTCATTTGTCGGCACGGACGATGTAACTTATTCAGAAAACCATTTAACCGCCTTAATCAGTTTAGGACCCAATGAGCTTAGAGCCTACCCTAATGCCTTTATAGGGCTATATGAAGTAATCAATAATGAGTTTGAGGATAAAAAATATGCGGTCACCCATTGTCCACTTACGGGAAGTACCATATGTTGGGATAGGGTGCTAGGCAATGAACTACTTACAGTAAAAGCATCGGGCTATTTGTATCACGATAATATTATGCCCACCGACATAGAAACAGGAACCATTTGGTCACAAATGTTGATGAGGGGGGTTAGCGGCAAATATGACAGGGCTTCTCATGGCACATACAATGTCGTGGAAACCGATTGGGAGACCGTAAAAAAATATTTCCCTGAAGCCAAAGTATATAATGAAATTGTCGAAGGGTCGGAGGCGGGTATCGATGTAGAAACAAAAACGACCAATAGAGATTTTTATCGTTACGGTATTCTTTCAGGGGTCGATAAAATTACCGTTCACATCTATAATTACAACCTATTCGATCAAGAGGGTAGATTGACACTTAAAACAACGTTGGTTTCGGGCAAAAATATATTAGTTGTCGGAAACAAAGACCTTAACTTTATTTCATCCTATTTTATTGACGGTACGTCAAGGTATTCGGTCGGTCCATCTAATACGCTACACTTTCAAGATGACCGAGGCAACACCTATAATGCCATGGGGCTCGCAATAGCGGGCCCAGATAAGGACCTGCAGTTGAAGTCTCCCAAAGCGTATACCGCAGCGTGGGTGGCGTGGCAAGATTTTTTTGAAAACTTCGTCATATATGAATAACCGAAGATATTGCAATAGTACTTTGAAATTCTTTTTCCCTACATGCTTAAAAATTGTCAAACAGAACAATTGATTTTTGACGTTTTTCATCAAATAGTGGGACTTTTCTTTATTTTTTAACCGTACCGCGAAAGCATACTATGGAACAGAAATTCAGACTCAAATAGTGTGTTTATGAATTAACTATTCTTTTAACACTATATAACACATATTCCTTTTAAATGGTAAGAATTTATTTAATAATATCAATATTCATACACTCCTTTTGTTAATTTTATGTTAACAAAACGCTCGGATACGTGACTTTAACACCAAATATACTATGCATGCATAATTTTTTTGGCTAAAAAATAGGATTATTAACGTTAATTTAGGATTTTTGCGGCAAGCTAATTCAAATAATCATAAAATGAAGACAAAACTGAATGGACTTTTAGCGCTATTCCTAGCGTTAGTTGTGCAGATTACTTTTGCGCAGGAAAAAACAATTTCGGGTACAGTTACAGATCAAGACGGTTTACCCCTCCCTGGGGTGAATATCGTTGTAATGGGAACCACTAATGGCACCCAAACCGATTTTGACGGTAAGTATTCGATTACCGGCGATGTTGACCAAGTACTACTATTCTCCTTTCTTGGACAAAAAGATGTTCGACGAACCATTGGAGCGAGCACCACGGTCAACATTCAAATGGAAGAGGATGCACAGGCTTTGGAAGAAGTCATCGTTACCGCCGTCGGTATTGAAAGGGAAAGTTCCTCGTTGGGATCTTCTACAACAACGCTTGACAACGAAGACCTTGTAAAAGGTTCCCAAAATAATTTGGCGGATGCGCTAAAAGGTAAAGTGGCTGGTGTCACGATATCCAATGCATCTACAGATCCAGGGGCTTCCTCAGGGGTCATAATTAGGGGTTTCAGTTCGTTAAGTGGATCCAATCAGCCACTATACGTAATTGATGGTGTTCCTTTAAACAATTCATCCACCTTCGATAATAGTTTAAATGGCGGCTATGATTTTGGAAGAGGTTCGGGAGATGTAAACCCTGAAGACATAGAATCAATTACAGTTCTTAAGGGTGCTTCAGGTACGGCTCTTTATGGCTCAAGGGCAGCAAACGGCGCAATAATCATTACAACTAAAAAAGGAAAATCTTCAAAACTCACCCTTGAATTTTCCAATACCTCCAATTTTACCGATGTTCTAAGAGCACCAAAATATCAAGAAACTTTTGGCCAAGGATGGGATGGCGCTCATTATTTAGGTGAAAACGGCTCATGGGGTCCACGTTTTGATGACAGCCTGATCTTATGGGGAAATGAAGTCGACAATTCACAAAAAATAAAACCTTACACCCTTCAGGAGGATCAGTTAAGAAATTTTTTTGACAACGGAACCTCATTCATAAATAATGTTGCCATTTCGGGTGGTAGCGGGGAGACGACTGGAAGGTTATCTTTTTCCAATTCGAATATTGACGGTGTTTACCCTACAGAGGTAGATTCGTACGAGCGTAACACCATTGCTTTGTCTTTAAATTCAAAGGTCGACTTTTTGACTTTCGGAGGTACCGTCAACTATGTTAGTTCGTTGGGAAGCGGGGTTATTACAGGCCAAGGATTGAGCGTTCTTAATAATTTGATGCAGATACCTACCGACATTGACATCACGGAATTTAAAGATTACAAGAACGATCCGTTTAACAATGTCTCAAATTACTATACACCCTATGGCGTAACAAATCCTTATTTTACGTTAAATGAAGATGGCGCCGATTATGGTAAAGAACGTGTCTATGGTTCATTCAATGTGGTGGCCGATTTGAATGATTGGTCGAATATCAGCTATAGATTCGGGCTTGACTCGGCTAGCGAAAATATAAAACTTTGGAGGGCAATCGTTGATGCCGATCCAGGCAGCCCAAATGACGGATCCAGCACTGAGCAACCAGGTTCTTATGCGGAAATCGCCAACATAGAAAAGCAGATTAACCATGACCTTTTCTATAATTTGGATTTGGATATCAATGAGAAATTAAACGTTCAATCTAATTTTGGACTAAACTATAATGATAGATACAATTCAGGTATAATTGCCTCCGTATCTACTCAAGACATTCCGGGGTTTTATGGTTTTTCCAACTCTGCCAGTACACCGGCTGTTACTTCTACCATTACAAAGCGACGACTGATTGGCCTTCTAAACAGTACCACGGTTTCGTTTAACGATATGCTATACTTTACCGGTAACATACGAAATGATTGGTATTCGACATTACCTACTCAAAATAGGTCCATATTATATGGCGGAGTCAATACAAGTTGGGTATTCTCCAGAATGCTTCCTGGTATCGAGAATGTTCTTAATTACGGAAAATTACGATTGGGATATGGCGAAACCGGTGTAGATACTGATGCCTATCAAATACTTCCTGTTTTTGTGGCAGGAAATACTGACAACCAAGGGTTTAGAAATTTAGCATTCCCAAGTGGGGGGCTTAATGCATTCGAAGTAGGGAATCGAGCTGAAAATTCTAACCTTCAGCCAGAGCGAAGAAAGGAATTTGAGATAGGAACGAACTTGTCATTTTTCAAAAATAGAATTACGATTGATTTCACCTACTACGACGCAAAAGTAGAGAATCAAATTTTGAGTTTGCCCTTGGCGGCCTCTTCGGGCTTTACCAATCAGACTGCCAACATCGGTACCATATCGAACAAAGGTTACGAGGGGCTAATAGATTTGGCCATAATCAGAAACCCAGAAGGGTTCAATTGGAACGCCTCTTTAAATTATTCTACCAACGATGCTATTTTAGAGAAATTGGATGATAGAATAGACCAAGTAGATTTGGGGGGTCTTAGCACTACTTCGCTTATAGCGAGAGAGGGGGAACCACTTGCATTATTAGAGGGAAGTGTTCCTGAAACGGATCCACAAGGAAATATCGTGGTCGATAACAATGGGGTACCCATTGCAGACCCTACGAAAGAGGTTTATGGAAACACGCAATACGATTATACCCTTGGGGTAAGCAGTGATTTTTCTTTTAAAGGAATAACTTTTGGCTTTACCGTAGATTCTAGACAAGGTGGGTTGATGTTCTCTAGAACGGCCGATATCACTAGATTTACCGGGAATTCCATTACCACCACTGAAAATGATAGACAGCCTTGGGTCGTACCCAATTCAGTAGTCAAAATTACTGACGAGGTGACCGGTGAGGCGACCTATGAAGAAAATACAACACCCATCGACACAGAGCATATGGACGATTATTACAGGGCCACGGCCAACGATAGATCAACTGTAATCGACAAGTCCTTTGTGAAATTAAGAGAGGTCACTTTGGGTTATACGCTACCAAGTTCAATAATAGATAACACCCCTTTTAGTAGTATCTCTTTTACCCTAATTGGAAGAAATCTTTTTCTTTGGACACCGGCAAGTAACCAGTATATCGACCCGGAAGTTTCAACATTTGGAACTGATTTACGTAGTACATTCGGGGAATTTAGTGCAAACCCAAGTACACGAAGTTTAGGGCTTACAGTTAAGGCCAAGTTTTAATAAAATCATCCATTGATTATAAAATATATAAAAAATGAAAAAGATATTTAATCTATTATTTGTGTGTTTTGCATTTATCTCATGCACAGGTGACCTTGAGATAAACACCGATCCAAATTCACCCCAAGCTGTTGAAAAAAGTTATGTGCTAACAGCGGCCGAGGGTTCTTTGGCTACGGTCTTGGGGGGAAACTTGACAAATCTGGGAGGCTTTTTTGCTCAGTATCATACGCAGGCACCCAGTGCTAGTCAATATTTAGACATTGATACTTATAATTTGAATACAACTTATGCCGAAAGGATGTGGTCCGAAATTTATGCCGGTTGTCTCAATGATTTAAACTATGTAATTTCAGAGTCGAACGCCGATGGTGATACTGGTTCTTTTCTTATTGCCTCTCTTTTGAAAGTGTATACTTTTCAGGTTATGACCGATTTATTTGGAGCCATCCCCTATTCGGAAGCCCTCCAAGGTGAGGCAAATATATCGCCCAAATTGGATGCTGGGGAAGCAATCTATCCAGACTTGATCGCGACAATAGATGAAGCATTGAATATTTACAATGGCAATCCAGTACCATCAAGCGTTGGCAATCAAGATAATATTTACAATGCCGACATGGATAGCTGGATACAATTCGCCAATACCCTAAAGTTGAAGTTATATATGAGAATGTCATACACTTCATTAGCAAATGCTGCTGCAGTAAATGCATTACTGGCTCAGGATAATTTTATTGCAGAAGATGCTAACTTTAGTGCCTACGACGGGGAAATTGACAAGAGCAACCCTTTTTATGATGTTCAAATCGATAGGCTTGGTGATGTGAACAACGTGGCCAGCAACTCGTTGCTGTCATTCTATCAAGAAAACTCCGATCCAAGGATAGAAGCTGTTTATAGACTTAACAACGAAGATTCTTTCAGAGGACTTGACCAAGGCAATAGAGGAGAATTTGCCAGTGAGCAGGCCAATGATTTTTCACGACCGAATATAGCTGCTACAGCTCCCGTTTACCTATTTACAGTGGCCGAAAGCAATTTTTTACAAGCCGAGGCTCTAATTAGATATGCCTCCGGTGCGGGTGCCGCAGCAAAATATAACCAAGGAGTAATCAATTCCTTCACGACCTATGGTTTGGGTGCCGATGCCGCCGAAACACTTCTAGGTCCGGGCGCGGCATACGAATTTGTCCCTGATGCCGATGTAGAAACTGCAATAAGACAGGTTATGGTTCAGAAATGGGCATCCCTAGCCTATCTAAACAGCATTGAAGCCTTTTTTGAATTAAAACGTACTAAATATCCTGAAACAGTTGCTTTAGGCAACCAAGATTATGCGCAAGGCAACCTCGTGGCATCGGTGAATTCCATTTTAACAGGAACCCAAACGCCCAACACCATTTTCTATCCTGACAACGAAACCGAGAGGAACAACAATATTTCGCAGAAAGCTTCCATTCAAGAAAAAATATGGTGGGATCAGAAATAATAGTTTATAACACAGTGGACATTTAAAAAAGATAATGATGATACAAATTAAAAACATATATAAATTATTTTCGGTGGTTGCCATCTTTGGCCTACTGGGATCATGCTCGGAAGAAAGGCCTATCGAATCGAAGGTTACTTTCTTCCCAACATTTGAAGTAAACGGTGCTGAGTATCTTTTGGTGCAATCAGGCGTTGCCTTTAATGACCCTGGTGTGGTTGCTAAATCAGGTGATTCAGAATTACCTGTGTCCAAAACAGGAACAGTAGACACCAATCAACCCGGAGTATATAAATTGTCGTACTCCGCGACCAACAGCGATGGTTTTGATGCATCTACAGATCGCTATGTAATTGTCTCCGATGACCCTGACCTCATTATAAATAGTGATTTAAGTGGAAGTTATACGAGAGATAGCAACCCAGCACACGTGATGACATTATCGAAAATAACGGATGGCGTTTACCAGGCCGATGATATCTTACCGACCAATGGTATCCGAGCAATTATATTTCAGTATTCAAGTACGAAATTGGTAATTCCTTTGCAATCAAGTAATTTCGGTAATATTATTGCCGATGAAGCCAATGACGCGGAAACCTCGGGCACTCTAATAGATGGGACAGATATTACACTACAAACAAGAATTGGTGGTTTCGGTGTCTTTACTCGTAATTTCCTTAAAAACTAAATTTACAGACAAATGAAAAAAAATATAATTTATATAGCCCTGTCAGTATTTTCCGTTATGGCCCTATTATCTTGCGATGATAAGGAAGGATACTCGGATATTGACCTTTTTGAAACTAAAACAAAAAATGTTTCTGGTGACTGGTTTGTTCAAACCTTTGTAGATGGCGAAATGGTTATTGATTACGAGTCTATCACTACATCCAATACCGCTAGCGATTCGGAAACCGAATTTCTGATACAAGATCATGGCCACATATGGACATTTATTGTCAAAAGCCCCGTAGACGTATCGGCACTTACTTTCTCGGGGGACGCCCTACCTAGCAAAGTTGATGACTACGAAATAACAGTCTCCATCTCAAATGGAGTTATTGTGAAAGACGGAGGAACAAGTTCTTCTGGAAGAACGACGGATAGCATTTCTTTTGATGCCGAATTTTCAGATGATCCAGGAACCATATATCATATTGAAGGATATAGAAGAACTGGGTTTTTAGAAGACGAACATTAAAAAGTAGCTTGAAGCCGATTACATCTTAAAACCACCTCGATCGAGGTGGTTTTTTATATACCTTTGTCTTCATGCAAAAAACAACCCAAATCTACGGTATAAGGGCCATCATTGAAGCAGTCAATGCAGGAGAGCCCATTGACAAAGTCTTTATTCAAAAAGGACTAAAGGGCGATCTATTTAAAGAACTTGAGGGCATACTTCGCAAAAAAGGCATCAATACCTCTTACGTTCCCATTGAGAAATTGAATCGGTTGACCCAGAACAACCATCAAGGGGTCGTTGCCAATATATCTCCCATTAGCTTTTTTAGTCTTGAGGAATTGGTAGAAAATGTTTCTACTAAAAAGAAACTTCCGCTATTTCTTCTTCTTGACCAGCTTTCTGACGTTCGAAACTTCGGTGCCATTATTCGTACCGCCGAATGTACCGGAGTCGATGGCATCATAATTCAAAAAAAAGGTGCCGCACCGGTAACCGCCGACACTATAAAAACATCGGCAGGCGCCGCTTTTAAAGTTCCAATTGCAAAAGTCGACCATATCAAGGATGCAGTTTTTTACTTACAGGCATCCGACATTCAGGTGATTGCGGCAACTGAAAAAACAAATGACATAATATATGATATTCCTTTTGATAGGCCATGTGCTATAATCATGGGGTCGGAAGACAGGGGTATATCACCTTCTATTCTTAAGGTAGCAGATCATAAAGCAAAGCTTCCCTTGCTCGGCGATATCGAATCTTTGAACGTCTCGGTAGCCTGTGGCGTATTCTTATACGAAGTAGTACGGCAGCGTACGATGCATTTTAAGCAGTGAAAGGGCTATTACGGCTAATTTAAACATCCTTTTCGGCCGTTTTATTGCGGCTTGTAGCCCTCCGTCACCTGCAATTTAGTACGTTCAAATGTTCTTAATCCTAATGAAGTATTCTATTTCATTAATGGCTTGGTAATTCTCGACAACAAATGAAAGTTGGGCACAAGTACTGAAGTGGCAATCGACCAATACGTATGATAGCATCTCTTTGGGGTATAAAGTATAATATTATTTGATTAAATTTGATAATTATGCTGATATCATGGCAAATGACGGGTGCATTTCACGGTTTCTTGTAAGTATTGCGGTTCTTTTCTTCGTATACAACCTCAGTGCCCAGAGGGAAGCAGCGATATGGTATTTTGGAAACGAGGCCGGGCTCGATTTTAACAGTGGCATACCTATACCCCTTCTTAATGGAAGATTAAAAACACATGAGGGTTGCTCTAGCATCGCTGACCGGAACGGTAATCTGCTCTTTTATACAGATGGCCTAACGGTTTGGGACAAGGCTCATCGCATTATGCCGAACGGCACCGGGTTATTGGGCCATGAGTCGAGCACACAGTCGGCCATCGTCGTTCCCAGATCAGGAAGTAATAATACCCAATATTACATTTTTACTACAGATGACCCAGATCCCGAGGAACCCACCAATCACGGACTTAATTATACCCTGGTAGACCTCACCCTGAACAATGGTTTTGGGGATGTGGTTTCAAGTGAGAAAAATATACACCTCATTACTTATGATACTACCGACCAATTACAAAGACGGTTTAAATGTTCCGAAAAAATAACTGCGGTACAGCATAATGATGAATCTTCCATTTGGGTCATTACCCATTTTATTGATACATTTTTTGCATTTGAAGTCGATGACAACGGGGTAAATCCAACGCCTGTTACCAGTTCGACGAACACCCTTGTCCATGTGGGCGGCTACAAACAGAATGCGATAGGATATCTCAAAGCTTCCCCTGATGGGAAAAAACTCGGTGTTGCCCATAGTCAAACCAGCTTTTCGGAAGTTACAGGACCAAAAACCACCAACAAACAAACCGGAAAGGTTTTACTGTACGATTTTAATACCGAGACGGGACAAGTTACCAACGAGCTTCTACTGGCAGAGCGACTCATTCCCTATGGACTCGAATTTTCCGAAAAAGCCAGCAAACTTTACACTACGGTAAACATTTATGCCGAAAACGGCACCCCCTATGGGAGTAGTCTGTTTCAATTTGACCTTACTGCTGGGAACATTGCCGCTTCCGAGGAGGAAATTTATACCTCTGGAACTGTGGCCGGTGCTCTACAATTGGCTGTAGACGGAAAAATATACAGGGCAGGCTATCCTGTCAATGGTTCGGGAACGCGTTTGTCTGTCATACATAATCCGGAAGCAAAAGGCACGGCCTGCAATTATGAAACCAACGCCATCTACTTGGGAGGAAATTTTGCCGAACTTGGTCTTCCCCCATTTGTGCAGTCGTTTTTCGTTTTCAAGTTCGAGTACCATAATGTTTGCCTTGGTGACGATACCGAGTTTATCATCACAGGGGATGCTCCCTTTGAATCTGTTCTTTGGGATTTTGGTGACGGCCATACATCAACTGACGAAAGTCCTCTTCATAGGTATGCTTCACCAGGAGAGTATATGGTGAGCCTTACGAAATATAATAATGGAAACGCCTCCGAACCCTTGACCAAGCAAGTTACCATTTATGATACACCAAGCGTTCCCACAGACTTGGTAGAATACTATCAATGTACCGAAACAGAAAATAGTGAGGGTATTGGGGATTTCAATTTGCAATTGATTAACTCAACAGTCAGTTTTGATACCGACCAAATCATCAATGTCTTTTATTACAACGACATGGAGACCGCCGAGGATGATACTACCAATACGAATGCACTGCCCAATCGATATACGAATTCGGTGGAAGATGAAATTCTGGTCGCAAAAGTGTACAATCCCATAAGCCAATGCCACAGTTTTGCCAGGGTTCAACTTAAAATCAGGGAAGCGGTCGCAATTCAGGTCCCTCCATTGAGCGGATGTGATATAGGTGGCGGACTCGGGCAGTTCGACCTACTTTATTATAAGGGCTTAGTTTTAGAGCAATTTGAATTGCCCATTGATAGTTCCATTCGGTTCTACCTCGACCGGGACGATGCCTTGAGCGGTGCAGAAAACTATCTTCCCGACGATTTCATTTCCCCGTCGACCACATTATATATTAGAATAGACCAAGAAAGTATATGCTACGGCATAGGCCAGTTCAATCTGACCATTGAAATGTTTGAGTTGCCCTCCCCTGATGAAGTTCTATTATGCAGCTCCAACGGTTCCGATTCCGTAATTCTCACAGCCGGTATTGGGGGTGGTATAGCACCTACGTATGCGTATGCCTGGTCTACCGGTGAAACATCGGCGGCGATAACCGTTATGACACCGGGATCATATTCAGTGAACATAACAAACAATGCCGGTTGCGTAACTCAACAAACCATTGAGGTCGTAGCGGTGGAGCCCCCCAAGATTAAAAATGTAAGCATTTCCAACGACAGGGTAAGGATAATTACCCAGACCCATGGCGACTACGAATACGCCATTGACCACATTGAAGGCCCCTACCAAGATAACAATGTTTTTACCGGGCTATCATCTGGAATTAAAACGGTATTTGTGCGCGATAAAAATAATTGTGGCGTGGCCTCCCAGGAAATTACGGTGATAGCCTATCCACGTTTTTTTTCCCCAAATGGCGATAGCGTTAATGACGAATGGCACATTCAAGAAATAGCCAGGCAATTTAATTTGCGATCTCCCGTATATATTTTTGATCGGTTCGGCACCCTTTTGGCACAAGTCGACCCCTTAACCTCGGGTTGGGACGGCACCTATAATGGAAGGCCATTGGCATCAGCCGACTACTGGTTTCGTGTAACCCTTACAGACGGAAAAGAATTGACAGGCCATTTTTCTCTGAAACGATAAAATTTTTAACATCCAAAGTAGAACCTAAAATAGTTACCTATGAAAGACAACCGTACATTTCGACTGTTATTTTTTCTCGCCGTAACTTCTTTATTCATGGCTTGTGGTTCAGATAGCAATGGAGAAGTCGAGGAATCCACTGAAGTGACCTGGGAAGATGTTGAAAAGGAATTTTCTGAGCTGGCGCTTGTTGAAGGGGTCAATGATTTTTCGCTCAAAGTGCAAAATAATCAGCTCTGGAGAATAAGGGCAATAGTTCCAAGCATTTCGAACGATGGTTTGAAACCCCTCTTCGTACATCTTCATGGTGCTTCGGGAGGTAATTCAGACGCCCATAAAAGTACAGACTGCTATCTAGAACCTGCATTGGAAAATCTTGACGCCTATGTTATAAGTCCAAACGGGGGTGTTAATTTATGGCATGAGGCGGTTAATCAGGTACAAGTATTGGCACTAACAGATTTTGCAAAAAAGTATTGGAACGTTGATCCCAACAAAATAGTGGTCGTTGGTTATAGTAACGGCGGAAACGGAAGCTGGTTTTTTGCAGAAACCCAACCCGAGCTATTTTCGGCCGCTATTCCAATGGCTAGTTCCTACAGTACTTTTGACACCAATGGAAGCCCAAGAAAAATAAAAACGCCATTATATGTGATTCATGGTGAAAATGATGAACTTTTTCCATTGTCGGATACCCAAAATTGGGTCGAAAGTTCCGTGCAGGCAGGAAGTGAGATTGAATTTATAGTCGCGCCCGGGCTTACTCACAACGAACCCTGTAACTATATCGATTACCTTAAAGAGGGTATCGCTTGGCTGCAATCCTCTGTTTGGCAATAAAAGGCATACATTTTTCAGATTACCTTTTGTTCTCAAAGTACAAACAGGAAATTAATAACACTATTATACCACGACATATCCCCTCACTCAGTGTTGAAACATGAGACCGCTACGGTTCTATAATTGTCTCAGGTTTCCCGATCTGTTGTGTTTTCATTCCCTTTTTTCTTTTTGTATTGATACGTAATTGTAATACGCCCGTCATCCCTTTCAACCACATCGGTGGGGCGTTCTATAAAATTGCCGTCTTTATCGAATTGTTGTAGAAACTCGTCTTCTGCTTCATTATAATCTTCCCGTTCCCAATCATATTTTTTTGTGGAGGGCAGTTTTGATTTAATCAATATAGCCAACAACAGGCCCGTTACAAATCCCGACAAATGGCCCTCCCAAGAAATATCATCTTTGACGGGAAAAATGTACCAGAGCAAACTTCCATAAATAAAAACGACGATCAGCGAAAGTGCCACCAATCGGTAGTATTTACTGAAAACGCCCTTGAAAAAAGTGAAACTGGCTAAAACATAAATGACCCCACTGGCTCCAATGTGGTAAGAAGGTCTTCCGATAGCCCATGTCAATACTCCTGAAATTAATATTCCCCAAAACAAAACCTTTAAAGCAATCTTCCTATAAAAATAGAACAAAGCGGCCAGCAATACCGCCAAGGGAATTGTGTTGTTGTACAAATGTTCAACAGAACCATGGATAAAAGGACTAAAAACTATGCCTCGTAACCCCACAAAACTCCTGGGGCTTATTCCAAATTGGTTTAGGTTGACCTGAAAACTTAGTTCGACCCAAAACACCGTCCAAATCATAAGCACAGCTAGCATGGGGGCTAAAACCACTGAATTTGTAAATTTGAAATACTGATGTTCAGACATAATAATTTACATGTAAAACCATTGTTTGCCGCGTGCCTGTCATCAAACAAGATGGTATACGAACCCGTACTAGACAAACCGACTACTAAAACCTATGATGCGAAAACAAGAACCTCTCCATAAATATACTAACGACAAATCGTCATCTCCTATTTTATCTTAATTTTATCGCATGAATGAACCGCTAGCTGAAAGGGTACGCCCCAAAACTTTAGACGATTACATTAGCCAACTCCATTTGGTCGGAAAAGATGGTTCATTGACCCAACAAATCAAAAAAGGCCTTCTCCCTTCCCTTATTTTTTGGGGACCTCCTGGTACTGGAAAAACGACACTCGCCAATATTATCGCCCATGAGAGCGGTCGTCCGTTTTACACTCTTAGCGCCATCAACAGTGGGGTAAAAGACATTCGTGAGGTCATTGAAAAGGCGAAGCAAAGTGGTGGGCTTTTCACCTCTAAAAATCCGATTTTATTCATCGATGAAATTCATCGATTCAGTAAGTCACAACAAGATTCCTTATTGGCGGCCGTTGAGAAGGGATGGGTTACCTTGATCGGGGCAACTACAGAAAACCCCAGCTTCGAAGTCATTCCCGCCCTCTTGTCGCGGTGTCAGGTATATGTACTTAATCCGTTCGGGAAAAAAGATCTCGAAGACCTACTCCACCGGGCCATGGAGAAGGATGCTTATTTAAAATCAAAGAAGATTACGTTAAAGGAAACGGAAGCCTTATTGCGACTTTCAGGAGGCGACGGCAGAAAACTACTCAATATCTTCGAACTGGTCATCACATCGGAAGCATCGGATACAATAATTGTCACCGATGAAATGGTCATGGGAAAAGTACAAAAGAATACCGTTCTTTATGACAAAACCGGCGAGCAGCACTATGATATTATTTCTGCGTTTATCAAATCGATTCGTGGAAGCGATCCGAACGGAGCTGTTTATTGGTTAGCGCGAATGATCGAAGGAGGCGAAGATGTAAAATTCATTGCCCGTCGAATGCTTATCTCCGCCTCGGAAGATATAGGCCTAGCCAACCCTACAGCCCTGGTTATTGCCAACAACGCCTTTCAGGCGGTCACCACCATTGGTTATCCTGAAGCTCGAATTATTCTTAGTCAATGTGCCATTTATTTGGCAACTTCGGCCAAAAGTAATGCCAGTTATATGGCTATAGGTAAAGCACAACAAGCTGTAAAGCAGACAGGAGACCTTTCCGTTCCGATGGCCTTACGCAACGCTCCTACAAAATTAATGAAAGACCTTGGGTACGGCGCAGATTACAAATATGCCCATGACTTCGAAAACAGTTTTGTGAATGCCGAATTTTTACCTGAAGAATTAGCCGGTACTTCATTCTACCAACCAGGGAATAACCCGCGTGAAAATGCCATTCAAGACTTTCTAAAAAGACGATGGAAGAATAAGTATCAATAGCACACTATCAAAACTTGATGTTGAGCTCGTCTGCTTTTAAAACACCACCTTCATAATATTCAAAAAACCATTTTCCGTCTTTTTTGAGTAGAACTCCGTCAGCGCCGTCCCTCTTTCCTAAATAATAATCTGGCATTGAAGTCTTATATACTTTCATTAAGATTTTGGGTGTACTATCGACCAATTGATACCCATTGCCCTCGGGCAACTCTTGTGCATATAAGGTCTCGGTAGCGGGTTGTCCTTTTTTAAGATTGGATTGTACAGGTTCGACACTTTTATAGGTTTGTTGTGTAGTTGAAGTTTCATGTTTTATAACGGCTGCGGTTTCCGTATTTTTTGGAACCATTGGTTCCTTATTGTCCTCCAGTTTTTTAACATCGTTCTTAAAGCTAACGGTTATTGGAGCAGATTTCTGTGAATTACCATTATAGACATAGTTCACGGTATTAAAAGAGTCGAAAGCATCTCGAATGGCCTCGCTATAGGCCGTTTTGAACTCCTTGCTCTTGCTTTTTCCCTCTTTGGTACTAAAAACCTCTTTTTCAGCACAGTCTTTAAGAACCAATTTAGCTTTTGTTGTAAACATTGAGGACCCATCGATTAAATCGACCCAAAGGCCCAAACATCTATTACTGCTCAACTCAGCTGGCAACTCATCACCATAGAACGCAGTAAAACCCTTTTGCTCAAACAGGTATTTCACCAACGTACTGGTCTGATATTGGTTCTCTTTTTTAAACTCGTTAAATTGTTTAGGCACTATAATGTATTTGTAATCATTCAATTGGGCGTGAGCGGTGCCCAAAAAGCCTCCGACAAAGAGCATTGCAAAAAAAATATTTTTCATATAGGGGTACATTTATAAGGTGGATTATAATAAAACACGCTAGTATACTAAAAATAGAACATTGAACCAAGAAGATATTCGGCAAGATGCAATGCATCAACAAAAACCATCTTTCGGAATACTTCATACTCAAGTATTCAAAAAGCATGCCCTTTTATCAAAATTGAAATGAAGGTATCAACGATGCATTCAAAATATCAATTCTTTCCCCAAGATATGATATTTAATCCTAACTGAAAAGAAGTATACTGGCTAGCTGCCAGATTTTGATAAGCCAAAAGATTATCGGCCATAAGATATAGATTTACGGGGCCCGCCTGTACACTTACCCCCAAACCAATATTTGTAAGAGAGAACTTATCTGCCGTGTACGTGGCTTTTGCAGCGATTACATCGCCAAAACGGCGATGATAAAATGCGGTAAGTGCGGTTTGAGGGCCTCGAGGTCTATTTATCATATAAATCTGACCACCTACACCATTTGCATATTTTAAGCTGCCTTTAGTATTAGACACCCTATAATTACAATCGCAATCTTCTCTTGATCGTACGGGCTTCCCAAAATTATAGCGAAGCGAAGCATACAATTTTGTTGGCCTAAAAGCAATGTAGCTATCGGAATCTTCATCAAATGGCACCAAAGCATCTACTTCATCCACAAAATCTTGCCAAAAGTCCCTATTGGAATCCGATAGTGCACTGGGCAAAATAATTTCTATTCCCTCGACTGTAGCATTTCCATTCAAGGTGAAGCTTTTTACGTCGTTTGCGTGATATATAAATCCGAGATCTAACAAGCTACCCGTTACTACAAGTTGCTCATTTATATTATAGGAAAATCCAAAATCAAGCCCAACACCCAAATTACCACCAAAAAAACCTCGCTTAACAATGGTAGATGCCAAATTACCTTCATCTTGCGCATTTTCCAAAGCATTGAGTCCGGAAGTTCTAAGCTGCATATCTGCATTCAAGGTACTTGCCAGGAGGTTGTTTTGTCCCTCGGTAGTTTCAAAATACCCCCTGTTACCCGTGGAATTGAAATCAAAAATACTGGAGTAGAGCTTGCCTCTCAAGCCTAAAACCAAGCCATCACCCATACGTTTGTTTACGCCAAAATGAAAAACGTTCATCATTTCGCCCCGGGCTTTCAAATGGCCCAGGTCAAACCTTTTATCTAGATAATCGGCATTGCCCTCGAAGGCCAGAATCGCATAATCTTTGAACCAATAGCCAATGGCATCACCTTCGTTATAAATACCGAAAGAATAAAATTTATTGGGGTTTCTGCCTCGAAATCCGCCGCTTAACAATTCTAGCTGGTAGGTTCCACTTAGTTCATCCTTGATTTTCATTCCCCCGATTGCCCGGTCTCTGACCTTATCATTGATATCAAGACCGTCATCTGCAAAAATATCATTGGCGGAAATTCCGCTCGACCCTATTTGAAATGAAATACCGGAAAGCATTGGAATACCGACAAACCATTTAAAATCAACTTTTGTACCTGGGTTGACCATCAATGATTGCGGAACCTCCCCAAAATCATATAGCAACTGTTTATTTTGGCCATACGAATAAACGCATGCCAGCAAAATGGCCGCTAAAAAAATCTTTTGGAATCTCATTTTAAGGCAACGGTAAATTTACCACTCGATTTTAAAGTGATTTTGGGATCCGACAATTCAGAAGTACTTGAATTAGATCCAATGGTAGCACTTATCCTAAAGCTTGACGTATTTCGTATAATATCGATGTTTTCGCCACCGGGACCAAAAGCGATTTCTTGCGTATAAACTGCGGTGGGAGCCGGATCCATTTGGATGCTTACTGTATATAGAACATTTTCGGCTTCATCTAAAAACTCCACAAAAATCGGATTAAACTCTCTATTGGTCGTATTCTCTACTTCGTAGGTAATCACGCCGCTACGTACCCTTTCAGCGAAAACACTCTCAGAAAAAGCATCAAAATTAAAATCCCGCGAAAAAAAAGTAGTGGAGGAAACGGCGTCAATAGCGCTTTCAGGCGCCTCGATATACAAGATACTTGCCTCATACGTAGGGCGTAATCTAAGATCATCGTATTGGTCGAAGTTTTGTTCTTCCATACAAGAAGCCAGAAGAAAGAACGACACAAAACTTACCAATAAATATACTTTGTAACTTTTCATTTATAGCCCTATATATAGCAATTCCGAATTAAAAAAAGAAGCGTGTTACGGTACTATAACTCTATAAAAAGATTTTTATTTCACTTAAATCGTGAATCATTTGGCAAATTTCGTGCACCGGTTCATTATGTGCGTTAAAATGCATTGTATGAAAACCAACCCCCTTCGCCCCCAATATATCGGCCTCTAAATTATCACCTATCATAAGTGCATTGTGAGGTTGCACATTGGCCCGTTGTAAGGCCATTTCAAAAATAAGCGGATTGGGCTTCTTAACCCCTGCCATTTCAGAATTGACAATCTGGTCAAAATATCCATATATTTTGGAACCCTTCAGTTTCTTCTCCTGAATTTCCTGAAATCCATTGGTTATAATATGGAGTTTATAATTGGGCCTCAAATATTCCAATACCTCAATCGTATTGGGCAACAAATGATCGAAGGACGACAAATGTGCAATATAGTCTTCCGACAAAACGTGAATGACATCGTCGGGAACAGCATAGGCCAATTCATCGAAAACTGTTTTAAGGCGTTGGTAACGCAGCGCTTCCTTCGTTATTTTTTCCTCGCGGTATAATTTCCAAAAAGCCAAATTTTTGGGAACATACAGCTGCAGAAAATCGGACAAATCAACCTCGACACGGTTATCTTTAAAAATCTTACCGAAGGTAAGTGCCGAATTCTTGTCAAAATCCCAAAGGGTATGATCTAAATCAAAAAAAACATCGGTAATTACCTCCTTAAGCATGGTACTTCGTAATTATTGTTTGATATAAATCCTTCCAATCCAACTTGGCATCACCGCCCAACAATTCGTTCGAAAAAATAATCACAAAATCGCCATTAACTTTTCTTATTTGAGTATTTAGCGCTTCGATCTGTTCTAATATAGTCTCTTTGCTTGTGGTGTTTATAAAAGCATAATCATGTACGGCGAACGGGTGAACCTTTATTGGCTGTTGTATCTCCATAGTAATATCATAAAAATAAAAAGGACTGCAGGTACCTGCCCTAAAACCTACTTCATGTGTGTATCCCATGGTATAGTCGTCGGTAAACTCGGCGTCGACCAGGTTTCTATAAGTTTCGGGAACGTCCACTCGATTGTAGCGTTGTCTTGCGTAATTTACAGTTCGATTGATTACAGCTTCCAAACTTTTCTTCTCCTTCTTTAACAGTTCTATATCGCCAAAGGAACTATAGGAAGCTGACAATGCCACCAAACTATAATCGGCTATGTACTTGATCAAAAAACGAAAATTGTTATTGTTGGGAGATACGTTTTTATCATAGGTCGAATAGGACGCAAATTGAAAAAAGAATAGGCTTTTTACACCATATTTCTTATGCGTTTCCACAAGGTAATCAAAATTGTTATAGGGGTCTTTCCCCACATTGAACCATACGCCGATTCGTTGTGCCACCCTTTTCAGTCTGAGATTGCCCAAATCAAGAAACATTCCTGCCAAACTACGACCGAAGCCCCTATGTGCAAAACAATGCGACGTGGTAACATCTATTATCGAAGTATATTTAAAAGTTCTATCCGTGTATTTAATATCCTGAAATTTCTCCTTTAATTTTTCCAACAATTTAAAAGCCCAAATGTCAACTACAGGTTGTTGTAGAAATTCATTCTGATAGGCCAGGCTTTCTTTGGGAGGAAACCGGCCATGAATGTCTTTCACATGGGGCAAATATTCTTCATATCGGCTCAACAGAAAAAAACTGGCCGCAAAAATATCAAAGGGAATAGAACTGCGTTCCCCAGCTGAAAAGAAGCTGGGAACACCCTCCCAATCGCCCATTACAATATGGAAATCATTAATACCCTGTTCAAACAATAAATCATTGCTCCGTACAAAAAATTCGTTCTGTAAGGGCTGTTTGGTATACGTTATTTTCGGACCGGTATGTTTTATAAAATCCTCTACCTGGGTACAATACGATACTTCTATTCCCAAAATTCGCGTAAATAGGTGCCTCATGATATAACTAAAACGAGGGGTTATTTTATGGGTATAGATAAGCAACATAACTGTCGAAAATTATAAATTCTAATTTCAAAAATGGCGAAGATCGCTAAACTTGACAATTTTGCAAAATTCACACTTCTCATGTGTCGCTGTAGATTGACGATTATCATAATACTCCTTCATCAGCAAAACTAAAATAATCCTTTTGGGTAATGATCAAATGATCAAGAACTTTTATATCCAAAGCTTGGGCACCCAGTTTTAACTTTTGTGTAATCTGTTTATCGGCTGCGCTTGGTTTTAATGTTCCCGATGGATGATTATGTGCCAATATCAGGGCTACGGCGCCCAATTCCAAGGCTTGCTTCATTACGATACGTACATCGACCAATGTACCTGTCAAACCGCCTTTACTGAGTTGCGACAGTTGTAAAACACTATTGGCATTGTTAAGGTAGACAATCCAGAATTCTTCATGGGGCAACTCCCCCATTGTTGAATGCAACAGTTCAAAAGCGTCGCGGCTACTATTTATTTTCGTGATTTTCACAGCCTCTTCCCCCCTTCTACGTCTTCCGATTTCCAATGCCGCAGCTATTGTGACGGCTTTCGCCTCACCTATTCCCTTGAATTGCATCAATTGCTTTATTGAAAGCTTACCCAACTCATTTAAATTATTGTTGACCGAAGCCAATATGCGTTTCGAGAGCTCCACAGCACTTTCGTTTCGACTTCCAGAACCGATAAGAATGGCAATGAGTTCTGCATCCGACAACACCGACTTGCCCTTGTTTACCAATTTCTCCCTGGGCTTATCATCATCGGACCAGTGTTTTATGGAAAAAGATGTTGGTTTTTCTTGCATATAGTAAATATAGCCATTTGCGAATAAGTTTAGAATGGTGGTCTAATCAGATAACTTTAGCTGTTCCATAATCAACACATCGAATTACCTCAAAAAAAACGTAGGAACAAAGAGGTTTATCGAATTAAACCCATACTAATTTCAAACGATTTCAGACAAAAACGCTTTAGTACTCGCTATGATGTGAAATGCTTGGCGAATTCCTCCAAGTTCAATCCGCCATAATTGCCTGAACTCATCAGCAACAGCACACCATCATCAAAGTTTTGGGCATAAAGAAATTTTTTAAAAGAGGATGCATCGGTGAAAATTTTTAAGTCGTCACGTTCAAAAGCATTTGAAATCTGTTCTGGGGTCACTTCCTTTAGTTTTTTGATTTTGACCGATTCGGGCAGATAGAAAACCACTGCTTCATCAGCTGCATTTAAAGCCCCCCTATATTCCCTTAGAAATTCTGCATTGAAACTACTATAGGTATGAAGTTCAAGACATGCGATTAATTTGCGGTCTGGGTATTGCTCTTTGACCGCATTTGTTGTGGCGGCCACTTTGCTCGGGGAATGGGCAAAATCTTTATAAACCACGGAAGTTTTGTTCTCTGCAATCTTCTCCAATCTTTTAGAAGCCCCTGTAAAAGTGGCAATAGCCTCATAGAAATCATCCTCGTCTACTCCCATGTTTTGGCAGATCCATTTTGCACCGGCGAGGTTGCTTAAATTATGCTTTCCAAATACCTCGATGGGCATCGGGCCTTCAGGCGTTTCCAATAACGTTTCACCATTCTCGACAGTATAGACAGGAGTATGATACGGTAATTTTCTAATGGTATTTCCCGAAGCTTCAACGACTTTTTTCACCTCTGGGTCTTCCTCGTTATACGTTATGCTTCCACCTTTTACAATACTATCCACAAAAATTTGGAATTGCTCTACGTAATTTTCGAAAGTGGGAAAAACGTTAATATGATCCCAGGCAATACCGCTTAGAAGTGCAATATTAGGCTTATACAAATGAAATTTCGGGCGTCTATCTATAGGGGAAGACAGGTACTCATCACCTTCTAAAACAATGAAATCATTTTCTTCGGTAAGATGAACCATACGGTCAAACCCTTCTAACTGGGCACCCACCATGTAGTCGACCGGTTTATTTTGATAATTCAACACATGGAGGATCATCGAGGTTATGGTCGTCTTACCATGACTACCCCCGATGACAACCCTTGTCTTATTCTTTGATTGCTCATAGAGAAACTCGGGATAGGAGTAAATAGTCAAACCCAATTCCTTTGCTTTCACCAATTCAGGATTATCGGCCTTGGCATGCATCCCTAATATAACAGCATCTAGACCGGTATGTATTTTTTCAGGAAACCAACCAAACTCCTCGGGCAGCAAACCTTTATCGGCCAACCTTGATTTAGAGGGTTCAAAAATTATATCGTCACTACCCGTAATGATATACCCTTTGTGGTGAAGTGCGAGGGCCAAGTTGTGCATGGCACTTCCCCCAATGGCAATAAAATGAATATGCATGGAAAAAAATTATGGCCCAAAGATACAGATTGAAAAGGTGATCGCAAACTGCTTCTTTAATGGGTGGATTATTTTTATCTTGCATAGTCAACATCCATAGCTATGAATATATCTTTAAAACACAAAAAAGCGCTCATTGGTGGAAGTAGTAGTGGCATCGGAAAGGCCATAGCGGAACAATTGGCAGAAAGTGGGGCCACTGTTACCTTAATGGCTCGAAATGGAGATAAATTAAAGTCCATACTATCGAAATTGCCCACTGCTGATGGACAAAAACATCAATATCTTTTGGTCGATTTTAATGATTTCGAAGGATACAAAAATGTGATTTCCACCTATTTCGAAAACAACACAGTCGATATTCTCATCAATAACACCCAAGGACCTTCAGGTGGCGGAGCTTTGGAAAAAGGCGTAAACGATTATCAAGATGCATTTGACCTGCTTTTTAAAACTGTTGTCTTTACCAGTGAACTCGCGCTCAAACAAATGCGGAAAAACGAATGGGGGCGTATTATCAACGTTGCTTCCATCTCGGTAAAAGAACCGCTATCTTATTTGGTCTTGTCAAACAGTATTCGGGCTGCAGTAACAACATGGGCCAAAACATTGGCTTCTGACGTGGGTAAATATGGAATTACTGTTAACAACGTTTTGACAGGTTATTTTGATACGGATCGCATTACACAACTCAACACCAAGAAAGCGGAAAAAATGGGGGTTGCCCCAGAAGAGGTCTTAAAGGAAATGGAAGCAAGAGTACCGGTAGGCCGTATCGGCGACCCCAAAGAATATGGCCATTTAGTTGCATTTTTGGCGTCGGAAAAAGCTGCCTATATCACGGGCACCAACATACCGATCGACGGTGGTTTATTGAAAAGCGTTTAGCAGCTTTTTGCCTAATTCAAAGCAAGCACTTCCCTAACCCAAAACACCACTTCCCTCGATTATTATTGAGCAATAAGGCAATCGGCACCATATTTGTTCCGTAATTTTACGTTATACGCCATGCATCCGAAAAGCACAGCTACATGGCTCAAATAGTACTGATAATGAAACACATAGCAACACTATTCACAATAATCCTCTTTTCACAAATGACACACGCGCAACAAAATAGTGAATCGTATGAGGACCTTTGGAAAAAAGTACAAAAACTCGAAGATCAGGCCCTTACCAAGTCTGCGCTGACACTTGTGCAATCAATTTCGAAAAAGGCAAAAAAAGAGCATAATTCGGCCCAGATGATCAGGTCTCTTTTATATTGCTCGAAATATGCTATGACCTTGGAAGAGGATAGTCAGTTGAAGGTAATCGATGACTTTAAAACAGAAATCGCAAAAGCTGAATTCCCCTTCAAAAATGTTTTGGAGAGTTATTTGGCAAACCTCTATTGGCAGTATTTTCAACAGAACCGGTATCAATTTTACGATAGAACCAAAATTACAACACAGCGAAATAGTGCCGATTTCAGAACATGGGACCTTACAACTTTATTCGAGGAAATTAGCATCCATTTCGAGAAATCTCTCGAAAACTCCAAAGGGCTTCAAGAATTGGACACCTCCAGTTTTAAAGATATATTAGACGAACAAGCAGGTTCTAAAACCTACCGCCCCACCCTATTCGACCTTTTGGCCCATACGGCTCTCCAATTTTATAAGACCAGCGAGAATAATATTACGCGGCCCGCCGAAAAGTTTGAAATCGAAGCATCCGAAATGCTATGCGGAGCCTATGATTTTACCCAATTAGAAATAGTCACCGAAGATACTACCTCGCTTCAGGCAAAGGCTTTGCATATCTACCAACAGCTACTACAATTGCACTACCCCGATCCACAATTGGATGCCTTTGTCGAAGTCGACATCGAAAGGTTAAAATATATTCATGAGAATGCCGTATTTGACAATAAAGACCAGCTTTATCTCGATGTTTTGCAGCAAGCGGCATTAAGTCTATCGCATAGTGAAGTCTCCGCGCTTTATAATTATGAAATAGCTTCCTTGTATCGCCAATGGGGAAATAAGTATATACCCAGTGTTAATGAAGAATACCGATGGAAACAAAAGGAGGCACTGGAACTTTGCGAAGAAATTATTGCCAAATTCCCTGAAAGCCGAGGAGCTAACAAATGCCGGGACCTACAATCGGAAATAACAAAAAGGAGCCTTCAATTGACCACCGAACAGCACGTACCCGTAAATAAACCTTCCCGATTATTGGTCGATTACAGAAATTATGATGGGCTGCGACTATCTGCCTATGCTATTTCGCAAAATGAGCTACGGCATTTGAATACACTCTACCCAGAGCCGAAAAAAATGGCCTACATTAAAAAACTAAATGTGATCAATGAATGGCGTGCCGATTTAAAGAACGAAAAAGATTTCCAAGCGCATACAACTGAGGTTCTTATGCCCCCTCTATCGAATGGGCAATATTTGATCTTGGCGGTTCCCGAAGCCGATGGGGATTCCACATTTGCCTATAGTTCCATTCAGGTGACCGATTTGGCTCTCGTTGAAACCCGCACGCCATCGCGTCATAAATTTCAAGTGATAAACAGAAACAACGGAAATCCGATTCCTGAAGCCAATGTGAAATTCACTTATCGGAAGAACTACAGCGGTCCTGATCTGACCGAAACTTTTACATCCGACAACATGGGCATGGTGGAAATTTTGCTCAATAAAGATTATTGGACCGATGTAAAGACCGAGATTACCTACAACGGAGATAAAGCCTATTTCGGGGATTATTACGTCACTCAAAAACAGGATAACAACACTCCAAATACTATTTACACTTCCTTTCTATTTACGGATCGAAGCATCTACCGACCAGGACAACCAATCTATTTTAAAGGAATCGCAATAAAAAAAGACAAACATGCTTCATCCGTACTCGAAAACACGACCGTAACAGTAATACTACGTGATGTCAACCAACAAGAAGTCGGCAAGCAGGAATTCACGACCAATGAATTTGGATCTTTCACGGGAGAATTTCTACTTCCATCAACCGGACTAACTGGAATTTTTTCGATGGATGCAACTTCAAAAGTGGTCAACCTCAATGGAAATACAAACTTCGCTGTCGAAGAGTACAAACGACCGAAATTTGAAACATCTTTTGAACCTGTAACCGAAACTTATAAATTGAACGATAATATCACGATAAAGGCATCGGCGGTTGCCTATGCCGGAAGCAATATCACAGATGCAAAAGTAAGTTATCGCGTGAGGCGTGTAGTATACTTTCCTAGATGGTACCATTGGTCCCGACCACACTTCAATGGCACTCCTCAAGAGATTGCCCATGGTGAGACGGTTACCGATGCTTCAGGGAACTACAGTATACAATTCAAAGCACTACCGGATACAAGTATTGACCCAGAAACCCAACCTACTTTCAACTATGAAATCACAGCAGACGTAACCGACATCAATGGGGAAACCCATAGCGCTACTACTACTGTGCGGGTAGGCTATCACGCCTTGACCGCGCATATCGAAGTTGCCAACTCTTTGAACAAAGAAATTAACGATAATAAAATTACGATTTCGACCCACAATCTTAACGGGCAGTTTGTTGCCACGAAGGGAACATTGAAAATGTATAAATTAGAAGCCCCCAATTACGTACTTCGAAATAGACCTTGGCCCGCCCCCGATTACAAAGGTTTTTCAAGAGATGAATTTAAAACACTCTATCCGCATGATGCCTATGAAAACGAACACGACCCAACCACTTGGGAAAAAGGCAAATTGGTTTGGGAAACTACTTTTGATACGAATCGGGAGAAAGAAACCATTTTAAAAAACATCAAAAAATGGCCGTCAGGAAGTTATGTTATCGAGCTGGAAACCGAAGATAAATTTGGTCAAAAAGTAAAAGATGTAGCGCACACCAATCTCTTCAGTGCAAATGATAAAAAATTGACGGACCATCAATTGTTCCAAATTAAAACCGATAAACAGACATACAACATAGGCGAAACGGCTGAAATTACACTTTTGAGCAGTGCCGAAAATATTACCGTATCGGTATTTGTAGAAAAAAACCAAAAAATTATTGATAGTAGAACCGTTCTTCTGAACGAAGACTCCAAAACCTTTAGCGTACCCATAAGTACCAATGATTTAGGCGGATTTTCTATTAATTATAGCTTTTCAGCCTTCAATTCTTTTGAATCGGGATCATTACCCGTAGTTGTTCCCCATCCTTCGACCGATCTCGAAATAGAGACCATTACCTTTCGCGATAAACTACGACCCGGAGCAGAAGAAACATGGACTTTTAAAATTAAGGGACCAAAAGGCGATCAATTGGCTTCTGAGGTACTGGCTAGCATGTACGATGCCTCATTAGATGCTTTTCGAGGGCATAGTTGGAATTTCGACCCGAATCAGCACGCAAGTAATTACACTTCAATTTATAGCAATGCAAATCAAAGTTATGGAACCAGGTCATTTCATACCTATTCCAATTTGGAGGAACCTTATAGCTACAATCCCCAGAGTTTTGACAGTTTCAAATGGTTCGGATTCCATTTCGGCTATGGTCGACAACGATTATACAGTACCATGGCCATGCGAAAAGCCGCTCCGTCAGGTGCAATGGACATGATGGCTGCCGAACCGGAAAGTCTAGACGAAGTTGTAACCGTAGGTTATGGGGAGCAGAAAAAAAGCGATATGGTGGGGTCTACGGAGGTAGAGCCAGATAAGTCCTCCAATCCCGTTCAGATTCGCAAAAACCTTCAGGAAACTGCCTTTTTCTTTCCACAATTGCATACGGATCCCAAAGGCAATATTTCTTTTAGTTTTACTACGCCAGGAGCCCTGACCCGGTGGAAACTTCAATTGTTGGCGCATACCAAAACCTTACAACATACCTTGACAACTTTAGAGACCGTTACGCAAAAAGAATTGATGGTCGTACCCAATGTGCCTAGATTTCTTAGGGAGGGAGATGAAATCGTAATCAGCATGAAAATTGCGAACCTAACTCATAAAATCCTTTCGGGGCAATCAAATTTGCAATTGACAGATGTGATTACTGGTAAGGATATTACGGAAAACCTCGTTGTCTCTTCAATTTCCGAGGAAATTGCACAAAAACCCTTTACTATCGATTCCCTTGGCAATACCCAAGTCTCTTGGCGGTTGAAAATTCCCGAAGGCCTTCAGGGCGTACAATATACGATTGCGGCAAAAGCAGGCGATTTTAGCGATGGGGAGCAAAATATACTACCTGTATTAACAAATCGAATGCTGGTTACCGAAACCCTACCGATGTGGGTAGGTAGCAACCAGACCAGGACTTTTGTTTTAGATAAACTTAAAAATGTGACTTCTACTACACTCAGCAACCATAGGCTGACATTGGAAATAACCTCCAATCCGGCGTGGTACGCAGTACAGGCCCTACCCTATTTAATGGAATATCCGTACGACTGTAACGAACAGATTTTTTCCAGATATTATGCAAATACCTTGGCCGGTCATATCACCAACAACAATCCGAGAATTCGTGAAGTTTTCAATCAATGGGTAAACTCAAAGGCCCTGTTGAGCAATCTCGAAAAAAATGAAGAGTTGAAATCAATGCTAATCCAAGAAACCCCTTGGCTACGAGATGCCCAATCTGAAACAGAGCAAAAAAAGCGCATCGCCCTGTTATTCGATCTCAATAAAATGAGAAACGAACAAATCAATACCTTAAATAAGCTTAAAGAAAATCAAATGGCATCAGGAGCCTGGGCCTGGTTTAATGGCGGTCGCGAAAATCGATTTATAACCCAGCACATTATTACCGGACTGGGGCATTTGAAACAATTGAATGTGGCCGAGACAAACGACGAGGCGAAACCAATGGTTGATCGAGCGATACAATTTCTCGACAAGGAATTTCTTGAGGAATACAATCACATGAAAAAACAAGCCTCAAACCTAAAAGATGATCATCTAAGCCATACACAGACGCATTACTTGTACATGCGCAGTTTTTTCAAGGAAATCCCCAAATCAAAAGAGATGATTGAAGCAACCACGTATTATAGGAATCAGGCCGAAAAATACTGGACGAAAAAAAACTTATATGCCAAAGGATTATTGGCTTTAAGCCTGCACCGCATGGGAGACACTACTACTTCTGGTAAAATAGTAAGGTCGCTCAAAGAAAACAGCATAACCTCAGAAGAGTTGGGTATGTATTGGAAAGAAAATACCAACTCTTGGTTCTGGTATCAAGCACCTGTTGAGACCCAGGCCTTGATGATCGAAGTATTTTCAGAAGTTGCGAATGACATACCTGCCTTAGAAAATCTCAAAATTTGGTTATTACAGCACAAAAAGACCAACCAATGGAAGACGACCAAAGCCACTGCCGATGCGGTTTATGCACTTTTGCTGCAAGGTGGTGATTGGCTCTCTGTTTCTGATGCCGTGAATGTGGAGGTTGGTGGAAGTAAGGTAGACCCATCACAGATAGAAAATGTAAAAATCGAAGCAGGTACCGGATATTTCAAAACCTCATGGAAAGGTGATGAAATAGAAACCCAAATGGCCGGAGTACAACTCCGCAAAAAGGGTGAGGGTTTCGCATGGGGCGCCTTACATTGGCAATACTTTGAGGATTTAGACAAGATTACTTCCGCAGAAACCCCTTTGCAATTAAAAAAGAAGCTGTACCTAAAAAGGAATACAGATACCGGAGAAGAAATCTCGGAAATAACCTCACAAACGACACTAAAAGTAGGCGACCTCATACGCGTTCGAATGGAGCTATATGTCGATCGCGCCATGGAATTTGTACATATGAAAGATATGCGTGCAGCCGGTACCGAGCCAATAAATGTACTATCACAATACAAATGGCAAGATGGCTTGGGGTACTATGAAAGCACCAAAGACGCCAGTACGAATTTCTTTTTTGAATATTTGCCGAAAGGGGTTTATGTTTTCGAATACGGTTTGCGAGTAAATAATTCTGGAAATTTCAGCAATGGAATTACAACCATACAAAGTATGTATGCCCCAGAATATAGCAGTCATAGTGAAGGAGTTAGACTACAAATTAGATGAGTTTTTTAATGAATTCGCAACAATGCATTGTTATTTTTATTAATTTAACATACAACAACTAAAAATTTAAAGCATGAATCCTACATTCTCTTTAGCAATTCGCATCGTTTTTGGCCTTTTTCTTATAACATTTGGTGCCAATAAGTTTTTTCATTTTATGCCAGCTGCCCAAATGTCGGAGGCTGCAATGAACTATTTTTCGGCGCTCATGAGCACAAACACCCTTAATGTGGTGGCAATAGTTGAAATACTTGCTGGTATTTCACTTTTAATAAATAAGTTCGGAGCATTAATGATGATCATTCTAATGATCATATCAATAAATGCTATTTTGTTCCATGCATTTTTAGAACCTGGTTCAATTTGGGGAGCTGTAGTATTGCTCCTCTTTAATATTGTTATGCTTTATTCCTATAAAGACCGATATACTGATATTTTAAGACCCTAAAACATTTAGAAGAAACTTCAAACGTAAGGGGAGCGGGTTCATCTGAAAATGAATCCGCTCCATTTTTATTCCTGCTTAAAATAGTATTGTATATACTTGGAATTCTAATTTTTTAGATACTCTGCAGTGACCCCATTTGTATACTACAGACCCCACACATCAAACAAATAAATACCCATTAAGTAACCCAATCCTAAGCCGATCAATACAACGAGGTAAAGGAGTCCACGTGAATTTTGAGTCGTAAAATTTACCAAAGTGAGAGGGGTTCCATTTTTGCATACCTCAAAATATCTTCCCCGAGGCTCGGTAATACTTAGTTTCGGACGAATTGTATATTCATTATTTTTAATCTTGAATTGATGATGCTTTCCGAAAACAGACTTTCTTTCAGATATCTTGTGCCCGTTAAGTAAAATCCTTTCTTTTAAGAAAGAGGTATTATAAACTTCTATTTTATGATTTTCAATATAGTACTCAGCACATTTCATATTACAATACTAGTGTCAACATTTAGAAAAAAATTAGCTCTGTGGGGGACACAAAAACATCATTCAAAACTTGAATGAAAAAATTTGAGGCGACTATTTTACAATAGTCGTTCGTTTATTTCAGGAATACCAAATAAGTGAATTTCCTATTTGGGTGACGCAAAATAGAAAATTCAAAATGAACTTCAAACGAAAGTTTTCAACAAAAGAAACAATCTTACAAACATCCTTGATTTATACTGTTAATAACACATTCAGGTCCCAAACTTTCGCATGGAAATCTTGAATTTCTCTTCACGATACTAACGTTACCTTGTACCATATCCATTCAGTTCAACCACAATGGTTTACATGAAATTCAACTACACCCAATCGCCATTGCATCTTACCAACTTCTCCTTTAGAGAAAAGCAATACCTTTCGAATATAAAAGTGGTTAGTAATTTTTATTCCAATGATAAATAATACCGTACAGCCATGAACTCCTTAAGTAAATGTAAAAAATGTTGCCGAATTGCTACATTTAAAGTATAAACGGTAGTAAATCAAACAAAAAATCAGGATTATCGAGGCTAAAAATGTCGCCTTTCTATTTGGGTGGGTATTTCGACAATACCTTTTCGACAACCTGCCGAAGGTTTTCCTCGCGAACCTCAGGAGAAACATTCTCCCTAAAAGAACTTGCGCTAATCGCCTGCCAGTATAACATATCTTTCTGACTATCTACAAAATCGAATCGTATTTCGCGAAACACATCAGGCCGACCAACAGGTATGCCCACCGAAACACCACCGCCAACGCTGTGGCCAGTTCCGCCTAGACCCACACCAACCGTATTCTTTTTAGGCGTCTGAAAAGTGGTACTTTGAACGTTGATAAAAAAATCAGGCTCTGAAGAAAACCGTAAGCCTTTAGATTGTAAGGCATCATCAAGAACCCGTAAAAGCCGTTTAGTATCTAAATCGCTAAGCCCAGTTTCCATATCAGCATAATACTTATAGGTAGTGTAACTGGTAAAATCGGTTTCCTTTTCGTAATCGTAATTGACCCGAACCGCGTTGCATGAAGCCAAAACCCCCAGTAACACCAAAAATATCCTTCCCATTTTCTGAGTTTTTATTAAAATTACCAAAAAAAGGCCGTTTTGAAGAACAGAAATTAAAGTAGATCACTGTTGAGCATCGCCCAAAGTCTATCTTTTAACTCTTGAATACCCTGTTGGGCTACAGAAGAAATAAACATATAAGGTACCGAGGCCAAATCTTTATCAAGTTCAAGGCGCATCTCATCCATAAGTTCATTATCGAGCATGTCAGATTTTGAAATAGCTACCAATCGGTCCTTGTCCAATAATTCCGGATTATACCTGCGCAGCTCATCCAACAATATCTGATATTCCCTTGAAATATCATTACTGTCTGCCGGAATCAAGAAAAGCAGGGTAGCATTGCGTTCGATATGTCGTAGAAAATAGTGCCCTAAACCTTTGCCCTCGGCGGCTCCTTCAATAATACCGGGGATATCAGCCATTACGAAACTCTGAAAGTCGCGATATTCAACTATACCCAAATTCGGCTTTAATGTCGTAAACTCATAATCGGCAATTTTAGGCTTAGCCGAAGTGATTACCGAAAGTAAGGTGGACTTCCCCGCATTGGGAAACCCTACCAAACCGACATCGGCCAAAACCTTAAGCTCTAAAACAACTTCTTTTTCTTGTCCCGACACCCCTGGTTGTGCGTATCTTGGCGTTTGATTGGTAGCCGTTCTAAAATGCCAGTTACCACGACCACCCATACCACCTTCCATCACCATTTTTTCCTCGCCATCTTCGGTAATTTCGAGTAAGACTTCGTTCGTTTCAAAATCCCGAATGACGGTACCTAAAGGTACATCGACATAAATATCTTCGCCATCGGCACCCGAACTTCTGTTTTTGCTACCGTGTTCGCCGTGTCCGGCCTTGAAATGCTTCTTAAATTTAAAATGAACGAGTGTCCATAAATTTTTATTCCCCCGAAAAATAATATGGCCTCCGCGCCCGCCGTCGCCACCATCGGGCCCGCCTTTTGTTATATATTTCTCGCGGTGTAGGTGTGTTGAACCTTTACCTCCATTACCAGAAGAGAGATAAACCTTAACGTAATCTACAAAATTGCCTTCAGTCATGTTTTTTCTTAGAAAATTAAGCGCTTAAGAATACAAAAATACGCCATTCAAATTACCGAGGACCAAATATAAATCGAGATTCATCAGCATTACCTGATACAATTCAAGCATACAAGCGGTATACGGAAAATTTACCGCTACCCACTCAATGATCAAAAGCAAAACCACTGATGTAGCTTATAAAAACTTTATGAAAACAGTAACCGAACAGCACATAAGCTATAAAACAAATCTGCAGGTCTTAAGCTTCCTGTAACTGATTGATAACAGTATGCAGGCGCTCGGTAATTTCCTCTATTTCCCCAATACCATTAACTACGTGAAACTTTCCTTGAGCCTCGTAGTAATCACGCAAGGGAGCCGTCTTCTGACTATATTCCTCAAAACGGTTTCGAATTTTCGCTTCATCGATATCATCGGTACGACCGCTGGTTTTACCCCGTTCCAAAAGCCGCTGTATTAAAATCTCGTCATTAGCCTCCAAAGCAATGGTCGCATCGATTTGCATATCTTTTGATTCCAACAAATTGTCCAATGCTTCGGCTTGTGCCGCAGTTCTAGGAAATCCGTCAAAAATAAATCCACTGGCATCGGGGTTTTTCTCGACCTCGTCTCGAAGCATCTTTATGGTGACCTCGTCAGGCACCAAATCACCTTTATCGATGTACGACTTGGCCAGCTTTCCAAGTTCGGTTCCGTTTTTAATATTGTAGCGGAACACATCACCAGTAGAAATATGTTTTAAATTATACTTTTCCTTTAAAAATTCGGCTTGGGTGCCTTTTCCAGCCCCCGGCTTACCGAATAGCACGAGATTGATCATATGCGATTGGTTTAATTGGTAAATTGCACGAAGGTTACGCCCAAGCTCGTTGTAATCGAGTCCATAACCTACTATAAATTTATCGGGTATCTCCATACCAAAGTAGTCGATGGTATATTCCCCATTGTATATTGCTGATTTGTAAAAAAGTGTGGCCACCTTAAATTCCTTGATGTTTTTATTCGAAAAGAGGTGTACCAATTCTTGCAGTGTTCTGCCCGTATCAATAACATCCTCCAAAATTATAAGGCTTCTTCCTTCAATTTCCTCCGAAACGTCAAGCAAAGTTTCGACTATACCCGTGGAAGTCAAACCCTGATACGAGCTCAATTTTATAAATGACACCTCACACGGATGTTGATAGTGTTTCAAAAAATCAGATACAAAGGCAAAGGCACCATTGAGCACTCCCACAAAAATGGGAACTTCATCTTTATAGTCAGCGGCAATTTCATCGGCAATTTTTTTAACGGCCGTTGCAATCTGCTCTTCTGTCAGATAAGGTTCAAAATATTTGTCATGTAATTTTATCAAGGGTAAAATTTTAACGGGATGCCAAATATAACATTTTGATTTCTCTTTTTTGCGCCTACGGGACGTGTTTTAAGAATTCGGTGTATTTTTGTGGTGTATTCCCCAACTAGACTAATAGAAATTCAATGTCATATTTTTCTTCCGATTTTAAGCTAGGAATCTTAGGTGGAGGGCAGTTAGGTAAAATGCTTTTACAAGAAACCAGAAAATGGGATATTCAAACAAAAGTAATGGATGCCTCTAACGAAGCCCCCTCCAAAATCGCCTGCAACACCTTTGTAATCGGAGATTTACTCGATTTTGATGCCGTGTACACTTTTGCAAAAGATGTTGATGTGGTTACCATCGAAATTGAAAATGTAAATCTGGACGCACTGGAGAAACTTGAAGAAGAAGGCAAAAAAGTGTACCCTCCGACCAAGACCTTGCGTATTATACAGAACAAGGCGAAGCAGAAACTTTTTTACGTAGACAACGGAATACCTACGGCCGATTTCCATCGTTTTGCATATAAAAGTGAAATTGAGGATAGTATTTCCAATGGAGGCCTCCATTTTCCTTTTATTTGGAAGGTTGCCCGATTCGGATATGATGGGCAGGGCGTTAAAGTCGTACGAAAACTGGAAGATTTAGAGGGTTTGCCGACCGGCGAATGCATCGCCGAAGATATGATTCCGTTCAAGAATGAACTAGCCGTAATCGTATCGCGAAGCGCGAAGGGTGAAATAAAAACCTATCCCGTAGTCGAAATGGAATTTCACCCCGAGGCCAATCAAGTGGAATATGTAATTTGTCCCGCTCGGATAAATGACAAAGTTGCGCAAAAAGCTCAAGAGGTAGCGCTAAAAGTTTCGGAAAAAATTCAACATGTCGGCTTATTGGCCGTGGAAATGTTTCAGACCCAAGACGATAAAATTTTGGTGAACGAAGTTGCACCTAGACCCCACAACAGTGGTCATTATAGTATCGAAGCGAGTTACACGAACCAGTTCGAACAGCATCTGCGCGCCATTTTAGGACTCCCTTTGGGCAACACCGACAGTAAACTTGCCGGAATCATGGTGAATTTGGTGGGTGCCGAAGGATATACCGGAGATGTGGTTTATGAACACATGGAGGACATCTTGAAACTCGAAGGGGTTACCCCGCATATTTACGGAAAAAGACAAACACGTCCTTTTCGTAAAATGGGTCATGTGACCATTGTAAACAAAGATATTGCGGAAGCCCGGGAAATTGCACAAACTGTAAAAGAAACACTTAAAGTAATTAGTAAGTAAATCAGAAAGACCAATCTTAAATTCGAAAGATGAAAGTTGGATTTCAGTGATCAAAATTTAGAATTTTATGAATAAAGTAGCCATCGTAATGGGCAGCACCAGTGATCTTCCAGTAATGCAGGAAGCTGTTGATATCTTAAAGGAATTCAATATTGCCGTAGACGTCGACATCGTTTCCGCACACCGTACCCCTGAAAAGTTGTTCGATTTCAGCAAGAACGCACACAAAAACGGCTATACGGTTATCATTGCCGGCGCAGGGGGGGCAGCCCATTTACCAGGGATGGTAGCCTCGATGTCACCACTACCCGTAATCGGAGTTCCCGTAAAAAGCAGCAACTCTATTGATGGTTGGGACTCAATTCTTTCAATTCTTCAAATGCCCAGTGGCGTTCCCGTGGCGACCGTTGCATTGAACGGAGCCAAAAATGCTGGCATTCTTGCTGCTCAAATTATTGGCAGTTCCGATAGTAAAGTACTAGAGCGAATTATATCTTATAAGGAAGGCTTAAAAGAAAAAGTCATTGAAGGAGCAAAGTCACTGAAAAGTGAACAGTGAACAAAGAAAAAAGCAAACAACAGCCGACACTTACCATAACGATAACTAGAATTTATTAAAATTGAGTCATCCGCATGAGGTACTGATGGCAATTAATTATCAAAAAATATATGAACCCCTTATTGACCCCATTCGATACCGCACCGTTCTCAAAAATAAAAAATAAACATTTTAAACCTGCTTTTCTCACCGCTATAGCCGAAGCCAGGAAAGAAATTGACCTTATTGCAGAAAATACCGAATCCCCCACTTTTGAGAATACTATTGAAGCCCTTGATTTCGCAGGGCAGCAATTAGACCGCATATCAAGTGTGTTCTTCAACTTGAATTCAGCCGAGACCAACGAAGAAATACAAAAAATTGCCCAAGAGGTTTCCCCTTTGCTTTCAGAGTTCAGTAATGATATTACCTTAAATAAAGCCCTTTTTAAAAGGGTAAAAGCGGTGTACGGACAAAGAGACAAATTAGAGCTAACCACAGAACAACGAACGCTACTTGATAAAAAATATAAAAGTTTCAGTAGAAACGGTGCCAATTTGGAGGAAGACAAAAAGAAACGCTTACGCGAAATAGATGCCGAACTTTCAAAACTAAAACTGAAATTTGGCGAGAACGTCTTGGCCGAGACCAACAAATTCGAAATGCATCTTACCGATGAAAAAGATTTGGAAGGTTTGCCCGAAGGAGAAAAAGAAGCAGCCGCCCAATTGGCTAAATCAAAAAATAAGGAGGGTTGGTTGATAACTTTGGATTACCCGAGTTATATTCCTTTTATGAAATATGCCAAAAACCGGACGTTGCGCAGAAATCTTTCTATGGCTTTTGGAAGCAAAGGCTTTCATAACGATGCCTTGGACAATCAGGAAAACGTTTTAAAAATCGCCAACCTTCGTTACGAAAGGGCCAATCTTTTGGGATATAAGACCCATGCACATTTTGTTTTGGAGGAACGCATGGCCGAAACTCCGGAAAAAGTCCATGCTTTTTTAAATGAACTTTTAGAAAAGGCAAAACCGGCCGCCGAAAAAGAATTCAAACAATTAGAGGATTTTGCGAAAGAGCTGGACGCCATCGACCGCTTAGAAAAATGGGACGGCGCCTATTATTCAGAAAAACTGAAGCAGAAATTGTTCGACCTTGACGATGAAAAATTGAAGCCCTATTTTAAATTGGAAAACGTAATTGGCGGAGTGTTCAAAGTAGCCGAAAAATTATTCGGACTCCAATTTGAAGAAGTTTTTGATATTGACACCTATCACAAAGACGTTAAGACATATCGTATTTATGACGAGGACAAAAATCTGGTTTCTTTGTTCTATGCCGATTTCCATCCGAGGGAAGGAAAGCGGGGTGGCGCTTGGATGACATCCTTCAAATCACAATATAAACGCAACGGTAAAAATGTGCGCCCCCATATTTCGAACGTTTGCAACTTTACCAAGCCCACCGAAAGCAAACCTTCGTTATTGACTTTCAATGAGGTAACCACTTTATTTCATGAATTTGGGCACGGGCTTCATGGTATGCTAGCCAATACAGTCTACCCTGGGCTTTCCGGAACTTCGGTATACTGGGATTTTGTTGAACTTCCCAGCCAAGTTTTAGAGAACTGGTGTTACGAAAAAGAAGCCTTGGAACTCTTTGCAACCCATTACGAAACCGGTGATTTAATTCCAATGAATCTGGTAAAAAAAATAAAGGAATCGGCCACATTCCAAGAGGGTATGCAAACCTTACGCCAACTGAGTTTCGGCCTATTGGATATGGCATGGCACGGCACCGACCCATCGCATATCACCGATGTAAAGGCCTATGAGGAAAAGGCTTTTGATGGTACCAACCTATACCCCAAAACCAAGGAAACCTGTATGAGCACAGCCTTCGCCCATATTTTCCAAGGAGGCTATGCCTCAGGTTATTACAGTTACAAGTGGGCCGAAGTTTTAGACGCAGATGCTTTTGCCTATTTTAAGGAGCAAGGAATATTCAACCGAGAAGTTGCCGCAAAATTCAAGGATAATGTGCTCTCGAAAGGCGGTACCGAAAATCCCATGGAACTGTACAAGCGTTTTAGGGGCTCCGAACCTAAAATAGAACCCCTTCTAGAACGGGCAGGGCTCATCAAGAAGGTTGGGTAGAATCAAAATATAACCGTAAGGCTTGTAAGGTGATAAAATTAAAGAAGTCACATTACCGTAATATTTTTAGCCGCTTGAACTAATTATCAAATCTTTAATTCCGTAAAAAGCATTTCATACATATATTCTTTTTTACGTACTTCGCACAAAATCAATATTTATGACCTTATTCGTTGACATGGACGAAGTGATGGCCGACACTTACGGCGCTCACATTGAAATTTACAACCGCGACTACCAAGAATGCCTAACGCATGAAGTCTGCATGGGGAGTGAAGTTTGGCAGAATGTCCCGATCGATCGTCAAGATAGTGTTCGTCAACATGCAACTAACATCGGTTTTTTTCGCGACCTTGAACCCATAGTCGACAGCCAAGAGGTTTTGAAGGAACTTTCCAAAAAATATGAGTTGTTCATCGCTTCTGCAGCCATGCAATTCCCCAATTCATTAATTGAAAAATCGGAATGGCTCGATGAACATTTTTCCTTTGTACCATGGCAGAACCGTATTTTATGCGGCCACAAGCATATTCTCAAAGGTGATATTTTAATCGACGATAGAAGTTACAATCTAGAAAATTTTGATGGAAGATCTCTTTTGTTCACTTCACCGCATAACATAAACTCAAATGGTTTCGAACGCGTTAATAATTGGAAAGAAGTAGCGCTTAAATTGCTCTAATCTACATGGTGCCTAACACCAAAAAAAATTCATTTTTTCGGCAGCGCATCATAACCGCCAATAAGGTCTATCACATGTTTATAGCCCAAAGAATCTAAAACATGGGCCGCCTTTGCACTTCGACCTCCCTTTTTGCAGTACACATAGATAGTTTTTTGCTTGTCCAACGCCTCGACCTGATTTTTGAAGTCGGCATCGAACCAGTTGATGTTGACGGCACTTTCTAAATGTCCCGCCGCAAATTCTTCAGGCGTACGCACATCTAGTAAAATCCCGCTTTCCAAATCCTTTTGTGAGAATTCTGTGATAGGTTTTGACTTACTTTGAGGCTGACAAGAACTTAATAGCAAAACCAACCCAAGGATAAAAATAGACCTCATAATATTTTCTTTACTGTCAAAAATAGACATTTGTAAAGACATTAAGAAACCTAATGGTGATGGTACTATTTCGTCATAATTCCTTTACAATCAATACAATAAAACCAATTCAAATAAAGTGAAATGTATGTACCAAGGCTTTTTTCACTAATCGAAAACGAAGTTTAACTAAAATTCACCTACTTTTGATACTACCAAAAAATAGCATGACAGTGCATCAGCTAAAACCGGATACTTGGGTAGACTTGTACGCAGACTACCTCTTTAATTATGCAATAGCAAGGGTCAACGACGTAGAGATCGCGAAAGACCTGGTGCAGGAAACTTTTTTTGCCGGATTGAAATCTGCCAAAAACTATAAAGGCGATGCCGCCGAACGCACTTGGCTCATAGCCATTTTAAAGCGTAAGGTCATCGATTACTATCGAAAAATCAATTCAAAAAAAGGCAGAGCTGAAGTACGAATGGGGTATAGCACCCATTCTGACGCAGAAGGTGATTGGCTCGAAGAACAGGTAGCCGATCCCTTTAGTACTTTTGAAAACAATGCCATTGAAAACGAAGAATTAGGAGAGGCCATACACGTCTGCATATCTAAATTACCAAAGAAACAATCCTTGGTTTTTACCATGAAGACCATACAAGGTATGAGCACTGAAGATATTTGTAATGAACTCGGTATTAACCCGTCTAATCTTTGGGTGATGATCCACAGGGCAAGGGCTGCCCTGATGGGGTGCCTTAATCAAAATTGGTTTAAACTATGATATCTTGCGAAAAAGCCGCAGTGATCTGCAATAAAATGCAGTATAAAGAAGCAAGCCTTAAAGAGAAAATCCAGCTAAAGTTTCACCTGTTAATATGTAAAACGTGTTCGGTATTTTCAAAAAAAAATACGCAGCTGACTTCGCTCTGTGAAAAAGCGAATTTGTACAGTCTTTCCGAAGGTGAAAAGCTTAAAATGAAACGTGAACTTGACGATAAAGTTTAAAGCACTGTTGATAGACTCAATACCAGAATGGCCCAAAAAATCGGGACTCCTTCTACCCAGAACGATGCAAAATACTTAGATTGATTTCTTTTTGTAATAAACATCATACTCCCCAAAACCAAAAATAGAACACCTCTACTTATAACTTCAAGTTGGCTAAGGTCGTCTTTTAAGAGCGTCAAAAAGAAAAAAGGCACCGTAGCGAAGGCTCCAAAAATTTTGGTTCTAGCCACACCATAACGTTGAGGTAACGTATGTAATTCGGGCGCATCGAATTTTAAATCCCTGATTTCGAAGGGTACAATTAGTATTAAAACCAAAATAAATCGTTGTATCACTTCTACAATCACATCCCAAGAAATACTTCCATTAGCTTGCAATACTGGCAAAAGCACTGTAGTACCGGCCCAAACCAAAGCTACAGGAAAAATTTTAAAACCACCAAAACTTCTTAAGTTTTTGGTTCCCGGCAAAACAGGAAGCGCGTAAAGCGCGATCAAAAGTGAAAGAACACCCAAAACAAGTAAAACGTCAAAATGTAGAAAGAAGGCGAGATAAAAAGCAATACCCAAACAAACCAAACTGAAAATTTGAATGTTCTTATGATAGCGGTTGGACAATAATTTATACTTGTCGACTTCGACACCATATTTCATAAAATTGTAACAGGCAATGGTAGCACAAAAGACGAAGCCGAACAAATAATGTTCAACCTCGATATTCAAAAAGTAGGTAGAAACCCAGAGGAGCGAATAAACCGCCAAAGCGACATGTATACTGGCGTCTATGTAAAAATCAAAAAAATATCTTAGTTTCTTCATCAAATAAAGGACGTGGAGTGTTTATAACCTTCCGTTTTGGTTAAAAACTTTATCCAATAGACCTTTCCAAGGTATCTATTTTACGAGAATTAATAACTAATTTTGTGCACGTTTATTTTAAGACAACAGCATTATTTATGAGGACGGACGTGTTTGCAAAGCGCCATATCGGCATCAAGGAAGAAGACCTTCAACATATGTTAGCGACCATTGGTGTCGATAATTTGGAACAACTCATCAATGAGACGCTTCCGGATGATATACGGCTAAAAGCGTCACTCGGTCTGTCGGATGCCATGAGCGAGCATAAATTTCTGGCCCATATTCAAGAGTTATCCCTAAAAAACAAAATTTTTCGTTCCTATATAGGTTTAGGCTACCATGAGTGCTTAACCCCATCGGCGATAAAAAGAAATATTCTTGAAAACCCAGGTTGGTATACCGCTTATACACCGTACCAAGCTGAAATAGCGCAAGGCCGCCTTGAGGCTTTGTTGAATTTTCAGACCATGATATGTGATCTTACGGCAATGGAGCTTGCCAATGCCTCGCTATTGGACGAAAGTACGGCGGCCGCTGAAGCCATGACCATGCTATTCGATCTACGCACCAGACAACAAAAAAAGGATGATGTGGTTAATTTTTTTGTGTCGGAGGAAGTATTGCCCCAGACCCTATCGCTTTTACAAACACGATCAGTGCCTTTGGGTATTGAGCTTGTAATTGGCAACCATAATGAATTCAGTTTTACATCTGATTACTATGGGGCTTTACTACAATACCCAGGGAAATATGGCGAAGTATATGACTACACCCATTTCGTTGCCAGAGCGAAAGAGAATGACATAAAAGTCGCCGTTTCAGCTGATATTTTAAGCTTGGTATTGCTGACTCCTCCCGGTGAATTTGGGGTAGATGTCGTTGTTGGCACCACCCAGCGTTTCGGTATTCCTCTAGGATACGGGGGGCCTCACGCCGCATTTTTTGCCACAAAAGAAGACTACAAAAGAAATATTCCTGGTAGAATTATTGGCTTGACCAAAGATACGGATGGAAATCCCGCCCTACGAATGGCACTTCAGACCCGTGAACAACATATTAAGCGAGACAAAGCAACATCGAATATTTGCACGGCCCAAGTGCTATTGGCGGTCATGGCAGGAATGTATGCCGTCTACCATGGTCCAAAAGGGTTACGGTACATTGCAAAAAAAGTCCATACAACAGCCATTACCCTTGCGCACAACTTGAAGCAATTGGGTTTCGAGCAAGTTAACAACGTGTATTTTGACACCATCCTCGTAAAGGCGGATACAGGTGTCATACGGCCTATTGCCGAAAAACATCAGGTAAATTTCCTTTATGTGGATGGGGAAACGATTTCAATTTCCGTTAACGAAGCGACCTCACTGAAAGACCTTGAACAAATTGTCACCGTTTTTTCCGAAGCTTCGAGCAAAGAATCCTTACAGATAGGCCACTTACTTACCGAATCTGTCATTTCGGGCCCTATACTACGTCTATCTCCCTATTTGGAGAACGAGGTTTTTAACTCCTATCATTCAGAGACTGAATTTATGCGCTATGTCAAAAAATTGGAGCGAAAAGACTTGGCCTTAAATCATTCGATGATCTCGCTTGGATCTTGTACCATGAAATTAAATGCGGCTTCAGAAATGTTACCGTTGAGTATGCCCCATTGGGCCAATATACACCCTTTTGCGCCCATAGATCAAGCCGAAGGGTATCAGACCATGCTAAAGGCGTTAGAAAATGATTTGACCGCTATAACAGGATTTGCTGCGACATCGTTGCAGCCAAATTCAGGGGCACAAGGAGAATATGCAGGTTTAATGACGATTCGAGCCTACCATGAATCAAGAAACGAAGGGCATCGGAACATCTGTATCATTCCCGCATCGGCCCATGGTACCAATCCTGCTTCGGCGGTTATGGCCGGCATGAAGGTCGTAGTAACGAAAACAGATGAAAAAGGCAATATTGACGTTACCGATTTAAAGGAAAAAGCATTGCTCCATAAAGATAATCTCGCCGCCCTAATGGTGACTTATCCGTCTACACACGGGGTTTTCGAATCTTCCATAAAAGAAGTTACACAACTCATTCATGACAATGGAGGCCAGGTATATATGGATGGTGCGAATATGAACGCCCAGGTCGGGCTTACAAACCCTGCTACGATAGGGGCCGATGTCTGCCACTTGAACCTTCATAAAACCTTTGCCATTCCGCACGGTGGTGGAGGCCCGGGTGTCGGGCCCATTTGCGTGGCCAAGCAATTGGCTCCATTTTTGCCAGGCAACCCTGTGATTACCACCGGAGGCAAAAAGGCAATTTCGGCAATTTCTGCCGCTCCATGGGGTAGTGCTTTGGTTTGCCTAATTTCCTATGGATATATTAAGATGTTAGGTGAAAGCGGACTAACCCAATCTACTAAAGTTGCCATTCTAAATGCCAACTATATTAAGCATCGGTTAAGCGGTAAATTCGATGTACTCTATACTGGTGAACAAGGTCGTGCCGCACACGAAATGATCATCGACTGCAGACCGTTCAAGAAGAACGGTATCGAAGTGTCGGATATTGCAAAACGATTGATGGACTATGGTTTTCACGCTCCTACGGTATCCTTTCCCGTAGCAGGCACGCTTATGATAGAACCTACGGAAAGCGAAAGTCTGGCCGAACTAGACCGTTTCTGTGATGCGATGCTATCGATACGCGAAGAAATCGATACAGCTTCGATCGATGAACCGAACAACGTTTTGAAAAATGCTCCGCACACATTGGCCATGCTTACCAACGATGAGTGGAGTTTTCCTTATTCGAGACAAAAGGCTGCCTTTCCGTTACCCTATGTATCTGAAAACAAATTCTGGCCGTCAGTGCGCCGCGTCGATGATGCCTATGGAGACCGTAATTTAATTTGTACTTGTGCACCCATAGAAGCATATGTGGAGGTCTAAAAAGTAGAAATAGTATACTGTCTTCGGGCTGTCTGTAATTGTGAAGGGTTCTCAAGTAAGAAATTATACACCTTCCACATTCCTGTGAACATCATATTACCTGAAACACAGCAACCATATTGACAGAGTGTTGCCGTATCTTGTATGATACAAAACATAAGCACCATGAATATTGGTATAATAGGAACAGGTTGTTACGTTCCTTCCCAAGTTATAGAAAACAATGACTTCGCCGAACACGAATTTTTTACTGCCGACGGCTCCTCCTTTCCGCAATCCAATGCGGTGATTATAAAGAAATTTAAATCGATAACGGGAATCGGAGAAAGAAGATACGCAAAAGACCATCAGAATACTTCCGACCTCGCCTTTTACGCCGCCGAAAAAGCGATTTCCGATGCCAATATCGACAAAGAGCAATTAGATTACATCATTTTTGCCCACAATTTTGGCGATGTGCCCTTTGGAAAATCCCAAGCGGATACCGTGCCTACTTTGGCGACACGGGTAAAGCATCATCTTGAAATAAAAAATCCAAAATGCGTTGCCTACGATATATTATTCGGTTGCCCGGGTTGGATCGAGGGTGTGATACAGGCAAACGCATTTATCAAAAGTGGTATAGCACAAAAGTGTCTGGTTATAGGTGCAGAAACGCTATCGAGGGTCGTTGACCCCAATGACCGAGACTCCATGATTTATTCCGATGGAGCGGGTGCGGCGATAATCGCGAAATCCGATGAAGGCGGCTCAATTTTAGCCCATAATTCTGCCACCTACGCCAATGGAGAAGCGAATTATCTGTTTTTTGGACCATCGTATGACAAAACTTCCCAAAAGGATACCAGTTATATAAAAATGTACGGCCGAAAAATCTATGAATTTGCACTGACACATGTACCGCAAGGAATGAAAGATTGCCTAGACTCTAGTGGTATTTCGATCGGAGATGTAAAAAAAATCATAATTCATCAGGCCAATGAAAAAATGGATGAAGCGATTGTCAAACGTTTCTATAAATTATATGCACTTAAAGTGCCTGCAGACATCATGCCAATGAGCATCGAAAAATTGGGAAATAGTTCGGTAGCCACCATCCCCACCCTCTTCGACATGGTAAAAAACGGAAAACTTAAAAATCAAAGCTTCAAAAAAGGAGATGTTATTATCTTTGCCAGTGTTGGCGCAGGAATGAACGTCAATGCGATGGTTTATAGATATTAAGAAATATGTACGAGAATACATTTCCAAGCAAACGGTTTCAACACACCTTAGCTTTTCTTCAAAAACACATTTCCAAAGATGAGCCCATTCTTGATCTAGGCGTTGAGAATCCCTTTTCCAAAATAATGAAAGAACAGGGCTACAATGTAAAAAACACTAAAGGGGAAGATTTAGATGTTGATTTTTCGTCCGTGACCCAAACCAAAGCACAAGTTGTTACCGCTTTTGAGATTTTCGAACACCTTTTGGCTCCTTTTAATGTGTTGCGGGAAATAAACGCGGATAAGTTGGTAGCGAGCATTCCGTTGAAGTTATGGTTTTCACCCGCGTACAGGAGTAAGACCGACCCTTGGGATCGTCATTACCATGAGTTTGAAGATTGGCAATTCGATTGGCTTTTAGAGAAATCGGGATGGGTCATAAAAGACCGGGCAAAATGGACCAACCCGGTTAAAAAACTAGGACTCCGCCCATTACTACGTAGTTTTACGCCGAGGTATTATATTGTTTACGCCACACGAAAAAAGGATGAATAAAGAACTCTGATTTCCTATTTACGATTTCACATTTGAATGATATGGATTACTATATAATCATTCCGGCACATGACGAAGAGGTCTTTTTGGCAGATACCCTTAATTCTGTATTGCGACAGACCTTACAACCTAAAAAGGTTGTTGTGGTGAACGACAATTCTACAGATACCACGGAAGTCATCATCAATCAATTTATGGGACTAAGCCCTATTATTCAGAAACTTAACACCACTTCTTCAGAAGTACATATGCCTGGAAGCAAGGTCGTCACCGCCTTTGGCAAAGGTTTGGAACTATTGGACAAAAACTATGATTTTTTGGTTAAAATGGATGCTGACATCATTTTGCCCGACTATTATTTTGAGCGTATCGCCTATATCTTTAAGGGGCATCCTGAAGTAGGCATAGCGGGTGGATTTATTTACGAAAAAGATTCGAATGGAACGTGGCAGCTGAACCACCCTATGAATAAAAATCATGTGCGTGGCGCGTTCAAGGCGTATTCGAAAAATTGTTTTGAAGCCATTGGCGGACTTAGAAATGCCATGGGATGGGATACTGTCGATGAATTATTGGCGCAATATCATGGGTTTGATATTTTTACTGACACTACTCTAAAAGTTAAGCACTTGCGGCCAACTGGTGCGGCCTATAATAAAAAAGCAAAATTGTTGCAAGGAGAAGCCATGTACCGAATGCGTTATGGGTTTATTATTACTTTGATAGCCTCTTTAAAAATGGCGTGGAAACAGAAAAAGGGACATGCCTTTCTAGATAACATGGAAGGTTATTTTCTTGCGGAAAAGGCAAAAAAACCCTATTTAATTTCAAAAGAACAGGGTAAGTTCATTCGGCAACTACGTTGGAAAAATATCAAAAAGAGATTTGTCTAATACCCAATTTCGGTTGGTTTGTCAAACCTTATCTATTTTAACCACTATCGCACTTCAGACGACACCTATCTTTCTATAAACAAAACCTCTTCACTCTTTGACACTACCCAAAAAACTTAATTTCATGGTATAAAAAAACCGCCCAATACATTGAACGGTTGTTATCCTTTATACCAGAACTTAATTAAAGCCCCAGTTCCTTTTTTACATCAGGTAAAAGATCTTTCCCATTGGCAACGATCAAACCACTACCCGGTTGTGCATCAACAACGTAGTCGTACCCTTGTGCTGTAGCAACCTTTTCGATGGCCGCTTTTGCCTTTTCCGAGATAGGAGCGAACAATTCACCTTGCTTTTTCTGTAGCTCTTGACGAGCTGCCTGCTCTGCCTCTCCAATACTCTTTTCGAAACCCTGAAGCTCTTGAGCTCTTTTTTCATTCTCCTCTGGAGTTTTAGAAGGAGCTTCGTTCTGATATAGTGTTACCTTGTTACGCAATTCGGTCATAGAACTCTCGATATCGGCACCATAAGTTTCTTGCAACTTCTTAAGCTCGGTTTCGGCCGACTTCATCTCCGGCATTGCCGACAATAATTTTGTCACATCGATATGTGCAATTTTGCTTTGTGCGTTTACAAAACTAGTAGCGGCTACAAATAATACTAAGGCAACGGCTATTTTCTTTACTTTCTTCATGATTTTTAGTTAAAAAAATTTTAGTGTTAATTTTTGGTTGATGTATTCTCGTTTTGGTTAATCTAAATTAATTCTTTCTATCAATATTCAATTGCTGTTCAACCTACAGCTTCTCTTTTTATTTAATTTTCGTCTTCGTTCTCCCCATCATCCGTATTTGCATTACGTTCTTCCAGCTTCTCTTTTCTTTTGGCTTCCCGTTCCTCCAAGAGTTTTGCCCTACGGGCTTCATATGCTTTTTTACGTTCTTCCCTAAGCTTTAACTGTTCGGCTCTTTTCTCGTCTGCCGATTTAACCCGTTCTTCCGCAGCTTGCTCCGCCTTTTCCTGGCGTTCTTTGAGCGCATCGCTTATTACATCTTCATCGGGCTCTTCCTCAAAATCATCCAAACGACTTCTGGTGTCAGCTTTTTGCCTCGGTTGGCTTACTTTTCTCGTTCTTGCAATACCCCTGAGAATCAAATCACTTATATCGTGTCTTTTTTCAGAGTACAACATTACAACATCCGCAGATTTATCAAAAATAAAATCATATTTTTTATTAGCGCCGATTTTTTGCACTTCATTGAAAACCTGATCTTGAATCGGCTGGATCAACCGACGTTTTTGCAACACCAAATCTCCTTGCGGACCGAAACGGTCTTGTTGGTATTCCAACATTTCCTTTTCCATTATTTCAATTTCCTCTTCTCGCTCGCTGATCAATTCGTCGGTCAAAAGCACTTTCTCCGCCATCAAATCTTTCTTCATTTGGGCTACGGCACTCTGTTTCTGCTCAATCTCTACCTTCCACTTCTGCACCTTGACTTCCAACTGCTCACCGGCATCTCTATATTCTTCAACATTTTCAAGGATATATTCCATATCGACATAGCCGATCCGAACACCACGTTGCGCGTGAACATTTGCAGCAAATACCACTGCAGTCAGAATGACAAGAACTTTTACTTTTGACTTCATTTTACTATTCGTTTTATCTAAAGAAAATATCGTGCCAAAATTAATAAATAATTTAAAATGAACCGATTAGCTCATCACACGACTCCTAAATTAAAACTGCTGGCCAATAATGAAGTGTGTTTGCCATCCACTAGGACCCGGTGTTCCCGTGGCATCTGGATCAAAGCCATAGCCAAAGTCAATACCGAGAAGTCCAAAAGCAGGCATAAAAATACGGAGCCCCACTCCAGCCGATCGTTTTATTTGAAACGGATTAAAGTCCTGAAAATTGTTGAACGCATTACCACCTTCTAAAAAAGCTAGACCATAAATAGAAGCGGAGGGCTTCAAAGTCAATGGATATCTTAATTCTAATGAAAATTTATTATACACTAGACCTCCTTCTTGCCGTCCGGTCAAGGGATCGACAGGGGTCAAAGATTGGTTTTCGTAACCCCTCAACTGCACTACATCCCTTCCATCTAACGTAAAGTTACCTAAACCATCGCCTCCTACGAAAAAGCGCTCAAAAGGCACATCGCCTACATCGTTATTATAGTTACCTAGAAAACCGAATTCTGTATTACTTCTTAACACCAAGTCACCTACCAAAGTTGTATACCAATCGCCTTTAAACTTGATTTTATAATATTCCAACCATTTAAAGCGTTCGCCATCGACCGCTTCAAGTTCTCTTCTTTCATCAGTATCTGCATTACCTTGGGCAAATACGATAGGCGTCAATTCTTCACTACGGTCACGCAACGCCTCATAATCTTTATTGCTAAAAAGTGAATACGGTGGTGTCAATTTAGCAGTAATCTCAAAATTCGAACCTCCCCTAGGAAAAATACGCCCCCCCAATTGAGAGTTTCTTGAGATACCAAATGTATAAGTCAATGCATTGGAAGCTCCGTTTCCGAAATTAAATAGGCCTGTATAATAATTATTAAACTCGTACAATTGATAGCCCAAGGCATGTTGAACAACAAAATAATCATCAGGCCATAGCACCTTTTTGGCCAGACCTAGCGATACACCCGTAATGGAAAAACCACGATCTTTATCGACTTCAATTCTACCAGTATTCGAATACGAGGTACCGAATTGCTGCGTTCTAGACAAGGACAAATTAAACCGAACTGGTTTTTTACCACCCAACCATGGTTCCGAAAAGTTCAGGCTGTAGACCCTAAAAGATCGGCTAGCTTGAAGACGCAAGGCAAAACTCTGACCATCGCCCATGGGTACAGGCTTATATGCTTCCCCCTTGAACAAATTCTGCATAGAAAAGTTACTAAAGGACAGCCCCAACGTACCAATAAAGCCACCGCCACCATAACCACCCTGCAATTCAATTTGACTAGAACCCGATTCTACCAAGTTATAGGCAATATCTACTGTACCCGCATTAGGGTCGGGATTTTGAACATCGGGTACTATCTGTTCCGCATCAAAAAAGCCTAACTGCCCTAATTCACGAATACTGCGAATAATGTTCGATTTATCGTATCGTTGACCGGGCCGCGTTCGCAATTCCCTAAAAATCACATGGTCATTCGTTTTATCGTTACCATGCACCGTGATATGATCCAAAAAGGTTTCCTTACCCTCTATAATGCGTATCTCAAAGTTTATGGTGTCGTTCTCGGCGGAAATCTCAATTGGGTTAATACTCGAGAAAAGATAACCATTGTTCTGATATAAATTGGTCAAATCTTCTGCATCGGGTTTCTCATCAGCGATCCGCTTACGCATCAATACCCCATTGTAGGTATCTCCCTTTTTGATGCCCAGCACCCTACTTAATTGTCGATCATTATAAACTGTGTTACCTACAAAATCTATATCACCGAAGTAATATTTGTTCCCTTCTTCGACCGCGATCTTTAGATCAATATTGTTTTCATCAACCTCAATTATCGTATCGGAAATGACACGCGCATCACGGTATCCGTTCTCGGCATATTTATCGATTAAAAGCGCCAAGTCATTTTCATAATCGTCTTCGATATATTTGGATTTTTTCCAAAAACGATAAAACCGCTTCTTTTTAGTCTTTTTTAAGGCCTTCGCCAACTTTTTGTTGGACAATTTTTCATTGCCTTCAAAAACAATGTGCTTGATCTTGACCTTATCGCCCTTATCAACATTTACGACCATGCTCTGCGTATTGGTACCTGTAGTATCTTTAGCTGTCGCGATATTGACCTTGGTGTTTAAAAAACCTTGTTTTTTGTATTTGTTCTGTAGGTAGTTTTTGGTATTGGCTATAAGACTTTCCGTTATCTTCTTACCCTTTTTTAGGTCGGTGTCTTCTAGAATACCATCAACCTTGCCTTTTTTCACTCCGTTTAAAGTAACTTTTGAAAGTGTGGGGCGTTCAAAAATTCTAAGTTCTAAAAAGACCTTATCATCTTCGACATGATAGTAAAAGTCAATCGAGGTAAAAAGTTCCAGCCCCCATAACTTTTTGATAATTTCACTAATCTCATCCCCGGGTATGGTAATCGGTTGACCTTCACGAAGCCCTGTATAGGTCTTTACGGTCTGTTCGTTGTAGCTCTGAAGACCGGTAACTTCCAACCCACCTAAGATATACTTCTTACCGTCGTCATAGGAAGCCTCCTGCGCAGTTATGGTAGTAGTCGTAAAAGTTAGTAGTAAGGTAAATAAAAGTCCTAGTGACAAGGACATTTTCATGCCGCTATTTGAGTTGTTCGCTGGTTTTTCCAAATCTTCGTTCTCTGTTCTGGTAATTTTTAATGGCCTCTACTAAATGCTGCTCTTTAAAATCGGGCCAAAACACATCTATGAAATATAATTCTGCATATGCTATCTGCCACAATAAAAAATTGCTGATTCGATGCTCACCACTGGTTCGTATAAGCAAATCTACATCAGGCAAATCGTGCGTGTAAAGATGAGTATTAATAATGGTTTCATCAATATTTTCGGGAGAAATTATATTATTTTTAACTTTGATACTTATCTCCCTAACAGCTTGTTTTAGCTCCTCTCTGGCACCATAATTCAAAGCCAATGTCAGGGTCATTCCAGTATTTTTACAAGTCTTTTGCATGACTTCCTGTAATTCTTTATACGCTTTTTTGGGCAAGTAGGATATATCACCTATCGTATTGAGCCTCACATTGTTATCGTTAAAAGTCTGGAGTTCCTTTTTTAATGATGAAACCAATAGCTTCATTAAAGTGTCTACTTCGAGCTTTGGCCGTTTCCAATTCTCAGTAGAAAATGTATAAAGTGTTAAATACTCAAGTCCCATTTTCACACAATTCTCTACTGTATTACGTACGGTATGCACCCCGTTTTCATGACCAAAAACCCTAAGTTTTCCCCGTTGTTTGGCCCACCTACCGTTACCATCCATAATAATGGCAAGGTGTCTCGGTAAATTTTTATTCATTATATCCTCTATCGTGTCCATGCGCATTATTCGAAACAATCGGAACAAGGTTTCCTACCAAAAGTATAGGTCAACGTTACTCCTGAAAAGACGTACCAATCGTCACTAAAAATATTCCCGAAGGCTACATCCAATTGATCATTAACATTAGACTCCTCAGGATTGCTTGCATCTAAATTATCAGTAAATGTATACCTCGCCCCTATTTCGGCACCCAATATCAAAAATTGGTTTAGCCGCATTTTTGCACCCACTGTCATCGGAATAGCAAAAGAACCATCACGTTGATTCAGGTTACGAAAGACACCTGCGTCGAAATAATTGTAATCATATCTAAAATAGGTCACTCCGGTATATAAATAAGGTGTAAATGCGGGTCCTAATTTATGCAAATTATATTCCACAAAATTAAACTCGATACCAGCTGACATTTCTAAAATAGAATTCTCCATGGCATAGCCCCTTTGTTTTCTCGATGACATGCTTGACTTAGAATCGTCAGCTCTGAATTTCCCGTAAATTATACTGCCCCGCCACGAATAGCGCTTACTTTTATTCCATTTAAAAAGGCCTCCAAAAGCCAAATCGGATGGTAAAATAAAATTCGTTCTGCCAACATCACCTATATTATTGGCTCCTCCTGCAAACATTCCTATTTCGTAGGTTTGTGCATTTATCGTAAAGCAGCTAAAAACAAGAATGGCGATGATACATCTTCCCATAGATTCTAAAAGTTTGCAAATATAGCAATTTCAGCCGTTTGGCCTATTTCATTGTTATATTCCTGTTCTCATTTTGATAAACAGCTTTTAGCTTTTTTTATTGTTTCGATAAGCTTCAATTGCGCCTGTCTTGCCCCCATAGCAATTTGTTTCGAAGCGTTTTCAAGAAGCTTTCTGAGGTATATTCTATCATTCTTACCGAAAAATCGGCCTTTTTCACCACTATTTCCCTTCCGTTTTCCAGGGAAGCGATTCTAGAGTCCAATGACAACAGGTGGTTCTCTTCCCTTCCCGAAACTTTTAATCGAATAGTGGTGTCATCGGAAACTACCAGAGGCCTTGCATTCAAATTATGCGGGGCAATGGGAGTCAATACCAATGATTTAGCAGTGGGTTCGATTACGGGACCACCGCAACTTAGTGAATAGCCTGTTGATCCGGTGGGCGTAGAAATAATGAGTCCGTCCGCCCAATAATTAGTCAAATACTCGTCATTAAGATAGGTTTCAACGGAAATCATCGATGTAGTATCTTTTCTACTTACCGTTATTTCATTCAAAGCAAAGTTCAACATACCAAATTCGGAAATTGGGTCGGGAGAAACCACCTCCACCAAACTGCGCTCTACTATATGATAGTCGCCGTTAACGAATTCATCTACGACCTTTTTTACATCCTCCTTTTTAAATGTAGATAAAAAACCAAGCCTCCCAGTGTTCACCCCTACCATCGGTATCCCCAATTTACCAACATATGTAGTCGCTCTCAACATCGTGCCGTCTCCACCAAAACTGACGAACATATCAAAAGATGCATCAAGGCCTTCAGTATCGGTAAAAGTACCATAGCCTTCAATTTCTTTCCGTTCACATAAAAGATTGTAGAAATCGTGTTCAATAAAAACCTCTGCAGCTACTTTATGAAGTTCTTCGAGTAACTGCATTACATAATCTACCGAGTTATCATAATACGTTTGACCGTAGACAGCAACCTTCATGTATTCTATACGTTAAGATATTTATCTAAATAGTCAGACCGCTGCTTCAAATCTTCAAGAAATTGGTCGTCGTTGTTCCCCAAAAGAATATTATAATTATAACGTCTAAATGTCTGAACAACTTTATTAAGATTTGAGGTCCCAATTTTAATGGTTATCTGAACTACATCATTACGTATATCGGTAATAAAAGCACCAATGATCTTTGTACTGTTGCTCTCAACAATTTGGGCAACCTCGCTGAACGAATAGTCATTGGCACCCTTTGCCACGACCAAAATTCCGCCGGGCTCCGTAAAAAATGGAGTATCTATAAAAGCCCCCACGATATCACTAAGCTCATAATGACCAATAATTTTATTCTGATCATCTAAAACAGCCAAAAGGTTTGCCTCATTTCTAGCAAAAGTCTCAATAACATCGAGCCAATTACTTTCGTTGCGCACAAAAAAAGTTTCTAGATTGTACTTATGGTCTTCAATCTTCTTATCCTCTTCGAAGGTATCTAGATCATTCTTGCTCAACACTCCTAAGAACTCCCCTTTCTCGGCAATAGAAGCATGCGACAATGAATTCTCATTAAAAAATCGAATAACATTTTCAAGAGAATCATTGATCTCAAAAACCGGAATGTCCGTAATTATGTGGGTTTGAATGTGCATAGCTTTAAATATAACGCAAAATACTAATTTAATATATCAAAAGGCATGCCTAATTTGTATTTTTGCTATTGTTAAAAAGCATTTTCTCTATGACGAAGTTAAGCGTTAATATAAACAAAATCGCGACTCTTAGGAATTCTCGTGGTGGTCAAGTACCCAATGTTCTGAAGGTGGCTTCCGATATCGAATCTTTTGGAGCGGAGGGAATAACAATACACCCAAGACCCGATGAACGGCATATTCGATATCAAGATGCCCGTGAATTAAAGAACATCGTAACTACCGAATTCAATATAGAAGGCAACCCCATACCAAAATTTATCGACCTTGTTCTTGAAACCAGGCCAACACAAGTTACTTTGGTGCCCGATGCCATCGATGCGGTCACCTCAAACGCAGGATGGGACACGATTTCAAACCGCGACTTTCTTAAGGAAGTCATAGCCACTTTTAAGCAAAACGGCATTAGAACTTCAATTTTTGTAGATCCCGACCTAAAAATGGTAGAAGGAGCAGCCCTAACGGGCACAGATCGTATTGAACTTTATACGGAGAGCTATGCCGATTCTTATGCTACTGGCAATCTAGAAGGCATCAAATCGTTTACCGCGGCTGCCAAATTGGCTCATGACCTAGAATTGGGGATCAATGCGGGTCATGATCTCAGCTTAGACAACCTACACTATTTTAAAGCCAACATACCCCATTTACTGGAAGTATCGATAGGTCATGCACTTATCTGCGAATCTTTATATCTAGGCCTTGAAAACGTCGTGAACATGTACCTTAACAAATTGAGATAATGGCACAATTACATTCAAAAATTATAGGTCAGGGCACTCCCTTTTTAATTTTACACGGCTTTCTGGGAATGGGAGACAACTGGAAAAGCCTTGGGTCACAATATGCCGAAAATGGCCTACAAGTGCATCTGGTAGACCAACGGAATCATGGAAAAAGTTTTCACTCGGAAAATTTTGAATATGATATTCTTGCCGAAGACATCAAGGATTATGTCATGGAAATGGAGCTTGAAAGTGTGCTAATCCTAGGTCATTCCATGGGCGGAAAAACCGCCATGCAATTTGCTTGCACCTACCCCCATTTGACAAAAAAACTTATTGTGGCAGATATTGCACCTAAATATTATCCGCCACATCACCAAGACATCATCAATGGTCTCAAAAAGCTTGACTTTGACCAAATACAATCAAGAACTGAAGCGGATAAAATCTTAGGAGGTTATATTTCCGATTTTGGAACGCGGCAGTTTCTTTTAAAAAACTTGCATTGGGCTTCCAAAGGAAAATTAGGGTTCCGTTTTAATCTGGAAGTACTGGCCAAAAAAATGGAGGAAATCGGGGAGAACATTGGATCAGCTGACCATTATGACGGCCCCACACTTTTCCTTAGGGGGTCGAAATCAGAATATGTCGTGGAAAATGACCTTCCAGAAATAAAAAGACATTTTCCTCAAGCCCAGTTAGGAACCATTGAAAATGCCGGGCATTGGCTGCATGCCGAAAATCCCAAACAATTTTTTGAGAAATCCATTCTATTCCTTAAAGATTAAACTAGAGGTCGACTCAAATATCAAAAAAGTAAGACCCAACATTTATGATTATATTTAAAGAACAAACTAAGACTTTATGAAACTCATTTTAAGAATACTTTTAAGCGCTATGGCAGTTGTAGTGTTGTCGAAAATTTTACCCGGGGTAGGTGTTGACTCGTACACAACAGCCATTATTGTTGCTGTAGTACTTAGCCTTTTGAACTTTTTGGTGAAACCCGTTTTGATTATTCTGACCCTACCTGTCACCATACTCACCTTTGGCCTTTTTCTATTGATAATCAACGCCTTGATTATCTTGTTGGCCGACTCGTTAATCGATGGATTTGAAGTAACTACCATTTGGTGGGCTCTTTTATTCAGTCTGCTCTTGTCATTTCTTCAATCTATTCTGTTTTCGTTGTTAAAAGAGGATAAATAAAGGACCGATACACTTCTTAAATACAATAATTTAAAACTTGTCGGGCTTCATAAAATGTGGTATTTTTGCATCCCGTTATTTGTTGATGGAAAAATTAAAGGACAAATTTTCCGCGTAATTACACGGAAAATTGTTGAGGTATATCGGTCCACATAACCCTTTTAGCTTTGTAATAAGTAAAAATATGTGTAAAAAGAAAATAGCATGAATATTACGAAAGAGCAGATTGATGAATTAAACGCCGTAGTCAAAGTCGCAATAACAAAGGACGACTATCAAGACAAGGTTGAAAAAATACTTAAAGACTATAAAAAGCAGGCCAATATTCCAGGTTTCAGAAAAGGGCAAGTTCCCATGGGGCTTATTAAAAAGCAATATGGCAAGGCAGTACTTGTAGATGAAGTGAATAAACTCATTCAAGACAACCTCAACAAATACCTCACAGAAGAAAAGTTAGATGTTCTTGGCAATCCGTTGCCAAAACAACAAGACAATTTTGATTGGGACGGCGATGATTTTGCTTTTGAGTTTGAATTGGGGTTGGCACCAGATTTCAAAGTGCCCTTGGAAACAAAGAAACCCATAACGCAATATAAAATCGTTGCTGACGATAAAATGATCAACGAGCAGGTCGAACGAATTCAGAAACAATACGGCAAACTTGTATCTAAATCGGAAGTTGAAAAAACGGATGAAGTAAGTGGTACTTTCAAGAATGAGGAAGAAGAAATTGACAATAAAACCACGCTTGAATTAGACAAGATAGAAGCTAAAAAAGTATTAGACAGTCTGCTCGGTAAAAAAGTGGGCGATACCGTCACCCTTAATACAAAGGGAATGTTCAAAGAAGACTACCTACTTTCAAGTGCTTTGGGAATAGCTAGTGAGAAAGCAAAAGCAATTGACATTGAAACAACTTTCACTATCGAAGAAATAAACGAAAGACAACCTGCCGAACTCAACCAAGAATTGTTCGACAAATTGTTCGGCAAAGATGTTGTGACTTCCGAAAAAGGACTTAAGGACAAGATCAAAGAAGACTCTGAAAACCAATTCGAGCAGCAGTCAGACCAAAAGCTCTTGAACGATGTGACAGAGTATTTTATCGAAAATACCAAATTCGACTTACCCACCGAATTTTTGACAAAATGGATACAGATGACCGGAGAGGAGCCTCTTAGTCAAGAACAAGCGAATGCCGAATACGAAAAGTCGGAAAAAGGACTTCGGTATCAACTCATCGAAGGTAAAATCATAAAGGATAACGACATTCAAATTCAGTTTGACGAACTCAAGGAATTTGCAAAAGGATTTATTAAATCTCAAATGGCCCAATATGGCCAGCTAAACCCCCAAGAAGAGGAATTGGACAACATAGCCGCCCGTGTTCTGGGAAACCAAGATGAGGTAAAGCGACTTTCCGAACAATTGATGAGTCAAAAACTACTCAACCTTTATAAGGAGAAGGCAAATTTAAAGACAAAAGAAGTCACTTACGATAATTTTGTCAAGGAGGTCTACGGATAAATATTTCGTCTTCAATAAATTGACGCACTTACTCGTGCGAATCTTTTCGAACAAGCTAATTTCAAAAGGCCAAAATTGGCCTTTTGAAATTAAATTCTCATTAAGAATACCTATCTTTACGATGCCGAGAATATGATTTTCGGCCTTTTTTATCTAAAAATTCGAACTACAAGTAATGGATTACGGAAAAGAATTCAAAAATTACGCAATAAAAGATCAAGGAATCAGTAGTACATACTATGACAAAATAGTTTCTAGCATATACCCTGTAAGCCTTACCCCCAATATTATTGAGGAGCGTCAAATGAACGCGGTAGCCATGGATGTTTTTTCGAGGCTAATGATGGATCGTATTATCTTTTTGGGCACTGGCATCAACGACCAAGTCGCGAATATTGTACAGGCACAACTTTTATTTTTAGAAAGTACCGATGCCTCAAAAGATATTCAAATTTACATCAATTCGCCCGGTGGCAGCGTCTATGCAGGATTGGGTATTTACGACACTATGCAGTTTATCAAACCTGATGTAGCAACTATATGTACCGGTATGGCAGCTTCAATGGGGGCTGTATTGCTATGTGCTGGAGCACAAGGAAAGCGAAGCGGCCTCACCCATTCTCGTGTTATGATCCACCAGCCAATGGGCGGGGCACAAGGTCAAGCAAGCGACATTGAGATTACAGCTCGTGAAATCTTAAAATTAAAGCAAGAGCTCTATGAAATAATCGCTCGCCATACGGGTCAGAGCATAGAACAGGTCAACGAGGATAGCGATAGAGACTTCTGGATGAAAGCAGACAAGGCCAAAGAGTATGGTATGATCGATGAAATCTTGGTAAGGGATAAAGATTAATTTCGACCAAGCTAAGAATAACTTCTTATTTATAATCGAGAATAGACCAAAAAGAAAAATACTGCGTTAGTTAGCAGTATTCAAAGACAATAATTGTTATGGCAAAGGAAAATTTGGAATGCTCTTTTTGTGGAAGAAAAAAGCCGGAAACCAATCTATTGATTGCCGGTTTAGATGCACACATTTGTGATCGCTGTATTGAGCAGGCCCATGGTATCGTTGCCGAGGAATCTCGACAAACGAAGACCAATGACCTTTCATCAGAGTTGGTTCTAAGAAAACCCCTCGAGATAAAAGAGTTTTTAGACACTTACGTAATTGGTCAAGAGCGCACTAAAAAAGTTATGGCAGTGGCGGTCTACAATCATTATAAAAGATTATTGCAGCCTAGCTCGAAAGAAGACGACATCGAGATTCAAAAAAGCAATATTGTAATGGTAGGACAAACAGGCACAGGTAAAACCCTGATGGCCAAAACCATTGCAAGAATGTTGAACGTTCCACTTGCCATTGTAGACGCCACCGTGCTCACAGAGGCAGGTTATGTCGGTGAGGATGTCGAAAGTATTTTAACACGACTTCTTCAGGCAGCTGACTACAATCTTGAAAAAACGGAACGTGGTATTGTATTTATCGACGAAATTGACAAGATTGCCCGTAAAAGCGATAACCCTTCAATTACGAGGGATGTCTCTGGGGAAGGTGTACAACAGGGTTTACTTAAGTTACTTGAGGGTACCGTTGTAAACGTACCACCAAAAGGGGGAAGAAAGCATCCGGATCAGAAGTTTATTGAAGTAAACACCGAGAATATCTTATTTATTGCAGGAGGTGCTTTTGATGGCATAGAGCGCGCGATTACAAAACGCTTGAACATGCAAGCTGTGGGTTATAGTGCATCTAAAGCCGATGAGAATTTGGATCAAGACAATATCTTACAGTATATCATACCCAAGGATTTAAAAGATTTCGGACTGATTCCTGAAATCATAGGAAGGCTTCCCGTGCTTACTTATATGAATCCTTTAGATGAAAAAACACTGCGCGCCATACTTACAGAACCAAAAAATGCCATTATCAAGCAGTATAAAAAATTGTTTGCCATGGATGGTATTTCATTTAGTATCACCGATCAGGCATTAGATTACATAGTTGAAAAGGCGATTGAATACAAATTGGGTGCCCGAGGTCTACGCTCATTATGTGAAGCTATTTTCACAGATGCCATGTTCGATATGCCAAGTTCCGATGAAACAGAATTCAAGGTCACCAAACCATATGCCCAGAATAAGATTTCGCATGACACCATAAAAAAACTGAAGGCAGTTTCTTAGCATCGGTATTGTTGTAATATAAGAAAGGCGGGGGAAATTTATCAATTTCCCCCGCCTTTTTTTTATTGGATATATTTTTAGTCTACCTGTTTTAAACAGCCTTTTTTGTCTCCCTTTCGGTTTGGGTAACGGTTGCTAAAAGATCTTGACACACTTTTTTAATAATTTTTTCATCTGAATAAAGCGTATGACCAAAACCTTCAACCAGTTCCATTTCACAACCAATTTTTTTGGCCCACTCTTCAGACGGTCTATTTTCATCTCTCTCTCCATACATTAGTTCGACCTTGGCACTGGGCCTTACCGTTTCAAAACGGAGACGCGTAGGCGAAACAGCATATAGCGACTTCATAGGAACACCCAACAGACCTGCTTTCCACGCTATGGTACCACCAGTACTAAAAGCCAAATAGTGACTAGGCTGTGATTCCTTTCGTAGTAAGTGGGCAACCGCAGTATCAATTCCTCCGTCAACAAAGGCCTTATGCACATTTTCTTCGGTATATAATCGCAAATCTAGATTTGCAAGTTGCTGACAATCATAAAAAACAATATCAAAATATTGTTGCAAATAGCCGAGGTATGAAGTTATCCAAAGTCCTTTTTTTGCTCCCCACATATCGGAGACCACTACAAGTCTTTCTGCCATAATATTTTTTTTGGTTTGTAATAGGTTAAATCATTAGTTGAAGATGAACAATTAACGGTGAAAATCAATATTTAATTGTTTATCTATATGAATTTCTCGACGTACCTACGTTTAAACCTGTCAATTTGGTTTTCCAGTTGTTAAATAGACACCTCGTCGACATTCGAACTCAAAAAGAAAAGTGAATAATTTCTATTCATACTCCCATAGATTCATCAATGATTGTAGGAGGGGCGACTAATTCAGATTATATGCTGAACTAATAACAAAGAGATTGAACGATCTAGAATACATATTTGAAAAAAAGGTTTCGGCGAAGCATTAGTAGTGAGGATTCAGTCATGGTAAGTGGTGCGTAGATGACAAGGAAATATCTCCTTATTAAAAAAGAACTTTCCTATTTGTTCATCGCAAGTAACTCTTCGATATAGTCCCTTCTATTGGATAGTCTGGGAATTTTATGCTGTCCACCGAGTTTGTCTTTTGACTTAAGCCAATCGTAAAACAAATTTTCTCTGGCTATATGCACCTTTGGCATTTTCAAGGTGATATTGTTATATCGTTTGGCTTCATAATCTGAATTTAAAGACTTCAAGGCATTATCAAGAAATTCGGTGAAATAATCTATTTCTTCCGGGGGTTTTCTGAATTCGATGATCCATTCGTGCGCCCCTTTATCCTTCCCGGACATAAAAATGGGTCCCGCAGTATAATCCTTTATTTCGGCTCCCGTCTTTTTACAGATATTCTTTAGGGCTTCCTCTGCATTTTCGATAATTAATTCTTCCCCAAAAACATTGATATGATGCTTTGTTCGGCCTGTAACCCTTATTCGGTATGGGTTCTTTGAGGTAAATCGAACTGTATCTCCAATTTTATAGCGCCACAATCCTGAATTTGTTGTAATAATAATGGCATAGTTGGCCCCGATCTCAACCTCCCATAATGGAATTGCCTTTTGGTCAGGTGCTCCGTAGACATCCATGGGAATAAACTCGTAGAAAATGCCGTAGTCGAGCATCAGCAAAAGGTCATCGGCATTATTGCGGTCCTGAATCGCGAAGAAACCTTCCGAAGCATTATAAATTTCATAATATTTAAAACGTTTACGGGGCAGTAATTTTTCATACTGTTCTTTGTAAGGGGTAAAGCTTACACCACCATGGAAATACACTTCCAGGTTCTCCCATATCTGGAAAAGATTTTGCTTTCCCGTTTCTTCGAGAACGTTGTTCAATAACACCAACATCCAGGAAGGCACCCCTGCCAAACTCGTTACATTCTCTTGGGTACTTTCTTTAATTATGGCCTTGAGCTTACTTTCCCATTCGTTCATTAAGGAAACCTTGTTGCTGGGCGTGCTACTGAATTCGGCCCAGAGCGGCATATTATCGATTAAAATAGCCGAAAGGTCCCCGAAAAAGGAACCGTTATCTTCATACAACTCTTTACTACCCCCTAACCTCAGGCTTTTGCCCGTAAATAATTGTGAGTTTTCGTTATTGTTCAAATAAAGACAAAGCAAATCTTTACCCGATTTGTAATGACAATCTTCCAAAGCCTCGGAACTTACAGGAATAAACTTGCTTTTCGCATTCGTCGTACCGCTGCTTTTGGCAAACCATTTAATGCCCGTTGGCCAGAAAATATTTTGTTCTCCCCTTCTCGTACGCTCGATAGTAGATTCAATTTCCTCATACGATACAATAGGCAATCGATCGGCAAAGGCCCTGTAACTCTTAATGGATTCAAAATCATATTTTCTACCGATTTCAGTTTCTTCTGCAATTTCCAACAACTGATAAAGCACTTCCTCCTGAACTTCTTCAGGATACTTTAAGAAAAGCTCTATTTGATGATAGCGCTTTTTCAGCAACCACGAGGCTATCGAATTAAATAGGGTTATTGGCATTTTTAGGTATCTTTATCCTGTTAAAAATAGTTTTTAAAGATATCATTTTCAAATCGATTTTGTTCAAATTTAATAGTGATGCAATACCAAGGAGTTCTAAAAAAAATGCAGTCTGAAATAGGCAACCCCATTCAGTACTATTTGGTTTTCGAAAAAGATTTTCTCAATATGAACCAAGTCTTGGACAAACAACTTCAAATCGATTTCATAAAATATCAATGCTTGAACTGCGGATTGGACAAGCCCATCTACCGCCAAGGCTTTTGCAAGTCTTGTTTTTATGAAATTCCATCTGCCGGGGATTGGATCATGCGGCCCGAATTGAGTACAGCCCATTTAAACAAAGAAGACCGTGACTTGGCTTATGAAAAGAAAGCACAGTTACAGCCACATATTGTTTATCTGGCAAACTCGAGCAATATTAAGGTAGGTGTTACCCGCAAATCACAGGTGCCAACCCGCTGGATTGACCAAGGAGCACACGAGGCCATTGAAATTGTAGAAGTACCCAATCGCTATCTGGCAGGTATTACCGAGGTTGCCCTCAAAGAACATGTGGGTGATAAGACTAACTGGCGCAAAATGGTTGTCAATGATGTAGACGACGAGAATCTAGTGGAATGGAGAAGTAAACTACTACCTTTCATACCAGAGGAAGTATTACCATATTATATCGAGAACAATCGGGAGACTGAATTGGATTTCCCCGTTTTGCAGTATCCGAAAAAAATAAAAACCTTAAATCTTAAAAAGACCTCCAATTATAATGGCGTCTTGAAAGGAATCAAAGGCCAATACCTCCTTTTTGAAGACGGAACCGTTTTCAATGTTCGCGGAAACGAAGGATATTATATCGGCCTTGGCATACGCTAATCGTTTCACAACCATTTAAATTTCGCATTGAACAATTAGGGTTCATCTAATTATTTGGTGAGCATCAAACCTAATTTATTGGGCCACTTTTATTGGGATAAAAAAAATTTCTTACGTACTACTGCTTGTAGGTAAAAAATTTGATATTTCAGCTTGACTATCAATTCAAATCAAAACAGTTAAAAATGAATCAAACCATTTATCTTAGAAACAGACCGGAAGGCATGCCAAGTCTAGACGATTTCCAATTTGTAGAGGAAGAAATGCCCAAACCCGGCACCGGTGAAATTTTACTAAAGACTAAATTTGTCTCTGTCGACCCGTATCTCAGGGGCAGAATGCGTGACCAAAAGTCGTATATCGAACCTTTTAAATTAGATGAACCTGTTGAATCTGGGATTATTGCCGAGGTTATCGAGTCAAAGAACAAGCATTTCAACGTGGGTGACCATGTTAACGGCATGTTGCAATGGAAAAGGTTTCAAACCTCACAAGGTCATGGCCTGAACAAGGTAGATGCGTCTTCAGCCCCACTCTCTGCCTACCTTGGTATTTTGGGGTTAACGGGAATAACGGCCTATCTAGGACTGGAAAAAATAGGAAAACCTAAAAAAGGAGAAACACTATTGGTTTCGGGTGCCTCTGGCGCTGTAGGAAGCGTAGTGGGACAAATAGGAAAAATAAAGGGTTGCCGTGTTATTGGTATTGCAGGCAGTGATGAAAAAATCGACCTGATAAAGGAAAAATTCGGTTTTGATGGAGGTATCAATTACAAAACATCCGATAACATACAGAAGGCCATAGCCAAAGTCTGCCCTGATGGGATAGACGTTTATTTTGATAATGTTGGCGGCGAAACGCTCGATGCGGCCATCAACAACATCAATAAATTCGGGCGCATCATCAACTGTGGGGCAATTTCATTGTACAACGAAACCAAAACGCCCATGGGACCACGGCATGAGGGCACTTTTATCAAAAAAAGTGTACTCATGCAAGGGTTTACCGTGCGGGATTATGTTAAAGAATTTGGACCTCCGATGCAGCAATTGACCGAATGGCTTAGAAACGACAAGCTTACCTATTCAGAAACTATCGTCGAGGGTTTCGATAAAATTCCACAAGCATTTCTAGATTTATTCGATGGTAAAAACAAGGGTAAAATGATTGTTAAAATATAATAGCAACTTTATACTTCATATCAAGATTCCGCCCAAATGTCCCTATACGAATTGAATCCCCTTAAAGTCATTGAATTTTATGAGCGAATCAAATGATCGTGGAAAATCCAATAAAAAAAGTAGAACGCCCCTTTACTTAAGTATTTCACTAGTTGTCGCAGGGATTATCTGTTATTATGCCGTACCTGCCGTACATGATTTTTTCAATACGGCCTGGGACGTACTCACCAGCGATAACGAAGACAAAATCAGATCATGGGTTTCAGGTTTTGGCTGGCTCGGACCCCTTGTTCTCGTTCTCGCCATGGTTATACAGATGTTTCTTATTGTCATACCGACAATTATACTCATGGTAGTCTCTGTTCTCGCTTATGGACCAATATGGGGCGGCATTATCATTTTTATATCGGTCTTTGCGGCTTCGTCAGTCGGTTATCTTATGGGAAGTTATTTTGGAAAAGGCACTGTCGAACGGTTGATAGGCCGGAAATCGGAAAAAAAAGTGTCTGCTTTCCTTGATGATTACGGCTTTTGGGCAGTCATAATTACCCGCATTAATCCATTTTTGTCTAACGATGCGATCAGCTTCGTCGGCGGAATTTTACGAATGGGCTACTGGAAGTTCATTGGTGCCACCGTAGCCGGCATAGCCCCTCTTGTTACACTTATTGCCATATTGGGCGAAAACACCGACAGCTTAGAAACAGGCCTCTTATGGAGCTCTGGAATAAGTCTATTTCTTTTTGGAAATTACATTTGGTGGGACAAAAGAAAAAAATAAGTCCACACAACTATGAATTATCGGTTGATAGCTTCCTTCTTAACCGTGTCTTTTTTCTTTCCGAACAACCCCCCTAAAATATCCTTTGCTTTTTCTTTTACTACATCCTTTTCTGGGGCAACACTGTCTGTTTTCGATTGGGTCGAGTCTTTTTCGGTATTTCCTTTATTCAATATTCCGCCCAAAATATTCTTGACCTCCTCTTTTTCATTTTCCTCTTCCCGTTGGGTAGAGTCGGTTTTGGGCTGGTTCTTGGAAAGAATTCCGCCAATAAGATCTTTCGCCTTATCCTTTCCTTTATTGATTAATTTTTGCTTCTCAATCTCGACTAATTTCGAGGTCAAGCTCTTAACTCCCGAGGTAAGGTCCGTACTTACATTTGGGCTTGTATAATTTCCGCCGATATTGGCCACCACCGGTATGGTCAAACTTTCTAAGGCCGAATCGTCTATTTTAGCAAGCAATTGGTTAATCTCCTTACCCAGATACTTGGCAGGAACCTCCATAGTCGCCTTATAGTTCAATTTCTGGTCGAACGTATGACCTCCATCTACGTTTATGGCAATATCCTTATAATTTAAAGTGAAAGGCTTCACACTGACCAATCCGTTTTCAAAAGAAAGTTTTGTTTTTAAGTCCTTTAAGTTTAAATCCTTCAGGTTTATAAAATCAAGTTTGCCATCTAGTGCGGACAACAAGGGAGCCTGATCGGAATTAATTTCTTGAGTCATTACATTTGCCAAGACGTTACCGGTCAAAGTCAATAAGTCTGGAGTGAAATCATCAGTAAGATTTCCGGATAACTGAATATCAGAATCCAATTTGCCTTGAAGTATATTAGCGATTGGAGCCAAAACCTTGAACATTTCCAATGCCTTAAAAGTTTCGCCAATCTGAAGTTGATCCATATCTAATTTCATGGCAAAGGTAGGAGTCTCCTCTTTGGTAGAAACTTCACCATTAAAGGCCATTTTCCCATCAAAAATGGAAGTAGTCATATTGCTTAAACTTGCCTTTTCGTCTTTAATACGTAAGTTTCCTTTTACATCTTTCAACGTAAGGTTATCGTACAACACAGTATTGGCCGAAGCATTGATGTTGGCATCGAGAAAAGAAGGTATCTTAATTTTTTCCTCGGTTGTTCGAGTATTTTCAGGCGTTTTGTTCGCTCCATCACCCTCTGGGGGGGTACTCGTCTCCGCCACCATAAAATCGTTCAGGGCAAAAGTATTCGAGTCAAGATTGAAGTTACCTTCCACGTTCTCGTCATTGAACAGAAACCCTAAAAGATTGTTTATGGTTCCTTTAATGTCAAAATCGGTCTGGCCCGTAGTACCTTTCAATTCGTTCAAGGTAACCGTCTTCGGATTGAATGTCAACGATGTAGTACTCAATTTGACCGGATTTGGGATTTCATCCGATTTGTACTCAAAGTCTTTAACGCTCAATTTACCGGTGGTATTCGTCTTTTCATATTGTTTCTTTTCAACAGAAGCCATATCGAAAGCCGTAGTGATATCCGCATTTAGAATTCCCTTTAAATTAAAATCAGACGGTACGGGATATGCCTTTGATATATTGGCCAAGTTCATCTTGCCATCGACATGGGCGTTCACCTTCATATTGCCCATCAATTCCCTAATATTGGCGGTCATATTGAACTTGTCTTCATCAATCATAAACGATAACTTATCGATATCGACATAGGTGTCTTCAACGATACCCGTAGTATTGTTAATTTTTGTATCGATAAAAACATTGCGAACTGATTTTGGTAAATCGGGGTATTTAAACGATGCATTATCTGAATTTATCTTGATATTGAATTTAGGAATATGTGTTTCATCGACAATGCCGGTAAACTTGCCCTCAACCACAAAATTGCCTGTAGTCTTTACGCTTTCGATATTCTTTGAATATTCTTCTGGAATAACCGCAAGAAAATTCTTAAAGTCTGAAGAAGGCGTTTTAAAACTAATATCTACTTCCTGGTTTGTTTCGTTCACTTTCACAAAGCCGTCGAAGACCAAAGGGAGCTGATTGAGAATGGCTTCGTTCTTCAAAAATGAATATTTGTTTTCGTTTAAATCGATTCCGATCAACGCATCCAATTGGATCTTGTTTTTATTCAGATAATTGGTACTATCCATTTCGAATGAAACAAAAGCATCGGTATGGGTATCTAATTCCGAGGTTTCAAGCGATAAATCTCCAGTTCCTCTATGCTGAAAATCGGTAAGCTCGAAAAACATTTTTGCAGCCTTGTCATTATAGGTTATTCTAGATTCGGTAATTTCATACGATTGCAGATCGAGCGTAAAACCACTAGAATCATCAGCTGTTGCCGTAGCCTCAGAACCTGAATCTATGGCTACATCATAGCTCGCGTTCCCATCCACATCTATCGTAATATTCAAAACGGCCCCTTCAACAGAGAGATTTTTAATTCCAATGGGTTCTCCAGCGTCTTTGAACAATTCACCAATACCCATTTTTAAAGCTACCTCTTTTGCCGCAAAAAGCGTGTCTCCCTCAAAAGGAGCTTTATTAATCAGCGAGACCCTATTCAAGCTGACTTCCGCATTCGGAAAACTGCGGATTAAACTCAAATCAGCATCTGTAAAATCAAGTGTTGCGTTCAGGTTACTGTTTGCATTGTTCTTAATAATATCCCCGATTTTTGCTTCAAGTAAAAATGGGGCAGCAATCAGCACGCCTATCACCAAAATGAGAATAGCACCTAAAATTTTAAATATCTTACTTTTCATATAACTCAAATCTTTTTAAAGATTACCTATCTATTTAACCCGCACCCTCCAAATCGACAATCGCTTCCAATGTTGATTTCGAGAAATCATAACATATTTACTTTTGTTTCGAGGGCTTTCATGGTTCCGACATCAAACCAGGAAACGATGTTATTCCCGATGGCTACAACTAAGACAAAAATTCTCTTATAAATTGACGCAATTATTGTATTTATTAATGCTTTCGATAAGAACAGAAAAAAACGACAATTATTATGATTCTAGGTCGATTTCCTGCCCCACGACAAGGTTAAAGCGCTTTCTAAGAAGATATACGAAGAAATACAGTAAAGGGGTGTCAAGGGCAGCAATAAAAACTTTAAAAAGAAAACCGCTGACCACAAGGCCATAAAACAAATTCCATGGCAAGACTTGAAATACGCACAAAAGCCCAACTACAGTGAACGTATCGATAAATTGGGATAGAAATGTGGAAAAATTGTTCCGAAGCCAAAGATGTTTGCCTTTTGTGAGCCGTTTCCAAAAATGGTAAATAGCGATATCGACATATTGGGCTAAGAGGTAGGCAATCATCGAAGCCAATACAGCAATTGGGGAAAGTGCAAAAACTTTGGTAAAAATTTCATCGTTTATCGGAGAGGAATCAATAGCCGGGGCAACCTCGGCCACCAAAATTATTCCCATTGAAAAAATAGAGGCAAAAATACCTGCCGTAACAATTTGATTCGCTTTCTTCTTCCCGTAAATCTCAGAAATCAAATCGGTAATTAGAAAGGTGATGGGATAAGGCAAAATTCCTACGGAGACTTCGAATAACGAAGCCCCCAACACAGTAATTTCACCAAAAGGGTTCCAATAAAAAAACTTCTGGAAAATCAAATTCGACACTACCAAAGAGGTTATAAACAGTGCACCTAGATACAAATAAATTTGGTGGGCCAATCGCTTGTCTTTTACAACCATAAGTATTTTCCTATTAAAAATGTCGATTAAAAGTGCAATTATCCCGATATACGGTCGTTATGCAAGAACTGTTAAAACCAAAACAAAAGTAAACCAAAATTAGACTAACATGAAAAAAACAATTTTGATGTCATTATTGTTACTCGGCGGCCTTACTGCAAAAGCACAATCTTACATTGGCTATCTTACCGACAATTATAGTGGTGTTCATGGCCTGATATCCAACCCCGCCAACATTGTAGATTCGCGCTTTAAAACTGACATAAACCTTGTGGGGGTCAGTACATTTTTCAGCAATGACTATTATGGATTAAAATTAGGGGATATCATCACCTCCGATTTTGATTTTGATACCGATGGCACTAAATACCCAAAAGAAAACAATAATTTTTTTGGAAATGCCGATGTGATGGGACCCTCGTTTATGTTCAACATTAACAAAACCAGCTCCTTGGCCATTTTTACAAGGGGTCGTGTTAGTTACAACGTGAATAAGATAAACGGTACAACGTTCGAAAATATATCCAATGAATTCGACGAAAACGAAGATTTTATAGTTGACGAAGATGATTTGTATCTAACCGCCAATGCTTGGGCCGAAGTAGGCATTACCTATGCCAATGTGTTGATGAATAAGGAGCAGCATTTTTTAAAGGGAGGTATCTCTTTAAAATATCTTCAGGGAATGGGAAACGCCTATGCCAGCGGTAAAAATATAACTATTAACTACGACGCCGATGGCACGGATCTTGGAGGAGGACAAACCACAGGAAGCATCACTTCGCAGGGAACTGTAAACTATGGCCATAGTGATAACATCAATGACGATTTTGATGATTTCGAGTTTGAAATCGTAGATGGCGCCACAGGTTTCGGTGCCGATCTTGGCTTAGTTTACGAATGGAGGCCCACTTATACTTCATACACCTCGAAAGATAGCGAAGGCAATCCGTACACTCCAAAACACCTCAACAAATACAAATTGAAACTCGCACTTTCATTGACCGATTTAGGGGCTATAAAGTATATAAACGGTACCGAAAATGCGTACGATATCACAGGAACGGTGAACGAAGAAGATTTTGAAAATCAAGATGGCATCGAAGATATTCTCAACACCCTTTATACACAAACGGGGTCGGGAAAAGCAGCAAAGTCCGCATTGCCAACGGCACTACATCTAAATATAGACTATAATTTACACAAGAAGTTCTATTTGAACCTCAACACTGATTTCTCATTGAGTTCGAACGCGAAGGCCAATACCAATAGAGTGCCTACAGTAGCCTCAATTACACCTCGGTTTGAGAGCAAGTGGTTCAGTTTTTACATGCCCGTAAGTCTTATTCAGGGTTCAGGAGCCCAATGGGGAGCCGGATTTAGAGCAGGACCGCTGTATTTAGGCTCGGGATCGGTGCTCTCGCTACTGATGAGCGATAACTCAAAAGCTGCCGATGTGTATGCGGGTCTCAAAATACCTATTTACCAGGGCAAACCAAAAGACAAAGACGGTGATGGTGTATTGGACAAGATTGATGATTGCCCCCAAGAAAACGGACCCATCGAAAATCACGGATGCCCTTGGCCCGATACTGACGGCGATCAAGTTTTGGACAAGGATGATAACTGTCCGCAAGAAGCGGGTGAAATCGATAATAATGGCTGTCCTTGGGTAGATACAGACGGAGATTCTATTCTTGACAAAGATGACAACTGCCCGGAGAAAGCTGGCGATGCTGAAAATCAGGGTTGTCCTTGGCCTGATACCGACGGAGATGGTATACTTGATAAAGATGACAACTGTATCGATAAAAAAGGTACGGTCGCCAACAGCGGTTGCCCGGAAGTAATTAAAGTTACTGCAGCAGTGCAGAAAAAATTGAATGACTATGCGAAGACTATTCTTTTCAATTCAGGTACAGCAAGTATAAAAGCTGAATCGACAAGTGCGCTGGTAGACATAATTAATATTTTGAAGGAATACCCTGATGCCAAATTTTCCGTGGAAGGGCACACGGACAGCGTTGGAAGCAAAACTACCAATCAGCGGCTATCAGAGGCTCGAGCACTTTCAGTAAAAGAGTTTTTAGTCAAGAATGGCATTGACGCCTTTCGATTATCAGCAGTAGGCTACGGGGAAGATAAACCAATTGCCACGAACATGTATAAAGACGGAAGAGCTCAAAACAGACGGGTAGAAATCAATCTTATCAAATAAATCGACCTAACTGGTCAACCCTAATTTCCTATTTTTCAAAGATCGACACAAGACCAATTGGTTTTGTTGTCGGTCTTTTATTTTATATCAAGAACGAAAGGCATTCGTGCTTGAACGCCCTTTTGTTCCATAACCGATTTTATTTGCTTTAAGATGGTATAGGTCTCCGTCCCGATTTCCTCCTCGATCAACTGTTGCTTTGTTTGGGCACCCGACATATCTTCCAAAAATCGTTCAAGGCCCGATTTGTATTTTGGAAATTTCTTTATCCCATACGTTTCCAATCCAGCAAGATTGGCAGCTTCGGCAATGGCCTCCTCCAAAGTACCCAGTTCATCGACCAAGCCCAATCTTTTGGCATCAACACCGCTCCACACACGCCCTTGCCCCAAACTATCGGCTTCCGCAACCGTTATGCCCCGTCCTTGTGAAACACGCTGCAAGAACGTATCGTAAGTCTGTTCTATGCTTTCAAGCACTACGTTTCTAAAATCATCGGTCATTGGTTCGAATAGGGAATATTCCACCGAATTCTTATTGGTTCCTACCTGCTCGGCATTAATACCGATATCGGCAGCCAATTCCGTAATATTCGGAATGGTCCCGAAAACCCCTATAGATCCGGTAATCGTAGTCGGTTCCGCGTAGATTTTATCTGCTCCTACTGCTATATAATAGCCTCCTGATGCTGCTACATTGCCCATAGATACTACAACGGGCTTTTTCTCTTTAGCCAATTGAATTTCCCGCCAAATGATATCGGAAGTCAATGCGCTACCCCCTGGTGAGTTTATCCGTAATACAATGGCCTTTACTCTTTTATCATCACGGGCTTTTATAATGGCCTCATTGATAATTCCCTGCCCAATAACGTTAGGCCCGCCTTCCCCATACAGAATTTCTCCTTGGGCGAACACAATGGCCACTTTGTCATCGCCCTTTCGGGTGATTTTCTTATTGGAACGCTTAACATAATCGTTCAATGCCACATATTTGATATCCTCATCTGAATTCAAAGCCGTGGCGTTGCGTAATTTTTGTTCGTATTCATCATAAAAGAGAATGCCATCGACCAATCCGGAAGCTTTGGCATATTTTGGGGTTCTTCCACCCAAGGTATCGGCGATGGTATTTAAATCGGTCGAGCTAAGGTTTCTTCCTTCCGAAATCTCGGAAACCATAGAATTCCATAATGAACCTATCAATTCTTTTAACTGTGTTCTATTCGCCTCGCTCATTTCATTGGACAAAAAAGGTTCAACGGCACTTTTATATTTTCCGTGCCGAATGACTTCCATTTTAACTCCTGTTTTTTCCTGTAGATCCTTAAAGAAAAGCACTTCGGTAGAAAGTCCCCTAAAATCAAGGGCACCAACGGGGTTCATAAATACCGAATCGGCCACACTCGCCAAATAGTAATCTTTCTGCATATAAAAATCACTATAGGCGTAAATGAATTTTCCACTTTCCTTGAATGCCCTCAATGCTTTGCGGATGGCCTGCGTTTGCGCCAAACCCGCCATGATAAAGTTATTATTGATGCTGATACCCTTAATGTCATCGTCGTTTTTGGCTACTTCCAAGGCGTGTAAAATTTCATCTAGTCCCTGCGATTGCTCAAAAATACCTGTGAAAGGATCTAATTCATTATTGCCAACATAATCGCTGATCGGTTGTTGTAATTGCAATTCTAAAATTGAATTCTTTCCAATAGCAACACCTTCATCGGCACTTTCCAATAAACTCACGAAAATGACCAACATGACGAAAAAAATTCCGAAGGCAATGAGACAGCCCATAATGGCCGCCAAAAGATTTCTCAAAAATTTCATAATTCCACTACATATAATTACGGCTCAAAGATAACCAATGTGGATTTGTTTTGTTTACTTTGTTTTCAGATTATGAATGACGTAAAAACAGTATACCTTTCCATAGGAAGCAATCTTGGCGAAAGGCTTCGAAACCTTCAAAAAGCGGTTTTTTCGCTTCGTCGCGAAGTAGGAAATGTCGTGGCTGTTTCGAGGGTATACGAAAGCCCTTCATGGGGGTTTGAAGCGGGTGACTTCCTCAATGCCGCCGTTGGCCTTGAAACTGCCTTGACTCCTCAAAAAGTATTAGAGCGTATATTGGCCATCGAAAAAGAGATGGGCCGAGAGCGTACGTCTGGGAACGGTTACCAATCGCGTAGTATCGACATCGATATCATCTATTATGACTATGACATCGTAGATACTCCCGAACTGACGATACCCCATCCACAAATGACCAAGCGGCGTTTCGTTCTAAGGCCTTTGTCGGACATCGCACCACAGTTTTACCATCCCATATTAAACAAAGACACGCGTAATCTTATACAGGAAAGTCGGGATAAGATTAGCCCACAAAAAACGAATTATCGACTTTATAAGGATCGGGAAGCGCTGTTTTCCAATACCCAATTTATCGCAATCGAAGGAAATATCGGCGCAGGAAAAACTACATTGGCACAAAAAATGGCCGAGGATTTCAATGCAAAACTTGTTCTAGAACGTTTTGCCGAAAACCCCTTTCTACCCAATTTTTACAAAGATCAAGCACGATATGCCTTTCCGCTCGAAATGTCGTTTCTAGCAGACCGTTACCAACAATTTACAGATGACACCTCGCAATACGATCTTTTTAAGAATTTTATGATTAGCGATTATGATATCTTCAAGTCATTGATATTTGCGGGAGTGACTTTGCAAAAGGCCGAGTACGAACTCTATAAAAAGGTTTTTAATTTTATGTACAAAGAGGTAAAGAAGCCTCGTATTTATGTATATCTATATCAACAAACCGATCGCTTGTTGTACAATATAAAAAAGCGGGGCAGAGATTATGAACAGGGTATTACTCCAGAATATTTGAACCAAATAAATAGGGGATATTTTGACTTTCTTAAGAGTTATCCAGAAGAAAACAGTCTTGTAATCGACATTACCGATCTGGACTTTGTCGAAGACGAGAATGATTACAATGCCATCGTGACCAAAATTCAGGATTTTGCCATCGGCCAGTCTCTTTTAACATAATTTTAGTAATTTTCTTGCACAGTTGGAGATGATTTCCGTTATTGCGCCCTGATTTTAAACTAACCGACTCAAACTATTATATCCAAAACCCCGATGTTCCACATCGGGGTTTTATTTTTTGCGGTAACAGTTAACTGTCCGCAATAGACTGTCATCACAACTCAATCTTCCTCACAATTTATCGAATGTATGCGCTAGGTTAGTTGGGGGTGTTCAATTTTGACCAAAGGTCCCAAACCACAACACCGGCACTTACTGAAATATTCAACGAATGTTTTGTTCCGAATTGAGGAATCTCCAAAACAACGTCACAGCCATCGACCACATTTTGCGCGACACCTTTGACTTCGTTTCCAAAAACCAGGGCGTATTTGTTTTCAGCATCCAGCTTAAAATCATTAAGCATAGTTGCATTTTCGGCTTGCTCTACTGCTATTAAGAGATATCCTTTAGATTTCAGTCGTACCATAACTTCTTCGACACTTTCACAATACTCCCAATCAACACTTTCGGTAGCACCCAATGCCGTTTTATGAATATCTTTATGGGGCGGTTTTGCCGTAATGCCACAGAGGTATATTTTCTCGATCAAGAAGGCATCTGCCGTTCTGAAAATCGACCCAATATTATTAAGACTCCGAATATTATCCAATATAATGACCATTGGGGATTTCTCGACCGTTTTGAACCCTTCGACATCGAGCCGGCCCAATTCTTCATTTTTTAGTTTACGCATTTTCCGATTTACAATTTATAGCAACGAAATTGGTACTTGGACTGAGCCCGACAGGCTTAAAAACTTATCCCCAAAATATCAACAATGGGCTAAATTCATAGGCAAAAATAGTACATTCGTTAGTTGACGATACTGCTGTAAAAATAGGTTAATAAAATCGCTTTGGGAAAAACAGAAAAAACAAAGAAGGTTACCCCTTTGATGAAACAATATAATAGCATCAAAACCAAATACCCAGATGCTTTATTATTATTTCGCGTTGGCGATTTTTATGAGACCTTTGGTGAAGATGCCGTTAAGGCATCCCGTATTTTAGGCATTATCTTAACGCATCGGAATAATGGAGGAGACCGTACCGAACTTGCTGGTTTTCCACATCATTCAATAAACACCTATTTACCGAAACTGGTTAAGGCAGGGCAACGTGTCGCCATCTGTGATCAGCTGGAAGATCCGAAACAAACCAAGACCATAGTAAAAAGAGGTGTTACCGAACTGGTTACGCCAGGTGTGGCCCTAAACGATGATATTCTTACGGCCAAAACCAATAACTTTTTAGGAGCGATCCATTTTGGGCGCACGCTATTAGGTGTTTCTTTTCTTGACATTTCAACTGGCGAATTTTTAACTGCCGAAGGCAACGAGGAGCAAATCGACAAATTGCTCCAGAATTTTGCCCCCAATGAACTTTTGGTATCCAAGGCCCATAAAAAGGAATTTTCAGAGCTTTTTGGTAACAATTTCCACACCTTTTATATGGAAGATTGGGTATTTCAAGAAGATTACACCCAAGAAACCTTACTTACCCACTTCAAGACCAAGACTCTTAAAGGTTTTGGTGTCGACCATCTAAAGCACGGTGTTATCGCCTCTGGCGTGGTATTGCATTATCTGTCGGAAACGCAGCACCGACAATTGCAACATATAAATACCCTGAAGCGCATTGCCGAGGAAGAACACATTTGGATGGATCGTTTTACAATAAAAAACTTAGAACTATACCATTCGACGAATACCAATGCAGTTACCCTTATCGACATTATCGATAAAACCATTTCCCCTATGGGAGGGCGATTGTTGAAACGCTGGCTTGCACTGCCCCTAAAGAACATAGAAAAAATACGACAGCGACACCAAGTCATTTCCTATCTGTCCAAAGAAGATACCACACTTCAAAAACTGCAACATTATTTTAAGGAAATGGGTGATCTCGAACGCTTGATTTCCAAAGTGGCCACAGGTAAAATCAACCCGAGGGAGGTCGTACAGTTAAAAAAATCTTTGGAAGCTCTCGTTCCCATAAAACAATTGACCACTAAAAGCACAAACGAGGCGCTTATGTTTATCGGCGACCGATTGCGCAACTGCGATCTTTTGCGTACAAAAATTAAGGATATGCTCAATGAGGAGGCTCCTGTCAATTTGTTAAAGGGCAGTACGATTGCCGCCGGTTATTCTAAAGAACTTGATGAACTTCGGGGCCTCGCACATTCTGGCAAGACCTATTTAGACAATATGTTACAGCGGGAAACCGAACGTACAGGCATCACTTCATTGAAAATAGCTTCGAACAATGTGTTCGGCTATTATATAGAAGTTCGTAATACACATAAAGATAAAGTGCCCGAAGATTGGATCCGGAAACAGACCTTGGTCAATGCCGAACGTTATATCACTGAAGAACTTAAAGAATACGAATCTAAAATACTCGGCGCGGAAGAGCGAATTCTGCAACTCGAACAACAACTATTTTCACAATTAGTGGTCTGGATGCAAGAATATATAGCGCCGGTACAACAAAACGCGCAACAAATTGCCAAATTAGACTGCCTCTGCGGATTTACCCAATTGGCCAAGGAAAATAACTATGTAGCCCCGGTCATCAATGACTCCACCGAAATTGAAATCAGAAATGGTCGGCATCCCGTCATTGAAAAACAACTACCTCTGGGCGAGTCATACATTGCCAATGATGTCATTTTAAATCGGGACAATCAGCAGATTATCATGATTACCGGTCCGAACATGAGTGGTAAGTCAGCCATCTTGCGACAAACGGCCCTAATCGTTCTTTTAGCACAAATGGGAAGCTTTGTACCTGCCGAATCGGCACAAATAGGTTATGTCGATAAAATATTCACCCGGGTTGGCGCGAGTGACAATATCTCGATGGGCGAATCTACCTTTATGGTAGAAATGAACGAAACAGCATCGATTTTGAACAACCTATCGGAGCGAAGTTTGGTATTGCTCGACGAAATCGGACGTGGTACCAGTACCTATGATGGTATTTCGATTGCATGGGCGATTTCAGAATACCTTCATGAGCACCCCGCTCGGGCCAAAACCTTATTTGCGACCCATTATCATGAGCTTAATGAAATGGCTGCAACCTTTGAGCGCATTAAAAACTTCAATGTGTCGGTAAAAGAACTCAAAGACAGAGTGCTTTTTTTGCGAAAATTAACGGCAGGGGGTAGTGAGCACAGCTTTGGAATACACGTAGCCAAGATGGCCGGAATGCCTCAACAGGTCATTCATAAAGCTAACAAAATTCTAAAAAAACTGGAAAAATCACATTCAAGCGATGAGCTAACCGATAAATTAAATTCGGTTCAAAATGAGATGCAACTCAGTTTTTTTAATTTAGACGACCCTCTTCTAGAACAAATCAAGGAAGAAATCACTCATTTAGACATCAATACACTTACTCCTGTTGAAGCATTGATGAAGTTGAATGAAATAAAAAGGTTACTGACGAAAAGCAAAAAAGCAACCTCATAATTCCCACGAAACGGAAAGATTTTAGAAGCATTAACTTTTCGAACAAAATTTCTTTGCCTTTTACAGAATTGTATTAAATTTGCATCCGCTATCAGTTTTGATAGCACGTTCTTAAAGCATGCGAAAATAGCTCAGTTGGTAGAGCGCCACCTTGCCAAGGTGGAGGTCGCGGGTTCGAATCCCGTTTTTCGCTCAAATTTTAATCCACGTTCTACCGCCGGTAGAAACGTCTGCTCGAGTGGTGGAATTGGTAGACACGTTGGACTTAAAATCCAATGGACATTAGT
>CBDULZ010000011.1:0-79174 GCA_965368185.1 uncultured Kriegella sp.
CAACGTATTTTTTATTTAATCGTTTTCCTTTTTCTCAAATTCCAAATTAATTCTATCTCGTGTTTTAAAGGAGGCCAAAGCCATAGATACAAGAAAAATTGTCATTATCCCCAATAATCCCCAAGGAGTGTTATGCTCATTGATAAAAAATCCGAGTAATGATGTAAGAAATGGAATCCATAAATGTTTTATCAAATTTTCGGCAAACATTTTTTGCGAAAAATTCCATTGCTCTTGGTTTTTTATAGAATATTTATTTCGAAATCCATTTATATGCCCAATTTTTGTTGGTTTCTTTTTAAGGATTATTCCCATTTTGAATACAATTGAGCCCATCACTATAGAAAAAAGTGCCATCGAATAATTGAAACTCAATTATATGGAAAGTGTTTTTTGGTTTTAAGCAGATAATATGTTTAACAACTTCCAATTAACACATTTGCCTATTTGAGTACTTCTTTAGAACCAAGATTATAAAGAGCTAATTAAGGGCTAATTACATCCTAACAAATTTATCGTACTCTGCTTCCAACTGTGCTTTGTCCTTTTTACCGTCCAAAATTTCAATCCGGTATGCAAAAGTAACTGCTGTATTGGGTTCTAAGGAATAATTAAGTGATTCTTCCTTACCATCTGTAAATGCTTTTTGCCCCAGTGGATTTGCCGCAAACAAACCGTATCCTCTTGCATGCCAATAGGTAGGATAGCCAACATTTTGAGGCTGGTCCATAATCATTAGCGTAACATCTTTCTGGTTAATTGTCCCTGATAGTGCCATCCATTTGGCCCTGGTGCCCCAAACATCAGTACCCGAAATACCCTCGCTGCTCAAATATTCACCACTTACACCAGTGTTGTCGGTTACCGGAACATCTGTTTTATTTCCGTTTGCGTCACTCAGGGTCACCGGGCCGTCGCTGGGATGTTCCAATTCCCTAGCAGTTCGAATGGCAAACATTCCCTCTTTAGTATCATTAAACGAAACTTTTTTCCCAAGGGCCTTAAAGGTGGTTATTCTATCAATAATCCTTTTATCTTCCTCTGCAAAAAATACAAACTTGGTTTCCTCCTTCATTAATGTAGTTGCGTCAGGCTCTAGCCAATTCGCGCTCACGACCAATGTGGCGCTATTAACACCATTTTTAAGGCTAACTATTTTATCGTGCCGGATAGTACCCAATTTATCCTTGGGGGTTTTGATTTCATCGGAATTGCCCCAATAATCCAAACCATTCACATCCCCAAAATTAAACCACGCTCCAATATGATGAGGGTGATCGGTTCTTTCATTGGGTCTGGTCTCAAGGGGGTATCCGCGAGTAACCGCTTCACCATTTGCTGCAATAATCGGATAAAGCGTTGTTTTCTTAAGAACCGAAATAGCATCGGAATACAAATACGAAGTAAACAAGCTTCCATCTACAAGAACATCTACCTTTTTATCGGTTTCATTATGCTCTAAAGTGATGTGGTTTTTTGTTGTTTCCGTGTTTTGAGCGATGTCTTTATTCTTTTCTTTACAGGCAACGCCCATAAGCATGAGCGCCAAAATTGCAGGTATAGTTCTCATTTTATCACTAATTTGTAGAGAAAGGGGCATAGTTATCCACGCCCCTATTATTTTAAAATGAATTTTCGCATCATGGGAATACCAAAACAGAAAATTTAATGGGCACTAAACAGTATCGGGAACAACATACCCTTTTCTGTACTCCCTGGTCAACATTTTATTAGCTTCTTTATCCTTAATAAAAGATTCTTCTTTACCATCAATCCGTAATTCCCTGCCCAATCGGTACGATACATTCGCAATTAAGGGAAGTACACTAGACTTATGACCAGTTTCAATATCACAGGTCAACTCCGATTGGTCATTGTTGCGAATGGCAGAGATAAAATTGTTAAAAATGGCTTCTCCGCCACCGCCTCCGGTCAAATCAAGCGGATCGTACGAATCATCTTTTTCCCCTGAAGTTGGGCCTGCCTCATTGTTTCTTCCGAAAAAGGTCTGCCAGTTTCCACCAGCGTCAATTTGCATCCAGCCATCGGTACCCAATACAATCACGCCTATTTTTACTGGAGTCGCCTTACTTGAAGCCGATATTTTGCCACTACCCGTTACATTGATGTCCGGCAAAAGAACACCCTCCGGATTGGTAAATATACCTCTCGTTCCAAATTCCAATATTTTTCCGTCGGCATATTCAAAAAGCGAAGTTTGGGTATTCGGTGTATTTTGGGCAGACTTCTCACCAAAATAACCTCCCATTGAATTCACTCGTGTTGGCAATTCTTCTTTACCCAAAGCCCAACGTGCAACATCAAATTGGTGCGGCCCTTGGTTACCGGTATCGCCATTTCCATAATCCCAATTCCAATGCCAGTTGTAATGGAACCTGTTTCTGTTAAAAGGTCTTTCGGGTGCGGGCCCGATCCACATATCGTAATGTACATTTTTAAGGTAGGCCTCAGTATACGCTGGCTCAAAACCACCAGATTCAACGTTCATTTTAAATTGTTCCCCGGGCTTCATAGGTCCGTCGGGGTACATTCCGATACTCGGTCGCGGTTTAAAACAAAGTCCACGAGTCATATATACTTCACCCAATTTTCCGTCACGGATAAATTTCATGGCGCGCTGCGTATTTGCAATCGAACGATTTTGAAAACCGACCTGAACCAAAACATTATACTTTCTTGCGGCTTCGATCATTTTTCTTCCTTCGAACACATTGTGCGTAGATGGTTTTTCTACGTAGACATGTTTCCCCGCTTGTGCTCCCCAAATGGTAGAAAGCGCATGCCAATGGTTCGGTGCTGCTACAGAAACTGCATCAATCTCTTTGTCGTCAAAAACACGTCGCATATCCCACTCTGTCTGAGGACGATATCCTGCGAATTTCTCTACTTGATCCAACCTGTCTTTAAACTGGTTTTCATCGACGTCTACAAGGTATTTCAACCTTACATTTTTCATTTTACCAAAGTTCTCGATATGGCTGCCACCTCTTCCGCGTATACCGATAATTCCCATTTGTATGGAATCGTTTGATCCAAGAATTCTTCCGTAAGAAAGCGCGCTTGTCGAAAGCATGGAAACCCCTGCTACTCCGACAGAACCCTTTTTAATAAATTTTCTTCTTGTTATTCCTTTCTTCATTTCTGAATAAATTTAGATTTAATATAATTCGGTTTTATAATTCTATAATCTTACTTCAAAGGCCTAATACTGGATGTTCTAAAGAACTAAATCCGCTACAACTTTGACATCGAATGAACAACTATCGAAACACCCATAAATAATTCGCTCCTATTGTTTTCAAGCATACCTTTTTGATAACTCGTTATCGCTATATCAATACTTTAAGCCTATAATGGCTATGGAAAGACAGGCCCCGTATCGATACCTGATGTCGGAGCCAAACAAAGAAATAGAAAATACGAATGTAATACTTCAATTATCTTGCTGAATTTACATAAACATTTAACCTCGGGCAAATCGATTCAAATTTCCTATAATTTCTTTTCCTTCACATAGTTATTGAGAGTCGAACATGTACTTTATGTAACTTTAGCTCCTACAATAATGACATTCCGGGAACGGCTAAATTTGTGAGTTTTCGAAAGTTAAAATATAATGTAAAATAGACAAAATAGGGGAAGCAAACCACAGATCCGATACCCTATATTTGTTACAATACCATTGCGATTAAAGTGGGATATCACTTGATTTTGGAGATTCACTTACCACGGCGACAAAGGAAACCACAAAACTTAAATCAAATGAAAAAGGGAATATTATTATTTTTCGCCTCCATTACTGTAGCTGTACACGCTCAAAGCGAAATGTTGTGCATAGGTAAATATTGGACCGAAGATGAGGCCAATCTGGTCATGAAGGATTTTTCAAAGGAATGGAGCGATCTGGATTCTTGGGAACGTCGTGCGGAAGTCATTCGTTCAGGCATTATCTCAGGCATGAAACTGGATCAAATGCCAAAAATTGAAGGAAATTTTAATCCGATAATCGGTCGGAAATACACTTTTGACGGGTATGTCGTTGAAAACATCGCGATTGAAAGTTTCCCTGGATTTTATATCACTGGAAACTTATATAGTCCGGCCAATCCAGATACTAAAAATGCAGCCATTCTTTCGCCCCATGGCCATATGTCAGACAAGAGACTAAAAGAAGATGTGCAGGCAAGGTGCGCTACATTGGCTCGAATGGGGGCCATAGTCTTTGCCTATGACATGGTGGGTTATGCCGAATCAACCCAGACGACCCACAAGATGCCCATTGCCCTATTATTACAAACATGGAACAGTAAAAGAGTCTTGGAATACCTGCTTTCACGACCCGATGTAGACTCTGAAAGAATCGGCATGACCGGGGGGTCAGGCGGGGGTACCCAAACCTTTGTGCTGACCGCAATCGACGACCGCATAAAGGTAGCAGTACCTACTGTTCAGGTTTCCGCCCATTTTTTTGGAGGATGTGTTTGCGAAAGTGGAATGCCCATTCATAAAAGTACCGCACATCAAACCAATAATGTTGAGATTGCGGCCTTATGCGCTCCGCGACCAATGCTATTAATTTCGAACGGATCCGATTGGACGCGAAATACGCCAAGAATAGAATACCCATATATTCAAAAAGTATATGCGCTTTATAATGCGGAACACAAAGTCGAAAATGTACACCTTCCAGCTGAGAAACACGATTACGGCTATTCGAAACGTGCTGCCGCATACACATTTTTAGCGTATCATTTAAAATTAAAATTGGGCAATGTGACAATCACAAATGGGGTTCAAGAAGATTTTGTAACTATTCTTCCTGAGAATGATTTAAAGGTTTTCACCACTGCCAACCCCCGTCCTTCAAACGCCATTATCGGAGATGAGGCCATCATGGCGCATTTGAATTTGAAATAAGGGGATAGATGGGTTCACCAATCAAAAAGTACAAAAGAGCTTAAACCATGACCGATTATAAAGACAAACTTTTAAAGTTAAAAAGTGAAGTACAGCGGCATCTAACCGAAGAATTACTTCCTTTTTGGTTTGATCGATGCAAAGATGACGTAAACGGCGGATTTATCACCCACTTTGATAAAGACGGTAATGATACAGGTGTCGATGAAAAATCAATGCTTGGCCAGGCACGTTGCATTTATAGTTTTGCTTCGGCGCACAGGGCGGGCTATGGTGAAGGAAAATGTTTGGAGTATGCCAAGCATGGAGTCGACTTTGTCATCGAAAAAATGTGGGATGATGTGCATGAAGGCTTCTTTTGGATGACCGATAGAAAGGGCAATGTACTGATTGACGAAAAAATCATTTACGGCCACAGCTTTATCATCTATGGTTTTTGTGAATACACTTTGGCATCGGGGGATCCGCGCGGTCTCTATTATGCCGAAAAGTGTTTTGACCTTCTTCAAAAATATGGGGCCGATACCATGTACGGGGGCTATTTTGAAATGTTTCAAAGGGATTGGACATTAAAAGGTCCGGATGCTGCTGGGGGAGACAGAAAAACACTCGATGTGCACATGCACTTGATGGAAGCTTTTACCACACTTTATGAATGTAGCGGCAAGGAGGTGCACAAAAGGAAGCTATTGGAGATTATTGAGATTTTGACAAAAAGAATAATCCACCCGAAATACCTGACCGGTATACCTCAATTTACGGCAGATTGGAAGGTTGCCCCGCAGATCAAGTTCGACATCATTTGGGGTTGGGATCGCTTTTCGGAAGATGGCATCAAGTCTTCACCCGAAGATAATACGAGCTACGGACACAATGTGGAATTTGCCTGGCTACTTATGCACGCCATGGAAATCGCCAATATTCCTTTTGAGAAATATGGTAAAGTAATTCAAACCCAGTTTGATCATGCTTTGGCAGATGGTATCGATTGGGAGTATGGCGGTGTATATGTGGAAGGTTCCCATGCGGGGGGCGTCACCGATCGCGAAAAGGAATTTTGGCAACAGGCGGAAATGCTTATTGCCTTATTACAGGCGTGTATTGTATATGGACCGACAAAATATCTTCCGGTCTATGAAAATGTGCACAGATTTGTATTTGACAAGATGATCGACCATACCGTTGGGGAATGGATTCCATTAATGACACGCAAAGGCGAACCTATCTGGAGTCATATGAGCCACAATTGGAAAATAAATTACCACACCCTCCGCGCCTTGGTACAATCGATCGAGCGCATGAACAAACTGTTGGATTAAACCAAAACTCACCATTATGGCCCTGAAATTTTTTAAGACACATTTTCAAATCTTTGCATTTCTTTTGTTACCTGTAATCGTTAGTGCACAAAATACACCTGAGCACGATGCCATCCTATCCGTAGAGCGTATTTGGGACAGGGCGGCACATAATGCCTTTACCTCTTTAATCGATTTCAACGGCACATTATACTGCGCTTTCCGGGAAAGTAGCGGTCATGTATCGGACATCAACGGAAGTATTCGGGTAATTGCCTCGGAAGACGGTCAAAATTGGCATTCGGTAGCACATCTTTATGAACAGGGAATAGATTTCAGGGATCCCCAATTGTCTGTAACCGCTGACGATAGAATCATGCTTAATATTGGAGGGTCTGTCTATACTGCCGGAAAATTGACCTCGATGTCCCCAAAAGTTAGTTTTAGCAATAAGGAAGGAAAATCGTTTTCCAAAGCCCAAAATATTACGCTGGACCCAGCGATTCATACGGGAACGGACTGGCTTTGGAGGGCCACTTGGCACAAGGGTAAAGTGTACGCCGGGGTATACCAACCTAAAAAGGAAAAATCGGTACAATTGGTAGTCAGTGACAATGGCATTGACTATAAATTCGTCACTACCTTTGATGTTATTGAGGGAAATGAAACTACTTTACGGTTCAACAAAAACGATGAAATGATAGCTGTGGTTCGACGTGGTGGACGCCATAACGGGGCCATTGGCGTTAGCGCACCCCCTTATGAAAATTGGAAATGGAATGCCTTGGAAGAACGTCTGGGAGGTCCCGATTTGATTATACTCGACAATGACATCATGCTCTGTGCGACACGGGAATATTTACCCTCAAAAGAACAAACCATAATCACAAGGGTTGAACTTAATGGCAAAACCACAAAATTACTTACCCTTCCTAGCGCCGGAGATTGTAGTTACCCGGGGTTTTTGATGCAAGACGACACTTTATTAATGTCTTATTATTCATCACACGAAGAAAAGACGGCTATTTATCTTGCTAAAATGGCCTATTTGCCAACTATTTTCGAAAGCACGGAAAAACCTTGAAAGTAATAAGCGCAGTAGAATTAAGCCACGCCTTGGTTCGCAACCAGTCATTTATTACGAATGTCTTAGCTTCAATGTCTTTCTATAAATTCAAGAACCATTTTATTAAAATCTTCCGGATTTTGATGTTGTAAACCATGCGAAGCATTCTGAAGCTCTCTGAGTTTACTGTTTTGAATGCATTTATGAAGTTGATCACTAGCAAGCCTGAAGATTTCTGGAGTCTCCGCTCCCTTTATAAGAAGTACGGGAACTTTTAATTGCTTAAAATCTTGACAGTTTAGCAATGGGAAAAGATCGGCACCCGACACAAATGCCTTAAGCTCCGGAGTGTTTGCCAGCCACATTCGTTTTTCGTTTTGAGGAGCCTTATCGAAATATAAACTATCCCCCATAACCCCGCCAACAAATAATGCTACTGCCGCCTCATCATTATGCTCATTAAATGCCTTAGAGGTGGGAATTACAAAATTGTTAAAAAATTCTGCCGATAATTCCGCTGCTTCAGGTAAATTTTCTAACAATGAAAGTACAGGAGCTTCAAGAAGGGTTAAACTTTTAATTAAATCTGGACGTTCAAGGGCTAAAATTATAGAAGTGAAACCACCAAAGGAGTGACCGATGAGATGGACAGGACCAAGATCTAATTTTTGTATAAATTCTATAAGGTCCTTAGCGTGTGCTTTTACCGAATAATCATTGGAATCACTGATGGTCTGATCATTTGGATAAGCATATCTACGGCTTAATGCAATCACACGATAATTTTGTGGGAAAGTATCCATCTGGGCTTCCCAAACCCTGTAATCACTTATTGTTCCGTGAACGAATACAACAGGTTCCCCTTCGCCGATATCGATGTAACTGATTTTGTAACCATCAAGTTCAAGCGTTTTTAATTCTCCTTCGGTTTTTTTGAGTGTCTTCATAGCTTCGGTATTTCGTTTATTCACAACTGTTTTATGATTGTTTACAATACATGGAAACCTTTAAATAACAAAGACGAAATGGACAGGGGTTTCCAATTATTCCATAGGGTAAAACTAAGGGTATATAGGCAGCCGAGATGTAAGTTCTGTTCCAAAAGCTGAAACATATTCTACAGCCAACCAACAAAAAATAAGCTCTAAACTTAGTTGAATTTAGACTTGGCAATCAAAGTGGGAAGTATATCAAATCTGTTCCGAAATACCCTTGTAAAATAGGTCGGACTATTAAAGCCCGAATCATAAGCAACTTCTGAAACCGTCTTATCTCCGGTTTTTAGGGCTCTAGTCGCATGAACCAAACGTAATTCAGATAGTAATTTAGTTGGTGGCACTCCAAACAAGGAAGATATTTTTCGATAAGCTTGGGTCTTGCTAAGGCCTAGCTGACTGTTGAGAGCATCACTGTTAAAAGTTGAATTATTTAGGTTTTTTAGCAGTACCTTATCTAATTTTTCGATTTCGCTATAGAAGCTTTTGTCGATAACGGTAATTCCCGTCGTATCTAATTTGGAAATATCCTTGCTTCTGGAAGCAGCGAGTTTCGTTTCCAAGTCCATAGACGTTCCCAATGGGAAACCAAGTCTGGCCATTACCGTAACTTTTGTCTTGGTTTCTTCGAACAGATCCGTGCTGTGCTCATCAACCGGTTTCCCAGTAGCCAGAGCAATACTAAATATCATTTTACCATCTAAAGTCTCGAAGTATTTGGCTATCTCAATGGAACAAGCTACGGCGTCAGAGGCATCGACAAAAGAAGCCATGAACTTTTCACTAGGAACCTTCACCACATTTCCCTGATGGTTCGTAATGGAATCTGAAATCTTGGTAGCTATCAATGCTTTGATTTCCGTTAGTTCCATAAAATCTACCAACATAATTGTCCGATAGCCACTATCTATTTCTCCTGACAAGGTCAAAGCCAAATCCTGTTCGTTTTGATCACCCTCCCCCATAAACGAAATAAATTCATTTTCACGCGATACCTCAATAACATTGCACGCACCTATGCCGTGGGCCTCTTTATGGCTCTCGACACAAGCTTCCTTGTTAGGGCTTTCCATTAAACAAAAGGCCGTTTTATGATGTAGATTCAGGTAATACCTTTTATATACCAAGCCGTGTTTATTTTGAACTGCCACATCCCTCAAATGTGCCCGATACATATCTTCTTCGGTAATAGCTTCCGAATCGATGTTGTGAAAGTCCATAAACAATGGCATACCTAATTTATTTAAGAAAGATTCTTTTTAAAAAATAGTAAGCTGGTAACCACTAATATACAACTTTTAACAAAGTATTATTGTTGGAAAAAAAATGGAATTTTGATACACTGGTAAAAAACGTTGGAGCACTAGAAACGCTTATATGATTTTACCAAAAAGACATCTTCGGTTTGGTATAAATTGAACCAAAGTAGCGTACTTTAAAACGGGCGGTTTTAGATTGGTTTTGGGTATTCGCGAAGTTTTACATGAATTTAAGTTTCATTTGATGCAATAAACCGATTAAATACTGATTTATACAGCTTCATTGCTTGCCATTTTCAGACGTTCGTTTTCCCATCCATGGTCGATATACTCCCACGAAAAGTCATCACCTGATACTTTAATCTTCATAAAGCCTTCTTTGGTATTGTGTCTTCGGCCTTTCCATCCATTTCCTGCAATGGAACCTCCGGTAAGAAATTGGAATCTATCGTTTACAAATCCGTATTCCTTCCAATGAATATGTCCCTGCAGCACCAATTTTAAATTGTACCCTTCCAACATTTTGAATACTTCAAAGCCATTACTTACCGTACGGGTTCCTTCGCTTCCATTGAGTTGCGAATAGGTGCACATCATTGGTATATGTGTGGTTATTACTATGGGTGTTGACTTATCGATTTTGCCAAGGTCTTCTTGCAGCCATTGCAATTGTTCTTGATGGAAAACTCCTTTGTACCGTTTGTTGTCCGTCACATCCAACGAATTCAAAGTAATAAAATGCCAACCCTTATGGTCAAATGAATAATAGGTGTCTCCGAAATGCCGTTCCCACATGCCATATTTGTAGTCGGGATGGCTTTCATTTTCGGGGCTTTCTTCATAAATGCCGAACAAATCATGGTTTCCGATGCAATTATAAACAGGCATTTCAAACCCTTTGCTCATGTCTTTGTACAAATTAAACAACGATTCACTCTTTTCATAGTTACCGCGCATAACGTCATAAACAAGGTCTCCTCCCGTAATTACGAAATCGGGCTTCAACGCATTCACTTTATCTATGGCCATTTGAAAACCTTTTGGGGCATTCATCTCCGGTTTTATATGGATGTCTGTCAAAAAGGCAAACTCAAATGAATTTTCGCTTCGTCTTTCTTCAGGTTCCTCGACATTTTGCCGACATGAAACCGGCAAGAAAGGAACCGACGCGACTGCCAATCCGGAGCGAAGCAAAAACTTTCTGCGGCCCATATTTTTGTTTTTAGCATTTTTCATAGTTTATTATTCTTTTTGAGTGTTTCCATCCCTTATTATCCAAATCTCCGATACCTGAGATCCCCGCTCCCCTTCCCCGCAGGTCCATTTTAATTCAAGAATACCGTCCTTAATGGCCTCTGCTGGAATTTGAAAGTCGTATACAGGTTCGATTCCCGTTTCCATAAAATCATGAATCAGCAAACCATCGGCAGTCATTTTCATTCGTGATCGAAACCGTCCCGTATATGCCACACGGACGGTGTAATCGCCTCTAGGATCTAGATTGTCATAACGAAGTTCCAGTGGCTGATCGTAAAGCGTTGTAACTTGATTCATCCAAGCGAGGGGCGTAGCCTGCCCGTCAAAACCTTTTGCGGTTATTTCATGAACCCACTCCTCCCCTTTTAAACCGACACCAAAACTTGTGCGAGGCGATGCAAGGTTCCCTGGGTCTTCTTCCCGTGAGACATTGGAAACCACACGCTGCCAACTCCGTGGGGAACCAAAATTATCATAAAACCCGCCAGGCCCTGGATGGGTTCGCTTTAACATTTTGTCAATTTTTTGAAGACGTTCCTCTTCACTGCCGATTTTTTCAATAGTACCCAATTGATCCAGCAACCACATGGCATCGTTCAACGGCAAATCTATATTGTCGATAAAATTACCCCGGCCAGCCGCCGCGAAATGTTTTTCGATGGTTAGTTGCGCCCCAATACTCGTGAACAACGCATCGGCCAATTCGAGACATCGTGATTTCCATTGCTCCATGACCGGTGCTTCCCAAGCTTTGGATAATGCTTCCTTTGCCTTTTCAATGGCAGTTTGCGAACCCTCTTCTCGAGCTAATGTCAAATGCTCACGGGCCATCTGCTCCAATTCGTTTTCATAGCTTAATCTCCGATATTGATAGGCATCGAAATAGGCCCGAATCAACCCCATCTGAAAACGGAAATTTTGCAATACTTCGGGCGTAGCCCTTTTTTCCAATGCCTGCCATTGCTGTAATGTACGAACTACTCCTTCATTCGTGAGTAATGCCCCCTGTAGGTTTTTTTCCAAAGCCATCAACCCTTGTGCAACTTCTTCGGTATATTCGTGACCAATAAAAAAGCGTGCATAATCTCGAAGTGTTTCAATTACAGGTAAATTGGGATTCCAGTCCAGATCACTCCATACCATTTTATTGACATCGTCATTGGTTCCTTCGGAATAGCTGATACTTCCTTGGGCATAATCATCCAAAGCATTGTGGATCATCTTTTGGTCAGCTGGGCGTGGGTTTATGCATTCACGCCCTAAAGTTATGGCATAGGCCAAATCCCATTTCGGAATTGGATATTGACTGCTTAAACTATGTGTAATATCAGGATATCTACGAATCGGAATTTCGGGATTAATACGCTTCCGAATTTCTTCAATAGGCGTTTTGATCCATGGGCCAAAGACGATACCACCGAACCAAGAATACTCTTTGTTTACATGACGGTAAAAGGCATCGAACCATGCTTGGGTGGGCCTAAAAACTTGAGGTGAAACCCAAATTTTTGCATTTGGGTGGTATTTGTTCAAAACTTCGGCTTCCTCGGCCAGCCAGCGAAATAAGACATCCGGCTCTAAATCACCGGGATCGCCTCCAGGTACAAAAAGCGCATCCAATCGGGGCAAGGCTTTAAAAACCTCGTGACGTTCTTCGATTTCGGTCTTTAAAGAATCAGGATTTACATAATCCGTTCCCATATTTGGATACCACATCCAGACATCCATACCATAACTGTCACAAATCCTTGACTGTTCAGCAATCATTTCAATCGCCGGAATTTTCATGTGAACGCTCGTAAAGTCATCATCGGTGCGTGGTGGAACGATTTCGATACTATTAGCCCCGAAAATAGCCAAATCACGAATGTAGTTATCAAATTGTGCTACCGAAAAAGCATCGTAGGCGTTCGTTTTAGGCCGATACCCCAATTGATGCCCCCTAATGGGATATTTAGGCGATGAGGACATCTGAACATCGGTCGCCAGTTTAATTTTACCGGTACCCATTTCCATTTTTCTTACTAATTTTCCGATGCCATAAAGAACGCCCCGTGCATCGTTTCCGACAACCAACACCGTTTTTGATTTTGCTACAATGGCAATCTTATAGCCCTCATGATCTATTTCGGGCATTTCTTTGAGAAGCGCCTGATACTCCGATGGGAATTTATCCAATTGTCCTTCAAGACCAATTGCTATTGTGGGTTGCGATTCTTGTGACCACTTTGTTTGTACCTCAAGTTGAATTTGTGTTCTTTTAGTGACCTCCTCCTGAAGTACAGATATCGCTTTTAAAACGAGAGGATCTTTTTTCTCAAAACTCACGATCTTTGATGTACTAAGATCAATAACCTGCGAATTAAGTACATATGGCATGGTGCCCGCCAACAACATGCATAATAATGAACATCTAAAAAGGTAAATTCCCTTTTTCATAAATCAAAAAATTGTTTAACACCAAAACGTTTGTCTGAGCTTCTTCAAATAGCCAAATCGGAATCGATAAACGGTTTGATGGAATCACCCACGCTATTTTTTATAGTATTCAAATCTTCTTTCAATTTTTGGGCAAAAAGGAACATATCGGAACTGTGCAATACAATGTTTGCTCCTTCACTCATCCATTTTATCTGTCTATGGGGATTGGATGGAAAGTGTATTCCCGCGGCTACTCCTTTTCCTCGAGCTTTACGGATTATTTCTTTTACCGTCTTCTCAAAGTCGGGATGTTCATATTGCTCCGGTAGTCCCATATTGATTGATAGGTCATGCGGTCCAATAATGACACAATCCAAACCGGAAACGTTCAATAGTGTATCTAAATTCTCTAAAGCCACCTTGCTTTCAATGTTAATCAAGCATAAACTACCTTCATTGTATTTATTGAGATACGTCTTAAGTGCTGGTTCCAATTCTTCGGTACCATTCAACACATTTTGCAAACGTGCTCCCTTTAACGGGCGGTATTTGGTGGCTCCCACCATTTCCTTTACTTGATCTTCATGCTCGATGTAGGGCGCAAGCACTCCAATTGCCCCTGCGTCTTTTGCCATACAAGCCAAATAAGGGTCTGGACTCGGAATTCGAACAACTGGCGCAATACCCAATGCCATGTACGTTTGACATAAAAATGTCAGTTCTGTCCTATCCATGGGTATGTGTTCCGTATCGATAAAGACAAAATCAAGTCCTGAGCCCTTTAACGCTTTTGACCAAATCGGTGAGGTAGACAGAATACAGGTACCATATATATTTTCATTTTTTCGTAATTTCTGAAGGATGGAATCTGCCATTTTTATAATATTCGGAATATTAAAAGTCGCTCATCATAGACACAATCAAGTGTTTACAACATTTACCGGATTATCGTTCAAATAAGCTTCAAGGTTTTCGATAGCAGTCCGTAGCAATCTAGCCCTTGACTCTTTCGACGCCCAAGCAATATGCGGTGTGATTATACAATTATCAGCACTTAATAGTATATTTTTTTCATCTATGGGTTCTTTTGAAACTACATCGACAGCAGCATAAGCTACTTTTCCGGAACTCAATGCATTTTTTAAATCTTTCTCTACTAACAATTGCCCTCTTGAGGTGTTTATAATCATAACCCCATCTTTCATTTTAGAAATATTTTGGATATTGACAATACCTTCAGTATCATCAGTTAGCGGACAATGTAGACTTATCACATCTGACTTTGCGAAAAGTTCGTCCATATCGGTATAGCGCATTGTGGCTGTTTCCAATTCTGGTTTTCTTCGGCTACCTGAAGCTAAAATGTTCATTCCAAAGGCCTCGGCTAATTTTGCCGTAGCTTGACCGATGCGCCCGAAACCAATAATCCCCAAGGTTTTGCCTTCCAATTCAGTTAAAGGAAAGTTCCAAAAACAAAAATCTTTGCTTGCCGCCCATTCACCACGTTTTACGGCGCGATTGTGTTCGCCGACATGATGGCACATCTCAAGAAGCAAGGCCATAGTCATTTGAGCAACGGCAGTAGTACCATAGGTAGGCACATTAGTAACCACGATCCCCAAATTTTTTGCGGCCTGCACATCGACCACGTTAAAGCCCGTCGCTAAGACGCCTATATATTTTACCGAAGACGCTTTTTGCAGCACTTCTTTGGCCAAAGGGGTTTTATTCGTAAAAATGATTTCGGCATCGGCGATGGCCTCAATAATCTTTTGGTCGGTATGTTCTGTTCTGTCGTAAACTGTGAAATCTCCTAAACGTTCCAATTTTTCCCAACTCAAATCTCCAGGGTTTAGGGTGAATCCGTCTAGTACTACTATTTTCATTTTTGTTTATTTTTTCATAGGGTCTCGAATATGCTACCGAAACTGTATCATTAAAAATGGGCTCTTTACAAATATAAGGTTTAAGACAATCCTTTTGTTTCCGCTATTTTATCTCATTTGCATGATATATTAACCCATGAATTGAAAAGACTAGTATATATTTGCAATCAAAGTTAATATTCTTTAATATTAGGGAAAATTAAAAAATTTATAAAATTACTATTATGCAAAACCGATATGTCTAAAACAATTCTTTACCTCTCAAAACGAGAATTATTTTAATCCGTATTATGTTTACTTGCAAGAATAAATAAAAATTCATGAAATACTCCTTTAAATCAGTTTATACATTGACCTTGGTTTTGGTTGTAGTTTTTTATCAAATCGGACAATCGCAGGCCAAAGAACCTGTTGACTATGTCGACCCTTTTATTGGTACAGATTTCTTCGGCCATACCTTTCCAGGGGCATCACTTCCGAATGCCTTGGTACATTTGAGTCCTGATATAAATACAGAAGGCTGGACCTATTGTGCCGGCTATGTATATTCCGAAAGCTCCCTTATGGGTTTCAGCCATACGCATTGGAGCGGAGTAGGCATGGTCAACGGCGGTGAAATATTGTTGATGCCCACAACCAGTAATAAATTACAAATTGTGCCCGGTACTCTTGACGACCCTGATGCTGGATACCGCTCTCGGTTCGACCACGCAGAAGAAAGTGCTTCCCCCGGGTACTATTCGGTAAAGCTAAAGGACTATGATGTCACCGCAGAGCTAACGGCAACACAAAGAGCCGGTTTTCATCGTTACACCTTTCCAAAATCAATGAATTCACGTATTATATTGGATGTCGGGCATCAAATTGGCGATATGACCCAAGGCGAACTCTCCGAACTTAAAATAATTGACAATAATCGGATCGAAGGTGCCAAGGGTGCAGGACTTGGAAAAGTTTACTTTGTAGCCGAATTTAGCAAACCATTCCTTTACTACGGCACCTTTGATGCCAGTTATAAAACCCCCGAATCCGATGGTAGCATCTTTCCGTATAAAAATGCGGAAGTAGGCGATAAAATTGGAGCTTTTGTACAATATCATACCGAAGAAAATGAACAGGTGTTGGTCAAAGTGGGTATTTCGTACACCAGTATTGAGGGCGCTCGAAACAATCTGCACCAAGAGATACCTGATTGGGATTTTGATGCTATAAAGGAAAATGCAAAAAAAATCTGGAATAAAGAACTTTCCAAAATAACCGTCAACGAAGCCACGGAAGATCAAAAACAAATATTTATGACAGCGCTTTATCGGTCGTTATTGTCGCAATACATCTCGCAAGACGTCGATGGCAAATATTTTGGCTCTGACAGGAAAGTTCATGAAGCGAAGGGCTTTGATTTTTACGGTTCCTTTTCTTGTTGGGACACCTATCGCACGCAACATCCATTGATGACACTGATTTCGCCCGAGCATGTCAACGATTATGTGAAGTCGATTGCCGCCAAAGTTGAAAACTATGGCTGGCTGCCTGCCCAACATTTTTTAAACGTTTATGGCGAATCTATGGTCGGGGATCATTTGATACCCGTCATTGTAGATGCCTATTTAAAAGGCTACCGTGATTTTGATATTGACCTGTTGTACAGGGCCATGCGCAAGAAGGCTTTGGAGCTGCCACAGGCACCCATTCCACACGAAGCGGGCAGGTCGGGCTTAACTTTTTATCTTGAAAAAGGATACGCCCCTATTGACAAAGTTACCGAGGCCGTACCAAATACACTCGAGTTGGCATACGATGATTGGTGTATCGCCCAATTAGCGAAAGAACTGGGCAAGACAAAAGACTATGAACTATTTACCAAACGAGCGTACAATTACAAAAATGTATGGGACCCGAAAACGAAGTTCATGAGACCAAAAAAATACGACGGTCAATTTCTACCGGAACTCGGTACCAACGAACAAGAAATCGTCGAAATTGGGGACCACAGTTACTACAAATATTTTGACCCCTTATTGGTCGGGCGTCGACCCAACCGCCACTATACCGAATCAAATGCCTGGCAGTATATTTGGTCGGTACAACATGATCCCCAAGGACTTATCGATCTCTTTGACAGCAAAAAGCAATTTATTGAAAAACTAGATACTTTTTTCGAGATGAGTCCGGTCATATCTGCGCCGAAATATGTGGGTGTAGTCGGCACTATCGGGCAGTATGTGCACGGCAACCAACCATCACATCATGTCGCTTACCTCTATAACTATGCGGGCGAACCTTGGAAAACACAATATCGGTCTCGGCAAGTGGCCGAAGAAATGTATCGAATTGGCCCTGGAGGACTCCCCGGCAATGATGACATGGGTTCCCTTTCTTCTTGGTATGTATTGAGCTCAATGGGAATTTACCCTATGGCCCCTGGGAGCACGACCTATACCATTGGTAGTCCACTTTTCGGAGAAGTAACATTAAGACTTGAAAAGAATAAAACGTTTACGATTCGGGCTGTTAATAATTCAAAGGAAAACAAATACATTCAATCGGCAATCTTGAACGGAAAAACTTTTAACAGGACCTGGATAACCCATGAGGAAATTACCAAAGGAGGTACTTTGCAATTTAAAATGGGTTCTCGACCCAATATGAAATGGGGAATTTCCGATGTACCACCTTCACTAACGAAAAAATAGAAAATTTCAACTATTCTAACACTTTGTTCTTAAATTTTTCAGTTGGAGCATTTTTGGGGCAATATACTATGTAAACCTTAGAAAATATAGGAAGTAAAAAACGTCAAAAAAAGGTTAATTTGTAAAAAGGGTTTTTAAGCTATCTTCTTAAAGTGGCTCATTCAATTCATCATCGAACCATCTAAATTTGACGATTTTATGAGAAAGATAAATCAGTACTGCATTTGGGTATTTTCATTGCTAGTTTTATCCTGTGGCAGTCCAAAAAAAGAAAAAGAGGTAGTTTCTTCAATGCCCGTCTATAAAGATGTGCCCTATATTCAAGACTATAGTATAAAGTATAATGCTCAAAATATGGAACTTTCCGAAGTCCATATGGATAGAAATGGCGTTATTCAAGTTCTGTCATCCGAAGGTGTTCTACGCACCCATGACGGACAGTTTCTGTATCCTGGTATATTGATGAAGGATAAAACGTACCGCCCACTTGCCAATAAAAACATAAGTGGTTTTACGTTGTACCAAAATCAATTTGTTTATTTAGACGACAAAGCAGTTTTAAGCAATGCATGGGCCGGTAGTCTCTATCTCTCCCATAATCTTCCCAACGCTAAAATTTTGGCTGCAGGCGATGATTTCGATTTCTTGGTCAGTGATGGGAAGTCGCTACAATTCCTCTCAAAGGATAAAGCCCCTTGGAAAGAAGAGATCGATGATAAAATATTGGAGATACGGTACAACTCCTCAAAAAAAACATTTTGGATTTTGGGAGAACAAAGCATTTCCAGCTTTGACGCCACTACCAACGCCTTAAAAACAACACAGCAAGAACAGAAATTGACCGCTTTCACCTTATTTGACGATAAATTGATTATAGGAACAGCTGATGGTTATTTCGAGATAGATTCAAGGACTGGTAAGAAAATAGGGGAAATTCAAAACAAACTACCGGCGAATGAAATAACCTCGATTTCCACTATAAAAGGCCAACTTTGGTTCGGTTCTTCCGAGGGTGCCTTCAAATTGCGCGATGATGGAAAATTCGATTATTATTATGGAAGGCGTTGGTTACCGAGTAATGCTGTAAAACACATTTCCCAAGGTGCCGACGGCTCGGTTTTGATATTGACCGATGCCGGTCTAGGACAAATCGTATTTCAAGAAATGACCCTCCATACCAAGGCACAATACTATGAAACCCAGGTTCGTAACCGACATATCCGTTTAGGGTTTAATGCGACTTTGACCGATTTGGACAATGGAAATATCGATTCGGGTCGCCTTTCAGATTCCGATAATGACGGTTTATGGACGACGATGTATCTTGCGGGTGAGGTCTTTCGTTATTCGGTTACCAATTCAGCGGATGCTCTTCAAAACTGTCGGGAAGCAATGGAAGCAATGGAGCGGCTTTTCAGTATCAATCCCGTACCCGGATTTCCCTCCCGTTCCTTTGAGCGCAGTGGTTATATTGACCAACTGCACGATCCAGATAGGTGGCAGCATTCAAGCGATCCGGAGTGGGATTGGAAATCGACCACCAGCAGCGACGAGGCTATCGGCCATATTTTCGCTTATGGCGTGATGGCCGAATTGATGGATAATGATTTGAAAGGTCGTGCCATAACTTTAATAGACACCTTGATGAGCCATATTGTTCGCAATGACATGTATATGGTCGATTTTGATGGAAAACCCACTACTTGGGGCAAATGGAACCCCGAATATGTGAATGCCCGACCCAAAATGGTGGGGGACCGCAAAATCAATTCTTCCAATATTATCGGAATGTTACAAACAGCCTATCATTTCACAAAAAAGGAAAAGTATAAAGAGAAAGCCTTCGATTTGATGGAGAACCACGGGTATCTTGAAAACCTCATGTGGCCTATGAAAGATGTAGCTCCGGCTCCTGACGATGCAGACGATTGGAGTAAGATGTTGTCAGAATCTTGGAACCATTCCGATGATGAAATGTATTTTGTGGGATATTGGGGATTGTATAAATATGCCTTTAACGACACTCTTAAAACGAAATTCAAAGCGTCCATTCTCGATCATTGGGAAGCTGAACGACCGGAGAAAGAAGGTGCTTGGAATATTATGACCGCACTGACCGGCACTTCAGAGTTTGATCTTGGCGAGGCCATATGGTACCTCAAAGAACATCCTATGGATATGGTTACTTGGGATATAAAAAACAGCCACAGAAAAGACCTCGAATTTATTGCGCCCAATTTCAGGGAGCAGACCACAAAAGAGGTACTACCTCCCGATGAAAGGCCTGTACAACGCCATAATGGCAATATGTTTCGGTTAGATAAAATAGGAAATGATGGCGGCCAAGAATATTCTGCCGGTGATATTTGGCTCCTCCCCTATTGGATGGGCCGCTATTTGGGGGTAATCAGTGCGCCGCAATAAATCAAAAAACAGGCGGTAAACCCCCAAAACAGCAATCATTTCAATTCGACACCTTATGCGAACCATTTTACCGATTTTAATAGCAGCGCTACAACTCTCTTTCGTTTCATTTGGGGAGAAGGACAAATTTCGACAAGATGTAGCGGTCATGCACGGCAGTGAAAAGGGGTTGCCCTCTGGTGCGATTGATAAAATAATGATTTCTGAAAATGTTCCCTTCGCAATAGCTTCCGGAGAAACCTATAAATGGGACGGCAACCAATGGGCAAAATCAATAACCTATTCAGGGCAACAATCACTATCCAAATTCAAAAACATGCCGGTGGGATCTGGCAAAATACTTTCCGAAGTAACCTATAAAGGAGATACCTATATTGGTTGTGAAAACGGCCTTTTCCTAAAAGCCGGAAAAAACAAGTGGAAGCAAGTATTACCCTTTGATCAAAATTATAGCTGGGCATTGAAAAAGGTGGCGGCCTTAGCAGTCGATTCAGATGGCAATCTATGGTTTGGATCAAAAGAAGGCATTGGAAAAAATACCAACGGAACATGGCAATTGTTTACCGGTAAAGAAGGCGTGCCCTATACCAAGTTTACCTGTGCTGCTGCCGGCCCTAGCGGCGAGGTCTGGTTCGGAACGGAAAATGGGGCCATAAGGGCTGAGCACGACTATTTCTACTACCGATCCACCCGGCGTTGGCTGCCTGACAATCACGTAAACGATATTGGTGTGGACAAAGACGGTACCGCTTGGATAGCTACGGATAAAGGCATTGGTCTGATTATAGCCAAAGAAATGACCTATGAGGACAAAGCGGCATATTTTACACAACAAACAGAAGAACGACATAACCGTATGGGCTTTATTTGTCAGAATCAGCTCAGCGAACAATTTAACATAGATAGCTATGAACTTGCCATCTCGGATAACGATGGCCAATATACTTCCATGTATGGGGCGGCACAAGCATTTCGATATGCATTAACTGGCGATAGGGAAGCTAAAAAAATAGCCGATAGAAGCTTTAAGGCCGTGAAATGGTTAGTGGATATCACCCCAGAACCTGGTTTTCCCGCCCGCGTAATCATTCCCGTCGATTGGCATGAGCCTGTAAATGAACAGTACAGCAGGGAGTACAATAAAAGGCATCAGAAAAACGACCCGTTTTGGAAAGATATCTATCCGCGATTTCCATTAAGCGAAGATGGAAATTACCGATGGAAATGTGATACGAGCTCCGACGAATTGGCTGGGCATTACTTTTATTATGGGATCTATTATGACCTTGTCGCCGAAACCGAAGAAGAGAAAACGGCGGTTAAAGAAGTAGTAACCGATATTACCGACCATCTTATTCGTCATAGTTTCAAATTGGTCGACTACGATGGAAAACCAACACGTTGGGGAAGTTTTGACCCCGATTATTTCAACTCAATTTGGGGTTGGGATCAACGCGGGCTAAATTCTATGATGATGCTATCCTTTCTTAATGTAGCCAGTCATGTTACCGAAGATCCCAAATATGATGAGGTCGCCAAAATGCTACGCGATGAGGAAAATTACCATATAAATGCCATGCATCCCAAAGAATTTTTTCCTCCTGAAAACGTAGTGCCTTGGGACAACAACCTTGGATTGATGAGCTTTTACGGTTTGATAAATTATGAAAAAGACCCAGAGCTCCTCATGATGTACCGCCTTTCCTTAGAATATGCATGGTTGAATATCAGCAAACAAAAGAATGCTTTTTGGGATGCACTTTACGGCGCATTGGCGAACGTTTTTACCAAAAAAGTAAACGAAGGTTATTTTAATACCGAAGAACTGTTCAAAGAGAATCCATTGTTTGCCCAATCGATCATTGACCGTTATGGAAATAGTAGTCTTGACACCAAATACATCAAGGAAACCTTACAACGTATCCCCTTAGACCTTATAGGATACGAAATGGACAATACCCATCGTCTTGATGTACTTTTCGACTCAACCCCGGCCCAAGAAGCCGATATGGGATGGCGTGTGGACACCTATGCACTTCCTATCGACGAACGTGGGCATGTAAGGTTAGATAGAGATGCTTTTGACCTACACGATTCAGAGGGAAATGGTTATTCGGAACACGAAGGCACTTTTTATCTTTTGCCCTATTATTTTGCGAAGTATCATAAACTAATTCCTCAATAAGCAATCAGGAAATATCAAAAAAATGCATCCGTTTAAAATTTATCTCAAAGACAAAAATTTAAACGGATGCTTCCTGTATTCTGAACTCTAGGCTTAATTGTATGCTTCGACTTGGGCCAATTCATTGACTCCTGGTTTATACCCGTTTACCGCATAATAAATGATAAAGGCGTAGCATAAAAGTGGTAAAATATAGGAAAGATGAAGCCCGATAGCTGGCATATCGGCTAAAACACCCTGTAACAGGGGTAATATAGCCCCTCCAACCGGTGCCATCACCAATATACCCGAAGCTTTATTGGTATATTTTCCAAGACCGCTTACTGCCAAGGTAAATATATTGGACCACATTATCGAGTTAAACAGACCAACGGCCAACATGGCCCACATGGCCACATAACCATTTGTGAGTATCGTTATGGCCAACAATACCACAGAAGCAAGTGCTGAAGTACACAATACTTTTTGGGCACTGGCTTTTTGCAAAATGGCTGACCCCAGAAAACGCCCTATCATCAACCCGGCCCAGTATATTGGAATATACGTTGCGGCCTTTTTCTCGGCAAAACCAGCAATATTGGCCTCTCCTAAAAAGTTCACTATAAAACTACCGATGGCCACTTCGGCACCAACATAAAGCATTAAAGCAATGGCTCCCAATCGCAATTGTCGAAATTTCAAAACATTTCCCTTCACCTTTACCCCATCGGTCTCCAACACCTTCGGTAGTTTCAGGAAAAAGAAAATCGTAGCAATCAAAAAGGCGAAAATAGCCAAACCTACATAGGGACCTTCCACAGCGGCCGCAGCTTCTTTCGGAGAATTGTAGTGACCCAATATCAAAAAGCCGCCTGCCAAAGGGGCAAGTGTTGTTGCCAAAGAATTGATGCCCTGTGCCAAGTTCAAACGACTCGATGCGGTTTCGGGTTTCCCTAATATTATTACATAGGGGTTCGCCACTACCTGCAGAATTACACTGCCCGTTGCCATGGTGAACAATCCGAATAAAAACAGTGGATACGAAACGGCCCAAGAAGCGGGCAGAAACAATAATGCTCCCAAACCAATAGTAATCAATCCGGCGGAAATGCCCTTTTTATATCCGATATGCTCAATAAGTAAACTCGCCGGAACTGCCATTAGGAAATACGCCCCAAAAAAACAGAACTGAATCAACATGGTCTCGGTGTAGTTCATGTCGAACAAACCCTTGAAGTGCGGAATCAAAATATCGTTCAGTGAGACGATGGCCCCCCAAATAAAAAATAGTGTAGTCATCAGGGCAAAAGCTCCCCTAAAATTCTTGTTCTGTGTCGCGTTTTTCAATAGTGTAGAATTAAGTTGTTAGTATTCGAGATTGTGCTGATTTGTTTTATGGCACTAGGGCATCATGAAGCTCTAAAATAAATATCTGTTTATATACATTAAGCTGTTCACCGTCTATTATTCGGGAAGCGGTTGTGCTGGGTAGATCAACATTATAAGCAAGTTTACTTCCATCGGGAGATACCACCAACGCTTCCCGGATCAAATCATCGGGAGTCAACAAAATCGACTTTCCAAAGTCGGTCGAGCCACCAACATAACTGGCGTAAACTTTTCCTCCGCTAACAGAAAACAACCATTTATCGGAAGGGTGCCATCGAACATAAGCAGCATCGGAAGTATATTGGGTTACTTGTACGGGCCTCTTTTCGGGATCATCCGCCAAATCTGAACCATCGGTTGGAATTACAAAAACTTGGAATATGCCCTTGTCATCTTTTGATAAATAGGCAATTTGTTTGCCCGAATATGATCCCCGTACAATACCTTCATCGTCTATGCTATGGGTCAATCTTCTTATTTTGATGCCTTTTGGAGGTTCGGGATACGTATTGGCATCACCGGAATAGGCAGAAGTTATGTCTACGGAACCAGATATTTCCGCAACAAAAAGGGAAGTTTCATAATCAACTCCGTTTTCGGCACGTACTTTTCCGATAAAGGCACGTTTTGAACCCAAAGAGTCGACCCAAGAATCACCGTAGGCCTTTTCAATTTCCCCTGGTTTTGATTCCCCTTTTTTGGTGGGTTTCAACAATACCGTAAAATAATGGCTGAAGCCTTCCGGAGCACTTTTATGGGCTTCCATATAACCAATAGTGCGATCGTAATCTTGTTGCAAATAGTCGTCATAGGTAAAACCGATACGTTCCCCGTTTCTCGAATACTCATGACGGTGCGTACCACCGCGTTGTGCTCCAGGAGTCGTTGGCCTATCGGTGGCCACATCCCTTAAATCGGCAATTGAAAAATCTCCTTTTCCATCGGCGCTGACAATGGCACCATTACGGTTTCTTATATCATAATATCCCCTGTTATCAACTTCGTCCAATTGTGGGCCGTGAATAAAAACCACTTTGTTTTCAGTCGGGTGGTACGAAACCGCGGCAACACCAGGTGCCGCATTTTCTCCTGAAACAGATTCCGGTTGCCACAATACAGTTTCCTCTCCCGTTGCGATGGCTACTTTTTCAATAGACTTGCTATTGGCTAGATTGGTATTGAACACCATATATCTTGTATCGTAACACAGGAAGCGTCCGTCTGGGGAAAAATTATCATTGTTATCCAATGCGTGGGTCTTTGCGTTGAAAGTAAGCTGTTTCTCGGTCATTATGTGTTTTTTGGACGCTTCTTGTTCCTTACAACTTATTAGGAGAGAAAACACCACTATCAATAAGGAATTCGGAATTATTAAAGTGCGCATTTGTAAATTCGTTTCTTTTTAGATACTAGAAAAAAGTCTCTTCCACCATAATACAAAGAGCATGGTATACGGGCAAGTGGTATTCCTGTACCGTCGCCGTACTGGTCGCGGGGACGCAAACCGCCACATCACACAAAGATTTGATCTTGCCTCCCGTTTCACCAAGCAAACCAACCACTTTCATACCCAAGGCCTTTGCAGTAATGCAGGCATCCAAAACATTGACGGAATTCCCCGAAGTGCTAATAGCCAATAGTACGTCATTCTTTCGACCATAACCCAACACTTGTTGTGCAAAAATGAAATCACCTCCAATGTCATTTGAAATTGCGGAAATCAAACCACCATGGGCATTCAATGAGATAGCCGGCAATCCTCTTTCTAATTTCGAAGCCAATAATGTTCCCCTCTCCCCAGAGCTTTCTCGAAGTTCTTTTTCAAATTCGGCGGTAACCGGACGTTTTTTGGAAAATCTTTTCATCAACTCCCCGACAATATGATCCGAGTCGGAAGCACTGCCCCCATTACCACAGACCAATAACTTGCCATCATTTTGATAACATTCCACTAATACTTCACCCGCGTCTTTTACCGATTCTTCACAGGTATGAAGTGCTGGATAGCGTTGTATTAGATTTTCGACTATTGTTTCTAGGTTCATATTTGGCTTCTTATATTTTACCCTGAGGGTGTATGTTAATTTCTATTTGTTCTTTTATTTATTGCATGGCCACACCTAGCGCCGCATAATCCCCAATTGTATCACCTAATTTGGCAGGTAAAATACGACATACTTCAAGCGCTTCAGGAATTGCTTCTTTTTCGAGCACTTCATAAACCAACGGTTTTAACAGTGCTTCATTTCTAGCATAAATACTACCAATGACAATACATTCAGGATTTAAAGTGTCAACAAGTATGGCCAATGCCTTCCCGAGATACTCCGCAGAAATTTTTACAATTTCCAGTGCCACCTGATCGCCTTGTAGCGCCGCCATAAAAACCGATTTGGCTGTAATGGTATCGATACCATCCGTTGATGGGCAAAATTCAACGGGATTATTGTTTTTTAGTTTATGAGCTACGGTACTTTTCGCCAAGCGCGCAATGCCACCACCACTGCAAAAACCTTCAAAAGACCCCGCTTTGCCAAAACCGACGGGTCCGTCATCTGCCAAACGAAGATGTCCCACTTCTCCCCCAAGGTCATTGGTGCCCGAATATATTTTACCATTCAGTATAAGTCCGGCACCCATTCCTGTTCCGAAAGTTAAAAATATCATGTTCTCGGTTCCTACCCCTGCCCCCATCATCCATTCAGCTAGCGCACAGGCATTGGCATCGTTTTGTATGGCAACATCAATTCCGAATTCTTTCTCAAGAATGGCAACAATAGGAATATCGTCCCAGCCCGGTAAATTTGGCGGCGACTTTATCAATCCTTTTTTAGAATTAAGCGGGCCACCGCAACTTATTCCGATTTTTACCAGCTTTTTACGATCGTACTTTTTGAACAGCTGATGTATATGACGTTTAAATTCATTTATGATTACTGTAGGACCACGTGCCACTTTTGTGTCAAAAAACACTTTCTCATAAATATTGAAATCTTCGTCGCCCAATACTACGGCGCATTTGGTGCCACCTATATCTAAGCCTATATAGAAAGCCAATGGTTCTTTGAATTGAGGTTGGTCCATCATTTATTTCGTATCGTTTCGCTTAAATTACTAGAAACAGTATCCTAAAAAATTCTTCGAGATTACCGCTCTATTGTCTTAATATCCATACGTCGGTAACCCTAGATTGTTTTCTCCAATTCAAATGCTCCTCATCGGGTTTGTCAAAAGTTATTTTTAATTTTCCATCTTGAATCAGATTTTTTGGAAGGGGAAATTCCTTAAATTGTTCAAACCCCTTTTCATATTTGGTAGGTTTCAATCGCTGGCCATTGGCCCTCAAAAGTGCCTCTCCATAACCTGACACACGTATGAGATAGTCTGCGTCGGTATCAAGTTCGTCATATTCCAAGGTAGGTGTAAATTGAAATAGTTGGGTGGATAACCGCTTTCTGTTTACGCCATCATTTTCCCATAAATAATCAATGGCATCGTCAGTTTCGGAAGTCACATGTTCGGCATCTGCGCTCGAAATGTTATCGTAAAAACTACCTTCACCGGGGAACTCATAAGTTCTTATAAATTCAAGTCTGGCTAATTTTTCTTTTTCAGTGGGAAGTTTTTTTACCTTTTCAAATTCATCTTCGAGCCACCATCTATTATTTAATGGGTAATCTATAAAGTCAAGAATAGCACCACGTTCCGCACTACGGGCATTATACTTCGGCACACTGGTCTGTGCCCCAATGGAGTGAAACAGCGCCTCGGTATATTCAACAACTTTCTGTTTTAAATCTTGGGCGACCAACTCGGTATCCGCTTTTTCTAAATAGACGAGTGCCCCATTTATGGCTTGCTCCACTCCAACTGTAGGGGCATCGGCAAGAACTTCATAGGCTTTTGATTCTAAATCTTCCTCATAGGCCAGCCTTTCCTTTATATAGGCGTCGTAATAAGCTCGCATTACCAATTGTTGCCATCTCCAATTATCGGTCAATTCCGGGTGGCGGGTTTCCATCTGTTGCCAAAGGGTCAAGGTTTCTGTAATAACTTCATTGCCTAAGGCCGGGCCTACCCAATTTTGTTCCAAAGCAAAAATCCCTTTTGCAGCTTCTTCGGCAACTTTTGGTCCGAAGAAAAACTGGCAATACTCAAAAATGATATCATGTACATCTTGATCGGAATCCCAGCCCAATTGGCTCCATACTACTTTATTTACATCATCGTGAGAGCCATCGGAATAGGTAATAAAACCATCGGTATAGCCAATATCCTTTTTAAACAGCTTGGTATATTGAAGCGGTTGCGGATTACAGGGTTCTCGCCCCAAGGTCAAAGCAAACGCTTGGTCCCATCGCTCTACTGGATAGTGACATCGTACCGTATGGGTTATGTCGGGATAAAAACGGTGTAAATACTTCTTAGGTAAAAGTTCACGTTCTAAGGCTATAGGCGGACTGCTTGGCCCATATACAAGTCCCGTAAGCCAATCAGGGTTTTCGATCTTTAGGTATTCAAAAAAATAAGTCACTTTTTCTTCATTGAAACCTTGTAACGATACCCATATTCCCGCATCGGGATGGTATTTTTTTAATAGTACGGATAAATCTTTGAGATAAGGTATCAATTTGGACGGATGGTTTTCACCCGGGTCACCGCCAGGAACAAATACACCGTCAAGTCTTGGGCATCGGGCGTAAAATGCCTCTTGTTCGTCTAAGCCTTCCTGGTGCGCATTAGGGACATTTAAGTCATGTGGAGCGGGTGTCCAAACCCAATAATCGGCATCATATTTTTCGCAAATTTCACTCAATCGGACCTCCATTTCCTGAGGGTTCACTTTAAAATGGACACTAGAGGAAGGCTCTTGAAAGGGAATATTTTCAAAACTATTAGCACCAAAAAGTACTTGTTCACGAAAATGCTGATCGAATTGGTCGACCGTCCATGCATCCCAAGAATTTGCAGTATCGCGATACCCAAATTGATGGCCGCGAAGTGCATATTCAGGAGCGGAAACTACGTTAAAATCATTAGCAACTTTTATTTGTCCGGATTCCATTTTAGCAATTCGAAGCAATTTGCCAATACCGTAGAGTACACCCCGGGAATCGGCCCCGATAATCCATAAAACATTCCTTTTTCCATCTTGTTCATGGAAAATGCGATAGCCTTCTTTTTTAATTGGGGTACTATCGGCATCTTTTGTACCGGGAACCTCTCTACCAAATACATCGGTATCGCTCTGTAAGGCAAGGGCAATCGTAGTATTGGAACTCCAATCGTTTGCTATGTCAAGCTCAATGGTAGTGCGTTTTTCAATTTCTTCGACCAACACGGTTCCGGCGGTTTCATGGATGGGATTTTCAATTCCCTTGGAAACCAAAATTTTTGACTTTGACAGGTCTAAACTGTCTTTGGCCTGTTCGGCACAGGAGAAACTCAAACCCAATAGCAGGAAAAATAATATCACTCTTGACATTGTTCTTTTTTTTGAATTATCGGTTCCTATTTCTTTTCAATATCCAAAACACACCTAAACCCAACCGGATAATTGCTGATTTTTTCCGGTAGTACGTAGTAGCGTTGAGAGGTTCGAATAAACGAATGGTTATTAAAATTAGAGCCACCCCGCATCACTTTATATTTTTCACCATACTCTTTCATAGGAACCTTATTGCCCGGATAGGGCTTATACCAATCGGACGTCCATTCCCAAACACCTCCGGCCATATCAAAGCAACCGTAAGGACTCGCTGGTTTGGCAATCGAAGTTCCCCTTGTACTTTTTTGATCCCAAATAACATAGGTATTGTCATAGGTGTTGCCCCAAGGAAAAACACGGCCATCGACGCCCCTTGCCGCCTTTTCCCACTCCTTTTCGGTGGGCAGTCGCTTTCCGGCCCATTCAGCATATGCATTGGCTTGAGACCAAGTAACAATTGCAGCATTATCTTTTTTTGAAGTTGGAAAGTTAAAATTGGAATCAAATTCAGCAAACTGCGCATTGCTTATCTCATACTTGTCTATAAAAAAAGCCTCCGTATACATAATTTGTTGGGGCCGCTCATCAGGATCGCCATATTTGCTTCCCATAATGAACCCACCAGCCTCCACTAAAACCATATCTTCTGGTGGCTCTTCATTTCCACTTTGTGAAAATAGAGCTGTAGTACTAATTAAAACTATAAGGGTGTTAATAAATATTTTCATTCTTATGATTTCAATTTACCATTTTTCATCTATTATACCATAGTATCTTCCGAACCAATAGTTACGGATCATGGCCGCGGCTGTGCGCTCTTCTTCCGATTTTACTTTTTTGAAGCTTCCATTTTTTTGTGGAATGTTGAACTCTTTCATTTGACGTTCGAATCCCCACATATCTTTAATGGCCTGTTTTTTCTCTTCGGTCATAATATCTTCACCTGTGAGCACTTTATAGACCATAACGAACCAAATGGAGCTTTCAAAAGTGAAATCGATATCCTTCCAATCGAACCAGTGGCGGTTCAAATTCATTCTGTATTTGTTCAAAAGGTCCGTATCATCCTCAAAACGCATCAGCATGTAAAGAGAACGTGCGGCATGGTAGTCATCCCCAACATTCCTCCACTCTTCAGGAAATAGAATCTTAGAATTAATTTGATGGTCATCGTAATGATAACGGTCAATAAGCATATGGTAAGCAGCATTAAAACGTTCCTTACCTGTTATACGATGTGTAACCTTAAGTGCCGCTAACATTTCTAAAGAATTAAGGGCCTGATGTGGAAGATCAGGACAAAAGTTGCCCCATAATGTCATTTTGCCATCTAAATCGGTGAGTTTAAAATTATTATCGATTACCCGACCAACAAAACGATCCAATAAACCAGCCGCCTTTTCTTTGTAGTTCTCGTCGGCGCAAATTTCCCAAAAGGTGCCAACACCGTAAAAAATCGAGGTAAATTTATCCGCGCTTAAATCACCCAACCATCGGTAACCGGGCATTGATGTAGATTCATGCCACTCATGGTACCACATAACCTCTTCATGCCATAAAGGTTCATCGGTTTGGTTGAAACTACGGGCAACGAGACCCTTCACACCTGTTACTTTCTCCAGTTTTAATATGGCTTCAAAAATCTGGTTGGCAATTTTTCTGTCCTTTTCGTCTTTTGTAAGGGCATATTTATGGGAATAGGCAGCCAACATTTCCGACGTTGGATCTAAGCAGTCGGCCTGAGAGCCTACAATTGGTCTGTCTAGACCTGCCGGAGGAAAAATGACATGTTGCATAATCGCGCCTTCATTCCAGTGATTCCCCAACATTAATTTATCAAACATGGCCACTTTCTTATGAAGTGGATCCGTTTTACTAGGAAATGTATTGACGCTTTGCCCCCATATTTGTAAAGTAACAAATAGGAAACAAAGGAACATTAAATGAAGAGGTAATTTATTTTGCATATCCAAAATTTATTCCTTTGATCACTTCATACAATAGCCAATATACTTGTGCATATAATGAAGCTACTAATCTCGTGATTACAAGAAAGAAAATTACCCGAGTTTCCCCGGGTAATTAACAGCTAACTAACTCAAATAACAATATATAAAACAATAAAAATCATTCTTTTTAAAAGGAGGAATACTACCATGGGGTAGCTACGCCTTGTAACACCCAAGGCTTAGACCACGGTGTATCGTTATCAATATAGCCCGGAACGTCATCGGTATGCGACGTAGTTTCTAAGTTGTTCAGGGCAGAATAATAGTTATCCCTATTCAACGTACTATTCTCAGTAGGATACACGAAACGCACTGGAATGACGGTTGATAGTGCAAAGGGACCTGTTTGTAGATCTGGTAAACCAGTGCGTCTCCAATCTAAATAGGCTTCAGAGGCAGAACTGAAATTGGCAATCCATTTTTGCTCCATAACTTGGGCAAGTGTACCATCAAAAGCTACACCATCGTTATCGATATAATCTGCAAATTGGTCTCCGATTCCCCATGTTTCAAACGAGGCTTCAACACCTTTGTTATAATTTCCCTGTGCATCGGAACCCCATCCTTTTAATGCGGCTTCTGCTTTTAAGAAGCATATCTCGGCATAAGAAAGTACCCTTGCTTTAAGATTAGGGCCAGAGACTGCGTCGAACATAGGGTTCATCAACGAGACATGCACATTGCCCCCACCTTGTACAGGGTTGGGATTTAAGTTATACGTGTAGGGTTCCGATCCTTGATAGGATACAGGAATACCTACATACACACTACTGGTATCTATCAAACTTAACCCGGCTAGACGGTCGTCGTACCATGTTGCAGGATCATAAATCTTTAATTCGTTACCTGCGAGGGTTTCTTCGTTGATATACCGAACACCGTCTACTACAGTATCATCAGCTCCTCCGGGGACGTCTCCTGCAGGCACCACTTTAATTGGAATTTGGACAGCGTCGAACCATATTGTTCTTCTTGGGTCATCCAATTCGGCCAGTTTATAGGTAAAGGTGGTACATGGCTTTACGCGTGAAAAATTGGAAGGCGTACCCTGTTGTCCGTTACTAGGTTGGGAATTGCTTGGACTTGTTCCCAAATATGGAAGGGCGGCTTCCTCATCAACACTGCTGATTAAAGGTTTTGCCAATGTAGACTGTACGCCCGCACCTGCAAACCCTGGATCTTTTTCAGATAACCTCATGTAATATCTAAGGGCCAAGGAATTGGCATATTTCATCCATTTTTCGGCATCACCCCCAAAAAGAATATCCTGTGTTGAACCAAAAACCTCTAAACTCCCCATATTTGAGAAAAGCATGGCCGCAGCGGCCTCAAAATCAGCTATCGAACCCTTATAAACCGATTCTTGTGAATCATATACTGGCAAGCTGATATCTCCGGCACCTTCTAAGGCTTGGGTATAAGGTACATCTCCGTAAAAATCGGCAAGCAGGGCAAAGTTATGTGCCATAAGGATTTTGGCTACGGCTTCATGAAATTTATAGCCTAATTCCTGCGAACGCTCCAAGGCCAATTTAGCAGTACGTAAATTATTGTAGTAGCCTTCCCAACCACTTCCTTCCCAGTCGTAATTGTTATTGCCCCAAGAATCTTTTTGCGTATATTGAACAAAGGCCGACAAGGGTTCGCTATACCCCTTGTTTCCAACATCCATGGCCGTCGTTGCCATTACTTGTGTTAGTAAAAAGGTAGGATTTCCTTCTTCTAAGTTTACCCCATTGGGGTTCGTATTTATATCGGTGATATCATTGTCGCACGAAGCCGCAAACAATACGCACACCACTAAAAATGGTTTAATTAATTTATTTATAGTACTCATAATTTTATCGTATTTATTGTTAAACAGCGCTTGCTTAGAAACCTACATTAAGTTTAAAACCTACTGGAATGGCCCATGGGCTAACGTTAAAGCGTTCTATACCTTGCTTAAACTGAATACCGCTACTACCTTGGGTAGAGGATTCTTGCTGAAAAGCCATTTCGGGATCTATCCCGATATCGGCTTTGGTCCATAATATGATATTACGGCTAAATAAAGATATATTTAAATTTTGCAACCCTATTCGCTTGATGGATTTACTGGGAACACTATAGGTAATGGAGATATCCCTTAATTTGATAAAATCGGAATCAAAGGTGGCATTTCTTGTAAAATCCCAACCGTAGTGATCTTGGTACCTTGTATAAACCGTACCTGGTCCTCCTAGGTTTTCAGTTGTCGCAACAAAATTTCCATTGTCATCATAATCACCTTGAACACCGGGCATAAATACACCATCATTTAGAGTAATACCTCCTTCGGTCACAGGGTAGCCACCGGCTTCGGCTGTTGGCCCTCCAACCAAAACATAAAACTCACCATCTTCCGAAAGGTATTGATCTGCATTATCTTTTAGGAAGGTTGGCACATCGCCAACACCGCTAAAATTGTGAAGACCATCTAACCAGCGCTGAGTGTGCATATCAGATTCTCCATATCTATGAGTTTGAGAAACAAACTGTCCGCCTTTTCTCCAATCGAAATTCATAGAAATAGACCAATTCTTATAGGAAGCGGAAGTGGTCATCCCCAGGGTGAAGTCTGGATTAAAGTTACCTATAATAGGAGCGACCCTATTACCATCTTCGTCTTCCCTGGTACGATCGCTATTTTCAAAACCTGAATCATCGATAATCGGCCAACCGTGATATGGCGAACTCGGGTCATCAACACGCACCAATGCAGCATCGAATATATTCCCAATTTCTTCACCCAACCAAGTGATTGCTCCACCTCTGGCATCCGTCCATAAGGTTACAGAATTCATACCATCGGCCAATTCGATCACCTTGGTACGGTTACGTCCATATACAAATCCCATATCCCAACGCCAATCACTAGTATCCAGCAGGGTAGCATTCAAACCTGCTTCAACGCCAGTACTGGTCAATAATCCTGCATTAATGAATCTAGATCCGTAACCGGAAGATATTGGAGTGTCTACAGGGAAAATCTGGTCACGGTTTTCACTATCATAATACGTAAAATCCATTCGAAGACGATTTTTAAAGAAAGCCAAGTCGGCCCCTACCTCCCATGAGTTTTGTGATTCTGACTTTAAATCTGGATTTAACAAGGTTCCGGGAACTGAAAGTAAAGATGCATTGCCCCATGAACTTCCGCTATTCAATACGGGGTTTAAATTATAGGCAAACGTATCGTTACCTACCTCCGCATAACCAGCCCTAAGTTTGATCAATGAAATGTTTCCTCCTAAATTCAAAGCCCTATTCACCAATAAACTGGAAGATATAGAAGGGTAAAAATAAGAATTGTTATTGTCTGGCAAAGTACTTGACCAATCATTTCTGCCAGTGGCATCGATATAGAACATATCTTTAAATCCGATACTTACCAAACCGTACAAACTATTCACTTGTCGTTCACTTTTATAGGAACTGTAATTTAAGTTGTCAGGAGCAATATTTGATAAAGTAAAAAGACCCGGAGCTAGTATGCCAGACCCCCTATCTATTGTCGAATTACTAACAGAAGATGATTTGGCAGTTCGCTTATTTCCACCAGCAGATGCAGAAAAATCCCAATTATTAAATCGCTTGGAATAAGTAAGCAAGAAATCGATATTGATTTCATTGTTTAACATATCTTGAATACCATAAGCCCCATTAATATCTCCTGTGTAACCCTTGGACATTTTGGTTTCCCTAACCTCGTTAATCTCATCAAAATTGTAGCGTAACATGGCCGAGAATTCATCGGTTATTTGCCAATCGCCTTTGACGTTTCCGTAAAATCTATTTCTTTCAAAGCCATTATTAACTTCATGAGCTAAAAAATACGGGTTGTTCCATTCCGTATCCGTAGGGTCATCTCCAAAAGCAAAGGGAGAGTTTTGGCGAAGGCCTTCATAGCCCGGCAACCAATAATCCTGCATTTCACGTACGTCAATATGTGGTGCTATTTCATAAACTGCCTGCATAGGATTCGCACCACGGTTTGTGGCAGGTCTGTTATCGGCACCTGATTTGGTATAATTCAAACTAGAAGTAACCGATATTTTATCATTTAATTTCAGGGATGAATTCAGATTGATACTGTGCTTGTTCAAATCTGAATTGGGAATAAATCCTTGGTGTTTTAAATCTGAATAAGACAATCTGTAGTTGATTCTTTCCGTATTGTCCTGTATCGAAATATTATTGGTTGTCGTAATGGCCGTATTAAAGAAATTACGTGCGTTATTGTACGATTTTAATTCTCTGGCTGTGGGCACTCCACTAGCGATCTCTTGGGCGGTATAAGGCCAATGTATCGCCTTTATACCTTGATCCAATGCAGGGCCGGCCCAAGCTGATGCCGTTTCGCCTATAAGTATGGCTCCATAGGAATTAGAGGGGAAATTGTCTTCGGTATAAGGTCTGGAACCAGCAGCATATTTTGTATGGGTGTCCAAATAACGGTAGGGAATATCAAAAACGGTACTTGAATTAATGGTAACCCCTAATCCTTTTTTCGCTTTACCGGATTTTGTAGTAATCAAAATTACCCCGTTTGCAGCCCTTGACCCGTATAATGCAGCCGCACTGGCTCCTTTAAGAACGGTCATACTTTCGATGTCATCGGCATTGATATCGGAAATAGCATTCCCATAATCCGCCCTATTGTCTCTTCCAACTCCACCAACATTGTTTACCGAACTAATTACCGGCGTTCCGTCGATTACGAATAGTGGCTGATTGTCACTCGAAAGCGAAGAGGCCCCTCTAATATTAATGTTAACAGTTGATCCCGGACCGCCCGTAGAGTTGATCGCAACACCGGAAACTTTACCGGAAAGCGCATTCATGGCGTTCTCTTGGGGAACGTTGTCAATTGCATCACCACTTACTTCACTTACCGCATACCCAAGGGATTTCTTTTCCCTAGATATACCCAGTGCAGTAACAACTACTTCATCTAACGTCTCTGCCGATGCCGCTAAGGCAACATCGATAGTGGTTCGGTTACCCACAATCACTTCTTGCGTGGTCATTCCAATATAAGAAAATACAAGTACGGCATCATTGCCAGGCACTTCAATACTGTAATTTCCATCAAAATCTGTAGATACTCCGGTAATAGTACCTTTTAGTACTACTGAAACCCCGGGTAACAATTCTCCATCAACGCTGCTGACGACTCCAGTCACCTCTTGTTGCGCATGTGCAATACCGCAAAACATGCTCAGCAAAAGAAACGCCAACCATTGTAAGTTTCTTTTTTTCATAGTTAATTGTTTAAATTAAATATTCAGTTTAGTTTTATAATCGAACAAATCTATTCCAAAAATTTTGTTAAAACACATAGTATTATATTATATTCACGTGGAATTTTACCCTTTTTACCTTTTATTTGAACATATGTTTAATGTAAGGTTAATATTGCATTAGTTCATGTTATGAATCCAATAAAGAAAAAACTTACCCGTGCGGTAGCCACTAGGTATAATGACTTCTGATGCCAAAGCAGATTCATGCTTCATGAACAATTATCTTAAATCGGCAACAGTGCCACTTTATTTAAAATCACAGATTAAAACACCAAACGGTCATCATTTAATAGGTAGAAAAGCAAATAGTACTTAATCTTCTTACGAATATTTAGCGAAATTGGGTCGAATGGAGAATTCAATAAAGTATAGAACAAAAAAATCCAGGTCCATATACAATATACAGACCTGGAAAAACTAAACTAAATGAAAACTTTTCTGGCTATTGCAACAACCACATTAAGGACCATTGATCATTGACTGCGGGTTGCAATCTACTGGTCGCCTCTGTCAAATTATCTTCGTTAAAGGGATCTGACAAGATTTGTCGTTTAGGAATATCTTGACCATTTGCACCTTCGATTACATTCTTTTCCAGTTCTGGTAAGCCTGTTCTTCTCCAGTCAAACCAAGCTTCAGCGGTCAACCATCCTGCAATCCACTTTTGATGCATTATAGGTTCCATTTTATTTGCTGCATTGGTGTAAATAGATTGGGCATTGGCAATATAAGTGGCCTTATCAAAAGTCTCTAATGAATTGCTGCCCTCATTATATACGGCAGCACTGGCACCATCAACAATTTGCCAGCGATCAAAAGATAATTCAATTCCGCTCACATAATAATCCATAGGGCTGCCGCCAATCCACCCTCGTTCGCTGGCTTCCGCTAAAATAAACTGGGTTTCAGCACTACTCATAAACATAACTGCCGACAATTCATTCGCATTCTCGGAATATATATTCGTTAAATAAGAGATATGTGGATTTGAGGAATCTCCTAAATATATATCGGGATCCAGCGCGGTAATACCAGAACGGATATCGGTAACGGTATTTCCCATGTTGTAATCATTGGGTGCGCTAAGGGCTACCCCAAGTCCAACGAACAACGAAGTATTCACATCATTAGTCAAATCTGCATCGGAATTTCTGCCAGCAATATCTACAGTAGTGTTTCGCCTTACCCTACCGTCAACCAACTCAACTCCGTCAGTGTCACTAGGAAAAATTTGAACGTCTACCGGTCTTATCCATGTAGTTAATCTTGGATCTTTTAATGCAATAAGATCTTTAACAATAGTAGAGGACGGTTTTCTTCGATAGAATTCTGATCGAAAAGTATACGAAAGTGGCCCTCCGGGAAAACTGTTGTCGGAAGCGGAACCTATCCATTGAACCTTAGCATTATCATCGGCATCAGTCATTATAGGATTTTCAGTAGGATTTCCAGCTATAGAAGCTATCTCGGCTGAAGGATCCAAACCTGACACCGTTTTTTCGGATAAACGCATACAAAATCTCAAACGCAATGAATTGGCAAATTTTCGCCACTTGAAGGCATCACCATGAAAAACCACATCTGAATTAGCAACAGCACCTATGGTACCAACACCTTTTAGCATATCGTTTGCTGTTGAAAGGTCAGATAATATGCCCAAGAAAATATCTTCTTGCGCATCGTATTTAGGTACAAAAGCTTCACCCCTTTCCTCGCCTTTTATGGCTTCCGAGTATGGAATATCACCAAATGTCGAAGTCAAAAAACCATACGTATACGACTTCATAATAAGGGAAACAGCCTGGTAAAACTTTTTTTCATCACCTTCCTTCTCCTCTTCCGCGCGGTCAAAAATATATTGGCTATTGGTTAAGATTGGAAAAAAACTATTAAAATTTTTAGTGTCCCATACAAAATAGAAACTATAGAAATCAACATTATCGCGCTGAAGGTACTGGCTGCCCGCACTAACCTCTCTCGCCTTGTAATTGGTTTCAACATCATTTTTAGCCGTAGAGGTTAGAATGTTGGTAAGAACGAAGCTAATGTCTATCTTATCCTCCGGAAGGGTATTTGAACTAACATTGGTCTCATCAAGTGATTTACTACAAGAGAACACGACAAGCATACTCATTGATAGAACAGACCATCTTAAGGTTTTATATATCTTTTTCATTTTTTATCTATTTAAAATGTCAAATTAATTGTAAATCCAACGGGAGCAACCCATGGGAGGGCATTCCATTTTTCTTTTCCTATATCGTAAGAACCGTTATTTTGATAATAGGCAAGTTCAGGGTCTATACCAATATCAGCTGCATTCCACAACATAATATTCTTTGTGAAAACGGAGAGTGATACCCTTTGTGCCGAAATTTTTGAGGCAAACTTCTGGGGCATGTCATAGGTGAGGGTAACATTCCTTAGCTTAACAAAAGAGAGGTCATACATAAAGGAAGACCCTACATCCCATAATCCACCACCCGGTTCTACGACTTTATAAGCGTCGAACAACACGGTTCCAGGACCACCAAAGTTCTCGGTATAGGTACCATCGCCGTTGTCTACTACCCCAGGCCAGAAAGAACCATTGTTAAACCCATTGTACTCAAAACCACCAGTTTGTGCATCTCTACCCCCAATCCAAACATTATCGGCTTGATAAATTTCAGGGTTGGACTTAATTTCATTCGCAAGTGCGGTTCTATCGCCGTTAAAAGAATTGGAACCCAAAACCCCGCTAAAGGTTCCGGCATCACCTTGCCATTTATCGACCCAACCAGATCGTGCTGTCCGCTTCATGGTTTCGGAATAGAAATTACCACCTTGTCGCCAATCAACATTGGCTGACAATGTAAAATTCTTGTACTTTACGGAAGTGTTCAATCCCATGGTAAAGTCATTCGTGCTCTTGCCCACCTTGGGTTTAAGTGCGTTGTCTTTTTGAAATGTTAAGCCCCCATTATTATCGAGTATGGGCCAGCCCTCGTATTCGCCCGATTCGACTCTCAGCACACTTGTTGAATAAAGATCGCCAATAATACCGCCAACAAAGGTCTGTTGTGTTAAGCTTCCTGCGTTACCTACACCAATTCTATCAATGCCTTCTACTAATTCTACTAATCTACTATCCTGTTTGGTAAAATTAACACCCAAATTCCATTCTAAATTTTCAGTTCGTACAGGTACAGTATTCAAAGCCAATTCTATTCCAGTGTTTTGAACATTGCCCGCATTAATTGTTGCACTGCTGAAACCAGACATTGGTGATGTTGTTACCCCAATAATTTGGTTCCTATTTTGCGTTCTGTACCAAGTTCCTTCAAATCCAATCCGATTATTAAAGAAACCTAAGTCGGCCCCAACTTCATAAGAAGTCGCTATTTCTGGCTTAAGTGCGGTATTTGGCAAACTCGAAGGCACAGAGTATTGAATATCATTGCCCCAAAAAGTTTGATTCAATACTGGATTTATTGTATAAGGATCGGTATCCTTTCCAACTTCTGCCCAACCCGTTCGAAATTTGACCAAGGATACCCAACTTGGCATCTGCGCCATTTCTGAAACTAACATACTTAATGAGGCCGAAGGATAGAAATAAGATCTATTTTCTTTTGGTAACGTGCTCGACCAATCGTTTCGAGCGGTCAAATCCAAGTAAATCATTTCCTTGAAACTTAAGGACGCCAATCCGTACAGACTGTAAATTTCCTTTTCGAATACGCCTGAGTTATAACCCAACCCCGGCCTGGCTACATTGGATAAGGTGTATAAACCCGGTAATGTAAGAACATCACCCCCCCCATAAAGGCTTGTATTTCTACTATTCAAATAGTTACCACCCACGGAAGGGTTAATTCTAAAGTCACCTACTTTTTTATCGTAGGAGATTAAGAAATCTACATTGGCCTCTCTTTCATCGAGCTTCGTTTGTTCGTATGCCCCAAATGGTTTTACAGCAGAACTACCAAATCCGTCATAAGACCAAGGATAGATTGACTCGATTTTTTCATTATTAGCACTATAAGACACCCGGCCCATGGCCGTTAGGCCAGGTAAAAGATCGATATCCAAGCGTATATTGCCAAAGCCACGGATCTGATCTAAGGTTCTGTCTCTTTCATAAGCAGAGAACCATGGATTATTAGGAAGAGCCCCAGCTCTTCTTTGTTGCGAACCTTCTACTTCCCAATAATCTTTAAGGTCATTGATATTCACATGTGGTGGGTTAGCGAAAATATCCATATATATATCATCACTTCCGTTGTTCGTTAATGGTAAATTATCTGATGTAGGTTTAGAAATGGTAATATTGGTAGTGATTTTCACCTTGTCAGTTATCTTATAGCTAGTTGCTAACGAAAATCCAAGTCTTTTCAATTCCATTCCTGGGGTAATTCCTTCACTTTTCATGTGGTTAATGGACAGATTAAAACTGCCACGGTCATAATTTCCACTTATACTGGCATCAGTTTGGGTCGATAGCCCTGTTTTAAAGAAATCTTGTAAACTGTTATCATACATTACTAAAGGTTGGGCTTGCCCATCGGTATTCCATTGCACCGCTTGAACACCTGCTCTTGCACCGTACCAATACTGCCAAGATGATTCGTTAAACTGACCCTTTTGACCCGTAGTAAAGGTATTCTGTAATTCAAAATAATTATAAGGCACACTAAGCGTAGTACTCTGTGTGAATGAGACTCCGATGCCTTTTTTTGCACCCTCACCAGAATTAGTAGTAATGAGAATTACCCCGTTACCAGCTCTTGAACCATACAGGGCAGCAGCACTCGCGCCTTTTAGTACCGAAATACTGGCTATATCCAAAGAGCTAATATCAGCCATCGCGTTTGTATTGCCAACAGGAGAACCATCAATAACGAGCAGCGGCTCGTTGTTGCTGGTCAGTGAGGTCTGACCTCTAATTATCACATTCATTTTAGCATTAATGTCACCGCCCATTTCGTTTATTTGTACGCCCGACATTTTACCGGAAAGACCACTCAATACATTTGTATTGGGCTGCTGATTTAATGCCTCGGCTTCTACCACGGCTACCGAATAGCCCAAAGCCTTTTTTTCCCGTTTCATTCCAAGAGCGGTAACCACAACCTCGTCCATTTGCTGAGCGGAGAGATCCATAGCTACAGTCAAAGATGTATTATTGCCAACAACGATTTCTTTTGTCTCCATGCCTATATATGAAAAAATAAGGATAGATTCACTGTTCGGTACCTCTATAGCAAAATTTCCATCAAAGTCGGACACCACACCCTTAGAGGTACCTTTAATAACAATGTTCGCCCCAGGGAGTGGTTCTTGTAAATCATCTAGTACAACCCCTGTGACGCTTACTTGGGCCACTGCGCTGCAAGCGCACATCGCCATTAAAACAAGCATTGATAATTGTAAATATTTTTTTTTCATATCACTGAAATAAATTATTAAAAGTTAGTAGAATTTAACATTTTCATCCTACAAACATATTCTAAAACTTTTCTTAAAATGCATGATATTTTGTTAGATATTTATGATTTCTTATCTTTTTTCAGAGTAAAATTGACGATAATTTAATGAAGGGTTAATATTGTATTAGTATTGGTAATATACTTGAATGTTTTAAGAACTATTAAAAAGCCAAATTAGAGCAGTTTTTTCACTTCGTTTCAGTTGAATAATCGAGAATTAAAGTCTCTTTTTTAACAGAAAAAATTGCGAATAAAAGTGTTAATAATTAGTTCCCTAAAATCGGAAGATTTCATAACCGCATATTACCTCATTGTATGAATGGAACTGAAAAATTTCTTTCAGGTCATCTATAGTAGTCCTTATTTCACATTAACAGTTGAATCCATCCAAAACTATATATATTTTAACTCATTTACCTAGATATTGACTAAAAAAGCTATTCATTAGTTAATATTCCATGCAAATAAAATAAGATTTAACATATTACTTATTTCTAATTCAAGTTATTTTGTAACATGTTAAATACAAATAAATTATGCTAGCAGGAATCGATTATTTTATTGTTATAGCCTATATCGTCGGAATGCTCTTATTGGGCCTCTACTTTAAAAAATTCGTCAATAGCTCTGAAGATTACTTTCTAGGTGGCAGAAGTTTACCTTTTTGGGCCATAGGCATGTCAATAGTAGTTTCTGATATCGGCGCATTAGACTTTGTTGGGGTATCTGGCCAGGCCTATAGATATGGTGTTTCGGTAGGTAATTTTGATTGGGTGGGATCGGTGCCCGCAATGCTCTTGGCCGCCTTTATATTTATACCCTACTTCTGGCGTGGCGGTATGTATACAATACCTGAATATTTAGGTAGACGTTATAATAAATCGGTTCGTACTATTGCATCAGCTACTTGGATTTTATTTTTCGCGCTAGATTTGGGCGTGTTGTTTTGGGCAAGCGCTGTTCTCCTTAATGTATTGATGGGATGGCCCATTTGGATTTCTATTATGTCTACTGCAGGTGTGGTAGGCTTATATACGTATTTTGGGGGAATTACAGCGGTAATCATGACAGATGTAGTGCAAATGGTTATCATGTTTATTGGTGGTTTTGCATTAGTATATCTTAGCCTTGACGCCGTTGGTGGATGGGAAAATATGGTGGAAAAAATTGGTACAATGGGTCCTGAATATCGAAGTCATTTTGATATAATTCAACCTGTAGACACTAAATCGCCTTTCCCGTGGACCGGTATTCTATTCGGACTTACTTTTGTTATGTCAAATGCGTACATGATTGGAAATCAATCAATTGTACAGCGTTGTTTAACGGCCAAAAATGAATGGCACGCTAAAGCAAGTATGGTTTTTGGATCGGCGTTGAAGATGTTTATTCCTATACTTGTATTGTTTCCAGGTTTGATGGCGGTTGTAGTTCACCCTGAATTGGCTGACGGCGATCAGGCTTTACCCATGATGATAAAAAGTATATTACCACCAGGTTTGGTCGGTTTAATGTTCGCTGCATTTTTTGCGGGATTGATGTCGAGCGTAGATTCGCTCCTAAATTCTACAGCCACTTTGTTTACCAAAGATATCTATGAGCCTTTTATCAAAAAAGATGCAGATGACAGGCATTACCTTAGAGTAGGTCAAATAACAACTTTAGTTTTGTTGGTTTTAGGGGTTGCGACAGCACCAATTAGTAGTGATTTTCCAGGTATTTATGTGGCGATACAAAGCTTCATGTCATATTTTCAAGGGCCCTTGTTCGCTATTCTCCTATTGGGTATTTTTTGGAAACGTACGACGCAATGGGGAGGTCTTTCGGCCTTGGTGATCGGTATTGGCTTTGCAATATTTCTCAATGTTTTCAAAGCGAATTTCTTTACTATAGAAGATCCTTTCCTCTACATTTCTTGGTGGTCTTTCCTTTTGGCATTTATTATAAATATAGTAGTCAGTCTTTTGACCAAAAAACACTCGGAAGAATCGTTAAAGGGACTCGTGTTCAGTTCTAAAATTTTAACCCAAAACAAAACCTTATAATATGCTGAATTTTGATTGGCTTTCCGGAGTTTCGGCCGAAACGGCAAAAATGATATTTTTTGGTCTCTATTTTTTCATTGGTGCATTGGTACTTATGCTACCTAATGAATATGTATATGAAGGTATTAAAAAAGAAGACCGCCATTGGTGGAACAATTTAAAAATTTGGTCAGTTGCCGTACTGGGTATTTTGGCAACTATTTATTATCAATTTTAAGATGAAGGGAATTATTCTCAAATTGAACTTAGTGAAGTAAAAGCATAAATATTATGGACGAATTAGAGCGGCTTTCAAAAGTTAAATCGGCACAAATAAATCAAGCGTTAGGAGTATTTATATTCATTTTTGGCATCATAATCACTTTTGCGATGGTTTTCACCGAGACTTTTGTTCAGCAAATGACTGATTTAGTCGCCGGTTTGACTTTGGTTACTATTGGCGGTGGAATGGCATGGAAGTCAAAAAGAACAATACGTAAATTCAAAAAGACAAACAATAAATAAGTTGTGTGTAAATGGAGCGTCTGAAAATCGAATTACGCGAGAATTGGAAAATTCAATCATCCGATCAGGTTTCCCATACGGGAAGCATGCTTTCAAAAAACTATTCACTTGCTGAAGGTTGGTTGCCGGCCCAAGTTCCCTCTACCATTTTAGGCTCTTTGGTAGACAATAATATATATGAAGATCCTTATTTCGGCGAGAACTTAAAGAACATTTCGACCGAACCGTTTGAAGTTCCGTGGTGGTATACGACCTCTTTTCAAATTAACGAGGTACATGCCGAATATAATGCCAGTTTGAATTTCGACGGCATAAACTATAAGGCAAATGTTTGGTTGAACGGAAAGCAAATTGCCGATTCTAAAGCTATAAATGGGGCATTTCGAATTACATCTTTTGATGTTAGTGATTCCATTGTTTCTGGCACTAACGTCTTGGCTATAGAAATAATTCCACCAAAACCAGGCGACTTCAGTACTGGTTTTGTTGATTGGAACCCCGCTCCACCGGACGGCAATATGGGTATATTCAGACCCGTGACGCTGCACTTATATCAAGGGGTGCAGATTAAGAATCCTTTTGTACAATCAAAGGTTGATCTAAAAAATCTAAGTAAGGCGGCACTCACTGTTTCCGCTGAATTAAAAAATACTACCAGTGCACCCATTTCAGGTGTTTTAGTCGGTCAAATAGAAAATATACGGTTCGAAAAAAAAGTGGCCATCGCGGCCCATACATCGTTGCACATCGAATACGACCCCATCGAATATCCCCAACTCAATTTAGATAACCCCAGGCTTTGGTGGCCAGTTCATTTAGGCGACCCTGATTTATACAAATTAGAAATTTATTTTACCTCGAACGAAGAAATATCCGACGCCACTGAAATTAAGTTTGGTATACGTGAAGTTGAAGACTATTGGTTAAACGAAATTCATCGTGGCTATAAAATCAATGGCAAAAAAGTGTTGATAAAAGGTGCCGGATGGACCGACGACCTTTTATTAATGGATACCGACGAGAATATTGAGGCACAGGTAAAGTATGTCAAGCAGATGAATTTGAATACGATTCGTTTGGAAGGATTTTGGGGAAAAGACCATAAGCTTTATGACCTATGTGATGAACATGGTATTTTACTCATGGTCGGATGGAGCTGCCACTGGGAACATGAAATTCATATGGGAGTGCCCGTAAATGAACGCTTCGGAGGTGTTTATAAACCAGAAGACATTGACCACGTGGCCCAAACTTGGGAAGATCAATTGATTTGGCTGCGCAACCACCCCAGTATATTTGTCTGGACGGTCGCCAGTGATAAGGTTCCCATTACTGAATTAGAACAAAAATACCTTGACACTTTTGCGAAGTATGACCCTACCCGCCCCTATTTGAATTCAACGGGTGGTGTCGGAAGCGATCAGCACGTTATTGGCAGCGAAGATGTTATCAGTGAAATTAGCGGATCATCAGGTGTAAAGATGTTGGGCCCATACGCCTATACTGCACCGGTGTATTGGTTCACCGACACGAAATTTGGTGGCGCCTATGGTTTTAATACCGAAACGGGTCCGGGTGCACAAGTGCCACAACTGGAAAGTTTAAAGAAATTTATTCCCGAAGACAAGCTCTGGCCTATAAGTGATGTTTGGAATTATCATTGTGGCCGCTACGAGTTTGCCGATTTGAGCCGTTTTATTACGGCCATTAATGAGCGTTATGGAATTCCAAAAAACCTTGAAGAGTTCGATAAGATGGCTCAGGCAATGAACTACGAATTGATGCGCCCAATGTTCGAAGCTTTTCAAGTTTTTAAGGAGCGGTCAACGGGTATTGTTCAATGGATGCTGAATGCGGCTTGGCCAAAAATGTATTGGCAGCTTTACGATTACTACCTTATGCCCACAGCAGCTTTCTATGCCACGCAAAAGGCTTGTGCTCCATTGCATCTTGCATATAATTATGGCGACCACCATATATATGTGATAAATGACTATTCACATACTATTGAAAATTTACAAGCTAGAATCCGAGTTTACGATATTGAATCGCAACTACTTCTGGATAAATCTCTTGATTTTGATGTACTTTCGGATACTTCCAAACCAATATTCAAAATTGATGACATCGAAGGCTTGTCAACAACTTATTTTGTTGATCTTCGGCTGTCTGATGATACAAGGAAAGAAATAGACGCTAACTTTTACTGGCTGTCGACCAAAGAAGAGGTATTGGACTATGAAGCCGATTTAGGCGAATTTGCTTTTCATACGCCGAGCAAGGTCTATGCTGATTACTCCTTACTCAACTCCCTTGACAAAGTTGATATCGGAGTGGATTACAATTTTGAAAAAATTGAGGGCAAACAACAAATAACGGTCACCATAACAAATGCCGTTAATGCAATTGCCTTTTTGCTCAATCTCAAATTGGTCGACAAAAATACCGGTGAACCTATTTTGCCCGTTTTTTGGGAAGATAATTTTATAAGTCTCATTCCTGGGGAACAAAGAATACTTCAAGCAACGTTTAAATACGAGGCCCTGGCCGATTTAAAGGTCGAAGCCTGGAATTCAAATAACATTACTTATGGAAAAATTAGCAATTAAAGGCGGAAGTCCATGTCGTGACACAGCCTCACAACCATGGCCAAAATGGCCCGTTTGGGGCAAAGAAGAAGAAGTGGCGCTTATTGAGGTACTCAATAGCGGAGTTTGGTCGTATAACGGACCAAAGGAGATGGAATTCAACCAATTATTTGCAGAATTTACCGGCACCAAATATGCGATTTGTACAGTAAACGGTACAATTACAATGCAACTTGCATTGGAAGCCATGGGCATTGGCGTAGGTGATGAGGTTATAGTGCCAGGTATTACTTGGCAGGCTACCGCGGCAACCGTAATTGATGTTAATGCAACTCCGATTTTGGTTGATGTACTTGAAGATACCTGGTGTATTGATCCGGCCGCTATCGAAAAAGCAATTACGCCAAAAACAAAAGCAATTATTCCGGTACATCTATATGGTGCATTTGCCGATATGGATGCCATTATGGAAATCGCTAAAAAACACAATCTATATGTAATTGAAGATTGTGCCCATAAACATGGCGGTGAATGGAAAGGTAAAAAGGCCGGCAGCATAGGTGATGTTGGCAGTTTTAGTTTTCAATTGTCAAAACATTTAACTGCCGGTGAAGGTGGATCCATGACAACAGATGATGCCGAGTTAGCTGAAAAATTAGATGCACTAAGAAATGTAGGTCGCAGACCCGAAGGCGATTCCTTGATAGGAGCTGATAAAGGGATAGGAGATTATGGCGATGATGGTAATTTCATTCAATCTGGAAACTTTCGAATTACGGAATTTCAAGCGGCCATGCTGATTGAAGGTTTAAAGAGATTGCCGGAACAAAATGCAAATAGAGATGCCAATGGTGCTTATTTAAATAGCCTAATAAAAGAATTACCCGGAGTAACTCCTTTGAAAAGGGATGACCGGGAAACGAAAAAGGCATATTTCAATTTTGCATTCCGGTATGATCAAAGTAAGTTTAATAATTTACCTATTGCAAAATTTAGAGCTGCATTAGAAGCAGAGTTGGGCATTATAGTAGACGCATGTTATGAGCCTTTAAATAATTGTTCACTTTATGTTCCGCACACCAAACCAGCGCGACACAGACTAAATGAAAATTATTGGGCGGCGATAGACCCTGCCCGCTTTTCGCTACCTGTCTGCACCCGTATTTTTGAAAAAGAGTCTGTTTGTTTACACCACAAAATTCTGATGGGTACCAAAGCTGATATGGACTTGATTGCTCGAGCCATTCGAAAAGTATATGATAATGCCCAATCCCTATTTTAGAGCCCATTTTAACAAGAATACCCTATGAATACTATTAAAATAGCGCTTGTCGGAGTCGGGTATATTGCAGACTACCATGCCCGTGGATTGCAAACTATTCCGAATGTTGAAATTGTTTGTGTTGTTTCCAAACATATCGAAAGTGCCAAGAAATTTGCTGTTAAATATGGCATTCAGGAAGCTTATACCGATATTTCCAAAATAATCGAGGACAACGAAATCAACGGTGTCATCATTAGTACGCCCAATCAATTTCATGCGCCTTATGCTATTTCATTTTTAGAAAGTGGGAAGGACGTTTTCCTTGAGAAACCCATGGGAATGAACCCGGAAGAAGGACGGCAAATTGATGCCGCGGCCATGGCAAATAATCGACTGGTAATGGTCGGTCATATGTGGCGTTTTGATATCGACACCAATTACATCAAAGATGCTATCGACGAAGGAAAACTAGGCAAAATTTTTAAGACGAAAGGCTACGGCATACACGAAAACTGGGGACCCGAAGGGTGGTTTACCAATAAAGAATTGGCCGGAGGCGGTGCACTAGCCGATATGGGCGTTCATGCCATTGACACCGTAAGATATTTGCTGGGAGACCCAAAACCCGTTAAGGTTTATGCTAGAATTTCCACACAATTTGGCGACTATGATGTAGATGACACCGGTATTATCGTTATCACTTGGGACAACGGTGTAGAAAGTATTATAGAAAGTGGATGGTGGCACCCACATATGGATGGACCCGAAGCAAGTACGGGATTATCTGGAACGAAGGGCTATGCCAGTCTGTTCCCCACTTTTTTGAAACTAAAGAAAGGTGTAGAGGCTTTCGAAAAGGTTGTACCAGATCTTCCAGAGCGGGAAGATCACTGTGATCAAATAATATATACCCGACAAATGGAACATTTTGTAAATTGCATCAAAACACGAACCTCCCCAATACCGGGTATATTGGAAGGTCAAATTGTATTGGATATTGTAAATGCGGCCTATACATCCTCCGAAACTGGGGAAGCCGTTAATCTTTGAGCAAATGACAATCAATAGAAATCTAAAATATGCGGTTGGCGTTGATCTTGGGGGTACTTTCGTTAAAGTTGCCCTTATCTCGGAGTTAGGCGATATTCATTTTAAAAATATGTTGCCAATAGGCGGCGATGCCACTAAGAATATCATTCTAGATACGATAGAAAAAATTATTCAAATTACCATTGACCAAGCCGTGAACCACTCCTTAAACGTCATAGGTATTGGTATCGGAACCCCGGGGATTATCTATGAAGGTGTGCTTTATGGAGGTGCAGATAATCTAAATGGGTGGGAAAATATTGACCTAGCCACGTATTATTCGAAGATTTTCAACCTTCCCGTTAAGGTTGACAATGATGCAAATTTGATGGGCTTAGGGGAATTCCATTACGGCGCAGCAAAAGGGTGTACCGATGTCGTTTTCCTAACGGTCGGTACCGGTATCGGAGGTGCCATTATTGCAAACGGGGCCTTATATGGCGGCTTTAAAAACAGGGGTACCGAACTGGGGCATATCGTCGTAGAGCATAATGGGCCGCCATGTAATTGCGGGGGGCAAGGTTGCCTTGAACAATATGCTTCAACTACAGCATTGATTCAACGTTATGCAGCCCTATCGGGAATGAATATTAAAGACCTCAATGGATATTATATTGTTGAAAAATACCATGAAAACGAAGAACATGCCGGCAAATGCCTGCAAGAACAGACTAATTATTTGGGACATGGAATTGCATCTTTTATAAATGTTTTCGCACCACAAAAGGTTGTTATCGGTGGTGGAATTTCCGATGCAGGCCAATTCTATATTGACATGGTTGGCGCTGCTGCAACTAAATACATGATGTCAGATTGCGGAGGACACACTGAAATTGTCGGCGCAAAACTTGGAAATACCGCGGGTAGTCTGGGCGCCGCTGCGTTGATACTTAAAAATACGTAACTTTATTAACCCATCTAGTTAAGCTTAAATTATATGTACACGGTCAGCCATGTGTTTTCCGCTGCACGGAATCGCTTTCAATTCTCATTTTTTTATTGAAAAAGCTCCCTTACCTTTTCAAAATCGGGGTGCGTAATTCCGTTCTCCTCCAGAGCGTCGAGATCTTCTAGAAACAGCTCGTTCGACATTCTGTTGTGATCTATGAAAACTTTGTCTTTCCAATCCAAATAAACTTGCTCGGCCTTGTCCCACTGGCCGCTTAACAGATAGCTCAAGGCTATGTTCGTGTGTACTCCTGTTTTGGTCGCATCCAGTTCCAAGGTCCTTTTTGCCGATTCCATGGCATCCTCATAGTCATTGGCAAATAACGCGTACCAACTGCGTCGGTACCAAAAGCTGGGATCTTGGCTATTATACCCTCCAATCTTATTTAATATCTTATACGAATTTGTATAATCGTTATTATATCTATGATAAGCCGAGAGTTGTTTGCTAAAATCGTTAATCAAATTACTATCAGCCACAGATTTGGGCCGAAAACCGGCAACTAAATTTGCCATTGCCTCATTGTTCAACACAATTTGCAGGCTGTCTTTGCCAGAGAAATTCGAATTTAATAATTCGTTTGCATAGTCAATTGCAATTTGACCATTCACCGTATCTTCTAAATAATGATTTAAAGCATATCTATTCAATATGGATTTGCGGGCGTTTTTCGGGATTGTATCCCTCTCAAACACCATTTCGAATTTTCTAAGTTGTAATAAAAAATAATTATCGAATAATAGGCGTTGAAATGAAGCGGACACAGTACTTTGGAAATCCGATTTTAGAATCAACATATTAAAAAGATCATCTATTTCATTCAGCGATTTCCTCAATCCCTTTTTGTAATTATCATCTTCTGGGAAAAGATTTTTTTTAGGCAAACTTGATAAATAATGAAAGACCACCCCAGATAGCTCTTCGGTCCCCGTTGAAGAATCGATATTATAAATATTTTCAGCATTTACTTTGATATCTTCATCCATTCCCCTTTGATAAAATTCAAAAGGACTAATTTTCATTGGAAAATCAATATTTCTAGGTTCTGCCATTTTCCAAACGGAAAGTCTTTTGGTAAGGTCTGAGGTGAACATGTACTCCCCCGAATTTGAAAAATCTACAAATTTAATGGGGAAATCATTGCCACGAAGGATTGAACCTCTTTCACCAGTTTCAATGTTCCACAACATGGCCAAATTGTCTTCGCTGCCAGTTAATAACTCGGTGTTATTTGGTGAAATTTTCATACAGTTTATGGTTCCAGTATGTCCGGTCAGAATATATTCAGGTTCTCTATTAAAAATTGAACCCGAAAAAGCGTCTTTTCCTTGGTTATCAAATTTCCAAACGTCGATCGTAAAATCTTCCTTGCTAGCTATTATGTGCCGATTCGAATTGTCGATAACAATTGAATTAATCGGTAGGTCTTGAGCATCTTTGTTGATAAAGGCCGCAACAAGTTCTCCTTTAGTATCATCAGTTGAAGGATCGAAACGAATTATTTTTATCAGTCCGTTAGGATATGTTGCTACAAAATGCTGATTGTCCGGAAAAAAATACCCCTGCGCATTCCGAGCAATTTGCCATTCCAGACCATTATAATTATCCTTCAGCAACAATGAATCTCGAAGTATGCTGTCCAATGGTTGCAGTATATCATGAATCTCGGCCGCTTTTTGTTGGGTATTCAAATTAAAAATCTCATTTCCTATAAATACATATTTCCCATTTTCAGAGAGTTTAACGTTGCCGGCAACCCTATTATGACTTGCCCATCCACCATACTCGTCGTTAAGTTTATACTTTAGAAGTTCATTATTATTAGCGTCCCTTATCGACAAAAATCCATAGGGGGAACCAGAAGAATAAACGATATAATAATGTTTACCAGCTCCATTCAGTGCTCTTAAAACCCTGTCATTACCTAAGTAACTTGAAATAAGTACTTGTTTTTCCCTAGGCAATTCATTTCTAGATCTTAAAACTCCTTTTTCAAGATTCCATTTTGAAATAAATGACCCTTCATTTATTGAAACAGTACCATCTGCCTCATAATCTATTGAAGTCAATGAGTCCGATAGCAAGGGTACGTTTGCGAGGAGGTAAGAATTATCAGTTTTAAAAGTCTTTAGGAAGTCATTTAACTTGTCGGCATTTTTTTGGCCCGTTGCCTCAAACCATTTTACCACATTGTAACTTAGCGTAGGATTCGATCTTTTAAGCGTTTCAAAAATTGATAGAATACGTTGGTTTTCTACATTGGCTTTGGCATTGAATACGATACCTACCAGAACCCAACCTGCAATAAGCAAAATAAACCCTGTAATTGATGTTATAATCAGTTTTCTCCGCTTCTTCTTAGCATCATTAAAGTACTTTAGCTCCCTTTCGGTTCTATTCTTTTCGCTTGCTTCCAAAAAATCGATATTCTTTTTAAAATCGGTTTCGGGATTCTTGCTGTCGTAATATCGTTTTGCCCAAACAGGGCCAATGCAGTTCGTTTCCTTCCAATAAAGCAAATCGTTCAGTAAATTATCGCTTCCAATATGGTTATCCTCTCTCCTTTCATTCAATTGAAGGTACCGCTTTCCACTTTCGGCCTCCTCCTTCATCCACCCGTCCTTCTTTTTTGAACTTTTTAACAGGTCCCAATTCCGCATCAAACTCTCATGCGAAATATCGATGACCAAATGATCCTTAAGATCTGTGCCTATGGGAGGCATGAGCAATGAAGTATCCTCTCCGCGGAAAGCATCGATCACTTCATTGACCTCAGTTTTAGTTGCCTTGAGAGGCTCTTCTTTGGCTATGGCGTGCAACGTATATAAGGATGTGGGGTTTCTGCCTCCTTTGTTACCATCGGAAAGATCTGTTAGACGTTGAAAGATCAATTTAGCAATTTCCTGCTTTCTGCTAAGCCCCTTTTCGCCATGTTCGCCGTTCTTCAAACGATCATAAATGGAGGTGGCATGATTGGAGAGTGCCTTGGCCATGGCGCCTATTTTTTTATAGTCGTCTATCGATAATTTTCTTTCCCCTTCGGGGCGCGACATCGCCTCGTTGTAGGTACGCATCAAGGCATGCTGTAAGACCGGCAATTGATACATGTCGTCGCCGACTTCATGAATCAACAGATTTACCAACGGTCTTTCTATTTTTTGACCTACCACCGACAGTGGACCTTCAATGGCATCTTCAATGTTTTCCGGTGTTAATCGGGGCACCATATATTGCCCCTTATTAATAGCCTCGGGCAAGTTGCGGAACACGGCGCAGTCGCCCAAAAATTCAGAGCGCATGGTGATGATAACGTAAACCGGGGAACGGGGCAGGCCGCTTGCGGTTAAAAGAAGGTTCACAAATCTTTTGTTGGCCACCTTGGTTGCGGGTTTTTTGTCATAAAAGCGAAACAGTTCCTCGAACTGATCGATTACGATAAGTGTCTTTTCATAGATATCGTTAAACTTTTCGAGCACTTCTAACAGACCGTACGAACTTGCAGTCAAGGTGTTGTAAATAGTTTCATTGAGCTCTTGTTCGCTTTCTTTTAAGGTGGAATCTGCGAGTTTTTTTGTCCTTGTCAAGGCAGCTGCAAGGTTTTGGATTGGACTGTTCCCAGGCCTGCAGATAACAATACGCCAGTTGCTACATCGTTTTTGTAATTTACCGGCATGCAGGTCCGGAATTAGGCCCGCACGAATCAACGAGGATTTCCCACTACCCGAAGCTCCCAAAATGGCCAAAAAATTGGATCGGTTCAATAGCAGGTCAAGAATGTCTCGTGCGAGACCCTCGCGCCCGAAAAAGAAATGAGCCTCTGAGGCTCGAAAAGGCCTTAAACCAGGAAACGGTCGATCCTTTTCCAATTCTTCATTCTTTTCGTCGAGTTTTTGAGCTTTACATTGAATCTCTAAATAATACTCATCTACCTGATAGTTTTTTTTGTCCATATGTATAGGTCCGGTTATCATGTCGTCGATAGGTTATTCGAGAAATTTGTCTATTTTCTGCAGATAGTTGGGCTCCATACAGTTAAAAATTTCAAAATCTTGACTTCTAACCTTTCTAATTCTGTCAAGAACACGGGGGTCCGTTATACAAATGGCTTTCTTCTCAATTCCTTTTTTTCTGGTATTGGCAGCTTTTCGGATATCGATCTTGACCGCATTACACCATTCGTCGGTGGCGTTCTCCCCGAAAAAAATAATGGCTTTAGTACATTTTTCGAGTGAATCTTTTAAATTTTTTTCAGCTTCTGCCGTACTATTTTTTCCATTGTTGAACGTCGGCTTTCGAACCTCCATTTTTTTTTCGGTGAAAATATAGTCATCGGTCTTTTTTGCCCATTCCGAATGTTCGTCCTTCGAGTTAAGGAGCAAAAGTAAATGCTCTGTCTGTTCTTCCATTGATGAATCTTCAGGATCAAAAGTGCACTGCTTCCCAATTGCCTGTATTAGTACTTCACTTGTTTCGCTTATGTTTTCCGAATTTAGCATGATTATATCGTCGGGGTGTTCATCGAGATCTTTCTCGATTTTTTTGATTAGATCGCCCTGTCGTTTTTTACTTTCCTCGTCCAACGTGGTATCCGTAGCATCGAATTCCAAATAGACATAACATTTGAACTTCGAACCTTTTTTCTTGGCTTTTGCCGCGGCAATGTCGTATTGCAATTCTAAATAGGAAAGTGCTGAATCTTCAGGGGTTCTACCATATACGGCATCAAAACGATGAAAAGACAGACTACATGAATCGATTATCCTTTTGGCTTCATTTTTAAACTCGTTAAAGTTCATTTTTTCAAAAGCATCATGGTCGAATTGACCTTCATCGGGCATTATTTTGTAACTTAAATCTTTGTATTTCCGAGAAACCTCAAGTTCCTTCACCAAATCTTTCCTTTGATTTAAAAGTCGGCTAGATGTCGATGAAATGTATAGTCCAGTAAATTTCTTTTCCGTCCCGAGCGCGATATTCGCACTTTCGCTTAATTTTTCCTTCAAACTGGTTGCGAATTTTTGACATGCATCATCAAAAGCTTGCTCATTTGAGGCGTACCATTTCGGCATATGATTTTTCTTAATGTAAAAAGGAGTGTAAAGCAAAAAGTCTTCCTTGGAATTCTTTAGCTTTAAAGAAGATAGTATGGCATCGATCTCTTCGCGCTCCTCTTTATCTTCGGTCTTTAGATCTTCAAAGGGGTAATATATTATAGGTATTATTCTGCTGAAGCCATTACGGTCTATGAGCGGGTTCTCAAGGGTCAGTTTCACGAACTCCATAAATTCTTTGCGACACCAATGGCTTTTGAAATAGGGCGGCGACAAGATCGGGACAAAGAGTCTTGATTTTTGAAGCCCCTCAATAAATATTTTTTGTGAAGTATCACCACATACCAATTGACCATTATCCAACCAAGGTTTTAAACTAGTACCATTTACTATATTGAAATGGTTTCTTAGTCTTTTAACAAAATGGTCTACCCATCCCTCGCCGTTTCCATCCTTTTCTTCGTTGATTACATGTGAGTAACTAATAAAGATGTCGAATTCTAGATTTTTCATGAGGCAACCGTTGAAATAGTATATATGCCATATGTAAAAACAACTGGCGGTATCAAAAATTCGGTTGCAAAATGATAGTTCCGTTCACCTGAACTTGACTAGGTCATCACTACCATATTATCACGAAGGTTTGGCCTACTTCCAATTGTACTATGGTTCAATCTGTTAAACAGCTTTAAGTTACGAAATACCCTATATTTTGTGATGCAAAATGTATAAATCGTAAGATTTTGCGTACCAATAGTTACAGAAAACAGAAAATTGAATTTTCCTTCCTAAATTAAGCTTACTGAAAAAAGTAGTATATGACTTAAATGATGAGGAATTCACGGCTATTTGTAAATTCAGCGTTGAACATCGTAATTTTAAGTCCGATATATTTCCTATAACCACTACTTTTAATAGCTTTGTAAGCTTAGAATTATCAAGACAAAATGAGTACAAAGAAGACATTATTTGACAAAGTGTGGGATTCGCATGTGGTACACCATATCGAAAACGGGCCCGATGTATTGTTTATCGACCGACATATGGTTCATGAAGTAACCAGCCCTGTTGCGTTTTTAGGAATTAAAAGTCGTGGCATTCGGGTGATGTATCCCGAAAAGACTTTTGCCACGGCAGACCACAATACACCAACTATCAATCAGCATTTACCTGTTGCCGACCCGCTCTCTGCCAATCAATTAAAGGCATTGGAAGAGAATTCCACTGAGTACGGTATTTCATATTGGGGTCTCGGCCATGAAAAAAACGGTATCGTACACGTTGTAGGTCCTGAATACGGCATTACACAACCCGGGGCGACCATCGTCTGCGGGGATTCGCATACCTCTACCCATGGTGCTTTCGGAGCCATCGCTTTTGGTATCGGTACTTCTGAAGTGGAAATGGTATTGGCAACGCAATGTATTATGCAGACCAAACCTAAGAGTATGCGTATTACCGTCAATGGAAGCCTAAGTAAGGCGGTGACTCCAAAAGACGTTGCACTTTATATTATCTCTCAATTGACTACATCAGGTGCCACAGGCTATTTTGTGGAATATGCAGGTGAAGTGTTCCGTTCTATGTCGATGGAAGGGCGAATGACCGTTTGTAACCTCAGTATTGAAATGGGTGCCCGAGGGGGAATGATAGCACCAGATGAAAAAACATTTGAATATGTCAAGGGTAGGGAATTTACTCCGGAAGGCGCAGCTTGGAACAAAGCTATGGCGTACTGGGAAACACTTACTACTGATGAAGGTGCCGAGTACGATAAGGAAGTAGTTTTTGATGCTGCCAATATTGAACCGATGATTACCTACGGTACCAATCCGGGAATGGGCATCGGAATTTCACACGGCATCCCTGCAGCGGAAGCGGTCGAAGGCGGAGTCGCTACTTATAGAAAATCTTTGCAGTATATGGATTTTCAAGAAGGCGATAGCATGATGGGCAAAAAGATAGATTTTGTTTTCCTTGGAAGTTGTACCAACGGCCGTATCGAAGATTTTAGGGCTTTTACTTCGCTTGTAAAAGGAAGACAGAAAGCGGACCACGTCACGGCATGGCTCGTTCCCGGATCGCATAAAGTGGAAGCCGCCATTAAAGATGAAGGCCTTTTGGACATTTTGACAGATGCGGGATTTGAACTTCGCGAACCTGGGTGTTCAGCCTGTTTGGCCATGAACGACGATAAGGTGCCTGCTGGTAAATATGCGGTGAGCACCTCGAACAGAAACTTTGAAGGAAGACAAGGTCCTGGTGCCCGAACATTGTTGGCAAGCCCTTTAGTAGCCGCTGCCGCTGCCGTAACGGGCAAAGTTACCGACCCGCGGGAACTAATGGAGTTTGAAACGGCATAAATAGAATGGTCTTTACGAATGCAACACAGCAAACTGAAATTATCCAAAAAATTTTAAACAGATTGCCTATTTCATTCGCAGTGACAAATAACGAACAAATACAAAAAAATGGCTTACGATAAATTTAATATACTTACAAGCAGCGCTGTTCCCCTCCCGATCGAAAATGTGGATACCGATCAAATCATTCCGGCACGCTTTTTAAAAGCTACGGAACGTAAAGGGTTCGGCGACAATTTATTTCGGGATTGGCGTTATAATGCCGACAACACGCCCAAAGAAAACTTTGTACTTAACAACCCCATCTATAATGGTAAAATTTTAGTAGGAGGCAAAAACTTCGGTTCGGGTTCCTCCCGTGAGCACGCGGCTTGGGCTGTTTATGATTATGGGTTCCGTTGTGTCGTCTCCAGCTTTTTTGCCGATATCTTTCGAAATAACTGTTTGAACATTGGTGTATTACCGGTTCAGGTGAGTCCCGCATTTTTAGATCAAATCTTCAAGGCCATAGAGACGAATCCCAACACCCAATTGGAAATCAGTCTACCGAAACAGACTATTACCATTAAGGCCACCGGTGAACAGGAAAGTTTTGACATCAACGACTACAAAAAATCGAATATGTTGAACGGATTTGATGATATTGACTACTTGTTGAACATCAAAGAAAATATTCGGGAATTCGCAGAAGACAGACCACTGTAAAAACGTAATTGCGAACGAAGTGCGGCAATATGTTTAAACCCTACACTAAAGCTTAAACGAATTGCCGCGTCAAAAGTTTTCATTGGAATCTAATTCCCTGCAAAGACGAATATAAAAAAATGAAACGAACCATCGAAATCATGGATACCACCCTGCGTGATGGGGAACAGACCTCAGGGGTATCCTTTTCCGCTTCTGAAAAGTTGACACTGGCCAAATTGTTACTTGATGAATTACAAGTGGATCGAATAGAGGTAGCATCAGCTCGGGTTTCGGAAGGAGAACTGGAGGCAGTGCAGCAAATTACCGATTGGGCGGCTTCGCAAAATTACTTGGACCGTATTGAGGTATTGACGTTTGTCGACCGAGGGGTCTCTTTGGAATGGATGCAAAATGCGGGTGCCAAAGTTCAAAATCTATTGACCAAGGGTTCTTTGAACCATTTGACCCATCAACTCAAACAAACACCTGAACAACATTTCACGGCTATCGAAAAAAATGTTGCTCAAGCCAAAAGCTTAGGTTTCACGACCAATGTATATTTAGAGGATTGGAGCAATGGAATGCGCAATTCAAAGGAATATGTATTTCAGTTTTTAGACTTTTTGACCGCGCAGCCGGTAAAACGCATTCTCTTACCAGACACCTTAGGTGTTTTGACCCATACTGAAACTCATGAATTTCTGGTCGAAATTATTGAAAGATATCCGAACAGCCATTTTGATTTTCACGGCCATAATGATTATGATTTGAGTGTGGCCAATGTCATGGAAGCCATAAAGGCTGGTTGTCATGGGTTACATTTGACGGTAAATGGTATGGGCGAACGGGCAGGTAACGCCCCATTGGCAAGTGTTGTAGCCGTAATTAACGACTTTCATCCAGATATAAAAATTGGCGTAAAGGAAACTGCACTCTATAAAGTCAGCAAATTGGTCTCTGCTTTTACAGGCTTCGGAATCCCTGCGAACAAGCCTATCGTTGGAGATAACGTTTTTACACAAACAGCTGGTATACATGCAGATGGAGACAGTAAAAAGAATCTTTACTTTAACGACTTGCTACCCGAGCGATTTGGCCGTAAACGAAAATACGCTTTAGGAAAAACTTCTGGAAAAGCCAATATCCAAAAGAATCTTCAGGAACTCGGTCTGACCCTGAACGACGAGGAAATTAAAAAAGTAACACAGCGCATCATAGAGTTGGGCGATAAAAAGGAGCGGGTCACAAAAGAAGACCTTCCTTATATCATTTCTGACGTCTTGGATACGGTTGCCAAACAACAACGTGTATTTGTCAAGTCGTATGTGCTGACCCATGCCAAGGGACTAAAACCTTCCACGGCCGTAGCCATTGAAATCGACGGGGAACTCCATGAAGAACACGCCCAGGGAGACGGACAATATGATGCCTTTATGAATGCCCTTCGCCGTGTATATAAAAACAAAAAGAAGCCATTTCCCAAACTTACCGATTATGCGGTGAGAATACCTCCCGGAAGTAACTCCGATGCCTTGTGTGAGACCATTATCACTTGGGAACACGAAGGCAAAGAATTTATCACCCGTGGGCTGGATTCCGACCAAACCGTTTCGGCAATCAAAGCCACGGAAAAAATGTTGAATATCATATAACCTAAATAGAAACACTAGTACATGAAACTGAATATAGCCCTTTTAGCCGGAGATGGTATAGGCCCCGAAGTTATTGATCAAGCTGTAAAAGTATCGAATGCGATTGCTGAAAAATTCAACCACGAAATAAGTTGGACACCCGCCTTGACGGGTGCTGCGGCCATTGATGCCGTCGGGGAACCTTACCCTGACGAAACCCATGAAGTATGTGCCAATGCCGACGCTGTTTTGTTCGGTGCCATTGGCCACCCTCGTTTCGACAATGACCCCTCGGCAAAAGTACGGCCAGAACAAGGTTTGTTGAAAATGCGTCAAAAATTAGGTCTTTTTGCAAACGTACGACCCACCTTTACTTTTCCTTCGCTTATTGACAAATCACCCTTGAAACGTGAACGTATCGAGGGAACTGATTTGATTATCCTTAGAGAACTTACCGGAGGTATTTATTTCGGGGAACGCGGAAGAAAAGACGATGGCAACACCGCCTTTGACACGATGACCTACCAACGTTTTGAAATAGAACGATTGGCTAAAAAAGGCTTTGAAATGGCCTTAAAACGTTCCAAAAAATTATGCTGTGTCGATAAGGCCAATGTTTTGGAATCTTCACGTTTATGGCGTGAAACCGTTCAGGCAATGGAAAAGGACTATCCGGAGGTAGAAGTTTCGTATGAATTTATCGATGCCGTTGCCATGCGTTTGGTGCAATGGCCGAAAGATTATGATGTGATCATCACCGCAAACCTTTTTGGTGACATTCTTACCGATGAAGCCTCTGTAATCTCCGGGTCTATGGGCTTGATGCCCTCTTCTTCCGTAGGAAGCAAGGTGTCTTTATACGAGCCCATTCACGGTTCTTATCCCCAAGCTGCTGGTAAAGATATTGCCAACCCATTGGCTACTGTCTTATCGGCCGCTATGCTCTTTGAAGATTTAAATCTTAACGAAGAAGCCCAAGCGATACGTGACGTTGTCAACAAATCATTATCAGAAGGTATTGTAACCGAAGATTTGGCCGAAGGTGGAAAAGCCTATAAAACCAGTGAAGTCGGCGATTGGTTAGCTAAAAATATTTAATTCATATCTTGAAAAATAAAAACCCCGAAACTCGTTTAGACGGTTCCGGGGTTTTACCATTGAGTTAGTAATTCGATTATCTGCCGCTAAGGGCCATTTTCCCTCTTTTAACAGTACGGCTTTTGCGCATAATGATTACCGATACCGACATAACCACACCTAGTCCAGCCAAAACAGCCCCAACAAGTCCCGCTGAAGTATAGCCATATCCCAAAGCGATTGGTAATCCTGCAAGATATGCCCCGGAGGCATTGCCCATATTGAATGCACTTTGATTCATAGAGGAAGCCAACATCTCGGATCCCTTTGAAGTATTGATAATGGCCATTTGAATGGGAGTGGCAACACTAAAGGAAACCATTCCGATGATAAAAGTCAATACCAATATGGCATTCGGGTCAGAAGCAACGAAAGCGTTGATTAGCAATACAACTACCATCACGGACAAACTTATCGCTACAGCCTTTAAAGGATAGAACAATTCCGCCATTTTGGCTCCGATAAAGTTGCCTAACACCATGCCCAAGCCCGCAATAATCATAGCGTAGCCTACAACATTATCAGAATGTCCTGCCACCTTGGTAATTAAGGGGGCAATATAGCTGTACCACGCAAAGAACCCTCCAGTACCTATGGTCGTCAGCAAAATAAGTATCCAAAGTTCCATATTCTTAAGTCCTTGGGTTTCCTTTGAATTTGTCTTAGGAGGTTCGGGTTCGAAACGGGGCATCCAAAAATAGATGCTGGCCATAGTAATAAGGCCGACCACCCCGACCATCAAAAATGAAATATTCCATCCAAAATGATGTCCTAAATACGTTCCTAGGGGTACGCCGATAACATTGGCCACGGTCAATCCTGCAAACATGGTCGAAATGGCCTGGGCAGCTTTACCAGGTTTTGCCAGTTTTCCGGCTACAACTGCCCCAATTCCAAAAAAGGCACCATGAGGTAATCCTGAGAGGAATCTATAAAAGAGCAAACTAGCATAACTATCGGCAAAAGCAGATAAAGTATTGAAGATGGTAAACCAGACCATTAAATAGAGTAGCACTTTCTCTGCAGTCCATTTGCCTGCGATTTGAGTGAATAAAGGTGCACCGACTACAACACCCAAGGCATATGCCGCAATAAAGTGGCCTGCTTGGGGAATGCTTATTTGGAGTCCTGATGCAACATCGGGCAATATGCCCATGATCACGAACTCTGTAAGCCCAATACCAAACCCTCCAAGGGCTAAAGCAACTAAGGCTTTCTTACTAGATGTTTTTAGTTTCATAACGAATATTATTAAGGTTAAACTTTTAAAAAAGAGTTGGGGCTCTTTAAATTCAAAAACAATTATAATTATTGGGCAAAGTTAGAACGGACTTTTTCGATTATGATATGTACTATTATCCAATATCTATGGGATATTACCTTGCATTTTTCTTAAATAGTGTTAAGAAAGGTAAATTTCTATATAATATTAACAGGGAGGGGTATCTATCCTATCAACTACCGAGGTTGTTCGAGTTGATAGTCTTTATCATACAGACTCAATTGCCTACGTTTCCATTCCGAACCTTCGACGAATACAGGGTGAGGTAAGCTTATATCCCACTCACCTAATTTGAGCAATAACTCCTTGGTCTTGGCAAGGTTTTCAAGAGAAACGTCCTTTTCCTCCGAAATATCGCTAGGTAAATGATAAAGCATGGGGAGTCGGTCTGGCAACCGAATCAATTTCCAATTTCCTTGGCGTATTGCCGAACTGATTGTGAAGCGCCAATGCAGTTCTTTATGAGGACTTGCCTCGATTTTATCAGTTATGTAAGGCATCAGGTTTATTCCTGTAAAAGACCTTTTGATTTCGATATCCCGAGCAGCCAATGCCAAAAAAGTAGGTGCCAAGTCCAATGATGTCACCGTTTTCTTATAGGTATGGCCCGAAGGTATAATTTCTGCACCTTTCATTATAAAAGGTACATGTACTCCTCCTTCGAGTACGATTCCTTTCTGTCCACGGTAAGGTGCATTCAAGGAAGCATTCGTATCTGTAGGGCCTCCATTATCACTAATAAAAACAATAACGGTATTGTTTTGCAGGCCCTCCTTTTTTACTGTTTCCATAATACGGCCAACATTCACATCCAACCGATGTACCATTGCCGCATAGGTTCTTCTTTTTTTATTCTTTATATGTGCATAAAGCTTTAGGTCTTCTTCTGGCGCCTGCATCGGTGTATGAGGGGCATTGAAGGAAGCGAACAAAAAGAATGGGGATTGCTTGTGCCTTTTGATGAAATCAACACATTCATCGCCCTTGTCGTCCGTTAAATAAGTAAGCGCTTGCGGCGTGCGATAGTTACTCTCAATGGGAGATAAATAGCCCATACCCTTTGCTTTGGCAGTAAAATAGTCATGCCCACCTCCGGTATAACCCCAAAATTCATCGAAACCCCTTTTTAAAGGATGAAACTGCGCTTCATAGCCCAAATGCCACTTTCCGACAAGTCCGCTGATATAGCCCAGTGGTTTTAAATGGTCTGCAATGGTTTTTTGAGAAAGGGGCAAACCTAAATATTGCGGATCGAACCCAGGTTCCGCCTTTCGGGGAAGATTATTGTCATGACCGAATTCAACTTGGTTGATGCCTGTAATAAAACCGGCTCGTGAAGGGCTGCAGACTGGGGACGAAACATAACCTTGGGTAAAAATAGTTCCCGTTCGCGCCAATTCGTCAATATTTGGCGTCTTTATCTCACTACTTCCGGTAAATCCGAGATCGCCATAGCCAAGATCATCGGCAACAATTAGAATGAAATTGGGTTTTTCTCCAGAATTCCTTGTTTGTCCTGAAACCTTCGTACAGGTAAACAAGTTAGATAGAATCAATAAAACACAAACAAGAAATTTTCCAAGATTTGTTACGGAGCAAAATAGTTGGATCATCCTCATAAGTGCTAGAACTATTCATCAATTTAACCCCTTAAACAGCAAATGAATAGGTTTACCAGGTCTTTTAGAACTTTATAAAGTGTAACCGGTTATAATTTACAATATGTAATCGGTACTTATAAAGTTTGAAAGCTTCGCATCTAACAAATGCTCAATTGTCTCGTTGTTCAAATCATTATCCTTAAAGGCAACAAAGGTACGTATGGAAAATGAGCGCAGCGCATCGTGAACACTCAAGGTAGCTTGTGCAGAGTCTTTTCGTCCTGTAAACGGATATACATCAGGACCCCGCTGACAGGAACTGTTCAAGTTAACACGGCATACCAAATTCACCAGGGTATCGATTAACGGAGAAAGCGCATAAACATCTTTCCCGAACAAACTCACCTGTTGTCCGTAATTGCTTTCCGCCATATCATCTAAAGGCTCTTCAATATCACTAAAGGAAACAACGGGTATAATCGGGCCAAATTGCTCCTCTTGATATACCCGCATATCCTTTGATACAGGATACAAAACGGCTGGCCAAATATAGTTCTCTGTCTGTTGGCCGCCTTTTTTGTTTTTTATTTGCGCCCCTTTGGCCACCGCATCGTCTATAAGTTCTTGAATATAGGCAGGTTTTCCGGGTTCGGGCAATGGCGTTAGTTTAGCACCATCATCCCATGGGTTGCCAAACTTGAGCGAATCTACTTTTTGGGAAAACCGCTTGATGAATTCTTCTTTAATCTCTTCATGCACGTAGAGTACTTTTAATGCCGTACAACGTTGACCGTTAAATGACAACGTGCCCGCAATGCATTCGTCAATGGTCAGGCCTAAATCGGCATCAGGCAAAACAATGGCCGGATTCTTGGCCTCCAGGCCTAAAACCAATCGTAGCCTATTGCTTTTCGGATGTTGTTCTTGAAGTGCGTTGGCAGATTTGCTATTTCCAATTAAAGCCAGAACATCAACTTTTCCCGTTTGCATAATCGGTGCGGCTACTGCCCTACCCCGACCAAAAACAATATTGACTACTCCCTTGGGAAAACTACTTTTAAAGGCCTCCAGAAGCGGTGTAATCAATAAAACACCGTGCTTTGCGGGTTTGAAAATGGTCGTATTCCCCATTATGATTGCGGGAATCAATAGGGCAAAAGTTTCATTTAAGGGATAATTATAGGGCCCCAGGCATAATACAACTCCTAAAGGGCCTCTCTTGACATGGGCATAGACGCCATCATGCTTTTGAAACTTGGCGGAATTACGGTCCAATTGCTTGTATTCTTCAATCGTATCATAAATATATTCTACCGTTCGATCAAATTCTTTCTGTGAATCAGGAAGTGATTTTCCGATTTCCCACATCAACAATTTTACAATTATTTCCCGTTTAGCAGTCATCTTCCTTACAAAGACTTCCATGCATTCTATACGGTCTTTAACGTGCATTGTTGGCCACACACCTTTTCCTTTGTCAAAAGCGCCCAAAGCTGCGTTCAAAGCATCCATCGCCTCTGGTTCCCCCATATCAGGGATACTTCCTAAGCGCGTCTGCGCATATTCTTCCGATGAAGAAATAGTAGAAAAGACATCTGTGGTACTACCGTTCCAGTCTTTTAATTCACCATTTACCAAGTATTTTTTTTGTTCTATCGTATCGTTAATCTGAAATTCAGTAGGTATCGTTGTATTTGATTCTCCCATATTAGCTTTTAGTTAGTTAGAACTGTTTTAGATAATTCTATATCAATTCAGTTTGTTGTTCATTAAAAAGTGTCCGTTCGATGGTTTATATATTTCTAATCTTGAAACCCAAATCCAATTTCGTTCAAAGGGGTACATCAAAAATAAGGCATAAAAAAACGAATTGCACAATTCAAAATGTTCTTTTGATCTCATAGAACCATTTTCATTGTTTTCCCCTCATCGCCCCTAGCGATTTTGAAATCGAAATCAATACAAATTGAACATTACACCAAATATTGAAAAAGATCAGGTTTGTCGTTTAGATAATCCCCAAAAAAACCTTTTGACTTCATTCGTTGTATTAAGGGCTGTAAATCATCCGGGCTTTTTAGTTCAATGCCAACTATGGCAGGTGCATTCTCTTTGCTCGATTTTTTAGAGTATTCAAAATGTGTAATGTCATCTTCCGGTCCCAAAATTTCAGCGACGAATTGCTTGAGCGCTCCTGGACGTTGTGGAAAGCGAACAATGAAATAATGTTTTAATTTGGCATACAGCAGCGCTCGCTCCTTTATTTCCGGGGTACGGGTAATATCATTATTGCTGCCACTCAGAATACAAACCACATTTTTGCCCTTGATTTCCTGAGCGAATCTATCCAAAGCAGCAATTGTAAGTGCCCCGGCGGGTTCGACAACAATCGCATCACGGTTGTACAAATCTAGAATAGTCTGACAAACTTTTCCTTCGGCGACCGTTACCATTTCGTAAAGATTGTTGCGACAAATCGAGAAAGCCAGGTCTCCTACCTTTTTAACAGCTGCCCCATCGACAAACTTATCAATTTGGGTCAGTTCAGTATTGACTCCTAGTTTCATTGAGGTCGCCATTGCCGGTGCGCCTTCCGGTTCTACGCCAATGATTTTTGTCTGGGGGGACAAGGCCTTAAAGACACCACAAAGACCAGATGCCAATCCACCACCGCCAACAGCAACAAAAAGGTAATCTATCGGAGCCTTTTCCTGTTCCACAATTTCTAGTCCTACAGTACCTTGACCTTCAATAGTCTTAGGGTCATCGAACGGATGTACAAAAGTTTTACCATTCGCTTTACAAAACCGATTCGCCGCATTGGAAGCATCATCGTAGGTGTCGCCTTCTAGTACGATCTGTACATTTTCGCCTCCGAACATCTGGGTTTGCTCTATTTTTTGCTTTGGTGTCACGGAGGGCATAAAAACGGTACCCTGTATTCCTAAATGATTGCAGGCAAACGCTACTCCCTGGGCATGGTTTCCGGCACTGGCACACACAACCCCAAGCTCTCTTTCTTCTTTGGAAAGCGAACTGATTTTATTAAAGGCACCCCGGATTTTATAAGAACGAACGCGGTGCAAATCTTCTCTTTTCAATAGAATATTCGCTCCATAAAGCTTTGATAAACGTATACTGGCCATAAGTGGGGTAACCTCGGCGACCTGACGTATCGTTTCCGCCGCTTTCCGGATATCGGCTATTTGAGGGAAATAGAAGGTATCTTCCAAACCATCACGAGGTGTGAGGGCATCATTTGGATTCATAATAAATTGTATATCAATTCATAATTCCAGATATACAAACATATCTGGGTGTTAAAAACAAAGAACCTGTCAGGTTTTACTGTTGAAATAAATTCCGCACAATGAAACTTGACAGGTTGAAAAAATGCCTCTCCTTTTGGAGAGACATTGAAATGTACACTTATTAAACTATTGGTTTCATAGCTGTCATTGACTCTCGTAACCGTGTGCCAACTATTTCGACAGGATGCTTTCGCAATGCTTTATTGACTGTAATCAATTTCGCATTGTCCACTCCATTCCCTTTGCCTCCCCCGAAAGGTTTGCCAATAACATCGGTATCGATATTCTTCATAAAGTCGGCCAACAAAGGCTTACAGGCATGATCGAACAAATAACAGCCGTACTCGGCCGTATCGGAAATAACCCTATTCATTTCGAACAATTTCTTTCTTGCTATGGTATTTGCGATCAATGGTGTTTCGTGCAGAGATTCATAGTAGGCAGATTCACCAATAATACCTGATTCGGTCATCGATTCATAAGCCAACTCTACTCCCGCTCGAACCATGGCGACCATTAGTACTCCGTTGTCATAGAATTCCTGTTCAGAAATTTTATCATTACCCGCAGGTGTCTTTTCAAAAGCCGTTTCCCCAGTGGCTGCTCTCCAGCTTAACAAATTCTTGTCATCATTGGCCCAATCTTCCATCATTGTCTTTGAAAAATGACCGCTCATGATATCATCCATATGCTTGTGGAAAAGAGGACGCATAATATCCTTTAATTCTTCGGATAGTTCGAACGCTTTAATCTTTGCTGGGTTAGACAAACGGTCCATCATGTTAGTGATACCACCATATTTCAATCCTTCGGTGACGGTCTCCCATCCGTATTGGATCAATTTGGAAGCATAACCCGCATCGATTCCTTTTTCGATCATCTTATCAAAGCAAAGAATAGAACCAGTCTGGAGCAAGCCACAAAGAATGGTTTGCTCCCCCATTAAATCGGACTTTACCTCGGCAACGAAAGAAGACTCCAATACACCGGCCCTATGTCCACCTGTACCTGCGGCATAGGCTTTTGCCTGCTCCAATCCTTTTCCCTCTGGGTCGTTCTCTGGGTGTACCGCAATCAAGGTTGGTACGCCAAAACCTCTTTTGTATTCTTCACGTACTTCCGATCCGGGGCTCTTGGGAGCCACCATGATTACTGTAAGGTCTTTTCTTACCTGAGTACCTTCTTCCACTATATTAAAACCATGAGAGTACGACAACGTGGCACCTTGCTTCATTAACGGCATCACCGCACCAACGACGGCCGTGTGTTGTTTATCAGGTGTAAGATTAATTACTAAATCGGCACTGGGCACTAATTCTTCGTAAGTGCCTACGGTAAATCCGTTCTCGGTTGCATTTTTGTAAGACTGCCGTTGCTCCTTAATTGCAGCTTCACGGAGGGTATATGAAATATCCAGTCCAGAATCGCGCATATTCAAACCTTGGTTCAAGCCTTGCGCACCACAACCAACGATTACTATTTTTTTTCCTTTTAATGCAGATACACCATCTGAAAATTCACTTGATTCCATAAATCGACATTTTCCCAATTGTGTCAATTGATCTCGTAATGATAGTGTATTAAAGTAATTTGCCATTTTGTGTTCTCTTTTTAATCGTTTTAATTATTTATCTTGATAAAATTCTTCTAATATAGCACTTATCCGCATTTGCGATTTTGTAACTGCGATACGCCCAGAGCGTACAAATTGCATAATCCCAAAAGGCTTCAATTGATCGTGCATTTCATCTATTTCATTTCGTCTGCCTGATTTGGCCAATACGAAGAAATCTCGGGCAACGGTAACAATTTGCGCACCACTATCTTTGATGATATTCTGTATCTGGCGTTCATCGAACAAAAGGTCCGATGCAATCTTGAACAATGCCGATTCTTGATAAATCGTTTCATCGTCAGTATGATAATATGCCTTGATTACTTCAATCTGTTTTTCTATTTGGCCTACGATATTACGTGTCCACTTCTCGGTAGTATTGACCACGATAGTAAATTTAGAAACGCCTTCAATTTCAGATTTTGAAACATTTAGACTCTCTATATTAATGTGACGCTTCAAGAATATTCCTGATATTCTGTTCAATAATCCGACATTGTTTTCGGAATATACCGAAATGGTAAACCATTGTTTTTTCATCTGCTCTTTAAAAATCCTTCTCGCGAAGAAAAGGAACTGATTTAATATTATTTACTAAACATTCTAAACCAACCGACATAAAAAAAATGTTGGAAGCTATAGGCTGATATGCAAAAGCATAGAAAACCGATTCCCTCAAATACACTATTAATTTTTTGATGGATTTTCGATCTGTCCCAACTACTTAAATCTTTCATTTTTTTAGTTTGCCAGTAGATATGCCGCCTTCCTTTATTTTAATCGAATATCGGAAACCGAGGCCCCGGAAGGAACCATTGGGAAAACATTATCTTCCTTTTCAACCGCTACTTCCAAGAAATACGCATCTTTTGATGCTATCATCTCCGCAATGGTTGCCTTAAGCTCTGAACGTTGGCTGACTTTTTTTGCTTTTATGTGATAGCCTTCGGCAATCTTAACAAAATCAGGATTGGTCATAACCGTGGATGCATACCTGCTTTCAAAAAACAATTCTTGCCACTGACGTACCATACCCAAATGGTCATTGTTCAATACCACTATTTTAACCGGGGTTTTATTTTGAAAGATGGTACCCAATTCTTGTATTGTCATTTGATAGCCACCGTCACCGATAATGGCCACAACTTCACGATCCATAGCTCCCATTTTGGCGCCAATGGCCGCTGGTAATGCAAAACCCATTGTGCCCAGTCCGCCAGAGGTAACATTACTCTTGCTCTGTTTGAACTTTGCATATCGGCAGGCAATCATCTGATGTTGCCCAACATCGGTAACAATGACCGCTTTGTGCCCCGAGGCAATATTGATTTCTTCAATAACTTCGCCCATGGTCAAACCTTCTTTGGTCGGGTGGATATCACGCTGAATGACCGTATCGAACTCCTCTTGGTATTTTTTCTTGAATTCGTTGTGCCAGGCCTCATGTTTGTTTTCATTGACTAAAGGAAGCAACAAGTCCAAAGTTTCCTTCGCATTGCCTAAAACAGCTACATCTGCCTTTACGTTCTTATTGATTTCGGCAGGGTCTATATCAAAATGAATAACTTTTGCCTGTTTGGCGTAGGTATCGAGGTTTCCCGTCACACGATCGTCAAAACGCATTCCTATGGCCACCAACAGATCACATTCGTTGGTTAATATATTGGGGCCATAATTACCGTGCATGCCTACCATTCCTACATTTAGCGGATGGTCGGTATCCATAGCCGAAAGACCTAGGATAGTCCAAGCCGCTGGAATTCCTGCTTTTTCGACCAATGCTTTTAACTGCGATTCGGCCTCACCCAATATCACCCCTTGGCCAAAAATGATATATGGCTTTTTTGCGGCGTTTATCAAGTCTGCAGCAGCTTCAATAGCCTTTATTTCGGGTCTAGGAACCGGATTATAACTGCGTACGCCCGTACATTTCTCGTAGCTGAATTCAAATTCTTCGATTTGGGCATTTTTGGTTATATCTATAAGTACTGGTCCTGGGCGACCCGACCTTGCAATATAAAATGCCTTAGCCACAATTTCAGGAATTTCAGATGCCTTGGTTATCTGATAGTTCCATTTGGTAACAGGGGTGGAAATTCCGATAATATCAGTTTCCTGAAATGCATCAGAACCCAATAGATGTCTTGCCACCTGACCTGTGATACATACCATTGGGGTTGAATCGATTTGCGCATCAGCTAACCCGGTTACCAAATTTGTGGCTCCGGGACCTGAAGTTGCCATTGCTACCCCAACTTTTCCAGTAACACGGGCAAACCCCTGCGCAGCATGAGTTGCTCCCTGTTCGTGTCGTGTAAGAATATGTGTCAGACGATCTTGAAACTTATACAGTTCATCATAAATGGGCATAATCGCCCCACCCGGATAACCGTAAACCAAATCAACACCTTCTGCCAATAAACAATGGATTATCGCCTCTGCCCCACTTATTTTTACAGTGGTCTTTTTCGCCGCTGCCTTCTTTTTCTCTTTTATTGTTTCCATAACCTTATCACCCAAATTTCCTCAAATCCGAAATTTCTATAGGTCAATTAAATTAGACTCCAAAATTTATATCGGCCCTAAAAAGGCCTATTTTTCATTAAAATTCATCTGTAACACAACCTTGAGCCGCCGATGATACAGATCGCGCATATTTATACAGCACACCCTTCTTAAATTTTAACTCTGGTGCGACCCATGACTCTTTACGTTTTGCGAGCACTTCATCAGAAACGGCAACATTAATTGCATTTGTTTCCGCATCAATTGTGATAATATCACCATCTTCGACCAAAGCAATGTTTCCACCATCTTGTGCTTCTGGGGAAATATGGCCAACCACAAAACCATGTGTGCCTCCTGAAAAACGGCCATCGGTAATCAACGCTACATCTTTACCCAATCCTGCTCCCATAATTGCAGCTGTTGGCTTAAGCATTTCGGGCATACCGGGTCCGCCCTTTGGTCCCTCGTACCGAATGACAACTACATCACCCTTTTTGACTAACCCTGTACGTATGCCATCATTGGCATCATATTCACTATTAAACACCTTGGCAGTTCCTTTAAACACCAAACCCTCTTTCCCTGTAATTTTAGCAACAGAACCATTCTCGGCCAAATTTCCGTAAAGCATTCGTAAATGACCTGTAGCCTTAATGGGGTTTTCCAATGAATGGACAACATCTTGGCCTTCCTGCAAACTAGGAACACCAGCTAAATTCTCAGCTAACGTTTTTCCGGTAACTGTTAGGCAATCGCCATGCAACAATCCCTTTTCCAATAAATACTTTAATACCGCAGGAGTGCCACCAATACGATGTACATCTTCCATTAAATATTTACCACTAGGTTTTAAATCTGCTATAAAAGGTGTGGTATCACTAATATGTTGAAAATCCTGTAATGTAAAATCAATATCCGCAGCGCGCGCTATAGCCAAGAAGTGAAGTACGGCATTTGTTGATCCTCCCATTATGGTAACCAAACGAATCGCATTTTCCAACGATTTTCTGGTTACAATATCCAATGGCTTAATATCATTCTCCAGTAGATGAAACATTTGTTTCCCTGCAGCAATACATTCTTGCTTTTTATCATCGCTAATGGCGGGGTTTGAAGAATTGTACGGCAAGGCCATTCCTAAGGCTTCGATAGCCGAGGCCATTGTATTTGCCGTATACATACCTCCACAGGCACCTGCTCCCGGAATGGATTTTTTGATAATACAACCAAACTCTTCTTCTTCCATGGTTCCCGCGACTTTCTCTCCCCAGGCCTCGAAAGCGGAAACAATATCCAATTTTCTATCGTTGTGGCATCCTGAAGCAATAGTACCACCATAAACAAGTATAGATGGTCGATTTAAACGTATCATTGCCATCAGCGCTCCTGGCATATTTTTATCGCAGCCGACAACAGTAACCAAACCATCATAAGACATCCCCTGAACCACAGTTTCCATAGAATCTGCAATTATATCACGAGAGGGTAATGAAAAACGCATTCCCGGGGTTCCCATAGAAATACCATCACTGACCCCTATAGTATTAAAGATCAAACCTACGGACTCATTCGAGTTAACACCGGCTTTAACTTCTTTCGCCAAATCGTTCAAATGCATGTTACAGGGGTTACCTTCGTAACCTGTACTTGCGATACCTACTATTGGTTTCTCAAAATCTTCATCTTTAAAGCCAATACCATAAAGCATGGCCTGAGCGGCTGGTTGTGTAGGGTCTTGGGTAACGTTCTTACTGTATTTATTAAGTTCCATTAAAGAAAATCTTGCTAGTTTTAAATTTTATTGTGCGTAATCAATTAGTCAAAGATAAATCTTTATAAATCCTTATGACTATTACATTTAGCTCCAATTTAAATCCAATTAGAAAAATATTTGTGTATTATATTGATTATCAATTATATAAGGTTCTTATTTTATCATATTCAATAGGATTTTAGGCACGGCATAAAGGACAATTATATAGGCATATTATATTTTTTTGCAGATGGAACTTGATGAACTGGTCTTGAGAACGCACGATAACTTATTTTCGCAAACCAGGTCAATCACCAAAATAGCAAATTGGTCGGAGATTCCCTGATGCCATCCGTCATATACGTGACCCAGCTAAATAATAAAATTAGGGGCTAGGTTGCATCTTTATATTAACTTAAAAGAAACTGCATCCCCGAACTTCTTTTGCGCGAGAATAGAAATTGCCCTATCAGTAAGTTGCAGGACCCTGGGATACCCTCCCGTGGTCTGACCATCTTTCATCAAGATGATCAATTTCCCTGATGGTGTTAATTGAACGGTACCGGGTATTGTGGCTGACGTCAACATCGAAACTTCATGACCTTCTATTTTCTCTTCAATCTGGTAGGCCATTCGATCATTTTGATTTGAAATGGTGAAATCTTTGAAAAATAATTCCTCTAGCTGTCTATCCGTTAAAATAGGAAATTCAGGTCCCTGGGTCATGGTCAAAACCGATTCGCTCAAAAACGAGTCGACTTTTAGTTCAGGTGTCTTAGGTTTAAACGATTCGCATACGGTATAATCAACGCTGCTGCCATCATCTAAATGATTTTTCGGGGTTATCGGCAAATAAAAAGATTGGCTTCCCAAAATTTTCGGGGTTTTAAAACCACCTTTGACCCCTAAATAACTACGGAAACCTTTTTCTAATTTTCCGTAAGAGAGAATATCCCCTTTTTCAATTTTATACACTTTATAATCTTGAATTGGTTCATTGTTCAGGGTTACCGATAATTGAGCACCTCCAAGACATATATAGGTTCTCTTTTCAAACTGCAAAGTTGGTCCCGTCATTGTAGTTTCAAGAACCGCAGCGTTGACCTCGTTTTCAAGGAGTAAATTAATTTTGGAGGCCGAAAAGGTATCCATAAACCCGGACACGGGAACACCTTTGTTTAAATAACCATACCTTCCACCGTCTTGTATGGTCGTGAAAAACCCGGATTTCAGAACTTTAAGCATCCCACTTTGCCTTTTCCAATTTATAAATACCTACTTCCCCTTCAATTTTATGTAAATCGTATTCAGCCCGTTCAATAGAGTAGAACTGTACTTTGTCGCCAATATTTACGAAACAGGGTGTTTCTTTTGAAGCATCGAACATAGGCACCGAGCAGTTGCCAATAATGTTCCACCCACCTGGTGATGTTTGAGGATATATTCCCGTTTGCTTGCCGGCCAAACCGACGGCTCCCTTCTTTACTTTGGGTCGGGGCTGTGCTTTTCTGGGCACTTCCAGCACTTCCGGTAAACCACCCAAGTACATGAAGCCCGGTAAAAACCCGATTCCATAAACGGTATATGGAGATTTAGTGTGCAAAGCAATAATGTTTTCGATACTCATATCTAAAATACCTGAAATTTCCTTTAAGTCGATCCCAAAATCCAAATCATAGCAGACAGGCAATTTCCACAAGTACTTTTGGGGGAGGCCCGCCTCTCCCTTATCATTATACCAGTCACGTAGCTTCTGACTAAAAGCGTCAAAATCAATAGGGTCCTTTCGATAAAGAAGCGCTAGTGAATTATAGGCCGGTATCATTTCCCAAAGGCTGTCATCCAAGCAGTTTGTTCTTAAATGCTTCATGAACAAAAGTATGTCGTCTAGAATGACTTCCTCTACTTTATTCGGCCATTCAACCAGTACCGCGTGAACCCCATAGGGTCGTATTGAAATAGAATAGTTACTCACTTTTGTATTTTAATGTTGTGTTTGGGTAATTCGCGGTCAAGATACACTAATATTCGTAAAGTGGAAGGTGAATCGCCATGAATACAGTAGGTGTCGGCACATATTTTCACTTCGACATCGTCAATGGTCTTTACCTTTGAATGTCTTTCCATTAATATAAGGTGTTCCAATACCTTTTGGGGATCTTGAATCAATGCCTTCGGTTGCGATCGTGCTACCAAACTTAAATCTGAATGATAATTACGGTCGGCAAAAGCCTCATATTTTAAATGAAAACCAAGTTTTGTGGCCTGTGCGGCTATTGTACTTCCATAAGGCACATATAGAAAGCTATCGTCTTTATATTGTTCTATAGCGGATAAAAAGGTGGAAGCTAATCTGGAATTTTTGGCAATATCGTTGTACAGCGCTCCGTGGGCCTTTATATGATGCAATGCTACTCCTTCTTTGTCAAGAATGTTTTCTAACCCCTTTACTTGATCTTGAACACTTTTAATAAGCGCTTCAGGAGCGATGTTCATAGTGATTCTCCCAAAATTAACCCTATCAGGATATGACGGATGTGCCCCTATTTTTATTTTATGTCCTTTCGCCAACCATACCACTTTTTGCATTGAGACTACATCCCCCGCATGTGCACCACAAGCAATACTACAGGAAGATATATACTGGAATAATTGATTTTCATTATCCAGACCTTCACCAACATCACAATTTATGTCAATGTTTCCAAAACTCATTTATGAATATATTTATGGCATGCCAGCAATTCACTTTAATTCAAAAACCTTAGCCGTAGTGGCCTAAAAATGCACTACGTTCATACTTCCTAAAATCAACGGATGGCTACGCAATAGTATAAATATAATGGCAATCATCGAAATCAAGCCATCTTTTTAAACTTCCTACACCACACTTTTAACATTTAAAATTGCCGTTTATCTAAAAATTTGTCGTTCGTCTAAAAGTGGTATGTCGTACAACGATTTAATATACTATTCCCAAAACTACAGGGTTATAATAGTCCCAAATCAAATATTAATTTATAAAATGACCTGTTTAGAATGTACCAAAGAACTCAGTTACCTTGACCATAAAAATGCTATTGATTCATTAGGTCTTGAACTGTGTACAAATCATCTTAAAAGGATGGAAAAGTTGATGAAAAACAAAGGCACCCCTCTTGAAGCCATTCAGTTATATTACGGTCTGAAAGAAGAAGGTGTTAATGCCATGTTGGAGTGGTGGGACGGAAAAAAGTCTGTAGACATTGCAATATCAAGGGTAAAACTGAACATAGAGATAGATGCAACCTATGAAATGATGACGCATGAACAGGCCATCAACGACCTCGAGGAAACAATGCATTCTTTTAAAAATGGTTTCACAACCATCCGAATTCCGCATGTATTGATACAGCATTATCTAAAGGATACCGTTACCAACGTTATTGGAATAATGGACGGGCTCAAAGCGAATATCAAAGTAATTTAAATATACACCCATGGCTGCACAAGATAAAATCTTAAAGATACCGCTCAGAGTTTCAATGACCCTTCTTCTAATGGGAATGTTGGCTCAGATACTCGATTGGCCCCATGCCAATAAATTACTGTTGGTATGCTTTATCGCCGTCGGGGTCTTATACACTATTCGCTATTGGAAAAAATCGACAAAAAAATTTATCGACCATGTAAAGGTCACTTTAGTGGTCTTTTGGTCGGTTAATGGTATTTCTACTATTTTGGGCTTTCAATACACTGTTTTCTTTCAAGTGGTCATTGGCATTACCTTTCTTATCTGGTTTATTCTAGAGGGTACGGCTTATTTTTTGGACGAAGACCGAAAGTCAAAAAATAGCCGTCCGCAAATATTATGGAATATTGCAATGGTAGTCGGAACACTATCTATTATAATAGGCAGTCTTCTAAGCATGCTCGACTGGCAATTCTCCCTACCCCTGCTTGTTTTTGGTATTCTAACCGTTGCCGTATATATTCTAAAAGATGTATTTATTGTAACTAAATTGGAGAACGATGACCAAAATAACGAGGAATTTCAGTTATAAAATGCAAGAGTTGTTTTGTCAAATTTCACAAGATTTCAAATCCGGTCTTGATCATAGGTCCATCTGAAGTAGCATCAAATAGTAGATGTTTTCCCTTCTTTCAGAAGTTCTTTCTTTATTCCTTCCAAGACATACGATTGTTGTATCTCTTTATTTTTGGCCGCAATAGTCTTCAAGCATGCATATTGAACGATGTTGACAATATTGGCCCCTGTCACCGCATACTTCTTGGCCAGATCTTCAAGGTCAATCGATTTCTCCAAAGTCACTTTTCTGGGAAAATTGTTCTCCCATAAGCGAAGGCGTTCCTTATAACTCGGTAGCTCAAATTCAATAATCGATTGAAATCTTCTTGTAAAGGCCGTATCGATATTATTCTTAAAGTTGGATGCTAAAATCACCAGCCCAGGATGCGCCTCTATGCGCTGTAATAAATAGGAAACTTCTTGATTGGCATATTTGTCGTGAGCGTCGCGAACATTGGTGCGCTTGCCGAAAATAGCATCTGCCTCATCAAAAAACAAAATCCAATTTTTGTTAGTGGCTTTATCGAAGAGACTGGAAAGATTTTTTTCCGTCTCTCCGATATACTTGGAAACGACCACTGAAAGGTCGATGCGATACACGTCTTTGCCGGTATACTTTCCTAAAAGACTTGCCGTCAAGGTTTTTCCGGTACCAGGAGGACCGAAGAACATGACCCTAAATCCTGGTTTTATCTTGTCTTTCATGTTCCAATCATTCAACAGCACATCATTGTATTTTAACCAGATCTCCAACTCTTTTATTTCATCAAGCGTCCGTTGGTTTAAAATAAGGTCGTCCCAATTCAACCCTGTTTCGATGGGACTAGCGGGGAAATTTGGTCCCAAATGTGGTTTTATTACGATTCCCGTGGTCAACTTCGCAACATACTCCTCATCCATTTGAAGCTTGCCACTCATAAGCGGTTCTCCTTTTGGAACGGATTCCAGATATAGTATGCCATTCTTGAAAAGATCGGACTTCGTGGTCATCAATTCCAAATATTCCAATCTTTTCTCCACGTCGTTTCCGACCAAAAGATATAATGCGGTTTCTCCTGTTGGAAGAATTCCCCGATGGTTTTTTCCTTTAGTTCCCCCAAATTCTGGGAAGTCCCCGCCTTTGGGCAAAAATTCTGCCACCACTCTACTTAAAGCATTCGGACATACATGGGGTACCAAAGAAAGCAATACCAATAGGGTCTCATCGTTCGTCAGCTTCTTTTCATTGATGAATTTTGCTAAATGCGATTGGTTTTTCGCTAAGTCAAGCTCAGGAACACCCAACGGTTGTTGGGTCAATTCTTTGGCCAGTCGATAAGCCAACCATTTTTCCAAATAATGGAACAGCTGTGCAATCGAAGTGTTGTTTTTATTATTGGTTGCGGTATCGCTCATAAGCTGCTCTTAATTTGCTGTCATATTTATTTTGTTTGTAACCCGGTCCGTTATAGCCATGGGCAAAATTGGCCCAATTCTTTTCTTTTAACCAATCGGTCAAGGTTTTGCCTCTAAAGCGGTTGACGGAAATAAATTTTCCGAATGCCAATAAATGCTCCCGCTCATGTTCCTGCATTTTTGAAACAAATTCGTTTATCGAACCATAGCCCAAATTTTCATAATGGTAGCCCATAATTTGAAAGGC
>CBDULZ010000012.1:0-76517 GCA_965368185.1 uncultured Kriegella sp.
TGTTTCTGATATAAAATTTTGTTATCAAAGTACATCTTTTAAAACCTAATTAAAGGTATTTAAATATTGTAAATAATAGTCAATCTTTAGATTATATTTTGATATAATTTAGATTGTAATAAACAGTCTATCAGAGATATACATCATTCGAAGCGTTATTTCAAAAATTTCGAAAAAAAGAGTGCGTTCAAGTACCATTTCCAAGTAATGGAAAATTAAGTTCCCTATCCTTTAAATTATACAACCTTTGATTATTAACATCTATTCAGTGAATGCCTCGGCGTCATTAAAGAATTACATCTCGGGCCTACTAGAATTCAAATGCACAATAAATCTTATAAATTATTCCGGAAATTCTATATAAAAAAATAGCTCGAAGTGGCGGAGATTTGTCCTATAATTTTTAAAGAACCTAATCATGACACACACCTATCAAATCTCAGGGAAGAACCAGCAAGGGTTCGATGCAAAGGTCAAATCCGCTCTCTTGACCGTGTCCGGAATTATTGACGCGGAGGTATCAAATGATAATCATCAGGTTACCATAACCATGCAAGAACACGTTCCGACTTCCACATTGAAGGAAGTTTTGGAAACGGTGGGGATCTCTTCCATAGACATGGTCAATCACTCCTTTAAGGAACATGATCTTCAAGAAAAAACTAAAGGGCATACTTGTTCCCATGAGCATGGTGGGCATGCACATCCATTGTCGAGCGGGAACAGCGATCAAGGAAAATACTATTGCCCTATGCATTGTGAAGGGGATAAACTTTATGACCGACCAGGAAATTGCCCGGTATGTGGGATGCACTTGGAAAAACTGCCTGAAATGAACACAGAGAAGGCCAAGTATACCTGTCCCATGCACCCGGAAATTGTCAATGAGGGTCCAGGATCCTGCCCCATTTGCGGGATGGATCTAGTGCCCATGGAGCCTACTGAAAACGAAGACCTTAAAGTGTATCGAGATCTTCTGGCAAAAATGAAGATAGCCGCTGTATTTACGTTACCCGTTTTCTTCATTGCGATGATTGACATGGTACCCAATAACATATTGTCGAAGCTAATGAACACCTCGAGTTGGAACTGGGTGCAATTTGTATTAACGCTTCCGGTAGTATTCTATTCAGGTTGGATGTTTTTTGAACGTGCTTGGAGATCCATTGTTACATGGAATCTTAACATGTTCACCCTTATCGGATTGGGTACCGGGGTCGCCTTTCTATTTAGTATCATCGGATTGTTATTCCCCGAATTGTTCCCTTCTGATTTCAAGCATCATAGTGGCGATGTCTATCTCTATTTTGAGGCAACGACGGTCATTTTAACATTGGTTCTTTTGGGACAGTTATTGGAAGCCAGAGCCCACAGCCAGACGAATGGGGCGATCAAGGAGCTCTTAAAACTGGCACCTACCGAGGCCACTTTGGTCAAAGATGGTGAAGACCGGGTTATTTCAATTCATGACATCAAAAGGGGTGACTTTCTGCGCGTCAAACCCGGGGATAAAATTCCCGTTGACGGTAAGATTGTTGAGGGACAAGGAACTATTGATGAATCCATGATTTCTGGAGAACCGATTCCTGTGGACAAGAAAAATGGCGACGCGATAAGTTCCGGAACGATTAATGGCTCGAAGTCATTTATCATGGTTGCCGAAAAAATAGGGTCAGAGACCCTGCTTTCGCAAATTGTCCAAATGGTAAACAATGCCAGCCGTTCAAAAGCACCCATTCAAAAGTTGGCGGACAAGGTTTCCAAATATTTTGTACCAATCGTAGTTATCATCGCTACAATCACTTTTATACTTTGGGCCCAATTTGGACCGGAACCATCCTTGGTCTATGGTTTTATAAACGCACTAGCCGTATTGATAATTGCGTGTCCCTGTGCCTTGGGTCTGGCCACCCCGATGTCGGTAATGGTTGGCGTTGGAAAGGGTGCACAATCAGGGATTCTCATAAAAAACGCCGAAGCCTTAGAGAAATTTAACAAGGTTGACGTATTAATAACCGATAAGACCGGTACGATTACGGAAGGAAAACCTACAGTTGAGCGCATATTTTCGGTTCAAAACCAACCTGATCGACTGCTTAAATTGATTGCCTCTTTAAATAATTCGAGTGAACATCCTCTGGCCGAGGCCGTAGTTAATTACGCAAGGGCGATAGGAATAACCTTATCCAAAACCACGGATTTCGAATCCATTTCCGGTAAAGGGGTAATGGGAATCGTTGGACATGAACACGTTGCGATAGGGAACAAAAAAATGATGGAACAAATAGGTGCGCCAATTTCCCAAGCAATTGAAAGCGCGGTCATCGCGGATCAGCAATTGGGGAAAACCGTATCCTATATTTCCATTGAAAATAGGGTTTTAGGTTTTGTTACCATCTCGGATGCGATCAAGGCGACCAGCAAAGAAGCCATAGCATCACTACTGGCACAGGGGGTAGACGTGATCATGTTGACAGGTGATAACGAAAATACGGCCAAGGCGGTAGCGAAACAATTAAACCTTAGCGGTTACAAGGCAAATTGCCTTCCTGAGGATAAATTAAGGGAAATAGAACTTTTACAGGCCCAAGGCAAGATTGTGGCGATGGCTGGCGACGGTATTAACGATGCCCCCGCCTTAGCTCAGGCCGATATTGGAATTGCGATGGGAACCGGTACCGATGTTGCCATTGAAAGTGCGGAAATAACATTGGTCAAGGGAGACTTAAGTGGTATTGCAAAGGCAAAGGCCCTAAGCCATAAGGTGATGAAAAATATCAAGCAAAATTTATTCTTCGCCTTTATTTACAATGTACTTGGGGTTCCTGTTGCCGCAGGAGTTCTTTATCCGGTATTTGGCATTTTACTTTCGCCGATGCTCGCCGCAGTAGCCATGAGTCTCAGTTCGGTATCGGTAATTGGTAATGCATTGCGTTTGAAAACCATAAAATTATAAACCATGAAAACCAAGACATTCTTTTTGTTGCTTTTTATCGGAGTTGGGGCAATGGCCCAGCAAACCATAACCTATGATCTGTATGTCAGGGATACCTTGGTCAATTTTACGGGCAAGGTGAAAAAAGCGATAGCGGTAAATGGTCAAATCCCAATGCCAACGCTCACATTTAACGAAGGCGACAGCGTTGTTGTAAGAGTGCATAATTTTTTAAAGGAAGAGACCTCTTTTCATTGGCACGGATTATTAGTGCCTAATGAGCACGATGGTGTACCCTATCTCACAACAGCGGCAATAGAGCCCGGTGCCACGCATATTTTCAATTTTAGATTAAAACAAAGTGGCACGTACTGGTACCATTCGCACACCAAATTGCAGGAACAAAGTGGCATGTACGGAGCTTTATTGGTAAATAAAACCGCAAACGATACCTTGAGAAGGGAGTATGACAACATCCCATATTACCCGGTGCTATTGAGCGATTGGACCGATGAAAAACCATATGAAGTCCATCGTAAGTTGCACAATGCATCCGATTGGTATGCCATAAAAAAGGGGACTACCCAAAGCTATGCCGAAGCGATTCACGAGGGCCATTTCAAGACCAAATTCAATAACGAATGGAAACGAATGTTGGCCATGGATGTCAGTGATGTCTATTACAATAAATTTTTGATCAACGGCAAGGATGTGTCTCAAATTGCCAGGATGGACGGGCAAATATTGAAGGGCGGGGACAAAATACGCCTACGCATCGCCAATGGAGGGGCATCCACCTATTTTTGGTTGAATTATGCCGGAGGGAAGATGACGGTCGTGGCCAATGATGGTATGGATGTCGAACCTGTAGAAGTCGATAGGCTGATCATTAGCGTATCGGAGACTTATGATGTTGTCATTGAAATTCCCGAAGATGGTAGTTCGTACGAGTTTAAGGCCACGGCCGAGGACAGGACCGGGTCAGCGTCCATTTATTTCGGTGATGGGGTAAAAAAAACCCTGCCCCCACTCCCAAAACTCAAATACTTCGAAGGCATGCAGATGATGAACGATATGATGAACATGGACGGGACCATGAACGATATGGGCATGGAAATGAGTCTGCAACAAATGGACATGAACGTGGTCATGTATCCTGAAATAACAGGCCCATCAGGCAAAGATTCGGAAGCTAAAATGATGAAAAGTAAAATGGTCTCTGGGCATAGAGACCATGACATGCATGAAATGGAAGCTGCCCCAAGTGATTTGGTGACGCTTAATTATGGAATGCTCAAATCACCGATAAAAACAACATTGCCCAAAAACGTACCGAGTAGGGAACTGGTTTTCGAGCTTACCGGAAATATGAATAGGTATGTATGGAGCCTAGACAATAAAACGCTATCCGAAACGGACAAGATATTGATAAAACAAGGCGAAAACATCAAGATTATTTTAAAAAATAGTTCAATGATGCGCCATCCAATGCATCTTCACGGCCACTTTTTCAGGGTCTTGAATGGGCAGGGAGAATACGCCCCCTTAAAAAATGTGCTTGACATCTTGCCCATGGAAACCGATACGCTTGAATTCACCGCTTCTGAAAAATATGGGGACTGGTATTTTCATTGTCACATATTGTATCACATGATGAGCGGTATGGGAAGGGTCTTTAGGTATGAAGGCACGCCTCCTAATCCCCAATTGCCAAATAAAAAATGGGCTGACCGGCAAGTATATAAAGATGACAGGGAATTTCACTTTATGGTTCAAAACGATTTTGCCAGCAATGGTAATGATGGCATGGCCATGTTGGCCAATACAAGATGGAGTATCGGAACGGAGTGGCGATTGGGATACACTGACATGCACGGTTACGAAACGGAGACACATATTGGGAGATTAATCGGTAAAAATCAATGGTTCATGCCCTTTATCGGCTTTGATTGGCGATACAGAAAAATGGGTACGGATGATCAAGAAAAAAACTTGTTCGGTCAATCCAATACCAAAGACAATAGGGCTGTATTAAGCTTAGGGGCGGAATATACCTTGCCCTGGTTGCTTGTGGCCCAAGGGGAAGTTTTTACAGATGGGAATGTTCGCTTTCAGCTTATGCGCGAAGATATACCGCTATCTAAACGTCTTAGAATGGGGCTTATGGTCAATACCGACAAGGAATATATGGCCGGATTAAGCTTTATAACCACTAAAAACTTGAGCTTATCAACTCATTATGATAGTGATATGGGCTTTGGAGCCGGCTTTACACTTACCTACTAATCTTAAAAACGACGGACAACAAAGCAATAATTCACGCCAACTTTATAAGAGTATAACCCTATATACTAAAAATGAAATCGTCGAATTCAAACATTGGCCTTACAAACTTGTGAACGAAAATTTCAGGAAGTGTCGGTGACTGGGGTCGTTTGATACCCCAGGTCTATACCCCCTATCAAATTCGATGGCAATAACGAAATAGATATCGATTAACTCATATCGATAAAAATAAATCAAAGTATTCAGTCAATTTGTCTCAGGGGTAATGTTATCCTCCGAAATAAATAGGGCTCTAATATTTGCCCTTTATTTTATGGCTGACATATTTTCCAAGCCTTTGAAATACACATATTTATGTGATTGTAAACATTGAAATTCCGTATTTACTTTGTACAATAAATTTTAACTGAACACCTAACATTAAATTCTTCAAGTGATGTTACGCTACTATGTCAAAACAATCGTAAGAGTGCTCTGTTTAACTTTTTCGACAGCAACAATGGCACAGCTTTCCACGATTGAGAAAAAAGAAGTCGTGACGACTATTGGCAAGGTACTCCAAGAAAGATATGTGATGCCAGAAATGGCGGAGACCATGAAAGCTAATATTATGGAGAATTATCACCTTGGTAAATATGATACCATAACGAAAGGGCCCGAGTTCGCATTTCAGTTAACTAAAGACCTTCAGAAAATTTCTAAGGACCTTCACCTGAATGTTATCTTTAGTGAAGCCGAAATTTCAACAGAAAATGCCCCAACAGAGCTCGAAATAAAGGAACAGCAAGAGTGGATGCACAACATACTCAAAGAGAACAACTACGGTGTAAAAAAAGTATCCATTCTCGAAGGTAATATTGGATATATCGACATACCCTTGTTCGGTCCATTAGACCAATGTGCGGATACCTTGGTAGCAGCCATGCAGAAAGTTGAGAGCACCGATGGTCTTATCCTTGATTTGCGAAAATGTCGTGGCAGTTTGGACGAGAATACCATTCCCTTTCTATGCAGCTACTTTTTTCAGGAACCGGTACACCTGTTCGATTTTTATATCCGTCCCACAAATTCTACAAAACAATTCTGGACATATCCCTGGCTGCCTAATAAGAAATATGTGGACAAGCCTATCTATATTCTGACCAGCGGGCGCACTTTTTCGGGGGGCGAAGAATTGGCCTATGACCTTCAACAAATAAAAAGGGCTGTCTTGATAGGGGAAACTACCAAAGGCGGAGCAAATCCGAATGAGCAAGTAGCGATAAATGCCCACTATCGAATGGCCGTGCCGTATATGAGGTCCATTAACCCTATCAGCAAAACAAATTGGGAAGGTAGTGGAATAACGCCCGATAGTGTGGTAAAATCCAACATCGCATTGCATACTGCCCATCTTGCGGTATTGGACACCCTTATTAAGAAAACGACCGATACAGCGCAAAGCAAAGTATTGGCCGACCAAATAAAAAGGGTCGAGATAGCGCGACCGGAATTTCGGAAGGTACAATTCGTTCTTGAGGGCTTTGCAGACGCAAGGGAAGTAATCGTTTCAGGTTCGTTCAATTCTTGGGGAACTGATCTTTTGATGACCAAAAATGCAAATAAATGGTTGGCGAATGCGGAGGTCGAAGCTGGAACGATAAGTTACAAGTTTATCGTCGACGGGCGATGGATTACTGATCCCGCCAATCCCCATACCGCAACAGAAAACGGATATACAAATTCCATATTGCTATTGACCGAGCTTGAAATAATGGACAATCACGAAATTAATCTTCAAAAAGCAATCAACGATTAAAATTAAATTCAATGAATATCAAGTATTTAATCTTTGCTTTTATGTGATAAAAAAATCTTATAAAAGGTTAAACCCCATTGTTCAGAATGTGCTTCCCTAAAACTGGAACTACAATCGGAGGACTTCGAGATTGATGAGATACATCGTTTGGAAGGAATGAGCAGTACAGATGACAACAGTATCCTTTATGCTATTTCCTCGAAAGAGGATATTAAAGGAGTTATGGTCGATGCTTATGGGATGTACGCGGAGAATATCTCAGAAGAGGTTCGAAAAAAATTACGATAACTCTATTATTATAGTGCTATTAGAATAATGAATCTTTTCCAAAAGTACTATGACCCCCACAAAATGATAATTTCCGATTTTGTGAAATTCTAGTTATTACCTTCCAAACAATTGATTTACCAATGGAACTTATAATCTTGAATGAAGATACGGAAATCCAAATACTAGAACGAAATGATGTTCCGATTGTTTCTGAATAGATATCACGTTTTTAGTTCTTAATACTGTTCCTTTTAAATCTATACCCAATGAATTGAACCATGGCAATAATGGATAGTGAATGATTAGGGAATTAATATCTATATCATTTCATTTTAAATTATTGTTAATTTATAATGTAACTACCAGCAGTTCCCATAATTTATTGATAGTCAAATACGATTTGGGACAGTAGGGAATATCATTACCCGAATTTATGTCTATATTTGTAGGGCAATTATGCACAATTCTTTATTGCGCTTCAAAAATCCCCCAATGTTAGAAGTATTTTGTGTTGCGGTAATGTTCGTTGTACCATCTTTGACAGTGGCTCTAATTTTACCCAATTACGTAGTTTTAAAAAAATCTAAAAATCTAAATAGCAAGTAGTACTTCTGTTCAGATTGTTAATTCACTAGAACATTTAGATTGAAGTCATATTTAAGTTCCCATAATTTTATGGTTGCTATAAAAATGACATGGGACGATATTCTTGAAAAATCATTTTAGTTACTTCACCATGATTGGCATTTCAGTATAGATAAATTTTGCCCAAGTAACCAAACGGTGTGGAATGTATTCAATACTGTAAAGTATTTCTATTCTAAAATTTAAATTTGGGAGTACACTGATCCAAGGAGCAAAAATTACGATAAAATAGGGATAAGGCTTTTAGACAGAAATTGTCAAGGCATATTTCCCTCTGCCATTATAGCAATTTATTAAGCCATCTATATCACCACTGCAAATTTCGGAAAAAGGAACGACAAGGGCCAGCAAATCAATAAACTCTTAGATTATCCTTTCAACCAAATTCAGACCTATTTTATATCAGTATGCTTTGAAAAGTTGAGTTTTATTTTGTAGCCCTTTACTAGGTAAAATCATATCAAGAGTTGCTGAAGGCTTATTTGTCTGGCTAGTTCTCTTCTGGCGAACAGCTCCCACCCTGGCATATTGTAAATTTTTCATAGTTTCTCCTTTTTAAAAATTTAGAACTTTAATACCAAAAATCTGTTTAAAAATCTAAAAAGCTGTTATACAATTATAGGAAACATTTATACAGTTTTACGAACTGCCTCAGAACTTTTGTAATAAACCGCTAAATCCGTGAAATGAACACGACTAAAAACAGAAATTATATCGAAAACATAGATTATATTTTCAACAAAAAATTCATCCTATTGAAGTCTTTCGTATGATCTGCCCAGTATGTTTTAATAACTTCTTTTAAAGCGGCCTTTATATCGGAGAAGTCACTGGGTTTATTTATGTAAATATTTGCACCTTTGGTAAAGGTATCCTCAATATCTTTTTCCGCTGAAGACGTAGAATAAATAGCCACAAATATATTTTTAGCATTTTTATCCTTTCTAATGCTGTCCAAACATTGCAAACCATTCATTATAGGCATATTAAGGTCTAGAAATATCAAATGAGGATAGCTTCTATCTGCTCTTTCCAAAAATTCCAAACAGGCCTTGCCGTTTTCCACTTGGTAGAGCTCCGTATTCATATTTAATGATTCCAAGGCTTCAAAGATAAACCCCCTATCATCCTCATCGTCGTCCACCAACAAAATTTTAAGCTTTTTCATCAATCAGTTTAGATTGTTTACAACAAAATAACCTTTTTAACCTAAGTCCGGAACAACTTTCTTAAAAATTTTAAAATAATTACATCTGCCGATGTAGCCTTACCCGTTTTAGGACATTGCTAAATTCAGAAAATTTTTGTTTTCACCTCCTCCCGTTTTAGGTACCGGTCATAACTAGAGAATCCGGGTTGCTTCCGACTTATCAAAACGAAACCTTTTCTTCCAAAAAATCTTGACATAAATTGCCGACCGAGCCATCGTCGCCGGACCCCAATATCAAGAACTCTTTAATTTTCATCGTAGGACTTGTAGACATATTAAAGGTCAAGATACTCCAAAATTAATCAAGTGAAAGACATTCTGAAAAGGCCAATCCTACATTTAAATCGATTTTTAAAAACGCATAATGTCGCATTAATTAATTATAGTTTTCAAATCGTTCAGCACTTTACCGCTCCATTACATTTCGGGCAAAGAGCTTCTCTACAAAAAGGGCTTGGACCCAATCCCCGTTTATAACTTGCCACTTCGCTACCCCTTCCCGCCACGCCGGGAAGGAACGCTGCGCTCCCGAGCCAAAACGGTGAAATAAATCTTTTTAAACCGAAAAGTGCAAATTTTAATTTTTTCAAGGGAGTTTTCGTCAATGTCTTCTTCGGCAACTGATTAGGAGTTAGGAGTAAAAATTATTAAAATCTAAACTAATATTTAGGTTCAAATCCTTGTTCCCCGACGAACCCCTTTTGAACTATTCATGTTTTAGGAGATTTGCTAAAATTACAAGAATTTGTTGACCGATTTGTTGACTTTTTAATCGGATTTTGACGTGAAAAAAACTTTTTTGAAAAATACTTAAAAATCAAAACCCTGATAATCAATTGATTATCAGGGTTAAAATGTTAACAAAATGTTAAAGTCGGGGTGGCAGGATTCGAACCTGCGACCTCCTGCTCCCAAAGCAGGCGCGATAACCGGGCTACGCTACACCCCGAGGCATAAAAAGTAATATTTCAAAGGAAATTGCGGAGAGAATGGGACTCGAACCCATGCGACACTTACGCGTCGACAGATTAGCAATCTGCTCCGTTACCACTCCGGCACCTCTCCTATTTATTCCTTCAATGAACTAGCATTCTGAAATGCGGTTGCAAATGTACTTTTTCCAATTCTAGGACGCAACTATTTTTTGCTTTTTTTTACTACTATTTTAAAGCTATCATTATTCCGGATATTCTATTCTTAAATGGTATATATTGGTCAACTTTTGCTTAAAGATCTTTTTTATAAGTTGAATCTCCTTAAAGGTAATATTGGCGTTCAAAAATTGGTCGGCATTCATCTGTCCTGCGACAATCTTATCCACAAATTCATCGATGACTGAAAATGTTGGGTCTTTAAGACTCTTCGAAGCGGCTTCTACCGAGTCGGCCATCATTAAAATCGCAGTCTCCTTAGAAAATGGTATGGGGCCAGGGTACCTAAAATCATCTTCGTCTACATCACTTTCGAGATTTTGTTGTTTTTTGTAAAAATAATAGACCAAGGTGGTTCCATGGTGAGACCTAATGAAATCAATAACACGATCGGGCAAATTATTTTTTCTCGCCATCTCTATGCCTTTTATAACGTGATCGATAATAATTTTTGCACTGTCTTTTGGTGAGAGTTCATCATGCGGATTAACATTGGTGATCTGGTTTTCTGTAAAATAGGTCGGACTTGCCATCTTCCCTATATCATGATACAGCGCCCCCACCCGAACCAGCATGGCATTTGCGCCTACCTCATTCGCAGCAGCTTCCGCTAAATTAGCGACCTGTAGCGAATGATGAAAAGTACCAGGAGCTCTGTTCGAGAGTTCTTTCAACAGTTTGGAATTGGTGTCGGAAAGCTCAAGTAATGAAACATCTGACACCAACCCAAAAACCTTTTCATAAACATAAATTAAAGGTTGTACAAAGAGCGTTATCATGCCGTTGAGCAAGAACAACCCGACCGTAAGCCATTGTATATTGTCAAGATTGCCTTCATGAATAATATGAAAGGCCAGATAACCAACAATATAAATTAGGGTAATCTGTCCCACCGAAATAAATAAATTCGCCCTTTTGTACAATTCAGACACAGTCAATATGGTCACAATTCCGGCAATAATCTGCAGAAAGATATATTCAAAGCTATTTGGAACTACAAAGCCCAAGATCAGAACGGTAAGCACATGGACAAAAAGCCCGAGTCTCGCGTCAAAAAAAGTTTTCAGCAGTAAAGGAAGAATGCAAAGAGGAACAACAAAAACATACGACTCATCATATTTTACTACTAATGTGGTCACAAAAACCATTAATAGAATATTGAAGAAAATAAAAGTGACCTTGGTATTATTATTGAAAATTCCGTTCCTGTACTTTTTCAAGAAAAGAAACAACATCATCAACACCAGGGCTACCAAAATGGTATAACCAAAGAGAATGAAATAGTAATTGTTGGCTGTCCACAATTCCGATTGGTACTCATCTTTGAGTGAATTTAAAATTTTTAAATTCTCGGTCTCGACCACTTCGCCTTTGGCAACGATTAGTTTACCCATATCGACCGACCCCCGTGTCAAAGACACATTTGAAAGTTGATCTTCCAATGCTTTTTCAGACAAACTCTTATCATAAAAAACATTGGGTTCGGTTAAGTCTAAAAATAAATCTTGGAAATACCTGTTAAAACTGCCAAGTCCTTGATCATTGATATATTTTGAGACTATATTCTCAACATTTTTTAAAAGGACCAATTCACTGGAATTGATACGTTTAGCCTCATTGTCTTTGACCAAATATATTTGATTATCCCTACGTCCATCGGCAAATTCAGCTACAACACCACGTTTATAGATTGCATCCAAAATACTTTCTCCCGTAGCCTTTAGGGTAAGTCTTTGGTTGTCATTAAAATTCGCTTCCGCAAAAACAATCGGGAATTTCGATTTATAATCTTCATATACCTTCTGTACAATCGTATCATCGAATCTATAATAATCAGTACGTTGCTCCTTGATTGCCCGTTGCTCTTCCGCAATTTCAGCATCGCCTTTCTTGACCGAAAAATCGAATGGGGCATACAGATTTTCATATTGCCATGGCTTTCCTTTTTGGAATTCATATTTGAACTTGCCTCCTTTTGGGAAGAAAAAGACAATACAGCAAATAGAGGCGATGTACAATATGTACTTATAAAAAAGCGATTGACTTTTATAAACTTTGTCCAAGAATTTCCGCATTATGAAAATAGGTATCCTCAAAAATAGAAAAATATAAATTCATGGAATGCTTTTGAAGGCATTACCATCAGCATTGTGTTTTAATTTATTATTTTCGCAAGAGTAATACGTTTCATTATGAACGATGTTGTTATAGTCTCCGCAGTCAGAACCCCGATTGGTAGTTTTATGGGTTCGTTATCTTCAATTCCAGCACCTCAATTAGGCGCTACGGCGATTAAGGGCGCCTTAAAAAAAATCAGCCTTGACCCTGAGCTGGTAGATGAAGTGTTTATGGGCAATGTTGTCCAGGCCGGAACAGGCCAAGCACCTGCCCGACAAGCAGCACTTTTAGCAAGTATACCAGATAGCGTACCATGCACCACGATAAATAAGGTATGTGCCTCAGGAATGAAAGCCGTGATGCAAGCTGCACAGGCCATCGCATTGGGAGACATTTCTATTGCTGTGGCTGGAGGAATGGAAAACATGAGCCTTATTCCCCATTATGTTTATATGCGCTCAGGACAAAAATTTGGACCCGCAACCTTAATCGATGGAATGCAAAAAGACGGTCTTGTTGACGCCTATGATCAAAATGCCATGGGTGTTTGTGCCGATGCCTGTGCAGAAAAATATAAATTCAGTCGAGAAGCCCAAGATATTTTTGCCATTCAATCGTATGAGCGATCTGCAAAAGCATGGGCATCAGGAAAATTCGACAATGAAATAGTACCGGTTTCGGTGCCCCAACGTCGTGGCGAACCGGTATGGATTACTGAGGATGAGGAGTTCAAAAACGTAAAAATGGAAAAGATTTCCTCATTGCGTCCGGCTTTCTCCAAAGACGGATCCGTAACGGCAGCCAATGCTTCCACAATAAATGATGGTGCTGCCGCACTTATTCTTATGAGTGCCGACAAAGCCAAGGCGTTGAACTTAAAACCGTTAGCGACCATTCGAAGTTATGCAGATGCCGCCCAGGAACCAAAATGGTTTACCACCGCTCCGGCCAAGGCATTGCCAAAGGCCATAGCCAAGGCTGGAATTTCAATAGATCAAATAGATTATTTTGAATTTAATGAGGCTTTTGCAGTTGTGGGCTTGGCAAACATGAAGTTATTAGGCCTTTCGGATACGAATGTAAATGTAAATGGTGGGGCCGTTTCATTAGGCCACCCCTTAGGTTGCTCGGGAGCAAGAATCATTGTTACCTTGCTAAATGTACTGGAACAGAACAACGCAAAAATTGGGGCAGCGGCGATATGTAATGGTGGTGGAGGTGCTTCTGCCTTAATTTTGGACAGAAACTAAGCAGAACACTTATGCAATACGGTATTTGCCACCTAAGTACTGTGCCCGTGAGAGCGATTTCCGATGATACTTCCGAGTTAATTTCCCAGTTGCTCTTCGGCGAACATTTCAAAATTTTGGAAAGACGCAAATACTGGTGTAAAATCAGAATAGCTTATGATAATTCGGAGGGCTGGGTCAGCACCAACCAAATTAGTATCATAGAACAAGCGGAATACGATGCGCTCGAGAATTCTGCAAGCATCACATATTCTTCAGAGCTGATATCCATAGTTGAAAAAAATGGTTCTGTTCTCGTTCCCATAGTTCTGGGCTCTGCAATTCAAAATACGACACTTTTACAATACAGATTCGATGGTGCGAGTGTAAATGGAAAGAAGAATAGAAACAACCTTATTGAAACTGCCCTATTGTACTTGAACGCTCCTTACCTATGGGGAGGAAAAACCCCATTTGGTATTGATTGTTCAGGTTTTACACAAATGGTGTATAAAATCAATGGCTATCGTTTGTTCAGAAATGCCTCTGAACAGTCCACACAAGGTAGTGCGCTTAGTTTTATAGAGGAAAGTGAGCCGGGCGACTTGGCGTTTTTCGATAATGCGGAAGGCCTCATACACCATGTAGGTTTGATTATGGAGAACAATTACATTATTCACTCCCACGGAAAAGTCCGCATCGACCGATTAGACCATACCGGGATTTTCAATACTGAATTAGGCACCTACACCCATAATTTAAGGGTTATCAAAAAGGTCATATAAAAAACCCCGACATTTCTGTCGAGGTTTGTACTTTATCAAGCTTCTTAAAAAAATTATTCGCCCAATAATTTCTTAAGACGCATAAAATTCTCGTTATCGCCCATAGCCCCGTAGATATTCTTAAGCTGGGTCAATATCCCCTGATTATCAGGATTAGTTTTCAAAGCCTCTTCTAGAACATCGGCCCCTTGTTGGAACAGACTGTCTTTTTGCTCTTTCAACTCATCATAGCGGGCTATATCGGCCTTTGAATTACCTAAGCCATTCATCTCGTCAATCAATCCATTTCCTTCGTTTACATAGGTAGTAGATAAATTCAGTTGTGCATTGGTATATCCGGGGTTGATCTCCAATGTCTTTTTGTAAGCGGCCCTAGCCTCTTCCAAATTGCCTTGCTCCATATTAATTACGCCCATATTATAGTGCAGATCCGGATTATCAGGCGCCAAAGCTGCCGCTTCTGATTGAAGTTCCTTGAATTTATCCTTATCTCCCATCTTGTAATAAAGATTGGCTTCGTTCAAAATTAAATTCACGTCATTTGGATTGTTCTCCCTTGCTGCCTTATAAGCTTCTAAAGCCTTATCGTCTTGCCCCAATTGCGTGTATATCAATGCAATGTTTTTAACGATTTCCGCCTTCTTGGAAGGAGCCCGGTCATCTACAGGATCTTTGTAAGTGCCTGACTTTACCATAAGATCACGCTGCGTCTTATCCATTTCCTCAACCTCGCCTGTAGCAACATTCGTAGCCTTATAAGAAACACCGCTACCATCATAACCTAAGCTTTGAAGTTCTTCGTAATACTCCAATGCCGGTTCGTAATGCCCTCCGTTGACAGCACTACTAGCAGCATAGTATAAGTAGACCGTGTCTTTCGGGCTAATCTTATAACTCATATACAACTTTTCTGCTGCTTCTTTAAATTTTTCATTTCCATTATCCTCAACCGCGGAATTTACCAAATCAGCCGTCAAGGTGCCTAAATGCTGTTTTGTCTCATCTGAGTATTTGGCTTTTCCGCTCTTTTCCTCTACATCGATTACTTTTTGAAAAGAAGACACAGCTTCATCGAATGCGGCATTGTCACCTTTTTTGGCTAAATCTGCATATGCCTTTCCACGAACAAAATAATATTGCGCCTGTAATTTTTCATCAGCACCGGAAATCATTCCCGAAGCACCATCAAGAGCTGCTTTTGCAGCTGCGGCGTCTCCATCTTTTAAGGCTTTTTCAGCCGTTTTAATCTCATTTTTCTGAGCGTATCCTGCCATCATAATAAAAGACATGGAGGCTAGTATTAAAATTTTAGTTTTCATTTTCAATTGTATTAAAATAATAATTAGTGTTTATTGATTATTCTTCAGAATCGTCGTTACTTCCTTTATCAAGAGCCGTGCCATCTTCGGTATCGACTTCGATGTCCAACACTTCGGCTTCAGAAAGATCGTCCTCGTCTTTCATAACTTTGGCCACTGCTGCTATCGAATCGTTATCCTTTAAATTAATGAGCCTTACGCCTTGTGTAGCACGCCCCATGACCCTAAGATCTTCAACACTCATTCGAATGGCAATACCTGATTTGTTGATAATCATAAGATCATCCGAATCCGACACATTCTTTATCGCTACAAGGCCACCGGTTTTTTTTGTAATAGATATCGTTTTAACACCTTTACCCCCTCTGTTTGTCACTCGATAATCTTCGATGCTAGATCGTTTTCCATACCCATTTTCTGAAACTACGAGTATATCTTCATCAAAATCATGTACCGATACCATGCCTATCACTTCATCATTGTCATCGGCCAAACGAATACCTCGAACTCCGGAAGCGTTTCTACCCATCGGTCGTGTCTTTCCTTCTTCAAAACGAATGGCTTTGCCAGATTTAAGGCCCAAGAATATTTCACTTGTACCAGTGGTTAATTTCGCTTCGAGCAACTCATCGTCTTCCCGAATGCCAATAGCATTGATACCATTCTGTCGAGGTCTAGAATATTGCTCCAAAGAAGTCTTTTTCACAGTTCCCTTTTTCGTAGCCATTATTACATAATGGTTATTCACGTAATCTTCGTCTTTAAGGTCACGCGTACAAATAAAGGCTTTAACATTGTCATCTTGTTCAATATTGATAAGATTCTGAATGGCCCTTCCTTTTGATGTTCTACTGCCTTCGGGTATCTCGTAGACCCGCATCCAGAAACACTTTCCTTTTTGAGTAAAGAACAACATATATTGGTGGTTCGTACCCACAAAAAGATATTCAAGAAAATCTTCGTTACGGGTCGAAGAAGCCTTTTGACCTACTCCTCCCCTGTTTTGGGTTTTGTATTCGGATAGTGGCGTTCTTTTAATGTAACCTGCATGGGATATTGTAATTACCACCTGTTCATCAGGAATCATGTCCTCAATACTTAGATCCCCACCGGCAAGATTGATTTCAGAACGACGTTCGTCGCCATACTTTTCTTTGATTTCAAGAAGCTCTTCCTTTATGATTTGCATCCTTCGGTCCTTCTTCTCCAGTATGTCCTTTAAATCGGCTATAGTCTTTATTATCTCATCGTACTCTGCCCTTAATTTATCCTGCTCCAGACCTGTAAGTTGACGTAACCGCATTTCTACGATAGCTTTTGCCTGTATTTCTGTCAACTTAAAGCGTTCCATCAAATTCTCACGAGCCTCATCAGCGTTGGCCGACGCCCTGATGATAGCAATCACCTCGTCTATATTATCAGAAGCTATAATCAAGCCCTCAAGAATATGGGCCCTGTCTTCAGCCTTTTTAAGTTCAAACTGTGTTCTGCGAACCACTACATCGTGACGATGTTCCACAAAATAGTGAATCATCTCCTTGACATTGAGCAATCGAGGTCGACCGTTAACCAATGCGATATTGTTTACACTGAATGAAGACTGCAATGCCGTATATTTATACAGCATATTGAGTACAATGTTAGGTATCGCATCCCTTTTAAGAATATATACGATACGCATTCCCTTTCGATCCGACTCGTCACGAATCGTAGAAATTCCCTCGATTTTCTTTTCGTTTACAAGATCGGCTGTCTTTTTGATCATATCGGCCTTGTTCACCTGATATGGGATTTCCGTAACAATGATACATTCCCTTCCCTGAACTTCTTCAATGTTAGCCTTGGCGCGAATTTTCACACGACCCCTGCCGGTATGGAAGGCCTCTTTTACGCCGTCGTATCCATAAATTATTCCACCTGTAGGAAAATCAGGTGCTTTTATATGTGTAATGAGCTCATCAATTTCAATATCATTGTTCTCGATATAGGCAACGGTTCCGTCAACAACTTCCGATAAATTATGGGGAGGCATGTTCGTAGCCATACCAACGGCAATCCCCGATGCCCCGTTGACCAAAAGGTTTGGCACTCGTGTCGGTAAAACAGTCGGCTCTTTCAAAGAATCGTCAAAATTCAATTGATGATCGACCGTATCCTTGTCTATATCGGCAAGCATATCATCGGCAATTTTTCGCATACGGGCTTCCGTATAACGCATTGCAGCCGGGCTATCGCCATCAACGGATCCAAAATTCCCCTGCCCGTCCACCAACATGTAGCGAAGGCTCCATTCTTGGGCCATTCGTACCATAGTGTCGTAGACAGAAGTATCACCGTGCGGATGGTATTTACCTAAAACTTCCCCGACAATACGCGCTGATTTTTTATGAGAACTGTTAGAACGCACACCCAATTCATGCATACCAAACAACACACGCCTATGTACTGGTTTCAATCCGTCCCGCACATCTGGCAGCGCACGTGACACAATGACCGACATCGAATAATCGATGTAGGCAGATTTCATTTCATCTTCGATATTAATAGGTATCAATTTTTCTCCTTCTGCCATTTTAAAATCTTCTATATTTTTGGGTTAAAAAAGCATGCCAATATACGTAAAATCGTTACTTTTCAAGTATATATCAGATACTTTATTCAAAATTTTATTAACACTTATACCCTCTTTACAGGTTGATAATAAGATTGTTAATTATTCCGCAATTAATCGCTTTTTCGTCAATTCGAACAACTTTGTCGAATAATAGGTACGGTATTTGCCCAAGATTGACCTAGATTTACTAATTTTATAGTTGAAAGGATAATTTTATGGACGATAATTTTTCACCGAGGGTAAAAGACGTAATTGCATATAGCAAAGAAGAAGCACTTAGATTGGGGCATGATTTTATTGGAACGGAACATCTCATGCTCGGATTGTTGCGCGATGGAAATGGAAAAGCAATAAGTATTCTGGATGCTTTGGAGGTCGACTTAGACCATCTACGCCGCAAAGTGGAGATCCTGAGTCCCTCGAACCCAAGTCCCAGCGGTTCTCAAAAAGACAAAAAAAACCTGCACTTGACCAGGCAGGCAGAGCGCGCGTTGAAGACCACTTTTTTAGAAGCAAAGCTTTTTCAAAGTTCATCAATCAATACGGCACACTTATTACTCTGTATTTTAAGAAACGAAAATGACCCTACTACCAAACTTTTACATAAACTAAAAGTTGATTATGACGGGGTCAAAGAACAGTTCAAATTTATGATTACAAGCGACGATGATATTGTAGACGCTCCCACTTCCGATTCGTTTCCTAGCGATTCCGATGATGCCAACGAAGGTAAAGAAGGTACTTTTGGTAGTGCTTCTGGGCAAAAGGGCAACAAAAAATCGAAGACTCCGGTATTGGACAACTTTGGTCGCGACCTTACACGCTTGGCCGAAGACAACAGATTGGATCCAGTGGTAGGAAGAGAAAAAGAAATAGAAAGAGTTTCGCAAATATTAAGCAGAAGAAAGAAAAACAACCCATTGCTAATTGGCGAGCCAGGTGTTGGTAAAAGTGCCATTGCAGAGGGTCTTGCATTGCGTATAATTAACAAAAAAGTATCGCGAATACTTTACAACAAACGTGTTGTAACTTTAGACCTCGCTTCGTTGGTCGCTGGAACAAAATACCGTGGGCAGTTCGAGGAGCGGATGAAGGCGGTAATGAACGAATTAGAGAAGAACGATGACGTAATACTCTTTATCGACGAGATTCATACCATTGTAGGAGCCGGTGGTGCCACGGGTAGTCTTGATGCCTCCAATATGTTCAAACCGGCATTGGCAAGGGGCGAAATACAATGTATAGGAGCCACCACCTTGGACGAATACCGACAATATATCGAAAAGGACGGTGCCTTGGAGCGTCGTTTCCAAAAAGTAATCGTTGAGCCCACCACTGTAATCGAAACTATTGAGATACTCAAAAATATCAAGGAAAAATATGAGGACCACCACAACGTTAATTATACCGACGAGGCAATTATCGCTTGTGTAAAATTGACGAATCGGTACATGACGGATAGATTTCTTCCTGACAAGGCTATCGACGCCCTAGACGAGGCCGGTTCGAGAGTCCATATTGTAAATATGGATGTTCCTAAACAAATATTGGAACTTGAAAAACAACTTGAAGACGTTCGAGAACTTAAGAACAGCGTTGTTAAAAAGCAAAAATACGAGGAGGCAGCCAAATTACGTGACGATGAGAAAAGGCTCGAAAAAGAATTGGCGGTAGCCCAAGAAAAATGGGAGGAAGACAGCAAATTGCACAAAGAAATCGTTACCGAAGACAATGTTGCAGACGTAGTCTCTATGATGAGTGGTATTCCAGTAAATCGAATTGCCCAAACCGAAAGCAACAAACTCGCCGAACTACCCAAGCTTATCAAGACGAACGTAATTGGTCAAGATGAGGCAGTAGCGAAAGTAGCAAAGGCCATTCAACGTAACAGAGCAGGACTTAAAGACCCCAATAAACCGATTGGCTCCTTTATATTCTTAGGACAAACCGGTGTCGGTAAAACGCAATTGGCAAAAGTACTGGCCAAAGAATTATTCGACTCGGAAGATGCACTTATTCGAATAGACATGAGCGAGTATATGGAAAAATTTGCCATCTCCCGATTGGTAGGGGCACCTCCAGGATATGTCGGTTACGAAGAAGGTGGTCAATTGACCGAAAAGGTACGTCGCAAACCCTATTCAGTAATTTTGTTGGATGAGGTCGAGAAAGCGCATCCCGATGTTTTCAACATGCTGTTGCAGGTATTGGACGATGGTTTCCTAACCGATAGTCTTGGAAGAAAAATTGATTTTAGAAATACAATCATAATCATGACCTCGAATATCGGTGCCCGACAGTTGAAAGACTTCGGCCAAGGTGTAGGTTTTGGAACTTCTGCAAAGAAGGCACAAGCAGATACGCACCAAAAGAGCGTTATCGAAAATGCCTTAAAAAAGGCATTCGCGCCCGAGTTTTTGAATAGGATCGACGATGTTGTTGTTTTTAATCCCTTGGAAAGAAAAGACATTCACCAGATTATCGATATTGAGTTGCGCAAGTTGTTCCAGCGCATTAAGGACATAGGCTACAACTTAAACTTAACCGAAAAAGCAAAGGATTATATTGCTGAGAAAGGCTTTGATAGGCAATATGGTGCCAGACCGCTTAAAAGGGCAATTCAAAAATATATCGAAGATGCCCTGGCGGAAGAAATCGTAAATTCGAAACTTGAAGAAGGCGACAGTATATTCATGGACTTAGATTCGAAAAAAGACGAGTTGACCATCAAAATCAAGAAGGCTGAAAAATCTTCAAAAACATGAAATTTCGTAAGAAATTTGGAATAAGGGAGTCATAAAAATTGACTCCCTTTTTTTATTCAGGATAATCAGCAAGTAAAAAATAAAACACCGTAGTTATCCACTAAAAGCAGTATAAACGATATTTAAGCTTTTAATCTAATTTTTTATCGTAAAACTGTACTTACTTCTACTTTCGTCACAGACACTATTAAATACATGAAATGAAAGTGGGACAACCGAAAAAAACGATTGTTGTAAGAGAGTATCAGCTCGAGATTGGAAAAATCCAAGTTTATGATGATTACATGGTGGCTATTTTTGAGGAAGGGGCAACCCTTACCTTAGAAAGAACGTATCAAATAATCGGAATTTCAGAAATTCACTTCCGTGAAAAGGATTTTGGCTATATAAGCCTCCGGAAACATTCTTATGCGGTTGATCCAACTGTTTATTCATATCTACGGGAATTGGACAACCTAAAAGCCTTTGCCATAGTTTCGGTAAAGGAAATCGACATGCACAATTTTAAAATTGAAAAGCTTTTTTACAAAAAGCCAATGAAATTTTTTATTGAATTCGATAATGCCCTTACCTGGGTAAAAAGAAGGGTTAAGGGAAAGTAACCCCTAAACACATCAACAGTATAGGTCGTATAAGGTTAAGCCACTCGCACATATAGATAGACCGCAGTCCCTACCATTATTCTGTTTCTTCACGCTGCACTTTAGGTTCCTCAGGGGGCTTGAACAAATCAAGATAAGCACCACCGATACCTTCCACAATTCCAGTGGCCGTCAATGCCTGATAGCCTGTATTTTCTACAACCAAATCGGCAGCCTTGCCATGAATATACACTCCAAAAATAGTCGCCTCCAGGGGCTTATAACCTTGTGCGACCAACCCTGTAATGACTCCGGTCAATACATCACCACTACCACCTGTAGCCATTCCTGGGTTCCCGGTAGTATTGATATACCCTTTATCCTCATAAATAGTAATCGTATGAGCTCCTTTTATAACAACGATACAATCGTATTTCTTTGAAAATTCCTTTGCCTTCTTCAACTTATCAAAATCGTTTTCCCACCTGCCGATTAAACGTTCCAGCTCTTTGGGGTGAGGAGTCAAAATAGTCTTTGATGGTAATTTTTCCAACAGTGCCTGGTTTTCGGAAAGGATATTTAATCCGTCCGCATCAACAACCAACGGTGTTTTATTTTTACTTAGAAAATCTGAGAGTGCCTTTACCGTAGCGGCTTCTTTTCCCAAACCGACTCCTAACCCAATAACTGTAGGGTCGATTTCATAGTCAATAGCTGAAATATGCTTTTCATCAGCATCCGAAACAACCATTGCTTCGGGCAGTGTTGTCTGCATGATAGCATACCCGCATTTCGGCACATAGGCAGTAACCAATCCGCTGCCTGAATGCAGTGCCGCCTTGGCCGACAGAACGACTGCACCAATTTTGCCATAACTACCCCCTATGACCAGTGAATGGCCATAGGTACCCTTATGGGCAAATTTCTCTCGCGGAAGATAAAGCGGTAGTACTTCATTTTTACCGATAAGTTGATACTCGGTTTCCTGCTCTGATAAAAACTTTTGATCCAACTCAATATCCAAAACTTCCCAATTTTCCAAAAACACACCCGTTTCAGGAAGAAAAAAGACTAGTTTTGGGGCTTGAAAACTTAATACGTAGTTTGCTTTTATAACCCCATCTACATCTTCTGGGACATCGTTCATATATAACCCTGAAGGAATGTCTACAGAAAGTATCAAAGCTTCCGACTTATGCAAATGCCGCATTAACGTAATAACCCATTTCGCCGGAGGCCGATTTAGTCCAATGCCAAAAATAGCATCCACAATAATATCATCTCGCCCAATTTCAGGAAGTGTCGTACCCTCCTCTAAAAAAACGGGCCATACTTTTCGTTCTTTTAGCCTTTCTAAATTAATCAAGAAGTCTTTTGACCTTGTTTTGCTATAATTCACCACATAGACACCGATATTGTAGCCATGGTCTAGTAAATGTCGGGCGAGGGCAATACCATCACCTCCATTATTTCCTATGCCACAAAACAAATGAATCTTAACCGATGCTCCCTGAAGACGCAAGTGCAGCCAAGTAAACAGTTGAAGGGCCGCCCGCTCCATGAGTTCGTCACTCTCTATCCGTTGACTTGCTATTGTATATTTATCAGCGGCATATATCTGTTGGGCATTATAAAGCTTCATTCGTCAAAAAATTTAAGTAAATGTTGGATATTCCGTAAAATTTTTACAGAACATTTGATTAGCACTTCAAAAGTAGTACTTTTGAGGCTTTCAAAGAAGTATGCTTTTTTACGACGATTACATACAATTATTTTTTTCCACTCCCACAAATGGCATTATATTTATTGCCACCACCCCATTGGGGTAAGCAACTACATATCCGTCCGGTTTGCGTATCACCGCAAAAATTGAATCAGTTCAAATTAATTTTTAGTACATCATGAAAGTTTTGAAATTCGGTGGAACTTCGGTCGCCAACGCACAAAATATTACATTAGTAAAAAATATTGTTTCAAACACTGACGCCGACCAGACTATTGTAGTCGTATCAGCCTTTGGAGGGGTTACCGATTTACTTTTACAAACGGCCGATTTTGCCGCCTTACAAGATTTAAGGTATAAAACTGTTTTGAAGGAAATTGAGGATCGACATATCGATACCATAAAAAAATTGATTCCTATCAACAAACAAAGTAAGGCGCTAAGTAAAATAAAAAGCGACCTCAACACGCTCGAAACCTTGGTAGAGGGAGCTTATTTAATAGGGGAGATTACACCACGACTCTCCGACAAAATCGTTAGTTATGGAGAATTACTGTCCTCTTATTCCATTGCAGAATTTTTTGCGGAGCAACAGCTAGACGCCGTTTACAAAGACAGCAGGGAGTTCATAAAGACTAACGACTTTAACGGCAAAGCAGTCGTTGACAACAGCACCACCAACCGGCTTTGCAAAGAAATTCTCGGTGAAACTAAAAACAAAGTGATTGTTGTGCCCGGCTTTATCGCTTCGTCAGTCAATGGAAATTCGACTACTTTGGGGCGTGGTGGTTCCGATTTTACGGCGGCCCTCATCGCTGCGGCCCTTGATGCTGAAGTTCTTGAAATTTGGACCGACGTTAGCGGTATGTACACCGCAAACCCTAAAATCGTCAAACAGGCCCATGCAATACCTCACATATCGTATGAGGAGGCGATGGAGCTATCCCATTTTGGAGCCAAAGTTTTATATCCGCCAACAATACAACCTGTATTGACCAAGGGGATTTCCATTCATATAAAAAACACTTTTGATCCGGAAAGTGCGGGCACGCTGATTACCAAAAACCAAACGGATAAAAGAAAAACGGTCCGCGGTATTACCCATATTGAGCATATCGCCTTGCTGTCATTAGAGGGGCCCGGAATGGTAGGTATTCCAGGTATTTCAAAACGTTTTTTCGAGGTACTTTCGCTTTATGACATAAGCGTGGTTCTAATCACGCAGGCATCCTCAGAGCATTCTATTTGTGTGGGCATAGCGGACAGTGATATCGAAAAAGCAGTTGAAATTGTTAATCAAGCTTTCGAATACGAAATCGAGCGTGAAAAAATTCGGCCCGTACTAGCAGAACGAAATTTGGCCATTATTGCGTTGGTAGGCGATAATATGAAAAGCCATCAAGGCCTGAGCGGTAAGATGTTCAGTACACTGGGCAGAAACAATGTAAATATTAGGGCCATTGCACAAGGCGCATCGGAACGAAATATCTCGGCGGTCATCAAAAAAGAAGATGTAAAAAAGGCGTTGAATGCCTTGCATGAAGAGTTTTTTGAGGAAAACATAAAGCAACTAAACCTCTTTGTAATGGGGGTAGGTAACGTAGGTTCTAAATTCTTGAACCAAATACAACAACAGCGAAAATACCTTAAAGAAAACCTTAAATTAAATATTAGGGTTATCGGCATATCGAATTCCCGTAATATGGTTTTCGATGAAGATGGCCTTTCACTGAAAAATTGGGAAGACACTTTAAAAAATGGCGAGAAATCTGACAAAGCGCTGTTTTTCGATAGGATCAGCCAATTAAATTATCGCAATAGCATTTTTGTGGACAATACGGCTAGTAATGATGTTGCATTGACCTATTCATCCTATTTAAAAAATAGTATTTCTGTAGTTACCTGCAATAAAATTGCCTGCTCGTCAAATTATACGAACTATATCGATTTAAAGAATTTGGCACGTGAATACAATGCGCCTTTCCTTTTCGAGACTAATGTAGGTGCCGGTTTGCCCATAATAGACACGTTAAAGCATCTGATAGCTTCTGGTGATAAGGTTTTGAAAATTCAAGCAGTACTATCAGGAAGCTTGAACTTTGTGTTCAATAATTTTAATGACAAAACCACTTTTCACGACGTAGTTAAACAAGCTCAAGAAGAAGGATATACCGAGCCCGACCCTAAAATTGACTTGAGTGGAATAGACGTAATGCGAAAAATTTTGATTTTGGCCCGGGAAAGTGGAAACCGATTGGATATCGAAGATATTGGGAACAAGCCTTTTTTACCTGAAGAGAGTTTAGCCACAACAACGAACGAAGATTTCTTTATTTCTTTGAAAAAGTATGAAGCCTCTTTTCAGTCAATGTACAAAGCCGCCGCCGATACGGAAAGTAAATTAAAATATGTGGCCCAGTTTGAAGATGGTAAAGCAAGTGTGGGACTGCAGCACATTCCAAAAGGACATGACTTTTACAATTTGGAAGGCAGCGATAATATTGTCTTGTTCTATACGGAGCGCTATCCTAATCAGCCCATGATTATAAAAGGAGCGGGCGCTGGTGCCGATGTGACCGCCTCTGGAATATTTGCCGATATTATTAGGATCGGGAATTTTTAAACCTATTAAAAAAACACAAAAAGAAACCTATGAACACCAACGAAATTCGCCTTTTTAGCCCGGCGACAATAGCCAATATATCTTGTGGATTTGATGTGCTCGGCGTAGCTCTAGACGCTGTTGGTGATGAAATGGTTATACGTAAAGTTTCCGAACAAGGCATACACATAACCAAATTGGAAGGTCAAGACCTACCCATGGAAACAGATAAAAATGTGGCTGGAGTAGCGGGATTGGCTTTATTGGCTGCGAGTACTTACGAAGGCGGATTTGAAATTGAAATCTTTAAGAAAATTAAGGCTGGAAGTGGTATTGGAAGCAGCGCGGCAAGTTCCGCAGGTGCAGTTTGGGGAATGAACGAATTATTGGGCAGACCATTTTCGCAATTGGAATTGGTGAAATTTGCAATGGAAGGGGAACGGTTGGCCAGCGGAGTTGCCCATGCCGACAATGTAGCCCCTGCCCTATTCGGCGGTTTTACTTTGGTTCGTAGTTATGACCCTTTGGATATTATTCCAATAAATAGCCCAGATGAACTTTGGGCTACGGTGATTCATCCACAAATTGAGGTAAAAACCTCAGATTCAAGAAAAATTTTGAAGACCAAAATCTCCCTTGAAGATGGTATCAAACAATGGGGCAATGTTGGCGGATTAATCGCTGGGTTATTTAAGAATGACTATGCTTTGATAGGTCGATCTTTAGAAGACCATATCGTTGAACCCATACGTTCTATGTTGATTCCAGAATTTGACAAGGTAAAATTTGAATCCTTGAATGCAGGAGCACTCGGTTGTGGCATATCAGGTTCGGGACCGTCAATTTTTGCATTCAGTAAAGGAGAAGCCACCGCCCATGAAGTAGCCTTGGTTATGAAAGAAATATATGGCAAAATAAGTGTCGACAATGATGTTCATGTTTCGAAAATCAATAGTATAGGAATAAAGTTACTTCATAATTAATAAAGAAGTAGATGGGTATAAGCGCCCAATATCAAAAAAAATAGCATAACATGAACTTTTACAGTCTAAACAAGGAAGCCGCTAACGTATCGTTTAAAAATGCGGTTATAAAAGGAATAGCACCCGATAGAGGACTGTATTTCCCTGAAAATATTACAGCACTTCCCGCTTCTTTTTTCGAGATTATAGAAAACCTTTCCACGACTGAAATAGCATTTCAAGCGATTCATCAATTTGTTAATGACGACCTCCCCGATGCTATTTTAAAAAATATTTTGGAGGAGGTGCTCGATTTTGATTTCCCTGTTGTTCAAATTGAAGATAATGTAGCCACTTTAGAGCTATTTCATGGACCGACTATGGCCTTCAAGGATGTGGGTGCCCGATTTATGGCACGTTGTTTAGGATATTTTTCAGAAAACCAGAACGAGGAAGTAACGGTGCTCGTAGCAACATCCGGCGATACAGGCGGAGCTGTAGCCAATGGCTTTCTAGGGGTAACGGGGGTAAAAGTGGTCATTCTGTATCCCAATGGAAAGGTTAGTGACATTCAAGAAAGACAATTGACCACATTGGGTCAAAACATTACGGCTTTAAGCGTTGACGGTACTTTCGATGACTGCCAAAAAATGGTAAAAACGGCCTTTTTAGATGAGGATTTGCTTGACACAATGCAACTGACCTCGGCGAATTCGATCAATGTGGCCCGGTGGCTTCCACAATTATTCTATTTTCTTTTGGCCTACAAACAGGTAAAATCACATGCAAGTGAAATTGTGTTTTCAGTACCTAGTGGTAATTTTGGAAACATCTGTGCGGGAATGGTAGCACAACGTCTAGGTATGCCGGTGAAGCATTTCATAGCCGCTACCAATGTCAATGATACCGTACCTGAATTTATGCGTACGCAGCACTACAATCCCAAACCTTCGACAGCAACCATCTCAAATGCCATGGATGTGGGTGATCCCAGTAATTTCGTTCGTATTCGCCATTTATTCCAAGACGATTTTGGGACACTGAACAAAAACTTGTCGTCGTTCGCCTTTACCGATGAAGAGACCAAAAGGGCTATGCTCGACATATATAACAAAAGCCATTATATTGCCGACCCCCATGGTGCCGTGGGGTATTTGGGGTTGAAAAAATATCAATCGGCGCATCCAGATACTTTTGGTATCTTTTTAGAGACCGCGCATCCCGTCAAATTCTTGGATGTCGTTGAGGAAACAATAGGCAAATCACTCAAAATTCCAGAACAAATTCAAAAGGTGATGGACAAAGAGAAAAAATTTATCCAGATAAAAAAATATGATGAGCTTAAGGCCTTTCTCTTGAGAAGGTAATTTTTTTCAGGCACGGTTTCATTTTATTTTCACCTAACATGGGTTTCCGCTTCAACCAATATAAATTGCTGGAAAATTGATCCCTCTCCAGCAAATGCGAATGCCTGCCAACAAGCCTTTAAGAGAAAAAAGGGAACACTTGTCTATAGCTTTTTACACCTTTTTAAACTGCCATCCTTTCTAATCAGCATTTCGAACGCTTATTTTTGTATCCTTTATATATTCAATAGCTTTGCAGCTTCACAAGCTTGAAATTTGTACTAAGTGTTTAGTTGTCAAAAAAAAAGCATTCGTTAAACAGCCTACTTTTAAAGCGAAGGCAAAACAAGAAAAACTATTAAAACATGAAAAATACTGCCCTTACCGCCACACACGAAGCCCTAGGTGCAAAAATGGTTTCTTTTGCCGGTTACAATATGCCTGTTTCCTATGAAGGTGTAAATGTCGAACATGAAACCGTACGAAACGGTGTGGGGGTTTTTGATGTGTCCCATATGGGCGAATTTTTAATAAGTGGCCCCAAAGCTTTGGATTTAATACAAAAGGTAACCTCCAACGACGCTTCTAAGTTGACTATCGGGAAGGCGCAATACAGTTGTCTGCCGAACGAAACTGGTGGAATCGTCGATGACCTCATCGTATACCGTATAAAAGACGAGCAATATTTATTAGTGGTAAACGCATCGAACATCGAGAAGGACTGGAACCACATCTCTAAGTATAATGATGATTTTAAGGCCGATATGCGTAATATCTCAGAGGATTATTCTCTTTTGGCCATTCAAGGGCCGAAAGCTGTTGAGGCAATGCAAGCATTGACTTCTGTTGAGCTTTCAGCCATCAAGTTCTACAATTTTGTTGTTGGAGATTTTGCAGGAATAGATCATGTAATCATCTCTGCAACCGGATACACCGGATCTGGTGGGTTCGAGATCTATTGCAAAAATGAAGAAGTAAAAAAGGTATGGGACAAAGTTTTCGAAGCTGGCGCATCGTATGATATAAAGCCAATTGGTCTCGCCGCACGCGATACCCTTCGATTGGAAATGGGTTATTGCCTCTATGGAAACGACATCGATGACAAAACATCTCCTTTGGAAGCAGGATTGGGATGGATTACCAAGTTTACCAAAGATTTTGTTAATAACGAATCTTTGAAAAAGGAAAAAGAACAGGGCTCGAAACGAAAACTTATTGCATTTGTTTTAGATGAAAGAGGCATTCCCCGACACGATTATAACATTGTAGATGCCCAAGGCGAAAAAATTGGTGTTGTTACTTCGGGTACCATGTCCCCTTCCTTGGGAAAAGGTATCGGACTTGGCTACGTTCCTACGGCTCTTTCTGCAATTGGCACTAAAATAAATGTGCAGATACGCAAGAATCTGGTTCCCGCAACCGTTGTAAAGTTACCTTTCTTTAGCGTATGAGTATTGACTATCAACAAATTTTGGACTCTATTGCCTCCGGCTGTCAGTTGACAGAAGATCGGGGTAAGGTGGCAACCTACATTCCAGAACTTGCTAAAGTCGAGCGCCATAAATTCGGCATTCATTTGGTCGATGCCCAAAAAAATAATTACGGGGCAGGTAATTCCACTGAAAAATTCTCTATTCAAAGTATTTCCAAAGTTCTTAGCTTGGCCAAGGCCATTTCCATTGTAGGCGAAGACCTATGGGAACGCGTCGATGTAGAACCTTCAGGCGATCCATTTAATCATTTGTCGCTTTTAGAGCTAGAAAATGGGATACCGAGAAATCCGTTGATTAATGCGGGGGCAATCGTTGTTGCTGATATTCTAGTTTCTAGACTTTCGAATCCAAAGGTCGATTTTTTAGAATTCATAAGAGAACTTGCCAATGATCGGGCCATCGATTTTGACAGCACCGTTGCAAAATCTGAAAAAGCAACCGGGTTCAGAAACTATGCCGCCGCCAATCTGCTAAAGTCATATGGCAATTTAAAAAATGATGTAGAAAACGTGTTGGATTTCTACTTTCACCAATGCTCGCTTCAAATGACATGCGAACAATTGACAAAAGTGTTCTTTATGTTCATGAACCGGGGTCTTTGCCAACGTGAACAAAAATATCTGACCCTCAGGCAAGTAAAGCGTATCAATTCTATTATGCTTACCTGTGGTTTTTATGATGAAGCGGGTGAGTTCGCCTTCGAAGTTGGTCTACCAGGCAAAAGTGGTGTGGGAGGAGGAATTGTTGCCGTGCTACCAGGTAAATACTGTGTGGCCACATGGTCCCCCGGGCTCAATCCGAAAGGAAACTCAAAATTAGGAATGGAAGCCTTGGAAAAACTAACCACTGCTACCGGTCAATCAATATTTTAACTATTGCAGTCAAAAAAAATACTCATATTAGGTGGAAGCGGGTTTTTAGGGAATGCACTCTATAAAGAACTCAACAACTACTATGACACCTATGCCACCTATAATTCGGCCCGCAGGAGTTTCGAAGACAATCAAAAATTCATTAAATACGACATGCAGGAGGACGATGTAGTTCAACTGTTGGAAAAAATAGACCCTCAATATATTATATCGGCCTTACGAGGTAATTTTGCCTCGCAGATACAAGCACATCGACATATTGCCGAATATTTAGTAAAAAAGGATAATTGTAAACTGTACTTTATTTCGTCAGCGAATGTTTTCGATGCTTATAGCAAATATCCTTCCTATGAAAATGATAAAACCTTGTCAGAGAGTGTTTTCGGTAGATTTAAAATAAAAATCGAAAACATGTTGTTACGTCTGCCCAAAAAGAAAATGGCCATTCTTCGCGTGCCTATGGTCTTCGGAAATGGCTCTCCTAGAATAAAACAGATGAAGCAGGCCATTTGGGGCAATGAACCTGTGGAAGTTTTCCCAAATTTAGTAATGAACGTGACCAATGATGACAAATTCACCCAACAAATTCACTATTTGATCAATAGAAACAAAACGGGGATATTTCATTTGGGCAGCAATGATTTGGTACACCATGAAGACTTTGTTTCCGAAGTTGTAGACCGCATAGGCCACTTTAATCCTATCTATAAACGCATTTATACCACCAATGATGAACGGTATCTTGCCGTTCTTCCCAAAGATAACCTTCTTCCAAAAAATTTACAATTCAGTAGTCAAGACGTCATAAATCATCATATTTCAGGTTAGATCCGTGTCCATATAAGTATATTTTGGATGCATATCATTGCCGACCTAGCACCGGCTCGTAATTTTAGTAACTTTAATTTAACTAAAAATACGCCAAAGATGAATGAGGGTAAGATAGATTTCGGTGAACTCAAAGCCGTTTACATTAACTGCACTTTAAAAAAATCACCTCGACAGAGCCATACACAAGGCCTGATTGATGTTTCTCAGAAAATAATGGAGAAGGAAGGGGTTTCGGTGAAGACGATTCGCGCCGTTGACCATGCGATTGCCTATGGAGTTCAACCAGACATGACCAAGGAAGGAGCCGATCAAGATGAATGGCCTCAACTATTCAAGACAATTTTTGCCGCTGATATCTTAATTTTGGGCACTCCTATTTGGCTGGGCGAGCGCTCATCGATATGTACAAAAGTAATTGAACGCCTTTATGCCATGTCAGGAAAACAGAACGACAAAGGGCAATACCTGTTTTACGGTAAGGTTGGAGGAACTATAATAACAGGTAATGAAGATGGTGTAAAACACTGTGCTATGGGCATTTTATACGCATTACAACACCTAGGATACTCTATTCCCCCCCAAGGTGATTGTGGCTGGATCGGTGAAATCGGCCCTGGCCCCAGCTACTTAGATATAGAATCGAATGCCGCGGATAACGATTTCACCAATAGAAATACTACATTTATGACCTATAATCTATTACATTTGGCGAATATCTTAAAAGAGAAAAAGGGGTATCCGAGCTACGGAAATTCACGAAAGGCTTGGGATGCCGGTTCGCGATGGGCATTTGAAAATCCGAAATATAGATAACGAAAAACCAAAAAACAAGTATAAAACAATGGAAAAATTATCAGAAAGAACCATAGAAGAACGCCTAGACAAAATTGAGGGCTGGGAATATGTGAATGGCGCAATTGAGACTACATTTGAATTCAAAGATTTTAGGGAAGCTTTTGCAACTATGACCCATATTGCCTTTGAATGTGAAGTACAAGGTCATCACCCCGATTGGAACAATGTGTACAATACGTTGAACATACGTTTAAGTACGCATGATGCCGGGGGAGTTACCGAAAAAGATTTTATATTGGCCCACGCTATCGAGAAGATTATTGAAAACGCATAGAAAATGGCATACCCAAAATGCCTTTAGCAACAAGCCCGCCTCACTATTGGCGGGCTTGTTTTTTAACGACGGCAAAACCACTTAGACACCCGTTTAAAACAAAACCGGCAGTATCTTGACACTTCCCAAGGCACCTTTATTTTTGGTTCTTAAATTTTATTAAATTTGTCGACATCAATTTAATGCAAAGATAAACTATGGGAAGAGCTTTTGAATTTCGAAAAGCACGTAAAATGAAACGATGGGCGGCTATGTCAAAAGCTTTTACCCGTATCGGAAAAGATATTGTGATGGCCGTAAAGGAAGGTGGTCCAGATCCAGATGCAAATTCGAGATTGCGGGCGGTAATACAGAACGCCAAATCGGTCAATATGCCCAAAGACAATATTGAACGGGCCATTAAAAGAGCTTCCGACAAAAGTCAGGGCGATTATAAAGAAGTACTTTTTGAGGGATATGCGCCACATGGAATTGCAATTCTTATTGAAACGGCAACCGATAACAACACCCGTACGGTAGCCAACATACGTAGTTATTTTAACAAATGTGACGGCAGTCTGGGTACCTCCGGTTCCGTAGAATTCATGTTCGACCATACCTGTAACTTCCGTATACCTGCCGAGGGCATCGATCCAGAGGAACTGGAACTCGAAATGATTGATTTTGGTGCAGAGGAGGTTTTTGAAGATGAAGATGGGCTATTGATTTATGCGCCCTTTGAAAGCTACGGTGCCATTCAAAAAGAATTGGAAAATCGCAGTATTGAAATATTGTCCTCGGGTTTTGAGCGTATTCCACAAGTTACGAAAGAGTTGAATGAAGAGGAAGTTGCCGATGTAGAAAAATTGTTAGAAAAAATCGAAGAAGACGATGATGTACAGAACGTATATCATACCATGCAGGAATAAGTAGCATTAAACCTTACACCTACTACTATAACACTGTTTTTCAACAACTCATAAAAAGTTTATATTCCTTTATTTTTGTTTATATTTGATTGGTTTTCGAACTAATATCGAACTAATTAAAATGAACCTTAATTTCTATCTTTCTTCTTACGTCAAGAAAAATGGCACGCAATTGATAAGGCTCAAGATGGAGACCTCTAATAGGGATGTACAATATTTAGATTCAGGAATCTCCGTTAGAAGAACTCAATGGGACGATAAAAGAAAAAAAATCAAGCGTCATCCTATAGAGGAAAAATTAAACACCAGTTTAAACACCCTTTTACTTTCACTTCAGAAACTGTATTATGAAAATGAGGGCATTTCAGCGAAAAGACTTCTTTTCCTTTACAAAAATGCCCAAAAGTACGACTCCAGTTCCTTCTTGGATTTCTATCAACAGATAGTGGATGAGGCCAGACTAAAAGGAAAAATACGTACGGCCAATACCCAGCAGAAGTATATAAAAAAGTTGAAGGAGTTTGCAAATCACGTTTCATTTTCAGATTTATCAGTTCAGTTTGCTAAAGATTATGAACAATGGATGCTTGAGAAAGGAAACAAAGTAAATACAGTTGCCTCCAACTTTAAATCGCTATATGCGGTTCTGAATAAGGCAGTTGCCATTGGCATCATCAAAATAAACCCAATAAAAGGTTATCAAATTGTTACCGAGAATACGGAGAAAGAATCCCTTACATTCGATGAAATCAAAAAGCTTTCAGATTTAGAAATTCCAGCGCATCACAAAGGGATGTCTAAGGCTAGGGATATGTTTTTATTTTCTTTTTTTACCGCCGGCATGCGCTTCTCCGACGTATGCCGACTCAAATGGGAAAATATCATCGGGAATGAGATTGTCTACACCATGGGAAAATCTAAAACTCGTGCCGGTGCGAAAAGAACTTTGCCAGTTACCCCTAAGGCAATCGATATAATAGAGAAATACAAAGGTAAGGATGAAACGTTCGTCTTCCCTCCACTCTATGGTATGGAAGACAAATCGGCCGAAGAAATTGAACATCGACTATATATTTCAAACAACGCTGCCAACCGATCATTGAGAATTGCGTGTAAAAAAGCAGGCATTAAAAAAGGGGTGAGTATGCATATGGCCAAACATTCTTTTGCAGATTTCGCGGTAAAATCCAATACTGGAATATTGATGATTTCTAAACTATTGGGTCATACCAAATTATCAACAACCCAGCATTATTTAAAAGATTTCTATCACAAAGAGGAAGCGGAAGAAATGAATCGATTGTTTGGTTAGCCGGCGATTCATCGTAGTCAATTTACGCTGCTCATTCATAAAAATCATCAATTAACACAACCATTTATTCTAAAATTAGAAGCTTCTACCTCTTTGAAAACCTTTAAGGACATTTATATTCAAAACACTTTTCCAAAAGGTGCACTCTATAAAGAATTTAATATTTATTCAAGCAGGCTGATAACCGATGAAAGAATTGTACCCTAGTTAATGCTCTAACGTGTGCCATAATTGTGCTAAGTCGCGTAGATATTATAAGTCCATTTGACCGAAATGGGTGGCACCATTACTCCGAAATAACCACCAGTTCCCAAATATTAAATGTGCTAAGGCAACAAATCTTTAAATTCGTCAATTTTATCCTGAACAAAAATCATATATAATTTTTCTATTTCTGGAACCTTGGAAAGCACGTCTGATAGGCTAAATTGAGCCATATCTACATTGGTTAATTTATTTATGTCTTTACAAATTGACTTTAATTCTTCAAAATCAAATTTGGATTCGTTATCGGCGTTGTTAATTAAATGATCGCTCAATTTATCAATCCTTAGCTCTATTTCACGCCCAACATCGGTTAAGACTCCCTTTTGAATGTTGCTAAAATAATTTTGAACTATGCCGTTACCAATTTCATCAACATTCTCAAAACTTAATTTAATCTGTTCTAGGTGTGTATCTAAATATTGCAGAGTAGCTATCGTTTGATAACATTCCTCATATAGTTTGATTTCCGGTATTATATCGTTCCAAAAGAAAATATCCTTTTCTCTTAGAAATTCTTTGTTTGTGTCCTTTGGGATATTAAATATTTCAAATAAGCTTGTAAACTCATAGCCCTCATTAACTTTGGTTTGAATATAACTTAGTTTTGAAGTAGAAACTTCAAAAAACTTGTCATGGATCGGTTTACCGTCGACTAGCTGAACAAGAGTTACAGTCTCAAATTTCAGGGATAAAATTAGGTTTTTCAAAGATGAATGATGGGTTGAACCGAAGATTGTTAAAATCAAATCGACGAAGGACCAAACCGCATCCATTGAATTTTCAATAGTTACGTTCAACAAAAAGATTAAATTTTTGTTATCAGTGTCTGTAATCAGTTCGCCGTAAAGATTCGAACCTGAAAAGTGATTCCTAGTCTCTTTCAATATTCGTTTTCTTAAATCCAAAATAGTTTTTTCAAATCTCAATCGAGCTGATTTCAAAATACTTGGTTGGTATCTATGGGGAGAATAAAGAAATGCTTTCCAAATGGTTATATGAGTTAATAACAAATTCTTCTCCTTTTCTGCAAGAGTTAGCAATTCTTTTGAGTCATAGTACTTTTCAAACTTGTCGGCAAGTTCTTCTTGAAAAGCTACTTGGTTTTTGAAAGAATCACTCAAAATAACTTCGGTTAAGTTTCGCAGGTTTTCGTTTTCTATTTCTGCACCTTTGCCATTAAGTCTTTTTAACGAATTTGAAATTTCCTCATAAGAACGATTAATATAGTTGCTTATACTAGTAAAAAAGTCCCTTTTTATTGAGGTGAAATTTCTATATTTAAAAGCACTGTACGCAACCTTGACGTTTTTGTAGTCTTCTTTCTTTTTTATGTCGTCACCTAAATAACACCACTTATCCGCAACACTTTTTGGCAGTTTTTGATTTTCCACTTCTGATAATGGCTGCTTTATTAAAGATTCATTTTCTATTAAGAACTTAAGACCATTATTTTCGTTTTTAAAGTACATAACAATGCCCTTTCTGAACTCTAATAAAGCATTGTAATGTATTCTTCTGTCATCAAGTATTTTCTCTATGTATTCTTCCCAATTCTCCGTTCTGTATTGATAATCAACAAAATTGATAATCAAACGATTTAACCCGGTAAGAAAATGAAGGGGTAAATTTTCGATGGAAATGTTTTTTGAGGTAGGATCATGGTCTGAAACCATACCCGTAGGGTTGTAACCAATTCCATTAATTTGAAACTTATTTCTATCTGGAAAAGCTTGTCTCAACATATTTAATATCCTAGTTGTACTTTCATGAAATATGTTTGAAGAATCAATTAGGTTTTCAAAATCAACATCAATTATCCCGCCGTCTGAAAATTGTTTGTTTTCCAGCTTATTATCATGATAAGCTGTTGTTAAGTCAAAAAAGAATTTAGACGATATTTCTTTCCCATTATCAGTAAAAAATGGAATGTTAAAGAGTTTTCGGAAATTGGCTATGAAGATTTCCTCTATTTTAATCTTTAATTCCACTTTATCAATGAAATAGTTATATGATTTTAAACCTAAAAGGAATAAAGATTTAATCTCTATATCTACTGTCCCACGTTCAAAAAATTCTAGTAAGTCATTTTCCTTAAGTGGTATGGTAGTTTGTAGTTTTAGATGCCCGAGCCAAAACAATAACTCACCGAGATTTTTATAATCATCCACTTCCGTCGGCGTTATGTCAATTTGACTGTAATTTTGCAGCCAAGAGTTACAATACTTAAAAACCTCATCTTTTGGTGTTAGTCGCGCGGTTAACCTCTCTATTTGTGCCTTCCTTTTATTAGGGCCTTCATGATTCTTGTGGAGAATATCAAGCAAATCAAGTTGGGATTTTGATGTCAGCATCTCAGTGAAATCCACAAAAACAAATATCCACCAAGCACCTTTCAAAAGTGTATATGCATCTTCGAATACCTCTTGGTTTGTAATCAAAGTATAATCATGAGCTCCTTTCCATAATAAAGAGTTAAAAGAATTAAGGAATCCCGCCCAGGATTTGAAATCAATTATACTTAGCCATTGTATGGAATCTTCAACCGCATAGCCATTCATGTAACTATTCAATAAGAACTTATGCAAATCATCTTCGTCAATTATATTCAATAAATTACTGATATACTGGTTTTTATCATCGAAATCATTATTTTCAATTAAAATATCGTACAAAAGCTTAGATCGGATTGGGTGCAGACCGGTTAGAAATTTCTTGTTTCTTGAGTATTTTAATAGATATTCCTTTTCCAACAATTGCACGTATGAATTGGAAAGGGTTCTATCTATTTTTAGAAATTTCAGAAGCTCTAGATAGTCAAGTTTAGCGCCATACGTATCAGCAATGCACACATATTTTAAAATCTTTAGTTCATCAACCTTTTTCTCTTTCTCCAGCCGACGTACTTGATTGTCTAACCTAATTCTTAGTGTATCTCCTTCATTAATTAGATAAACGTATTCCAACAACATTTCGCCCATCCCAAATTCTAGCCAGGAGTCTTCAAAATCGGTAAACTTCAAATCAGTCCGATACGAGGAAAGAGAATCATATATCACCTTGGCTTCGTTTCTGTTAAAAACCAGTTCAATGTCCTGGAATTCATAGTCCTCGCCTAAGACCACCCTATTCCAATCTTCTTGGCGGATTGTGATTAAAAAGTTGACGTTTTCTTTATTTGAAAGCTCTCTTAAAATGCTGTTCCAATTGTTGTTTTGAGGTTCTACATCAATATAGACAGTAATGGGGAAGTTTAACCCTTTACTCATTGCCTCAAGAGTATTCAAAGTCTGATAAACCTCGTTTTCGTTCTTGGAAAGTCTAAGCTCGTATACAGCATTTGATTCTAAATAATCATGTATGTATCTATAGGCTAATGTACTTTTTCCTTGACCTGAAGCTCCGTGTATAAAAACAATATTACTCCTATGAAATGCAATTTTTATCAAGTCCAATTGTTCTTCCCGAACTACATCCAAATCAGCAAGAATATGCTCATATTTAGCAGAAATCCCATAGTAAAATGTCTTCTTCAGAGTTTGGACATCTTCATCTAAAAGATTTTTTAGGGTAATTGGATGTATGGATTTACCAAATTGATTTTGAAAAGATTTTTGTTCACTTATAAATTGGCCAATTCTATTTAGATTACTTACAAAATCCTTACCCAGGATATCCCTTTGATTTTCGCCAGAACGGTAAATCCAAAATAATAAAAGTTCTAAAGCAATACTAGGGTCGGTAAAAACATTGAACTCTTTTAAACGTTGTAAAACCTGAGAGGTTAAATGCTCTTCATTTACTAATTCTGGTAGTTGATAGGTATCAAGTATTCTCTTGATAGTTTCATCCTTAAATCTCTTCTTCTTTAATTTTTTTGCAAGAATTTTATCATTCTTCAATTCTTCACTTACGCTTCCGAAGGAGACAATCTTAATTTTTACGCCATTACTCTTAGCCGATAACTTAGATGCTCGTTTGAAAAACGAATCACTCGCTGTAAACAAATCAGAAAAACTTAAGTTTCCGCTTTTATTTTTTATTTGGACAGACTCCACATATTCTCTTTGGTTGTCTAGTATGTCAATATCTTCATACCCCCCTTCGATTCGAAAAACGTAGCCCTTATCATAGTCGACAAGTATTCTGTATAGTGAGTATAGAAATTGTGTCCTGTATCCTTTTAATGCCGAAGTAGCTCCCATATTTTATTAATATACGCTTTGGATAAAAGTATAAGAAAGAGCTCTAATTTTACAAGACTGCTCTTAAAATACAAAAAACAGGTACAAGTACATTTATAGTCATTCCCAAGTGAACTTATAATCACGACAATGCTTCAGGCCTTTGAGTATAGAGGTTCATTACCCAATTGGGTTGATTTTAACTTTCCAAAACTTTCGAGTTCCAAAAACTTTGACTTAAAAAGTTTAGAAGGAATTTTCATTTTTAAAAGATTGTGAAAATTCTCATCGTGTGTAGAGAGAATGATTTGCTTTTTATTATTTACAACAATACTTCTCAATAAGTCTATGGTAGAAAGTACATTTATGCTATCCATAGATTGAATTGGGTCATCGATAAATATACAGTCATAAGTTTTTGAATTAAGTGCAGAAGCCAGAAAGATGCTAAGACTCAAAATATTTATCTGGGCTGAACTGAAATATAAATTCGGGATAAGACTATTTTCATCATTCTCTTCTGTCCCACCTTTCACGTAAACATCGAGACTTGGGCTATCACCACTAAAAGTTGCGATAAACTTAACATTTTTGAACGTTGGGTGAGGGTCAATCTTCCCGTAAATTTCATTGATTAAATCTTCGTAAAAGAAGTCCTTAATTCTTTGGTCCAAATGATTTTTGGTTTTCTCAATTTCAGCATTTAGAGATTTGCGCACATTATCGTGCAAAAATTTCAGTTCCTTTTGTGTATTGGCCAAATCTAATTTTGCCTGCTCGGATTGTAAATATGGCAGAATGTTTTCAGAGTAGCCTTTAAGTTTATTTACCTCGATTACGTATTGCTCGTGCTGGCTTATCTTTTCTTTTGTTTCAGTTTCCTGGGTTTTTAGGGAACTATTGAGCGTTTCATTCGTTAGGCTACTTGTTTTTATTAGAAGATTATCTTCAAGATGGTTTTGATAAGCCCCAACACGGGATTCCAAATCCTGAAGTTTTTTCTCTACTTCATTTAAATTTTCCTTGAGTTGTTCTTCGTTAAGTTTTTTGAGTTTTTCATCGAGCGTTTTTATCTCTTTTTTTAGAGTTGAAAGAGCTTCATCTAACTCTTTGGATTCATCCTTGGTTTTTTGGATCTTGGCACTAACAAAATCAATTATTTGTTCTTCACCCTGGTCGTTGATATCCAACCACTGGGCAACTTCATTATAATCTTTATCATTTGCTAAATCATTGATTTCGGAATTCAATAGTTCTATCTTCTCTGAAAGTTCAATCTTCTCAGATTCTAATTTTTGATGTGCTTCTTTGGTTTTTTTGATTTGTTCTTCACCAGATGCTTTGGAAGTCTGTACAACCTCTATTTCTGCTTTAAGCTTTTTCTGGTAGGCATCTATGGATTCATCTTGAAAATTTGATTTTAAGTCGAGAAGCCTCTCATTTTCTGCATTTAGATGCTTTGTTAGCTCATCGAGAACACGTTCTTCACTTTCCTTTGTTTCTTCAGCACGTTTTAGTCGATTTTGTAAATCGGCCAACTTATTTACGTAAAACTGCTTGATGTTTTCGTATAGCTTATCTGCTGTACCTACATTTTCATTTATTTCCGATTGTTTTTTTGAGCGCTCATCCAGTAAGGTTTTTATAGAGGTAGAAAGCGCATTGTTGTTTAATATTCTATCTGCCAGAGCTTGATAATTATCATAGGTTTGTTCGCAGAGCGGGCAAGTGTCGGTTTCCTGCTGGTTCACAATGGCAAGACCAGAAGCAATAAACTCATTAAGGGATTTATTGAGTGATTCTTGCGAATCGATGTTCTCTTGTATTGACTCTAACTCTTTCTTAAACCCCAACCTTAGTGCTTCCAAAGTTTCAAGCTGTTTCAGGTTCTTTATCTGTTCTTGATTCTTACCAAGGCTTGTTTCCGAATATTGACCCAAATCAAATTCTTGGATAACCTTTTCAAGTTCATCAATCTCTTCCTCAAGCTTAGAATATGCAGTTTGCGATTTAGAAACTTTTTTGTGCTGAGGCTCAATTTTTTCTTTTAAAGACTTAATTGAAGTTACAAGCGACTCAAGGTTGTTTTTAAGTTCAGGGATTTTGGCTAATTGCTCATTGATTTTCAAACGCTGCCTTTCAAACCTCTTGTTGGCACTTTCAGCCTCTATGACCTTCCTATTGCTCTCTTCAATATAGGTTTGAAGTTTCTTTAATTTTTCCTGATGTTGGTTTTTGACCTCATTTTTCGACGTGATTTTTGAAAGTGTATCGTTATAAGCGGGAATCAAATTCTGGATAACTTCAAGTGCTTTTAACCGTGTCAAAATTTCAGCCTTTGATTTTTCCTTTTGCTTTATTTCATTAGCGGTAGCTTCGAGTTTTTTGAAATCCAGCAGATTTTCATTTATTACAATTTGTTGCTTAACCGTATTTGCCAAGTTCTCTATAGCTTCAAAGTACTGCTTACGAGAAAGGAAATCGGTATCGCCATTCTGTGCCAATCGAATGTGCGACAGTAATTTTTTTAATTTTTTAAACTCGGTATCGTCTGTAATTCTATCCGTTAGAGCATCCCGAAAATCTGTTACTTGCTTTTTGGTAGTCGTAATCTCAATTACATCAAGTCTTTCATTGAACTCAAAATTGTTGATAACAGCTATTTGGTTATTAACGGTAGCCAACAAGTCTTTATCAGAGGTTTCCGTAATCCTGCCCTTAAATTCTTTTATGTCTTTTTCAAGAACATCAATCTTTTTATTATTAGCACCCGAAAGTGCAATGACATTTTGGTAGTACAAATCGACCTCGCTGAGGCCTGGATTACTTTCCATAAATTTTTTATAGCGAATCTGTCCGTCAGCCTCTTTTAAAAATCTTGCAATCCATTCTTGCGAAAGAATTACTCTTGCAAAATTCTTATCATCCTTACTATTAGAGCTGGCATCGTTTGCACGTTGTTTAGCGACTTTAAGGCGGTTTTCTTTGTAAACATTATTCTCTGAGTCAAGGATTTTTACCCAAGTCTCATTCGTGGAATTCCGGTTTTTAAAAAGTGATATTTGCCCAGACGTAAGACGTCGCATTGTCCTAAGCGATTTCTCGGTATTTTTTGTGACCCAGAATCGCCCCACATAATCTGTCACAGCCCACTCAACGGCATCATAAAACGATGTTTTGCCAAAACCATTGGGTGCAAAAAGCGAAACAAAATCCGCAGTTTCACCATCTTCGGTCACAAAATTAAAGTTGGCATCTTCTGGACGGTCATAAATCCTAAAACCTGATATTTCTACTGAATTGAATTTCATTCTTCTTCCTCTCTAAATTTAGTGATTAACTCATCATACGCAAGATTTAATTGTTCTGGCAAAATGTTCTTTTTCTTAATTCTTTTATCTTTCAAGACATCGTAAATTATGGGGTCGTATAAGAAATCAACGGACTCACTTCTAATTACATCAGCTTCTAAGGTCAGCTCATTGTTGACGTGTTTCTTAATTAGAGCTTCTTGTGACAGAGAGGCATCTTCAACAATTTTTCGGCTGGAAAAGGTGTTGTTCTCTATGGTATATTTTAAATCAATATCTTCAATAGCTTGCGACGTTAAAAAGAACAGATAGATATTCCATTTTTCAAAACTTGTTTCAAGATGATTTTGATAATTCAATGCTATATTATTTGTTATAGCTTTCCAGTTTTCTAACAAGAATTTTTCATCGGGTATTTTAAGAAAAATACAATGGGTTATACCCTTCTCTAATTCCACAGTAGTAACTTCAACTGTGGTCTCAGAAAAATCATTTTTGAATATTTCCCTTATATCACGGTAAGAGTCTTTCATATAATTCTTTTAATAAAGGATAACACTCTACTGGTTTCATATCAACAAATTTTTCATCAAGGTCCAGTGCTGCATCTTCCTTAAATGTTGCTATATTGGTATATTTAAAACGGTCAAATGGAAAATCAAGTGTTTCAGCAATATTTATAGCGTCAGAAGCAAAAGCTTCGTTTTGTACTTTCGCAAATTCTCTGCGTGCTGATGATATGTTTGGCACTATATCACACAAATCGAGTACACCCTTGGTAACCGCACTCTGCCTTTTTTGATTTGAAGCAAAAATCACAAGTCCACCATCAGCTAAATCAGTATAATCAACTTTCCATAGGTCTTGTAAATGCTCATCCAAAAAATCCTTATCGGTATTGGAATAAAAAAACCTGATGTTTTGGGTAAGTGCATCTAAGTCTTCGGCATTATGTAGTTTATCTTTAGCGATATTCAAAATCACCAACAGCTCTAACCAAAAAGTCCATACTTTTTTGCGACGAAGCTCAACATTGTCTTTACAATTAACCAAAAGACGTTCGTCACCCATAAAGCTCTTAAGACCCAAAGGTGTTAAATCACTTTGTCGAATTAGTTCAGCTTTTGCCGTGAGAAGGTCTGAAAGTGCAGCTTCTTCCTTGTGTATTGGTGCTGAGCCCATTTGAAAAGTGTCGCCAATAAGTGAAACAAATGATTTGAGAAAAACCGGCAGCAACTCTACCAGTTTTCCAGCAGCATTATAAATTTCAACTATATCTTCATAGTATCTTATAGGAACAAATCCGATTTCACCTAAAGATAAATCAACATTAGTGGCCATCCTACTTTGTATTCCTGTTATAAAAACATTTGATTTGCCATCAACAGCCATAATACCACCACCTGAACAGCCTTGGATTTCATCTCTTGTTAAATTATGGTTACTTAACTCAGCAACATCAAAAAAATCACCAGATTGTTTAAATCTTGTAACTGCAAATGTTGCAACGGTATTACCTAATGTATCTTGGTGACTTAGTCTTCCTGGAAATCCGCTTAGGTAGAATTCGTTTTGTGGGCACTTTTTTCTGATATGAATATTATCAAAACCTGCACGATATGTTATTTTCAAAATTGCCGCATCAGAATTCTGATGAGGAAAGAAATTTTCTTCAAAGCAAATAGTGAATGTTTCCGAATGAACATTCCACTTATTGCCATCAAAATCCAAAAAAGTTAACGGTATTTCTGCACCATCACTTAAATATTCTAATTCATCAGTCTCTTCGTTTTTATTTTGAAAAAGGTGCTTTGCGGTTAATATATAAGTGTATTCGTCATCCATAGGCTGAAACACGCACCCACTTCCAGAACCTACCTTTACAGTATGTTTTTTTAAATCATTGATGCTCATTTTAAATTTGAAACTTTGAAATTAGTTTGACTTGTAATTGTGGGAAGTCCGCTTTATCCTGTTCAGTGAGAAGATTATTGGCCACTGTCTCATAATTGGAATAGATGGTTGCCTTTGGGTTCTTAGATACAATTCTTGCGATGACACTTTTATGTGGGTGGCCGTGCCCTGAGCTATTAGTACTGATAATGTAATTTTGGGTATCTACCAGCTCAAACAACTCTTTATTGTTGTTAGCTTTACTGCCGTGGTGAGATACTTGCATAAACTCAACCTTTACGGCATTTTCTTTTGAATGGCCAAAATCTTTTAAAGCAGCACATACTTCGCTCGGATGTGAATCTGCAAGCAGTAAAACCTTCTTATTTCTGTAAGAAATTAATAGAGTAATACTACTGCCGTTTTTCTCACTTCGGTCTTGCCTAAATCGGAAAGATGGATTTTTTTCTTCAGAAATTATGTCACTTAGATTTTTGTGCCAATCATTTCCTGCTGCGGTATATTTTATATCACCTGTTTTTTCCTGATAATGTTCAAGTAAATTCTCTAACTGTTTATGCGTAGGTGTAAGAATATTGACTTTTAAACCGAAACCTTCCCATTCTAATCCAGCTTTAATGATGCCATCACGGTCAAGATTATGCTTTTCAAGATACTTTTGAAATTCTATTCCTTCATCTACACCAGTAAGGACATTAGACCCATCAGCAAGGAATAAATCTAAATCATCGTTTTTTGGTTTTTTCAAATACCTTGCAATTGCTTCACCAGAATTGAACCATACTTCTTTAATAAAATCAGGTGCTTTTTTATCCTGCTCAAACCATTTCAGAAATCCTTCAATATGGTCGTTATCTATATGGGACAGAATGAGCAAATCAATATTTTCTTTCCTATACTTAATGTCATCTATTACTCTTTTTAAAGGGCCATTTCTTCGTACCCTGTCAAAGTAAGTAGCTTCACGACCGCCATCTACAAGAATATTTCTTGGTTGGTCATTCTTATCTAAAAGATTGATATAGATAGCATCCCCATTACTTGCCTTTAAAAATTTAATTTTCATCAATAGAAATCATTTGTATTATACATAGGCATAGGGTTCACAAAACTGTGGACTTAAGATTATCAAAAAAATAAGTGGGGGAAAACTTAAATTTGATTTTTTAAAAGTAATAAATTTCAATCAAAATTTTAACAAATTTTCACACTTTCAAAAAACGCAAATGAATTTTGGGATTATCTATTTCTAAATATTTGCTAAAAGATTTAAGCAAAGCTGTAAAACTTAAAAATGCTCGCATTTGAAATCAATTAAGACTAAATCGTGTTATAAGATGAGGAATGCAGAAATGTTGTACCTATGTTATACCCATGCCTATTTTCTGTGAGCTTTTGAAATAAAAAAGCCGAAGAGAAATCTTCGGCTTTAAGTGCGGGCGGGGAGACTCGAACTCCCACGCCGTGAAGCACTAGATCCTAAGTCTGGCGTGTCTACCAATTCCACCACGCCCGCTTTTTCAATATTTTAAGAACTTTTATTTGGATAAATCCTAAGTCTACCATGTCTACCAATTCCGCACCCGCATATTAATATTTTTATGAACTTTTTCTTGCTTAGCCCCTAAGTCTAATCTGCTCATATAAGCTTCAATATTAATTATACTGATAAAAAAAATCCGAATAATTTGAAGGGTTAGTGATAATTTTAAGAATCTAGTAATGCACTTTAAATAGGGGGACTTGTAATTGAAGAAAAATGCTATGTAAATCTAGATTTTCAAACTTACATACCTAATAAAAGGCAGGAAATATGACCTATAATAATTGATAAGATTGCAAACTCTTTACATTAAGCCTTTTCATCATGATTCTTGAATTGTCCTTAAAGTCAATTAAGTAACATTAAAAAAATTTGACTCTTTACAAAATCCACTTATTGTAAAGAGACTGATTATATTATCGAATCATTTTTAGATATAGCCCAAAATCTTAGCTAGGTAAATTTTTTTAAAATGTTATCTTGTGAAGCCATTTTCTACCTTTCCTTCTATTCGTTCAAAGTAATATAATAACCATTGTCAACCTTAATCGAAATCTCCCCTCTGCGAAGTTTTTGATTGACCGAATCAATGTCCTCATAAGCATACAGATATTTTTTACCAACCTTAAAAAAGCTAACTAGACCCAGTTCCCGTAAAGCTTGCATTATTTGGCCATTATAGGATACACCAAGCTTTTCGCAAAATGCCTTTCCGGTCAAATTAAGTGGCTGTATGTTTACCTGGTTGCCCATTAAATTCCAATAATACCCTACCCTATTTTATTTCCCTGTTCTCCTTCTTTTCTTCTTTCGCTTCCTGCGGTCGAAATCTTCCAGTTCCATTTTGAACGGAGTGAAAGGTTCGTCATCTAGGCCATCCTTTTGAGTGCCTCCCAAATCGTATTTTGGTTTTCCACCAATTTGGACTGTCCCTCCCTCAGCATCTTTTGCCTTTCCGATAGTGTTACTTGATTGGCCTGTATCCGGAGCAACAACTCCTTTATTTCCTTGTTCTGGATGATTATTTTCGAGAATAACTGCACGGTCTCTGATTTGTTCATAATCGATCTTTTTTATGATGTTGTTCCATGAATATTTTCGGCCTAGGCTGCTGCCCTTATAAATCACTTCTTCATATTTGAAGGAGATACCGGAAACCCTTCCCGTGGTCTTGCTGATATTGAATTTTGGCCGGATATTTCTTGACAGCAATTCATAGAGGAATTCCTCTGTAGTAGCTGAACGTTTTAACGCTTCCCTCAAATGATGTTGAAGCAGGCTTTTAATCGGTGCTTTGCCTGTCCGGAGCGATTTTTCTATCTCTTTTTGAGTTAGTGCCGCCTCTCTTTCCAAGCTTGCGTCCGGTAGCTCTGAAAGACCAAATTTCTTTTCCAGCTTGCGTACCAAGCGTTCGCTGCGCTCGTAGTCCCTACTATCGCTGACCAGCGCTCCAGATAGTTTTACCCTATTGGCAACGATATGGATGTGTTGATGGCTTTGGTCGTCATGGCGGTACATGATATATTGGTTGTCATCGAACCCCATTCCCTTGAGATAATCCAATCCTATCGAAACGAATTCACTATCACGCATCTTATCGCCCGGCGGCAGGTTCAGGGACACATGATAGACCGCTTTGCCAAGTCTCGGGCGTAACTGCCGAATTAAATTGAACTCCTTGGTCATATCGACCGGGCTGCCCAATTCTATATTCGCATCCAGCACAGTGGCCTGGCCCAGTTCCACCTTTTGTTGGTTGTAGGCCAACAGTCCATAAAAATCCTTGCCCTTTATCTGTTTTGCAATCATTTGTTGGTGATATTCGACTTTAATTCATGCAAGAGGTGCCGCAACTCTCCCAAGCGACGATACAAGTCTTTAGGGGAATGCATACGCAAATGTGCGTTTTTGGTCAGTTGGTTGATGTTGTTGCCGATCCGGCTCAACTCGACGAACAATCGTCTGTCCTCCGGTGTCACCTTGGTTCTTGGTAGCGGTCTGCCCGTTACCTTTTTACGGATGTAGTCCGGTATGCCCATGCCCAACGTGGCCGCATTTCTAGAAACTATAAGGTATTCATTGACCGTCATGCGTACATTGACCCGTATCGCTTTCAATGATTCAATATCCTTTTTTGGCCGTGCCATAATCCAGGGGTTTGGGGAGGATCCCCGACAAGCCTCGCGAACGAAGTGAGCGGTTTTTGCTTGCAAAAACATGGCTTGCTACGTGACCTCCGATTAACTTAGGCCAAACCTAAAACATATCACAAGTCAATAGGGGCTTTGACGTACACGGCGTGTTGTACGGTAAATGGATTCAGCAGAGTTTTACATCCTCGAACAAGATTTCAAGGGAAGTTTCGGCTTCGGGAACTTCAAAGTACCTGTGCGATTCCAATATAAGGTGTTGCAATGCTGACCTATAACGTGCCTTGGCATGGGCATTGTCCTCATAATAGGTGCAGGGGTCTTTGGGATGCACCTCTGTGGGCGTGGTAAAGGATTTTACATCCCTGTTCATATATTCGAACCGTTGGGAAGCCTTTCTATGGATACCATCAAGGGTTAGGTCATTGGGATATTTCGGGACATTGTAATAAAGTTCTTCCAAGATTACAATAAAAGACCTTCTACGGGAAAGTTTCGGCTTTTGTGATGCGATACCGATTGCTTTTTCTACATCTCGTACCAGACGTTCGGCCAATAGGACCTGTGATCGGGAATACTCTTTCCCGTTGACCTCGGGATGTTCCTCCTTCGCCAAATCTTCCAGATAGCTAAGCAGTTTTTCGGATGGAATCATAACTTTGGACCGCCCCTGCGTTTGTTTATAGTTGGAATTCGCTCCAAAGCATTCCCCATGGCCTTGGCAAGTTTTTCGGATCGAAGGGAGAGGCCCAATAGGTGTTGTTGCGTTATCGAACCTGCTAACAGATAATCGGCCATGGTCGTCTTTTCGGGCCACAGCTTGGTCTTGACGATAAGATTTAGCAATAGTTGTTCATGGGCATCGAGATTATAGCGGGAATTTTCCAATTCCTTGCCAAAATTTTTGAGATACAGCTCGGGACGCGGTTTCTTTTCTTTCACGGTTTTCTCCATATTTTCCCATCCGACCTGCGTCGATAAATATGCGGCCAAATAAGCCACGGAGAATCGGCCATATTCCCATTTTCGGTACGAGGTGGCCTGATCCAACAGTTCTTCCTCTACAAAATCAACTAGGGGTTCATTGGTCAATAGCCCTTTCAAATCATATTCGCCATTTTGGAGTGCTTCCAGCTGTGATTTCGCGTGACCATCCAAATTGTTTATCAGATGTCTTGCAAATGTTTGGGATAGCTCGAACAGCGGTTGTTTACCGTCCAGAATGGCCTTTAAAAGCAGCTCCATTTGTTTTTCAGGGACTTCATCATAATGAAGCCCATAAGTAAATACGGCTGCGATAAAGGTTTTCAGCTGCCCTTCAGATAGTGCAAGCTTTTTGTGGGAAGGGGAAAGACCGTCCAATTCATCTATGACTTCCCTGAACGACTGTCGGCCTATGGGCCGACTAAAATCTAGCACTTTATATAAGGTTTCCGACATGGTATAAATTTAATGAATATGATGAGAAAGATTCTAAAATTCTATCGCTTGGCATATAGTATAGCTTGTAGTATCGATATAGCAACTTCGCAAAATTTCAAATACTACTAATTTTGAAGCCAAAAAATAAGGCTACTAATCGTTCCATAAAAGGTGAATTAACGAAACTATTAAAAAGAACGGAAAATGGAACTAGAAACGGATATGTTTTGTATTAAATCCGGTCGTTTAGAAAATCGGCCGTTTTAGGAAACTACCTTTTTTTCTTTTCCTACCCTTACAAGAGGCCAGTTTACCTTTCTACTATGAAACCTCTATTCGATTTCTCATTAAGTCAGAGAACTTCTCTTTAATAGAATTTAAGCCTAATATATTCTACGTACGAAAAATATCGTACCTTTGAATAATCAATTAGTAATCAGTAAAATTATTCATCATGAGAAATCAACAAGAAATCAAAAGCACATTCTTTTTTAGCGCAATTCGCACAAAAGGTATTATTAAAAAGAAAATTAAGTTAACTAGGCTATTCTTAATTCCACTTATTATTTTTTCCTTTATTCTGACTCTTACTGCTTCCTGTAAGGAGAGTAAGTACGGAAATAAGAGCAAAGCTGAATCTACTAATAGGGGTCAAGGGAGTGCACGGGTCTCCAGAGAAAAAGTAATCGATTATTTACAAAAATTACATTTGATTGATGACCCAATGAACTACAAAGTCGAGCTTACTAACGATTACTTATATATCGATGGTAACAAGCAACCTGAAAAAACCCATCTTTATATTATTAAAAATTTTGTCGAAAACCCCGACGGACACCTACAAGTCACTTATACAGTTTCAACTGACTAAACCTATTATCTAAAAAATTTCTAATTAAAGTATTTATCACGGGTTTTCCCGTGCAATTCATCATATCATGACACATCGAAACATAGTAGTTATAATTTCTTTTTTTATCCTGACCGCAACGTTCTCCATTCAGGCACAAACCATTAAGGGAAGGGTACTTGATGAAACGGGCACTCCCATGGAAGGCTATGTGTCTCTTGCTGTTAAAGGAGATTCTACAAACATTTCAAAAATCGAACTAACGGATATCAACGGAAATTTTGATTTTGAAGAAATGAAGGTTGGGGAATATGAGTTGTTCTTTTCATTTTATGGCTCGATGACCAATTACCCGGACTTTATAAGCATACCATCCATCGATACCAATATTGAACTACGAGATTTTATTGTCAATAATCAAAATTTTGAATTGGAGGAAGTGGTTTTAATTAAAAAGAAGCCACTTGTGGAACAGAAGATAGACCGTACCGTGGTTAACGTAGAAGCAATCATTAGTAATGAAGGAGTATCAGCATTGGATGTGCTTGAGAAGTCGCCAGGTCTAAGAGTTGACGATAATGGTGGTATAAATTTGAAAGGTAGGCCAGGTGTAACAGTTTACATCGATGATAAACCTACGTACTTATCCGGTGCTGATTTGGCAGCATATCTCAGTTCATTGCCAAGTTCATCCTTGGAGACAATTGAAATTATGACGAATCCTCCGGCAAAGTATGATGCGGCAGGGAATGCAGGTGTTATTAACATTAAAACCAAAAGGCAGAATATCGTCGGATTTAATGGCGGATTGAATTTGAGTCTTATCCAACAGAAGTATAGTGAGACGAGAAACGGAGTGAATTTCAATTATAGAAAGAATAAAATCAACATCTATGGTAATTTTGGATACGGTACAAGAAATGGATTCGTCAACTTTTACACAGATAGAAATTTCAAGGGCGATACCGGTTATACTATTACCGATTTTGACCAGTACTCGTTTATCAGAAGGAAAGGATACCAATTTTTAACGACTTTGGGAGCCGATTTTTATCAGTCCGACAACACAACTTGGGGAATAGTTATAGGAGGAATATCGAGGCATCCACAAAGTAGTACAGATTCTAGAAGTGTTTTTATTGACACCATTGGAGTGCAAGATTCTCTGACCATTACAAAAAACAGGGAAGATGAAACATTTACTAACGGTAGCATTAACCTCAATTTAAGACATGATTTCAAAAAGGATGGTCCCAGCCTTGGAGTAGACCTCGACCATATCATATATGAGACTGGAAATGAACAGAATTTTGATGATAGAACCTTTGATGGCAACGATGAATTAAAGTCTCAGGAACTCCTTCTAGGGAATTTAAGCTCAACTTTTAAAATATCGTCGGCCAAGGCTGACTTTACTCAACAAATCAATAAGTCCTACATAATGTCAGCTGGTGTCAAAACATCATATACCGAAACGGATAATTCTGCTGAATACTTTTCGCAGGTAAGTGCTGACCTAATACCCGATTATGACATTACCAACCGATTCCTATATGACGAAAACATACATGCTGGCTATTTGAATCTAAGCAAAGAATTTAAAAAGCTAAGCGTTCAAATGGGGCTTAGGTATGAGAAAACGATATCCAAAGGATACCAAGCAGGGAATATTGTTAAACCTGATTCTGTATTCAGAAGGGCATATGATGGCCTGTTCCCAACGTTTTTCGCACTCTATAAAGTTGATTCCTTAGAAAATCATCAGATAAGGCTCAATTATGGAAAACGTATTCACAGACCCTATTATCAAGACTTAAATCCTTTCATTACACCACTGAATAAATTCACTTTTTATGTTGGAAACCCACTTTTACTACCGTCCTTTTCGCATAAAGTAGAGCTTAGCTATATATTTAAAAAGAGAACTACGGCAACTTTAGGGTATAGTGATTCAACAAATGAGGTTAGTGAAACAATTGAAATCGAGGATGGATTATACTTCAGTCGACCTGGAAATATTGGCAGTACAAAACTGATTAATATATCCTTGGATGGCAACTATGACATTACTGATTGGTTTAAATTTCAGTTTTATGGTTCTGTGGATTTCATTTCAATCAAAAGTGATTTTTACGACGGTTTATTGGAACACCAAGGAACTAACGGGTATCTACAAGGATTATGCTCCTTTGAACTACCAAAGGATTGGGTCGTTCAATTAGACGGAAATTACCGTACAAAAGTTACAAGCGCACAGTTTCTTTTTGGAAGTAAGGGAGCCTTAAACATTGCTATATCCAAAAAAATAGGCAAAAGGTCCTCCCTAAGTATTACTGGTAGCGATTTATTATATACTAATATTAATAGAGGAGAAATCAGAAATCTCGATAGAACAGAAGCCGGATATACAAATTTCGGAGGCACACGAAAAGTTGTTTTGAATTATCGACTGCGTCTAGGGAAAGATTTTTCGAGCAAACCAAGACATAAAGCTAAAGGGGCGGAAGATGAAAAAAATCGAGTAAAGGAATGACAACCTTTAAATCAAAAAAATGACCAAAATTATAGGCTAATCCGATTCGCTAACAACATTTTTTGTAAAATGTAGTCTTCGTTCGTAATCCTTAACGAAGTCCGCCAATATTTGTCTATGAAGTGCTTTGCTCTGTCTATTCCCATTAACGTATAGGGCAAAATTCGTTACTTTGAATGAGAAGTTTTCTGGATTGGAAATTATCCTATCGTCAATAAGTTGTTTTATTATTTTTTCGGCATCGACCCTATTCGGGATTTTAGAAGCTTGGTTATCACTAAAGGAACTAAAAAGGTAATAACCACTTCCTTTTGCGACCCTTGTATCTGTTGTCAAGCTTACAGTCGTTAAAATAAGGGCGATAAAGCAAAGTCCGACAAAAAATCTATCAATACTACTCAGTGAAGATTTGCTTAAGCCCAAAATACGTTTAACCCTGTTCAATAGTGGCTTTCTATTACCTACAAAATTCATACTATAGGTTGGAGAACCAAATTCCTTACATTTAACAAGGGTATTGACGTACAACATCTTATCGCCCGTTAGCTCTATAGCCATATCATCACAACATACTTCTCGCTCCTTGCGTATTAAAGAGGATATCCAAAGCACAAAGGGATTAAAAAAGAAAATGATTTCCATTGCGGATTGAATCAGATTTACCACAAAATCTTTCCTTTTGATATGGGCCAGTTCGTGCGCCAATATTGCTTCAACCTGTTCCGGAGCAATAGAATTTAACAATCCCATTGGAATCAAAACCACAGGTTTTATCGCTCCAATTACCATAGGAGTTTTGGCAATGGCGGATTCAAAGACCGAGATGGTTCTTTTTAAATCCATTTTATCACAAATGGTTTTCAATACCTTTTGAAGTTTCTCGCCAACTGGTTCTCTCTTTGTGTTTTTCAATTTATAGACATTACGAACGTCGAAAAACATCGTTACTATCTTAATGCATATTATCGCGAACCAGATAAATACTAAAACTCGGTCATAATGGGCTAAATAATAATCATAGAATGCATGAATTTCATCGGTAATGAAAAAAGTTAAATCTCCCTCTCGGATGTTTTCGGTTTCGAGCGAATATGATGTGGAGAAATTATCTATGAAAAATCCACCAGTGGAGTTTAATTCAAGTGTAAAGGTATAAACCACAACAACCATGAATAGCACTAATGAGAAAGTCAGCAATAAATATTTAATGGACGACTTGAGCTTTTGTGCCAACATCATTATCGCACCACCAAGTACCGCAAGTATAACTCCTTGCCATAAAGAGTGTAAAAGGGTTTTATAAATTGCGTCGAGTAGAGTATCAAGTCCCATGATTTAGTTATTACGTAAGCATCAACTTTTGTCCAACTTCTCCAATATTTCTTTTATTTCATTAAGTTCCTTTTTAGAGGTCTTATTGTTCCCCGTAAGCTGCATTATCAATTTGCTTGGAGAACCATCGAAAAAATTATTGACAAAATTATCGAGCATATTGCTTTTGGTTTTCTGTTCTTCCTCAATCGGTTTATATACGTGCTTCATTTGGCTCGCATCCCTTTCGAGAATTCCTTTTTCAAGCATTATTTGCATCAGTTTTAGAGTCGATGTATATTTGACATCTCGTTCCTTGTTGACTTCGTCGTTTACATGCCGAACAGTTGACGGCCCTAGTTTCCATAGTACTTGCAAAATTTCTAGTTCGGATTTTGTTGGCATATTTTTATGGATAATGAGCTTTATATTCTACATGATAAAGATACGAAATAATTCGTACTTAAAAATCTTAACTGTAATGCAGTATATCTTGAAAATTTAGCAGAAATTTATTGGTGCCGTAAAACGAAACTTTCTTGGAAATCCGCTCCATATTCCCAAACTATCTCATTAATCCGCCGTTTTACGGCACTATATTTCTTCCCTATATTCCGACGGGGTTTTTTTCATCATTCTTTTGAAGAATTTATAAAATAGAGGTATCGAAGTGAACCCACTTTCCAATGCCACCCCTTCAATCGGCATCTTGGTATCCTTTAATAAAAAACATGAATTTTGAATTCGAACCTCGTTTAAAGCTTTTTTAAAGGTCTTTCCAGTTGACCTCTTATAAAAACGGCAAAACGAAGAATTAGTCATTCCTATTTCTGAGGCCATTCCAGAGGATGAAAGCTTTTCACGAAAATTTAGGTTTATGAAATCGTTAATGAACAGAATCTTGTTTTCATGCAAAGCTGGAAAGTCCATTGAGCATGTCGGCACTAAAAGCTCGTATTCTTTTGATTGTCCCATTAAATTCAAGATTTCAAAAAAAAGCATAACCCTATGGAAGCCTTTGGCCTCTTTCATCTTCTTAATCTGTTCGCCTACCTTTTTTTTAGTATTTCCTTCGAACGCAATACCTCCCCCCATATTTTGGAATAGCCTGCTGATGTGATTAAACTCCTTACAGGTCGTAAAAAATCTTTTGAAGATTGAGAGGTCAAATAGAATCACATATTGTTCAAATGTTTGACCAATATGTTCTTTGAACAGTGTGTTGTGCGGAATATTTGGCGAAAGAAGGACCAAATCTCCGTGTCGATATTCACTTACTTTTTGGCCCACAAATCTTTTGCCCTTACCGGAAGTTAGAAAGACAAGTTCATAAGCATTATGGAAGTGCCAATAATCCTTTCTCAATAAATCCTTTTCGAGTTGATGGGAAATATAGATAGAAGATTCGAGGTCCGGGGAAAGAGCTTCAAAAAGAGGTTTCTTATATTTCGTCATTATCAATTCTTTTGATACTCAAGGCAATTTACATAATAAAGAGGATAATTTGGATGATAGGATACGCTTAGAAATAAGTCAACTTTGTGCAGCATAATCCAATAAGCGCAAATATGTTTGAATACGTAGAAAAGATAAATTCGTTGGTAAACAGGCTAGTTTCGACGCAGGGAGAAGCGCTCATCCAAGCTTCAAAATTAGTAGCCGATACCATCAAGAACGATAAGATCGTTCATACAATCGGAACAGGTCATTCCCAGATGGTCGCAATGGAAATGTTCGGTAGGGCTTCAAACATTGCAAATGTGAACACGATAATGGACGATTTAGTGCTTCTTGCCGGTGGCGCGCGGAAATCAGCGGAAATCGAACAGATTAGTGGCTTGGCAGAAATCATTTGGAAAAATTACTTATTTGACCTATCGGATGTAATTATCGTCATCTCGAATTCGGGAAGAAATGCGATACCGATAGAGATGGCCCTAAAAGCAAAAAAAGAAGGATTGAAAGTAATTGCGATTACCTCGCTCGAGCAATCCAAAAAATACGTTTCCAAACATGAAAGCGGGAAAAAGCTGTACCAGATTGCCGATTTGGTTATCGATAATCAGGTTCCTCCCGGAGACGGTATCTTGAATAATCACAATAAACTTTTCGGTCCTGCTTCATCTGTGTTAGGTATAATCATAGTGAATATTATTTCAACGGAGGCAATCAAGTTGAACATGGCCAGAGGGGTAGATGTCCCAATTTTCCAAAGTCAGAATATTGACGAGACAGGGGAAAAGAACAATAGTTTATACGAACGGCTGGAATCAAGAATAAAACACTTTTGAAAAGAAAATTCGGATGTATAACCTACTTATGGAGTTCTTTTCGCTTCCGTAGGTAGTGCTGTAAAAAGAACCGTTTAAAGGACATTTTTTTATATTCATTATCTGTTCCATTTATTGGAGGTTTTAGAATATATCATTTTGCATATGGTAATAACTATTGTTCCTATATTGGATTAATAATTATATTCATTGGTTATTCACAAATAAAAACTGCTTTGGACAAACTCCTGATTTTTGATCTCGATGATACTATTTTTGAAACAAGAACAATCAAAAAAAAATCAGCACAAAAAATCTTGGAAAAGTTTAGTAGTGTTGCAATCAAAAAATATGGGAAAGACCTTACTAATCAAATCATATCCGAATTTTGGAAATATCCATTTGATTTAGTATCCGAAAAATACAGTTTTGATAACCAGCTAAAGAAGGAGTTTGTAGAAAATATTAATGAAACGGAATTTAAGTTAAATATCCGACCATTTGAAGATTTTAGAGTTGTAAGGGCTATTGAGTCTGAGAAAATACTTGTGACTACAGGGTTTGGAAAATTACAACGAGCAAAAATTGACCATTTAGGAATCAAAAACGATTTTAGTGAAATTCACATTGATGAGATTCTTGGCCCGAACAGAAAGTTCAAGGATGGTATCTTTCTGCAAATTCTAAGCAAAAGAAACATAGATAAGAATAACGTTTTCGTAATAGGGGATAATTCCGAATCAGAATTAAAAGCAGGATTTGAACTTGGACTAACAACCGTTCAAGTTTCGAAATTAGGGCAGGTTAAATCGGAGTATGCTAACCACACTATATCTGACTTTTCTGAATTAATTGAGATTTTAAATTGAATCAGCTCTTAATACTTAAGCCTCAATAAAATTTCGGTTCCGCAAAACGAACCATTTTCGAAACTAAAAGTAACGACTGTGTCTCAACTTTTTGGCAAGGTAAATTCCATTCCCATTTTCCAATCCAATGCATTCATCTTTTTTAAGAAAGCTTGAATTCCCTTTACCAACTTTTCATAGGATGGGGAATCCCCATAAATCATCTGCTCCTGCATTGTTCTGTAATCGGACTTCCAAGCTTCTTCAAATTTCGATGATGGAATGGGCCGTATGTGCCGGGGCTGGTGCAGATTATAATCGACCCCGCCAAGTTTCGTAAAAACAAATCTATGGTTTACGATGGTTTCATATAACCGTTGGTCATGAATGGCATTGGTCGCAAATTCCGTTTTCGATAATTGAAAAATATCGTACAAATGACGGCATAGCCTGTCCACCCTTATTTTTCCCTTGGGACGTTGAAATTCCTCGTGCAGTAGGAACAGTTTTTCCAAAAAAGTTCTTTCGGGGGTTACGGAGGGAACGGATACCGGAGGTTCGACAAATTCGGCATCGGGATATTGTTCATCCACAAAAGAGCTTATCGGTTTTAAATCAAAGGGTTCCCTTAGGGAGCGGCAACCAATCTCGACCTGCACCCTCGGCTGGATATATCCGGGGGATTTCGTGATATAAGGATAGTAGATTTCAATAATGCGCGGGTCTTGGTCACTTGATTCGGCAGGAACGATGTTGAAGTCGACACCCTCAAATCCTTTTTTCTTAAATCGCTCTTGTAGTTCCGGATAAAATTCCCCAGAAATATAGGAGCCTGTTTCTTTTCTCAACTTGGTAAGCTGTTTTTTTGATAATTCCCCGGAATACCCAAAAAATCCTCGGTCAACGGCCAAGTCAATATCTTCGCTAAACCGTTCTATGAGTTTCCATGCCTTGCTTAGCGAGGTCCCGCCCTTAAAGACCAAATGTTCCGCTATCCCCATTTCAAAGATGACCTTCAATGTCTGTACGACCCACCAATCTTTTTCAACGGCAAAATCGGGTATTCCCGTTTTGTTTTCCACATTTTTATAGATGGCAAGCCTGTCCGCTGCAGGTATGTCGTAAAATCTCATTTTATTCATGTTCCAAGCTCTTTTTCATAATTTTCCGAATCCATGCCGGTGTCAATGCGATATCGTGAAGCAGGTCTTTTTGGTCTTCTTTTTTCAAAAGCGACACGATTTTTGCTTCTTCCTCATCGGTCAATCGTTCCTTTCCGATTTCACGAAGGGCCTGTATTACCAATCGGCTTATCTCTCCCTTGGCCGATAAGTTCTTGGGGGTGGTCTTCTTTAATTTTATGCTCCGCTTTCCAAGTTTTATCTCCCGAGGGGCTCCATCGGTAAGAAATACAAGCTTCATGGGAACTTGTGTGCTAAGTCCCAACGCACTTAGGGCATATGCCCCGGTAGGCACCAACCTGATCTGGTCCCTTTTGGCTATGGCCATTGCGATTTCCTCTGCCGTTGGCAATACCTCTCCGGCATATTTACTTGTCTTGGGACGGGCATAAATTCCTTGCGCCACCCTTTTTATAAAGCCCTCTTTTTCAATCCTATGAAGGGCCAGCCGTACAGCTTCGGACGAACCCAATCCCCGAAAATCATCAGGGAACAACAGCTCTCCCCGCTTCTTTTTGGAAATGGATTTTTTTATTTTGGACTCAACGCTTTCCATAACCCACAAAACTTAATTTTGTAACAAATTTAGTAAATATTTGTTACAATAATGGGTCGATGCCATTATTCCGTTCATAGCCTATTTTAGAAAGATATTAGCGTTCAAACTTACCTATCTAGAATGGCATAACATCTCAAACCCAAAAATCAATGGTAAAATACCCAACAAGGTTCTTATATATAATGGAACAGCAAATCACGTTCCGCAAAGGTATGGGACCCCGTAGGGGCTTCCATACTTTTGCGTTGCGTTTCGAGGGGGTTGCTCGGAAACAAGCCGTTCGGCCCCGACATCCCGTAGGGATTTCGGAAGGCCGATAAGGTGCGGCTTTCGTGCAACTTCCGCAGAAACCATGGGGAGGGAGAAAAAGAAGCGGGACGATAGTGGTGAAAGTTCCTATGGTCAGGAATACGACCTTGGCCATTGTTTGGCGATATAAAATCCCCATACGGATATTTCCAATGCCCCAAAGAGCCATACCAAATCCTTGATAAAGGGAATACCAACCAATATGAAAAGAAAAAGTAGGAACGGTATTCCCAAAAAACGTTTGAGCCTTTGCATGCCCTTGAAAATTATGACCATGAAAATGATAAAACCTAAAAAGGGCAATTTTTGGTATAGAATTTCAATAGATAGCATATAGGCTTGGTTTTACTTTCGCTTGGTAGTTTATTTCAGACATTAATCGAGTTTACCTTGCCCGATTCCAAATTCACAAATGCCCCGTGCTTCTGTATTTGCTTATGGTACAACAACCGAAACAGGCAGTCGGACGCATGGGCGACCAATACATCGTTGATAAACAATGACTGTTCTTGCAACTTGTCGGAATAAGCGCAACCATTGCCTTGCAAGGTCGGGGTATCGTGCGCATCCAGATCGGGGAAAAAATCAATGATGTTTTTTAGTTTATCCACCATTTCAAAATCTTCCCGCTCCATTTTTCGTTCTTCATCGAACAATGTTCCCAGAACAAACTGCCCTGTATTCCTACTGTTGCCCAAATCCAACCAATAGTACCTATTGGTGTAATCGGAACTTTTGTAGTGGTGTCGAATCGATTGTGCCAATTGCACCCGAAAACGGGCATTGTCAACGCAAGTGATGATGATATTCGCCCGTACATCCTCTCCTTCGGGCAGGGCATCCATCGGAATACCCTGCCATTGAAGTCCAAAAGCCATGTTGACCTTACATACGGCGTTGACCACTTTGTATTCCCCGATATCCGATAAGGTATAAAGTTGCCGTCCTACATTGTTCGGCTCTACCTTGTCGGAATCATAGGCAATGACATGCAACCCTGGGTGTTCTACTTGCCGTAGGGCATAATCTATCCTTGCCAATCTTGCGAGCATCAATGAGCCTGTCCCACCGACCCCTATCAACGCAACCGTAATGGGATGTGTCGGGTTATAAAAATAGTTGGGGGCAAAGTGTATCCTAGTTTTCATACAATTGGTTTAAGGTCAATTTGTTGGCTATCAATACTTCATCGTCAAATGACGGTTTTTCAAAATTTTGCTTCATTACGTTCACTATGTTACCATCTACCAATTGGTTATGGTGCGTTTCGGTAAAAACCGAGTGAAAAAACTGTTGTTCCACAAATCCCATAACGTCCTCGTAGTATTCAAATCCATCATAATCCATTGAGGTATTGCCCATACACACATTGCCCTGTCTACCTATATTCAGCAGAGGGGCATGGTACAAGGGGGTATTGTCCGATAGGGATTCCTTTCGGTTCAGGGCGAATACCTTTAAAGCGTTGCCCTCTAGTTTAAAAATCAATTTGGGCAAGGGATATTTTCCCGATGGGATGCCCGTTTTGGTATCGAAGTAAAGCATCCGTTGTATGGGATGTACATACCATATCAATTGAAAAGTTCCCTTAAAATCGAAGTGTATCAGGTTCTTGGGAAGCATTCCCTTAAACCGGAATTTTATCAGATCGCCCTCTAGGCAGGTAAAGATGTTTCGGGCGGTGTCCTTGGTCAATGGCATTCCTGCGGTCAATTTTGTTCCTGCTACTTCGTGATATGAAAAATAGTGGTCGTTGCGGTAATAGTTATCTCCCTTGGTATGCCCGATAATGGCAAACTTGGGCAGAAAATGATCTGTTGCCTGTAATACTGCTATTCGTTCCATGTGTTAGAGTTCGTTTAAAAGTTCGTTCAGATCGCTTATAAATTCTTCCAATCGGTTCAATCTATGGGGAATCGCTTCATCAAAAGGTTCGATATTGCCATCCTCGGCAATGGTATGTTGATAGGAGGAAATAATATCGTAATCGTTCGAGCAGTCGTTGAGCATTTGGATGTACCCATTGGCGAAAGCGCTATCTTCCCTATCGACTACAAGAAACGATTCACAATGCTCGAACATACAATCATACTCGTCCCTGACACTCAACTGAAAAGGCACTTGAAAATCGATGGTTTCTGCCTTTAGCAATAATTCCTTGATTTGTTTGTAAATCGGTTTTTGAGGTTGGTATTTGTCCAATAGGGTTTTCCAATCTCTGATTTCGTAGGATTCCAAAAAGGTTTTATACCGTGAGTAGAATTTGGTCGAATGGTTCTTCATGACATTCTTGTTATCCTTGTAGTACGCTACATCCTCAAAGAGAAATTCCCATAGCCAGTCGATTCTTGATTCACAGCTAGGGAACAGGCCACCGTAGGGCAGGCTTTTGACGAAGGACAGCAGAATGTGAAAAAGTGGTCGGTTTCGGTGCCTTAGTCCGATAATCGGACGGACGGGAACAAAGTACACCGTACTGCGGTTGGCGATGAACCGTTTCAGTATGAGCCGTAAATGTGCACCGTCCTGTAACACTTCGATATGATGGATATTGCCCTTTGCATTAAGTCTATTCGTACAACGAAGTATCAAATCGTCCAGACTATCGGAAACCGAGAATTGCCAATCGTCGATATTACCAGTAAAATTTCGGGTTATGTTTACCATTAATCGGGCTAGTGCCTTTATGTCCACTTCGTATTCTTCACTAACTAAAGGTTGGGCAAGAACTGGCGCAGCGCTTATGTCAGAAAGGGAAATACTTTCGGTTGTAGTACTTTGGGTCTTTGCGTTCCCTTTTGGTAGTGATTCTGTTGTACCGCCCGAAATAATCGGTCGTGGAACGGTGCGAGTTCTTTTGATGGGTTGGATCTGTATTGCGGTGTGCATTGTTCTTGTCTTAAAAATTCGTCTACGTTCATTGGGTTATCCTTTTGTTCCTGCCAAGGTCTTAAAGTGGATTTCATGGTAGCCGTTTACGATACCCTTGTCCATGATGTTAGCGTTGGTGAGTTCTGCATATAGTTGTGCATAGTGTTCCATAATCTGCTCATGGGTCAAGTTGTAATCGATGTCATCCAATTCTATGGAGTTGTTGTTACCGTTTTGGTAAACGTATTTGCGTTCGATCGTTGCGATTTCCATTATTGAAAGAGTTGAGGGTTGTCGTATGCTTTCATATTATCAATGACTTTTTTGGCTTCTCTGTGTTCAGGGTCGATCTTCAAAATTGCGGTGGCAAGGTCTGTAGCTTTTTTGTGGTCTTGCATCGGATTAAAGCCCTTCTCCTTTAAGAGTTGCTTAAGCTCGGTCACTTTCTTGGCGGTCGTTTCCTTTTTCTTTTTCGCCCGTTGGGTCTTTTGTTCGGTTTCCTTTAAGGATTTTTCAAAGGCTACTGTATTCCTAAAAAGGGCTTTGGTCTGTTCCAAGGGTTTTTGGAGTATTTGAAAGAATTTCTCGTCCACTTCCGTAACGTTTCCCCGTAGGGTAAGTGGTTTTAGGGATTGGAGTGCCTTGTCCTTGGCGTTCGATTTGGGAAGTACGGATACGCTGACCATCTCATCATCGAACAGTATACTTATGCCGTACTGTTCGATACCCATCTGTTTCAGGGTCGAAAAAAAATTGCTCATCTTGAAGAGGTATTTTCTTGTTATACAATCACTTAACTACCTTCAAGATACACCCAAACTTTCGGGAATACCCATAAAATCAGACCAAATGCCACCCTTGACTTCTTCTTTCCCTAACCACAAAATACGCCCCGAAGGGGCGTTGGAACAGGTTTTTGCGTAACAATAAAATGCGGTGTTTCTAATTTTTGGAAAGATTCGAGAAAGTTTTTGAGATTATTTTAGACTGTGCATCATATCAAATTTTTCTGGGTGGTATGGACATTGTTTTCCACTAACCTTAAACTGCCCGTTTCCGTTTGAGCGTTTTAATTTCATGTTTTAATACCTGCATCTTAGTCATCTTTTCATCCGGAAAACCAATAGCCGTTTTCTTACGATGGGTTTCCATCGAGCGTAGGTTATAATCCAAATCGAATTTTTTCGATTTGATTTCACTCACCACCTTTTGACATAACTTGATAAGTTGCATGGCCACTTTTTCAGGGTCGAAACGCTGCTGTTTTCTACCTGAAATATGTATGTTTTTGAATTCTAATCTAAAAGAGTAAAGATAATGCTCGTTCGAAGGCACATATTCCGCTTGAAAAACCAGATTCGCATCAAGAGTGGGCAAATGGGCGACTCTTTTATGTTTTTGAATGTTCAAGTTTAGCTTTGACCGTTCGACAATTGTAAGGCCAAGATGCCCAATGAACTTCTTAGGCGGCATAGTTTCGAGTTCTTTGGAGATAAGAACGGAATTCGAAATAAGAAGGTTCAATCCTTTTTTTAATTGAGACAGATCCTCGAATGCACTTTCATCAGCTGGCAAGTTAAAACCTTTAATTTCCTTTTGTACGCTTTCCAGTTCGACCAATTGGGAAACTATATGTTTGTTCTCCTTCTCGATCCGTTCAACGGCCTTAAAGGAATTGGCCTTGTTAAGTTCATGCAATCGCTTCTGTGACTGTAAAAACTTAAGATCGTCGGAAAGCTTTACCAATTGAAACTGATCCATATCCCCTATAAGGGCCGCCTGCATCTGTTCGTAGGAAAGGCTCTTATCATCTGGTACCAAGTCGTCATAAACGCGCTTGTTCGGGTCGGCTTCCCGAATCTGCTCCCGAAACTTTTCCTTATGGGTGTTCAGTGAATAGGAAAAAATATCCGTAGAATCCTTGATACCATAGAACCGTTCTACCACCGTATTGCCATACAGTTGGGCCACATCATTGCCCTTTCGCAGACCGCGCCCAGCCCGTTGGTCAAAAGCATCGGGGGAATACGGAATATCCATATGAAAGATGCCCACCACCCTTTTTTGAATGTTGGTGCCCGTGCCCAATACTTGGGTACTGCCCAGAGCTATCCTTATTTCGCCGCTTCGGATTTTCTCCTGCATTTTATCGGTTCTATTCCTTGCTTTTTCCTCTTGTGCCAAAGCAATTTCATTTGCAGGGATGCCGTATTCTTCACGAAGTATCCCGCGCACCGTATCGTAGGAATTGTACTGGCCCGATTTCCAAACGTTCAAGTCGGAGAATACCAAACATACCCCTTTGTGTTCCGATGTTTTTTTGTAAAGTCCGGCTACATCGTGACAGAGCCGTTGCAGTTTGAACTGATCGAGTTCTGTAAATTTCACAGCCAAATTATCCTTGGCCAAGGGATCAATCAGAAGAGATCGGTTGATATTCAAAGCGGTAATATGTGCGGATTTCATTTGCTCGTCATCATAAATGGGCAACTTGAAAAGTGCCTTTTGGTTTCGGTTCTTGGTAAACTCCAGGGATGCTTGCTTAAGTTCTTCGTATGCCGGAGTAGACTCTAAAATCACAAACTCCCTATCTGCTTCTAAGTCATGTGTTTTGAAATGCTTGTCCCGGCAGATGTGCGTAAAGGAATTGTACATCTTGCTCAGTTCGGGGAGGTTGGTATAGTACCGAAAGCGGGCATGCATTCTTGGGTCTCCGAATATATTGGGTTCAATACTTACCCTTTGCTTCAGAAATATAGAGGCCCAAGCATCGAAATTAAAAATGTTCTTGCGTTTCAATGCCGATGGCGTCAGGTAACGTTGATAGGCGTACAGTTCCGTGACGGAGTTCTTCAAAGGCGTACCGCTATAAAAAAAGATATTATTATCCGTTCCCATCCGCGCATGAACGGATTTGATACTGATCTCAAGGTCGAGGTTCCGTTGACTGTCCGAATGACTGTTAAGACCTGAAACATTCTGATGCCGAGTCGTAAAACCTATATTTTTGAAATAATGTGCCTCGTCTATCATCAGGGCTTCGATACCCAAATCGGTCAAGGTGGTTTCGGTTTCCGTCGAACGCTCTTTCAACTTTTTTAGGGTGGTCTGCAGCTTGTCTTCCAAGTGCTCCTTTCGTTTGATCATGCCTTTGATCAATTTCTTGGATTCCTTACCATTTCCATATTGTTTCGCAGTTTCCAAATCCTGCTCTATCATCTCGATTTTTTCTTCCAAGGTCTCCAGTACAAAGTTTCGCTGTTTCGGTATTTGCTTTAAATGTCCATGTTCGGCGATAATCAGGTCAATGGATTTATTGTTCTGTATAGTGCGTAAGGTTTTGGGCCGCTTGTTTTTGGCCATGTTCTTGGAACTCAACCGTAGGATGTTCAGCTCAGGAAAGTTTGCCCTGATTTCCGCCTCGATTTGTGGGGCTACACTTTTTAGCGTGAGTAGCATAGTGCGCTCACTTTTCCTGTGTTGTTTCAATTTATAGCCCAACATTGCCATAGAAAGGGTCTTTCCCTTCCCCACCTGATGGTCGTTCAGGGCGCTTCCCTTTGTGAGACCGAACAGGGTAGAATCGATTTGATGCTGATAGGGCGGGTACACCAAGGTGTCGGGAAAGGTGAGCCAATTTTTGGGTACGGTAATGTTGATATCGGCCAAAAAAGCTTGGTAGTAGTTATCTTCAATAGTAGCTTTCAGTTCTTGACGCCCTTCGATAAAGGATTTGAAATGAAGCTGTAGTTCCTCGTACAGATTTTGTGCCATTAGGGTCGCGTCCTTATCCAACTTTCTGACGGTCATTCCGGAACTGTCCTTGTAAGAAGTGAAAATGACGGGATACCTGTTTTCCGCGAAATGCTGCAATATCCGTTTATAACCCGCCTTGACCTCACGGTGCAGTACTACACTAAAACGTTCGTGGGCCTCTAAATTATAATCCCTTGGAAATAGGAGTGTCAAAGTTGAGTTGAACTGGCCTACATTAATGCGCACTTTTTCGTTTATGAGTTCCTTTAAAAAAGATTCCTTCGCGGTGATGGGGATAAAATGGCTTTCGAAATTGAATTCGATGTCGTTCAGGTCCAGTTTAACGGGCAACAGATCCGATAAGGCCCGTTCCATTATAGCCGATTCGATCTCGTATGGTGGAGTATTGTTTTTAACGTAATCGATCTTATCTTGGATGTAGCCGCTGGAAAATAAAAAATAGGGAACTGTTCTATATCCTGTTCCGGATTGCGGATCGGGTTCGAGAAAAAAAGAACGGGTTTCGAGTCCGGTCAGTAACAGATCTTTTTCATTGGTCTTGAATGCCTCTGCTATTTCGCCGATATCGATTTTCCCATTTTGGTCGAACTGGTAGCGCGCCATTTCTTCAGGATTCTCAAACCGTTTTTCTTCTGCCGTGGTATGTAGTTGCTCCTTGGTTTCCGGTATTTGTTTCGCTACCCGTACTACGGGTTTCGATCGTAAAAAGCGTTGCAGGGTAAACTCGGGGTTTTTACCATAGCTTTGGCCTTCCAATTTTTTCTCGAACTGTTGACGAACTTGCTCAAAGTAATGATCATCTTTTAGAAATATCAGATGCCCCTTCAGGGGTCCCCATTTGAAATGGAAAGTGTCCAACTGGTAATCGATATCCTGAAAGCGTTGGGTAATATCCTTTTCCGAAAGTCTGCCTTTATTTATGTTCAGGTTCAAAAGCACCAGGTCGTTCCGCATTCGGGCGTAATCCCGTATCAGCTCGGTAATTTTAATCGGTACTTTTCTAATGCTGTGGGGGTCCGTGTAAAAGAAGACCGTTCCCTTTTTGTCAAAATTGTAGCTGCCAAAGAATAGGCGGGTAAATTGTTTGGCATCGTTGTCCTGCAATTTTATCGGCACGGAACCAACACCCAATTCAGAGGGCGGGGCTGCTATAGGTTCCTCTTCTTTGGGTGCTGATGCTTGAGTAACGGTTTCCAGAACTTTTTCGGTCGTTCGAGGTGGAGCGATTGTCACAAAATCGAAATTATTGGACTGCCGTTCCAAAAACTCTGACAAGGATGTACCATCAGGTTCGATCACCATACTCGGTCGGTTATGGAAAAAACCAAGTTTTGGACTGCCGTTGACCTGTTCCGTATGCGCCTTAAAGAATCGATTGGTTAAAAAACTTTGGCCTTCCAACTCAATGATATCCGTTCTGACAAATTGCATTTCACTTTCGGAAAGGACGTTTTTGTTCGTGTTCTTTCGATAGACCAATAAATCCGATACGACCTTTGTCCCTTCTTTAGAGAACAGATCCGTGTTGAATCGATTGGCCAGCAGCAAATCGTTTTCCATTAAGATCCTTTGTCTAAAACCATTATAGGCACTTCGTTCGGCGAAGGCCGAAGAGGTAATCAAGGCTGTAATGCCGCCTTGTCGAACCATTTTAGGTACGTATACATTGAAATAATTGCCAACGTTCTTAAGGGTAGGTTCAGTAAGATAATCGTGCTGGTAGGCCTTGGTAATCGGGATATCCCCAAAAGGAATATTGGTCATGATCAAATCAAATTTCCCCTGTTTTGCATGATTCAAATAGAATTCCTCGAAAGGGATGTTGAGCATCGTCACGTTCGGACTTTTGATATTATTGGCCTTTAAAATTTCAAAGGACAGGATATCCGGTTCCAAAGCGGTTATTTTAGCGTTGGGGAAGGCTTTTTTTAGCTGTTGAACGTAGGCCCCGTTTCCGGCCGAAGGCTCCAGAATATGATTAGGCTCGAAACCATTTTTTTTCAGCAGATTGATCTTATACTCGATTAGCTCTTTTGGTGTATAATAGCTGGTCAAATGGTATCGTTTCAGGGAATCGAGAATTTCTTTCGAGGTTTCCGGAAACGCTTTTTCGATAGTTTGTAAGAGCTCATGCCCTACTTTCTCCTTTCCTTTTGAAGGATAGAACAACAGCTGTCCCAATTTTGCCAAGCCGCCATTATTGATATAAAAATTACCCGGATTTGCCGTTTTTATCGTCTCAAGAATGCGCGCCAAAATATCATTCTTCATCGCGGACTATTGAAGGTATTTGAATATGGTTGCCTTTCCTTCCGGCTCTTTCTCATTGAGCGCCCTATAGATATTCAACAGCTCGTCGTTGGCGTGTTCAAGGGCAATCGGCCCGGTATGTCCATCCTCGAGAAACTGTTCCTGTAATTTGGCGTGAAGGATATGGGCGTTTATTGCGAAATCAATACGGTACTCCGCTACGTCCAAACGTGCGGTCAGGTTCGGATAGTCCTCCAATGCATAAAAACAGAAATGAAGGTCGGGGCTGCATTCGCCGTTGGCAAGCTGCTGCTCCCAGTCCTTGATCGTTTCCTGATGTTCGGCTCGGAACTTTTGAGTTTCCGTAGTAAGCAATAGTTCTTCATGTGTCATGGTCTATATCGTTTTATAGGGTTCGTTGTAATGTGTCAAATCGTTGGTGTTATCCATGTTTCGGAACGGGGTTTCATTCAGTTCGATTAGGTGCCCGTACAAAGCATTTTTGAATTGCATCACGGCATCAAGTGAATCGAAGCGATGAAAAACGTGACAATCCTTTTCGGAGGAAATAATAAGCTCATAGGCATTTTCCTCTGTGGATTCGCTCAACGGTCGCAATACCCCCGAAGAAAAATCCAGCATTGTGGTGATACTCTCTAAGTAAAAAGCATCCTTAAGTATTGGGCGTCCGGTCGAATCGGTAACCTTTATCTCAAAAACCATGGTGTCAAAATGATATTTTAATTCCTTTTTTTTCCTTTGCCCTCAATGGCTGTAAAGAATCGGCTTCGTTTACATATTCTCGATAGGCGGCATAATGAAGGGGATATTTGTTTCTTAAATCGGTAATGGGCCTATAATCGGCAGCCTTCGGTTTTTTGCCGTTTTGTGTAACGGCAAAATAGGTTTTTCCAGAAGCATAATGCTTTTTTAGCAGTAGGATATCCTTTGTCGGACGTATGGGGATCTCGTCCAGCGCCACCATAAAGTCCTTTCTTTCAACAAGGTTTTTGGTGACCTCATACTTTAATCGTTTTGGGGCATTTTTCGACTCCAAAAAATCATCCAGTAAAGTCCATTGTTTCAAAGAATCCGTATTAGCTCCCTCATCGTTAGCCTTCAGGTAGATTTTGTTCCCATGAATGCCGAGGGAAACACCGTATTTGGTTTCACCAAGTACGCTTATCGATTTTTTTTCAAGCAGGGAACGGAACTCCAGTGCCGAAAGATAAAGGCGGTTTTTACCATTGGCGACTTTCAGATAGGGCGTTAGGACGACAAAGTTTTTTCCGATAGTCACGGGAACGAAAAGTCCCTCCGGCCCCTGTTCGATTTGAACTGGTAGCTCATTCGAAAGATTCGTTAAGTCAGCCAGCGGCACCGCAATAGGCTGGATACCGTTTTGCAGATACCGGTTATACGAATGGATATTTTGCAAGGTATCATTGAAAATACCGCGCAATTTCTTTTGGATTCCCGAATCCAAATGTTCCACGTCCCTTTCGAAATACCTGTGTTTCATAAATAAGTAGTCGGATCTGGAGGGGTAGAGACGCTGGACGGTTTCCTTAAGAAGCGATGTGGTATAGTTCTGCCAGACCGGGCAATTGTTCACGTTAGTAAAGGATAGGTAAGCCTTATCCTCCGTCTCGTTATATCCCAATAACAACTTTATCAGCTTATTTTCGTCTTCGTGAACGGATATACGGCCCGCGGGAACCATATTTTGATTTTTTTGGAACAATAGGTTCCTGCTTTTTAAAAATGCAAGCTGCTCTTTTACTGTGTTGTTGATAAAACCCGATTCGGCCAATTCCAGATTCCGGACATATCTCAACTTCCTAACATCGTTCAGCTGATCGGTCGGAATGGCCTTGAATTCAAATCTTTTAAACGTGTCGAAATTGGGGTCCAGAAATCGGGATACAAAATTTTTGCCTCGGTACAAAAGTTTTATGGAGAAACGACTGATATGGTGAAATTTTATTTCCATCTAGCTAATCAATTTTCAAATTGGAATACACCTCATATTTTAGGTTGAACGATGGTGCGGGATTTATCCTGATACCATCCTTGATGACCTCATAGTGCAGATGGGGGCTTGTGGATATTCCGGTACTACCCACGGTTCCAATGAAATCATGGGCATCGAGTGCTTCCCCTTTGGTGACAGCCACGGACTCCATGTGTCCGTAGAGCGTACTGAAACCATGGGCATGTGATATAACGACATGCAGACCATGGCCACTGGGATTGTTTTCGATATGGGCCACCCTTCCGGCAGCTGTACAGTAAATCGGGGTGCCCTTCTCCGCGGCCAAATCGACCCCAAAATGCTTTTTTGTAACACGGTGTACGGGATGGTGGCGGTTTCCGTAGGAACTAGACAGTACATAACGCTCACGGAAGAGGGGAACCGCCGAGGGTACGCTGTCCAAGACTTGGGGTCGCAAGGGCAGGTATGGTTTCAACCGATTCATTTGTCCGAAACTTTCCAAGTCATATAACAGGTCGTGAAGCTTTTGGTAAACCAAGTCTTCTTGCGGTTCCTCGGTTATGGGATTTCTTATTTGTCCGGTTAGGTTTCCGAGGTCCATGGTATTTTGGGCTTTATCGTAAAAAAATCGGTTGGCGGCGAAGCAAAGAAAGAACAGCCCGACAAAAATCCAGTAGCTACTGTTTTGCGGGGTAAAATGATTGCTATCCTCGGAATTAGTCACGCCACCCACCTTTTGGGCGTATCCCTTTATCCAAACTATAGTGGCTTTCTTAATGTTCTTCCATGCACTCATAATCAATTATTGCAAGCGGTCGTAAATAAAATTTTGATAGTTAAAAAAATTATTTATATTTGTTGTAATTATTACAAATATAGGTAATTTTTACAAATATGAATAACAGATGGCGAAAATTTGATGCAACACTTGACCTACCGGCCTTAATGGATTATTTCGGGCTTGAAGTCTGGCGAAAAACGGATAGGTTCCTCTCCTATAAATTAGGAAAGGAACGTTATATCGTTATCCAAACCGAATCGGGGTACCGATACTATAAACCCAGTGCTCCAAAAACAAAGCTTACTTCCTTCGACTTCATATTGGAGCGCCTTTCCCGAACGGATGCAGAGGGAAAAACTGGCTTGTGGACCAAAATCGAAGATTTCTACACCGAACTTGAAAAAAAGGTAGAACTTTTTCTAAATGACCGCCCAGCCGATTCGCTTGAAGCTGTTGACAATGATTTCAACCATTTTGAAACATTCGCCGAGGAACTGTCTCTAAGAACGAAAAACCTGGAGGGTGCCGGTTCCGACATTTTCGAGAACCGCATTTACGAAAATCCGGAAGGCCAGTTATATTTCCCCTACCGAAATTTGGCCAACACCCTAACGGGATATGGAACCGAGAAGGATGGAAAGCTATCCCTTGTTGCGGAGAGCGATATTTCCACATCGGTCTGGTTCAGCAAGGTGCCCGGTACGATAAAGCATTTGGTAGTACTCCGTAACCCCATCGAGGCCATGGCCTTTCATCAAAGGTTCAAATTGGAGGATGTGGTTTATCTCACAATTTCCGACATTAATTACGAGACCTCGAAATTGCTGGTACAAATACTAAAACGTACCAAACTGAAAAAAATGGTGCTCAGCTTTACCGGATCATCAAAAATAGAAGGCTATATCCATGACCTGATGCTTATTTCCTTTATCAACGATTCCCGTTTTCTGTTCAGGGTGGGCAAGGATCATTTGGCCGTCCGCTTCGATCCCGAAGACCAAAAACCATTGGCAAAACTCCACAACGAGGTACTGAAATATAATGGGAGTCTAGCAAAGGAATATTCAAAATACAATAAGGTTACCGACCAAAGCCTTCTGAACCGAAAGAGCATCGTACTGACCAGGGAAAAACAGTGGGTACTATGCCGTATTCCCTTTGAGGTAAACGCACTTCGCTATTTTCTATGGAGCTATTATCGACACTATATGGGCAAGACCGTGGAAATCGTAAAGCCCGTACACGCCAATTGGGCACTGGAGTTCGAAAAGGAAGGAGCCTATGGCGGAACCGAAAAATTAAAGGCCTTTAGGATGGCCGTATAAATAAAGGGGGCGCTCCCGCCCCCTTCAATCCTTAATTCCGGACATGAAAAATGGAAATGTCATATCCAGAATTACAAAGTTAACAATTGTTTATTAATCCTTAATTAAAACTTGAAAAATGGAAAAACAAGCAGAAAAGGTTTTCGTAAAAGTGAACCAAAGGTGGCAGAGGGCCACCGTAACCGGAGAGCAGGACGGAAAGGCATCCGTTATGACCAATGACGGGCAGTCGTTCAACGTCCCAAAAAACAAGAAGTATTTTGAACCCATTAAATCCATAGATCAGAAATTCGCTTACAAAGATCTCGAAGAACAGTTGAAGGGCCATTATATCAGTTTTGAAAAACTCTCCCCTAGTGTACGTGATAATCTGACCGAGGGGAAAGAACATTTTTATGAAGGCACCTATGTTTCGGAAGGCGAGCTCAAGGAAAGTGTCAAGATGATCCAAATGGTATATGATAGGAATATGGGCTCCAGATTGGATGTCCAGTACCGAAGAAACGAAGATGTGACGCTGGACAAGGCGTGGGCCTACAACCATAGTTTTAGTGCCGATGAATTCGACCGCATGATGGACAAAAAGGAATTCGTCATGTTCCAAGGAAGTACCAACGACGGGGAGGTCTTCCAAAAGCTGGCCTATTACGAGCCGAAGGTCCGGGACATCCGTACCAAGCCGGTACTTTCCACGAACACCTATTTTTATGGAAGAACCTTGACCGCAAAACAGGCCGATGCGCTCAACAGGGGCCAGGAGCTCGAAATGGAGATCAAGAGCAAGGTCCACGGCACCAAACCCTATTTGGTATCTTGGTCCCCACGTAGGGAGACCTTTATTACCAAAAAAGTCGATTTGGAAAAGGCCAAAAAGATGGAGGTAAGCCCCGAAGTAAAAAAAAAGTCGAGCAGGGGCATGAAGGTCTAATCGGTTGACCTGACAAAGGGCCGTCCGTAACGGGCGGCCTTTTTTTTATCTACACCATCCTCGCAAAATAAACGATTGGTATTCACATAGCTATGCGGAATGCTTCCAACAACTCCTACGTTAAAATGAAAAACTATTCCAAAAATCCGGAGCACTATAAACATTTAATCTCGCAAATCAACGGCGAGGTCGATTTTCCCCGATATCTGATCGCTCAGGGCTACCGGCTTCTCAAAAAAAGTTCGGGCTCACAGGAATTCGGCAAGGAGGCGGAACGCATCGTCCTGCAGACAAAAAGAAACCCAGTAACCTATTTTAATCGCAATGATTCTTTGGACAAGGGGCGATTTTTTAAATACCTGCTCAGACGTTCCGCCAATTTTTACGAGGCCATAAAACAGGGATTGGGCGTTATACAAAGGGAATATCCCGAACCGCCTCCCACGAAGGTGCGAAAGAAAAGCAATGGCCCCACTAGCCTTGAAGAGCGCTACCATATCGATGCCCTGACCAGACCGATTTATTTGACAGAGGGCCGCGGGCTCTCTTTGAAAACGCTCGAATCAGAGGCGTTCAAGGGCCGAATCTTCAATGCCTTCCATATCAATGACAACGCTGGACGTATCGCCAACATCGCCCTTCCCAAGTACGGGTCGGATGGCAAAATCAAAAATTATACGCTCTACAACAAGCCTTATCGAGATCGAAAGGACGGAAAAACAAAAAAGTTCAGGTTGTTCCTGAACGAACGCTATGAGTACCTTTTTGTTTCGAATCCGGAAATTAAAGCGGAAAAAGTGGTATGCGTGGAGAGCGGTTTTGATGCCATGGCCCACCATGAGCTTCACGATCGTCCAAATGTCTTTTATATATCCTTATCAGGGCATATCGACAACAAGAAACTTGAGCAGTCCCTTCAATGGTACAATAAAGTAAATCGCTCACATGACCTCCCGCTTCATTTAGCCTTCGACCATGATATCGAGGGTATGCGATACGATCTCGTGTTTTTGAGCCATTGGCTCAATCGTAAGTCGACACGAGTATTTATAGAAACGGACTGGAAACGCCCCGTGATGCGCCTGAAATTGAATTATCTGTCCAAATCTGGCACTGACATGGAACAGGATACCGATTACATCAATAACCACATTTCCAACTGCCCTGGTGGAATCCCCGGAGGACTACAAAAGGCTATCTGTTATCGCGACAAAGTGGTCTGGGAACTGGACTTGGACAAGATAGCCCGACTCCCCCAACATTCAAGAACCTATTGGCGGCTGGCGGTGGAAGCACTTTCGCAATGTTTCGTCCATAGCACCTTGAAAATAGACAAATCCCCCACTAGGAAGGATTGGAACGAGGAACTGATCTCGGTAAAAAAAAAGTCCGGTTGTCAACCAGTGAACCTGATATGAAGACAATTACAAAGCAGAAAAGGAAAACCCCGAAAAGAAAGGGATATGCAAGATAAGAACAGAGGATATATGGGCATGTACCTGTCCGCCTTCCATTTTGCGATTATCCTATTTCGGGAGCAGTATGCGCTGTACGTATTCCACCATGGGCATCAGGCATTCTTCGACGCTATCCATGCTTTTCTACTCCGGTCCGGACTGCCTTCCCATGGCATGGTTGCCCGTCTGCTCCTCTTAGGGCTATTGATGGGCGGCATTATGATGTATCGTCCGGTCAAAAAAGATGGGGTCGACCGTAAAAATAATATTTTGGGCTTTCTCGCGTCCTTGATTTTCCTGTTTGTGTCATGGTGGTGTTACGGAACTTCAGAACTGGGGATGTGGGCATCCATGGTACTTCTTTTACTGGCCTACTTGGGATTGATGACCTACGGGATGCGGTTGTTCCAGTTTTTGGACTTTATGAACCCGGCAAAAGAAGACCCCTTCAACGATACAAAGGAAACCTTTGAGCAAACCGGGAACCGGATCGACACCCCATATTCCGCCAATATTCCCTACACCTATTCCCACAACGGAAAGAAACGAACGGGATGGATCAATTTTGTCAATCTTTTCAGGGCCTTGTTGGTTATCGGCACTCCCGGGAGCGGTAAATCCTTTTCCGTTATCGAGGAGATCATGGCCCAGTTCATCGACAAAAAATTTGCCATGGTCATCTACGATTTTAAGTTCGATACGCTTACCCGAAAGGCATTCGGATATTTGCAGGAGGCCATAAAAAAACACGGGAACGATTCCGAAATGCCCTTCCCGAAGCTGTACCGTATTTGTTTTGATGACCTTCGGATGACCCACCGGAACAACCCCATGGATCCATACGGTCTGGTGAACCAATCGGACGCCATCGATACGGCCACCACCCTTATGAAAAACCTGAATCCCGAATGGATCAAGAGACAGGACTATTTTTCGCGTAGTGCGATCAGTTATACCGGGGGCTGCATCTGGTACCTTAAAAAGAAGTCGGAAGAAACAGGCAAGTATCTCTGTACCCCAGGGCATCTGGCCATTCTGACCACCGTAAAGATCGATATCCTGATGGAGATCATGACCAAGGACGTAGAGGTACGCCAAATATTGGTTCCCTTTCGGGATGCTTTGGAAAAAGAAGCCATGGAACAATTATCGGGCCAGACCAGTACGGTACAAATAAGCCTTTCCAGCATTGCGACCAAGGAAATCTTTTATGTTATGTCCGGGAATGATTTCAGTTTGGACGTGAACGATCCCCGATATCCCAAAATAGTTTCCCTACAGAACAATCCCGAACGAAAAGAAGTCTATTCCGCACCTTTGGGCCTGTATATGAATACTATTCTCAAACGGGTGAACAAACCGGGCAAGCGGCAAATGGCACTGCTTATCGACGAGGTACCCACCCTGTTCATCATGTTGTTGCGTACCATTATCGATACCGGTAGGGAAAACAAGATCGCTACCATTTTGGGCTTGCAGAGCGTCGGGCAGCTTATTCTGGATTATGGACGGGAACTGGCCGATGTCATCTATGACAACTGTGCGAACATCATCTGCGGTGCGGCCAAGGACGAAACGGCCAAACGATTGAGCGAGCTT